>CAZYCQ010000025.1:0-43191 GCA_964645535.1 uncultured archaeon | reverse complement strand
GCAGGAATTGATGATTGAGCAGGTGGTGAAGAGGGCGGTGGAGATTGTTGAATTGATGGTGCATTAAAAGTGCTTCTTCTTGTTGGTTGCGTTGTTGGTACAAAAGGATCTTGGGCTAGCCGTGATTGTAAATCTGCCTCCAAATCGGAAAAATCTTCTTCCTCTCTCTGAACCTGCAAAAGCTGTACATTTCTATTCTTTTGTAGTTCCTCGAGAGATTGTTCAACAAGAAGAAGGTCTGCCTGTAAAAGCCTTTTAGCTTTGACAAAACCACTGGATGAAATAAGATCATTTTCCCTAGCCTCGGCAAGGAAGTCCATCATTTCTTGGATTGCTGATTCTTCTGCTTGATACGCTATCGCTCTATCTTGAACGGAAGTCATTGATGAGGCAACACTGAAAGCTGACGCACCTTTTGTTCCATTTGTTGTGCTTCTGCCCCGGGCAACGAAAAACTTGGAAAAAACAACAGCTAAAATGACTGCAATCATTCCAAACAGAATTAACGCTTTCATGCCTACACTTACGCCTTCAGGTGGAATTGCATTCAGTTGATCGTCAGGAAACATAATTTCACCTTACTCTTACGATATTAGATAAGCTTTCTATGTTATTAAGTATTCCTAACTTGCAAACCTGCCATTGATGAACAAAAATCTGTAACGGGTCAAAGGCCTGGAAAGAAGAGGTTTTCTCCCTCTTTTATAACCAATCCTTGTGTTTCCAGTTGATGTAACGTCTTTTTCAGCCTCTCTTCTGACCACCCCAATGTTGCTTGCATTTGACTGAAATTTGTCTCTGACAATCCTGAAGCAGCAATGAGAAGCTTATTTGCATCTGAATCCAATTCCTTGGGAATAAATTGAACAATTTTTTTCTCATTATCTACAAACCCAGGGATGAGTTTTTGCTTTACAAGAATGGAAATTGCATCTTGGATGTCCCCTTCTCTCAATTTCCAATTTTCACGGGTTTCTTTGAAATGGTTGCCTAATCGTTCAATTGAGCAAATACCTCCAGTTTCCTCTCGTAGTTCTTCTGTTCCAATAAGAAGCAATTCTCGTGCAAGTAGTTGAAGGAATTTACCCCGCCTAAATCGAGGTGATTTGATTTCTCCGCTTGTTCCGACAAATGTCGAGATTCCTGCCTGTTCACGGATCTGGCTCATTCTTGTTTTTATGGTTCGTGACTTTAAGACTGCTGTATCTTTTTCATTTTCCAGTTCCTCTATCCCTTCCTTCAATTTTGCCGCTTTTTTCTCCTTGGCCTCTTTTTCAATGTTAAGGAGATTGTTTGCAAACTGCTTGAATGCATCTTCCTTTTCCTTGTTGCTCATTACATATCCCTGATATATCTGTAGGTAAACGGGTTAAAAAACAATTCTAGATGTACGTTCTTTAAATGTTTTTGAGTGCTTCTTCCAATAGGTGAGTAAATTCTTCAGTATACACGTCTTCCATTGGTTTAGTGTTTGGTTTTGGAGGGTTGTTCGAGATTGCGGAAATGGTTTTACCACTGGAATCTTTAATTCTTAAATCTAAATTGCTTACTTCTGTCTGTCCCAACTCATTCAGAGCCTCTTCAATCAATTGGGTGAATTCGTCGATTTTTTCATCTTCCTTGACAGGTTCACTTGTGGCCTCCTTTGAGATGAATTTCCCTAATCCCCCTTTAGCTAAGTCGTGAAGGGTTCCTTGCTCATCTTCAGGATGCTTGACGCTTGCCATGACATCATGGAGCGAAACAACCGGTTCATTATCGACTTCTACAGGTTCTTGAATTTTTTGACCTAGGAGCTTCTGAATTAACTTGGTTTGGTTAGCAACGAGGTTTTTGAGATCACGAACCTCTTCCATCAATAGATTGATAGATTGGAGGTGCGTTTCCCACAAATCCTCCTGTTTTTCTCTCGCAAGGTTCTCTTTATGCAGGTCTGTAATATACCGTTTCATGGTTTTTCCACTAAGAATTGCCTGTTCCTTGATTTGCTTATGCAATTCTTCTGTCACATAGAAGCTAATCTGTTTATTTTCCTTACGAGGCATGTTCACACCTGATAGTCATTCTTATGGTATACCATATGCATACTCCTTAATAAATGTGTATGAACAAACAGTATTCTGTCCTGTAGATGTATAGACGTTTGATCAGATTTCTAAAATTTGAACTAATGAAGATCGGTATCTTTATTTTGCCAATCACTGATCTTCTTTTATGTCAGAACATATTGCAAAAAATTCAGAAAATGTCGAATCTCCTGAAGGACTTCAATATCATCTGAAGGTCAAGCCTGGTGATCTTGCCTCTTCGGTTCTTCTTCCCGGTGATCCACAAAGAGTTCAAAGAATTGCCAGTCATTGGGACGAAGCAGCAAAAATTGCAGAATACCGACAATATGTTTCATATACTGGAAAATACAAGGGGGTTCCGATTTCTGCTACAAGTTCTGGAATAGGGCCCTCTGCATGTGAAATCGCCCTTGCCGAGTTGAAAAATGTGGGTGTTGAAACCATTATCAGAGTAGGGTCATGTGGGGCACTTCAAGAGGAAATTGAGTTAGGAAGTGTAGTCATTTCTGAAGGGGCAGTTCGACTTGAAGACACAAGTGATCATTATGTCATGAAAGAATATCCTGCTATCGCATCACGGATGGTTACCAGCGCCTTGATTAGGGCTGCGGAAGAATTGAATATTCCCTACCACGTCGGAATTACTGCTACATCCTCTTCATTTTATTGTGGACAGGGTCGTCCTGGGTACAATGAGTACCTGCCTTCTCATCGGAAACATCTTGTTGATGATCTAACAAGGGCGGGGGTTGTCAATTTTGAAATGGAGGCTAGTTTACTTTTTGTAATGGGAAAACTCTATCAAATGGAAATCGGTGCAGTCAGTGCAGTCTATGCCAATCGTCCCCGCAAGGAATTCGGTGTAAAGGGGGAGGAAAATGCAATTAAGGTAGCAAATGAAGCCGTCAAAATTATTGTTGAAGACTATAGGCATCGATCTTCCAAATATTGGTATTGATCAATTTGTGAGCAAAGCTTTTCAACAAATCACTTCCCCATTGTTGAACTTTAAGTTCGGTAAAATTCCTACGGAATTGATGAATGGACAGACCAAATTCGAAAATTTGATGCATGAATTCCTCAGGGGTTATGCTGTATTTTTTCCATCATCCGTATTTAGTGCAGGTTGGAGAGAATACGCTGGTATTGTACCGGACTTTTCAATGGAAAGGCTGGACGCTACAAGGCTCTTTTTGAGGAACATGAAGGCAAGAGCAGAAGAAATCGATGAAAATGAACTTGATGACGTTGCAAAAATTGATCTTTGGGTCATGTTAAACCATATTGACTCTCTCCTGTTTTCATATGATGTTCTTGAATCACATAAGACAAATCCAATGACATATGCTGGCCCCGCCTTTATCTTTGATTATCTCCTGAAACAATATGCCCCATTGGAACAAAGAATACAGGAATTAGCGGCATATCTGGGTCAACTCCCAAAAGTGTATGAGGACGCCCGAAAAAACCTTGATTTCTCAAAAATTGCCAAAGAGCATGTAACCATGACACTTTCCATGTTAAAAGGCATGGTAGATTTTTTTGATAACATTGCTGATGAAATAAAGACACTAATTCCGGATCAAGGTTCTGTCAAAGAACAAACGCTTGATTTAGTGCAAAAGAAAGCACAAGTGGCTAAAGAGGCCTTGAATGACTACGTTGCCTTTTTGGAAAAAGGTGACCCCAAGGGAACATTCCGAATGGGCAAGGAAAACTTCCAGCAGATGCTATGGGCAAATGAAAGAGTTGCTACTCCTGTAGAAAAAATACTTGACGCTGGGATGAAAAATCTCGAAAGAAACTTGACTGAACTCCTTGAAGCGGCAAAGAGAATCGATCCTGCCAAAACGCCCCAGGAAATCCTTGAAAAAATAAAATCTAACCATCCTACAAAAGAGAACTTAATATCTGAAACCCAACAAATGCTCGAAGGTATTAGGGATTTTCTTATCGAAACGGAATTTGTCAGTGTACCTTCCATGGTCATGCCCAAAGTCATTCCTACTCCCAAACCCTTCCGGGATTGGGCCTTTGCAGCAATGGACACCCCTGGCGCCCTAGAAACCAAGGCAACGGACAGTTACTACTACATTACACCACCTGATAACTCTTGGAGTCCAGAAGAGCAGGAATCATGGCTTACTGTGTTCAACTATAAGCAACTGCTCGATATCTGTGTCCACGAAGCCTATCCTGGCCACTATCTCCACCATTTGCATAACCAGCGCTCCAAATCACTTATGGCAAAGTTATTCGGAGCTTACCATTTTTGGGAAGGTTACGCATTGTATGTCGAAGAGGCAATGTGGGAACATGGCTTCCAGAAAGGGGATGATGAATACCGTATAGCTCAACTCATTGAAACATTGATCAGAAATGTCAGACTTATCTGTGCCATCAAATATCATACGACAGATACCTTTACCGTGGAAGATGGTACCAAACTGTTCATGGAAAAGGCTTTCATGGAGAAAAAACCTGCTGAGAGTGAGGCTTTCAGAGGAACATATGACCCTGGGTATCTGAATTATGCTTTAGGTAAGCTGATGATCGAAAAATTGAGGGAAGATTATATGGTGGAACATCCTGACGACTTCTCGTTTAAAAAGTTCCACGATGATCTTTTAAGCTTTGGTGCTCCTCCAATTCCACTATTACGGAAGGTATTGCTCAAAAACGATGATGGAAATGTTTTGTAGATAATTGTGTTGTTGAATTAAAGTCCAAGCAGTCCTGCAAGATTTGGATTGATTTCTGCCAATTTCTCTTTTGCTAGGATTTCATAATATTGGCGGATAATGCCCGTAGTGAGGAGAATTCCTGTACCTGATCCAATGGCTCCCATGAAGTCTGCCAATGCTGCGAGCAGTCCAATAAATACACCTCCTAAGAATGCCGCGTATGGAATATAATTGTTGAGATATTTTTCAATGCTTTTAGGATTCCTTCTGAACCCTGGAATCTGCATATCTGCACCAATTAATTGTTCTGCCACATTTCTTGCAGACATCCCTGCTGTTTCAACCCACACCATGGCGAATGCAGTTGAAAGAATTACCATCAAAACAAGATATCCTATTGCTTGAACTGGATTATGTGCCACTCCTAGGATACCTCTTGGTGGGGTGGTAAATGATGCTAATCCACCTGTTGGGACTTGTTGCTGTTGACCTCCTCCTGCATCAGAAGCTTCCCATCTCCCGAGGAAACGAGAAAGTGCACCTAATGGAGTATCATCTGCACCATAACGATTGTTCATCAACCTGCTTACGAGGTAAACATTTGCGAAAAGTGCAGATACAAGAATGACTGGGATGTTGCTCACATACAGGAATTTGATGGGATATCTTGCTGGCATTTTGTACTCCGAATGCTGAACAGGAATCTCTATTTTCATGGATTCAAAATAGATCACCACTGCAAAAACCAGTATGGTTGCAAATAGATTGAACATGTCGGGAGAATTCGGAATGTCTGGATGCCATAACCCCCTATACACATTTCCTCTGGCTAGAGCTTGGAAAAAGAAAATCAAAGCTCCTTGATTGTATTGGCAACTTCTGGGATCCGTATCGAGAGTTGGACATGTCGGATCAGTTACGTCATTTAGGGAGAGCATCCCTCTTACAACATGAAAGCTGACTGAAGCGGCAATGAAGAGGGAAATTCCTGATCCCAATCCATAGCCTTTCTGAACTAACTCATCCATAAGCATGATTGCAATTCCAGCCAACGTCAACTGCACGACGATTGCGGTTTGAATGCCAATCTGTCCGCTGAGGTCTCCATAAGCTCCACCTGAAATATAGGCGATTGCCTCAAAGACAGTCATCAGGATTGCCATGATTTTCTGTGAAACAGTATAAAGTGCCCTTTCCTCTGAATCTTGGAAATCTACACTGATTATTCGAGAACCAACAAGCAGTTGGAGTATCATTCCTGCTGTGACGATCGGCCCGATTCCCAATTCGGCTAGGGTTCCCCTCTGCGATGCCAATATGGTTCTTAGGGCGAAGAAGGGGTCTTCTTGGTTGCTCAAATCCCCAGGTCCATAAACAGGGACTGAGAGCATGATCAAGTAAAGCACCAAGGCCATCAAGGTATACATTACCTTTCTATTGAATGATGGCTGTTTTTCCGGTTTCTTGACCTCGATAGTCAACGGCAAAAATAATTTAAACATACTTAAGAATCGGCTTGCTATATTCGTCACATCCTTTTCTAGTGGTTCTCATTTTGCAGAATTACCTGCACTGATTTGTCTCTGATTTAAGTATTAAAATGATTATCGTTAGATGATTTGTTCAATGTCTTTAAATGGTTGATCTATCCATCAAATTCGGCATTCCTATTTGGCTAAGATATCTTTCCTTTCCTGCCCCCTTGTGAAAATTTCAGGATGAAGTGACTAATGTTTTATGCAATTAATAGGTAGATGCTTTGATGGAAGGGATTTCAGAATATACCATAAAACTTACCTTCGAAGGACAATCCTCAATTGTTATTCCGTTGAGACGATCCTATATCCCATTTACTTCGAAACGGCTACTTGATTCCCTCCCGATCAGGGGTCGAGCAATCAAAAGAGATGGAAAACTCATTTTAACCACTCCTGTCAAGGGGAAGAATGAAGCTCTACAATCGAGCTTCAAGAAATATGACCTAAGCTTACATGGAAGCAGCGGTTCCATTTCCCTCTACCTTGAGGATGTTTCCCTCCCTCACAAGGAAACCTATCTTGGAAAAGTTCCTGATGACCAACAAAAAACCTTGGAAGAATTGATCACACACCTCGGATTGACTGTGGATCTTCTTATTGAAAAAGTCAAATAGTTTTTTCTACTCCCTGAGAAACTCAATTAAAGCTTTTATACAGATGTTAACTATGGTCCCTTCATTGGATGTGGCGTTTGGGAATCTGAGAATGATCTTACAAGAAGTAGCAGAAGCCCTCAGAGGATTTTCTTTTGATCAAGTAGAGGAAGGTTTCCGCATTTTGCGAGATGACTCTCCTGAGGGGGGGTTTTTCATACTTAACCTTGAAGAAAATGCTAATCCAATTTCCGAGGGAACCTTGGAACTTATCAAAGATTCTAAACGAGTCTATGTCCCTTCAAGATTTGCCTTGACGGCGGCTCCGATTTTGAATGACATTGGTTTCTCCAAAACCATGCAATCACTATCGATTTTCCATAAACAAACGGGTATGGATCCACTTATTTTGGATGAGATACTTGACACCCCACTTTCCGTAAAGACTTTCTCCTTCTCGCAAAGAGGCAAGGTTGAAAGAATGTACGAGCGCTTAGACCTGCTTCCAGGATTGATCAAGAATACCCAAAAGACATTCTATTCGATGAAGGGTGTCAATTCACATTCCTCAATTGTGGAAAGAATACCACGAGCTCTTCTTCACCTATTCGATGGGAAATTTTGGGTTTTAGAGGATTACTATGAGAATTTTTTAGCCTGTGCCATAACTGTTCCGACCAAATTCCCCAATAATGAACAAGGAATCTCTGTCTTCTATCTTCTGACACCTCCTGACTCTTTCAAACCCAATTATGGAAACATCCTGCTTGCGAATATTGAACTTCAAGAGAGATGTGATTCCATGCTCGTCTATGATGAAGGTGATAGGCAAACAGTAGACACAAAATTTGGGTTTGAGTTGGTTGAAACATTCAAAATGTATGTAAACTTTTGAGAGGATTAAAGAAGTTCAATGCATTAGGGGGTTTGAATGTCTGCTTTTGGATTTGTCAGATTGGCTCTTTGCGTCCCCTCCCTTAAGGTAGCCGATGTTGTGCATAACCTTAAGGAACACAAAAAACTGATTGAAGAATCATCTCGTAATGGTGCACGAATTATTGCATTCCCCGAACTTTCTTTGACTGGCTATTCATGTGACGATCTTTTTCATAACGCATATCTTCAAGAACAGGCCATCTTGGCAATACAGGATCTAGCTGTTTTCTCTAAAAAATATCCTGATCATCTTTTAATTGTAGGGGTTCCACTTTCGCAAAATGGAACTCTTTTTAATGGTGCAGCTGTCTTCAACGGAGGGAGAATGGTAGGATATTTCATCAAAACCTTCCCGCCCAACTATAACGAATTCAAGGAAGACATCTACTTCGAAGATGCCCCTAAGGGCAACAGACTTATTTTTATTCCTGAATTGGGAAATATCCCTATGGGGAACGAATTGATTTTTGAGGATGCAGAATCTGACCTTGCTCTGGGATTGGAAATCTGCGAAGACTTATGGTCTCCCCTCACTCCTTCTCAACTAAGTTGTCTTTCTGGTTCAGAGGTGATTGTCAATCTTTCTGCAAGTAATGAAATAATTGGCAAGGCGTTACATCGTAATGAGTTGGTCAAGATAATTTCTGACAAGTTGATGTGTGCATATTGTTTTGTTTCCGCAGGCTTGTCAGAATCAACCGCAGAAATGGTGTTTGCAGGTCATTCATTAATTTATGAACTCGGAGAGAAGATTACTGAAAATCCTCCTTTCTCCCAAAATGAAATTCTCTACGGGGATATTGATGTCCAATTGGTGAAATTGAAAAGAATACGAAACACAACTTGGAAGAAGGCTGTGCGGCGAACGGTTGACATTCGCAATCCATTCAAGATATCAGTCAAGATTGGCATGTTACCGAAACTGAAACTGACAAAACGCCCGATTAACCGGTTTCCATTTCTCCCATATGATCCCTCTGCCAAAGACATTTTCGATACCCTAAAAAGTCCATTAGTGAGGGAATTCTTGCAAGAGGCCTTTTCCATTCAATCTCATGGTTTGGCAAAACGGTTTCAACGATCAGGATCCGAAAAGTTGATTCTCAATTTAAGTGGTGGTGTGGATTCCACATTGGCATTTCTAGTTGCCTTAGAATCTCTTTCCATAGTACAAGGGGATAAATCCCAACTTATCGCTTTGACTCTTCCTGGACCGGGTACTTCCTCCACAACTCTTTCATTGGTTAGGTCCCTCTGTAAGGCATTCGATATTGCACTCCAAGAAATTCCAATTATTGAACTTGTTGAAGCAGAAATGAATGCCATTGGGCTTAAAGAAACGCAAGGTGCCGTGTTTGAAAACCTGCAGGCCAGAATCCGAACCCAAATCGGTTTCAATGTTGCAAACAAAGAAAAGGGCATCCTTATTGGTACTGGAGACCTTTCGGAGATTGCTCTTGGATGGATGACCTATAATGGAGATCATATGAGTTCTTATGCAGTTAATGCCTCAATTCCAAAAACTTTGGTTCAACTCCTCATCAAATGGTATGCGGCATACAAATCCACGTCTGAGCAGCAAATGGTCTTGGAACAAATTTTATCGATTCCCATCAGTCCTGAACTTGTCCCTTCCGATGGGGAGTTAAAACAGAAGACCGAAGAAATCATTGGGCCATATGAATTGCATGATTTCTTCCTCTACCACTTTGTCAAGAACCAATTTTCTCCTCCTAAAATTGAATTTCTTGCCATACAAGCCTTCAAAGGGCGATTTCAAGATGAAGATATCCGACAGTGGCTCAAGATTTTCCTCAGCAGATTTTTCCACAACCAATTCAAACGTTCTTCAATGCCTGAAGGTCCCAAAGTAACTTCGATTTCCCTTTCCCCCCGAAGTGAATGGAGAATGAAAGGCGATATTCCTGACAGTTGGTCGAACAGTCTTACATGATCATTGCGTGACCAATCTTTTTCCCATGAAATTCAATCCATAAAAAGACATCTGGATGTACAATTTTTTCCTCGATCATCAATTTAGCAATTCGTTCTCCAAAGACATTCAACTGAGAAAATGATTTTAACTCCTGAAGCACCTCATCCGCATCATATTCAATGTTTCCATAAAATGCCTCTCGGATTTTCAATTTGACGCCATTGTGGGGTATGACTTTTCCTAAGATCTCCTTGTCACAGATGGCAATTAACTTTTGACCATTGATTTCATGGATCTTAAGGTAAAACATCCGACCATCACTTCAAGGCCTTGACAGCTGCCTGTGCACCGCATGCTTCACATCTCATCATCATTATCCGATCATGCAATTCAAGCTTGGTATCGGGCTTTCCACAGGTGGCACAGAGAACATAGAGTTGAATATACCTTTCAAAAGCCTTCTGTATCAATGCACGTGGGTGTTTTCCTTGAAGGATAGCCCTGTTTCCTTCAATGTTGGCAGAAGTTCCCAGTTCATTTGAGAAAAATTTAAGGAGATGCTGTTCTTTCCGGTTGATCGCGTTGGCCAATGCCTTAAATCCGTTGATGAATGTCCGGTTCCCTTCAATCTCTGAATTGACTTTTGGAATTTCAAACCGAGAGTCATCATCGGCAACAATCTGGGGTAATTTGCTACGTGCCCTTTTCAATGCCTCTTCATAATCATATGATTTCCAGTATTCACTCACAAGGACAAATCCTCACGCTTTGTTTTAACTATTTCGTAAGTAGACTAAAATTGGCTCTTGCCATGAAAATCGGTGCCTGTTTTCACAGTCTTAACGTGTTGCTTTTCGCTACACCTCTCGGATTTTGGCTTTTTGGATCGTAATGAGGACTGAAAACAATTGAAAAATATTCCATTCTAAGCTAGTCATTTAAAAGAAATTAAGGGAATTAATATCAGATAGAAATGTCTGCAAAAGCAAATGATGAAGTCAAAGATGACAGACCTTTCATTGAACTCAGGGTGGCTGAGGCAAAGCAGAGGGACGTCATACGCGGAAAAGTCAGACTTGATACAGAATCGATGAAAAAGATCGGAATCACAACGGGGGAGATTGTAGAGATTGAAGGAAAGAAACGAGTTACAGCTGCCGTGGCATGGCCTGCCTATCCTGAGGATGTAAAAAAATCAATCATCAGGATGGACGGTGTCATCCGGAGAAATGCGGGCGTTTCCCTTAGTGACAAGGTGAAAGTCCGTAAGGCAAAATACAGCAATGCTGAGCATATTGTGTTTGCTCCTGCCCAGATGAACGTTTCTCTTGATTTCGGGTTTGAAACATTTGTCAAAAGGAAATTGTTGGGCTATCCCGTTTCTACCAAGGACACCGTCATGATCCCCGTGCTTGGTCGTGCAATTCCATTCACTGTAGTTTCCAGCAAACCGGAGGGAATCGTTGTCGTCACCAATGAAACCAAGCTAGAAGTGTCTGAAAAACCAGTGGATGAAAAGACAATTTCCGGTAGACCGAGGATATCTTACGAAGACATCGGCGGTCTGATTGATATTATCCAAAAGGTGCGTGAAATGGTGGAGCTGCCACTCAAGCACCCCGAATTATTCGAAAAGCTTGGGATCGATCCACCTAAGGGTGTTCTCCTGCATGGCCCTCCTGGTGTGGGTAAGACCTTGATTGCCCGTGCAGTTGCCAATGAGTCACAAGCCCATTTCATTTCCCTCAATGGACCTGAGATCATGTCCAAATACTACGGTGAAAGTGAACAGCGGTTGAGAAGCATCTTTACTGAAGCTCAACAAAATGCACCTGCTATTATTTTCATAGATGAAATTGACGCCATTGCACCTAGAAGAGAAGACACAACTGGAGAGGTTGAAAGAAGGGTTGTTGCACAGATGCTGTCCTCGATGGATGGAATTACCAGTCGAGGGCAGGTCATCGTTATAGCTGCAACAAACAGGGCAAATTCCATTGACCCTGCTCTCCGCCGTCCTGGCCGCTTTGATAGGGAGATTGAAATTGGCGTCCCCAGTGTGGAGGGAAGGTATGAAATCCTGCAGATACATACCCGTGGGATGCCATTGGCATCAGATGTGGATCTTCGAGAAATTGCAGAGACTACGCATGGAATGGTCGGGGCAGATCTCATGGCGTTAGCCAGAGAGGCGGCAATGAGGACATTACGACGTTTCCTTCCAGAAATTGACCTAGATGAGGAAACAATTCCCTCTGAAGTACTTGATCGAATGGAAGTAACCCATGCAGATTTCTTGGATGCCCAAAAAGATGTCCAACCCTCCGCCCTGAGGGAAGTATTCATTGAAACTCCGGATGTTTCTTTTGAAGATATCGGCGGTTTGGATCATGTGATCGAAGAACTAAAGGAAACTGTTGAATGGCCCATTAAGCAACCTGAAGCATTTGAACGGATGGGCATTACTCCTCCAAGAGGAATTCTTCTCTATGGTCCACCTGGAACTGGAAAGACAATGTTGGCAAAGGCGGTTGCCAATGAATCCGAAGCAAATTTCATTTCAATCAAAGGTCCTGAACTTCTCAGCAAATGGGTAGGCGAATCTGAAAAGGCTATCCGAGAAGTTTTCAGAAAAGCCAGACAGGCTGCACCAGCCGTCATTTTCTTTGATGAAATTGATTCCATCGCACCACGGCGAGGGATGACATCTGATACTGCCGTAACTGAAAGGGTGATTTCCCAATTCTTGACCGAGATCGATGGTTTGGAAGCCCTAAGCGATGTGGTCATCTTGGCAGGAACTAACCGTCCTGATATTATAGATCCTGCCCTCCTCCGTCCTGGACGTTTCGACCGGATAATTCATGTATCTGCCCCTGATCTCGAAGGAAGGAAAGATATACTGGACATCTACACCAGAAAAATGCCATTGGATGATGATGTCGACCTTGAGGAAATTGCCCGTGCAACTGATGGATTTGTTGGATCTGATATCGAGGCCTTGTGCCGAGAGGCTGGAATTCTGGCTCTGAGAGAAAACATCAATGCTGAAAAAGTCAAAATGAAACACTTCAAGGAAGCATTGAAGAAGATCCATGCCACCATGACTCCGCAGGCAATCGAATATTACAGAAAGCTTGAAAGAGTTCTCAAGACACAACATGGTGAAAAATCCGTCAGAATTGCAGATTTTGAATAGTCCCGAAATTACTTACCTTATCATCAACTTGAATTCAAAAAACCACATATTTTTCATGTCAATAATCTGAGTTTAAGATTTGAAGCTATATTGGAATCAATCAAATTCATATGTTTCTTTGCATAAGGCGAGCGTTATATTCATATCATTTAATAAGGTTAATCCCCCAAAAGAAAGTAAGTTAACCATAGAGGCAGTTTATATGGCATTGTCACCAGAACCCCGAATGGAAGAACGCAAAAGAAAACGCCCTCGGGCAATTAAATGGGAAACTGAGTTATTGGAAATAATTGAGGAAACCCCCGATGTCAAAACCTTCCGTTTTGAAAAGCCTGAAGGTTGGACCTTTATTCCTGGACAATTTGTGATGGTTTTCTTCCCTGAAGTCTTTGGGAAGGCAAATCGGGCATATTCCATTAGCTCTTCACCAAATTCCCCTTATCTTGACCTTACGATTAAATTATATGGTGTCTTCACCCACCACATGTGGACATTGAAGGAAGGCTCCTCTTGGACATTACGCGGACCCTATGGGCATTTCACCCTCGATATGGAACGAACCAATGATATCATTCTCATAGGTGCTGGTGTTGGTATCACCCCTCTAATGTCCATGCTCAGATGGAGCACTGAAGAAAAAATTGATCGTCGTTTCCTCCTTCTCTACTCTAACAAAACTCCCCGCGACATAGTATTCCATGACGAGATCCAGATGATTGAACGGATGAACCCTAATGTTACTGTTGTTCATACCCTTACGAGATTGGAAGATAAACTTAAGGATACATGGCCTGGGTTAACTGGTCGAATCAACGCAGACATGATCAGAGAACAAGTTGAAAGATGGCAGAAGCCTGGGTCTGAAATTGCAACTGTCTATGGATGCGGACCTGCATCCATGCTGACAACTATGGAAGAGGTCATGCTCTCTCTTGGCTGGCCCAAAGAAGAAATCCATTATGAGAAATTCTGGTAAATCAAAGAATGGATGCGATTTCCTTCAATTTTTTCATGGCATTTGAATCATCTGGCAAAAATATCTCTTGAATTGCAGATCTGTAGGCAACCTCTGTATCATATTCAATATTTGAAAATGAGGAGATTTGTGGATATTTGATTTTCATTGCCATGATCCAATCTGCAATAAGGTCTTGCATTTTTGGATGATTTGGAACCTGATTGAAGATAAGATGGAATTGTACTGCCAAACTGCTTATGGCTCGTTTGTAGAAGTTTTCCAAAAGCATTTCCATCCCTTTTACAGATTGGAAATCTGGTCTCACTACGGAGAGAACGATATCGGAAATGGTTAGAATGGTCAATGTGAAGAAAGAGATCCCTGGAGCAAGATCAAAAATGACATAATTGTATTCATTGCGTTTCAGATCCGCAAACAGGGAATCTCGCATATTAAGAAACCAACTCCTGTCCGAAGAATGGATCTTCTCGGAAGGAATGAATTTCTTGTTAACAAAGACAATGTCGAATCTTTGTCCGTCCCGCTCAATTGAGTTGGTTACTTCAGTCAAGGTATGGGTACCATTTAGATAGTCATTGAAGAACACCTCGGTTTCAATCTCGGGAAACATATGGTGGAGACTCGGCATCTTGAAATCTGCTTCAAGAAGGAGGACCTTTCCTTTTGAGGCAAGCAATTTTGCAAAGTTTACACTAATCGTAGTTTTTCCGCTGCCTCCTTTGAAAGAATGTGAAAGAATAATTTCCACACCCCAAACCCTTCATTTGTCTTTATAACAATAACGTAATATAAAAAACAATATTCTTACATGCATTTGTTTCATGACAGAAAGGTTGAGCATTAGGATTGAACTGGATGGGGAAGTTCGTAAAACTTTTTTGAAACTGAAAGAAATCCATAACTTCAAAACAAACACTGAATGTATTCGCTGGTGTATTACTGAAGCAGCAATGAATTCCAATGTCAACCTTTCTAGAGATCAACTTGACTTTATTAATGAGTTAATTTCCAAACCTTTCATTAAGAAAAAATTCATGGTCTTCAACCATCACGAATTCATCAAAAAAGCAGTTGATTCATATATTGAGACCATAAGAAATTCGATGCCAAGCATTCAGGATTGGGATGTCAGAAACCATCTCTCTGAAGAAGATTTGGAGGTGGCTCTTGCAATAATCAAGGTGCAGGCCAATTCCTCCATTGATATGGTCACCATTGATCAAATTGCTTCTGAACTCAACACTAAAAATTATGTCAATTTGAGGAAAACTTTGAGCAGATTTGTTGAGGAAGGCATTCTTGACAAAGTTCAGCATAAGAACCAAACATATTACCATGCTCGTAAATAGTTCTTGATTGGTTTTACCATCTAAATCCTTATTATTTGATTTCTTCCTTCTTCAATCTGTGACAGAACCTCTTGAGGAACTTCCATCTGCGGTTGCCAAGGTTTTACCCTCTGCAACACGATTGCCAATGACCCTGTCTGAAATCAAAGAAAGCCTAAAACACATGGTGCCAGTTGTAACATCGGCACCTTCACTTCTGATTATCAATGATGCTCATAGGGCAACTCCATCCCCTATAATCTTGGATATTCTTCTCAAAATACCCGATCATCAAATTAAAGCAATCGCAATCGCTACTGGAAGTCACACTCCTCCAAGTAAAGCTGAATTGATGTCTTTGCTCAACGGAATTAATCTCAATGGGATTGAATTGATTATCCATGATGGACATCTCCAAGAAGAATCGTATCGAAATTTGGGTGTCACCTCCCGGGGGACACGAGTTCTTGTCAACCCGCGACTCTTCGATTTTGAAAAAATAATATGCATTAATTCTGTTGAACCCCATTATTTTGCTGGATTCACGGGAGGAATTAAATCCTTAATTCCTGGTCTTGCATCAGTTAAAACAATCGAAAAAAACCACTCTTGGGCATTGTCAAAAGATTCCGGTCCAACAATAACTGATGGCAACCCCCTATTTGAAGACCTTTGGGAATGTGGTTCATTGATCCCTGATTTAGACTTGTTTGGTATCCAACTGGTCAACATCCATGAAAAAATATTCGGGGTCTTTTCAGGCTCACTTCTCGAGTCCTTCAGACATGCAGAAACACTTTCCAGAACCATATTCACCCACCAAATTCCAGAAAAATTTGATATGGTTATTGCCCATGTGGTGGGCCCTATCTCTAGAAGTTTGTATCAAGCACAGAAAGGGTTGGAAAACACCCGGCAGGCCGTGAAAAAAGGAGGAGTTATGGTGTTATTGGCTGAGTGCCCCAAAGGCATTGGCAACACTGCATTTTTTGAAACCATAAAGAAATTTTCCCATCCTTCAGAAGTTGTCTCGAGTTTGAAACGAGAGACTTACCGATTTGGTGACCACAAAGCCGCAAAATTTGCAAGCCTTGCCATGGCAACAAATCTCTACATTTGCTCTTCTCTTTCAGAGAAGGAAACCAATCAAGTGTTTGCATCCAAAATTTCCTTGCAGGAACTACGAGAAATGATTGATGACTATGTCTCATCGAACCGTTCCGTTCTATATGTGTACGATGCAGGGAATATGGTTGTTACCCCTCAACAATGACTGTCCATCAGGTTTTTATTAGAGAATGCATTTAGTGATTTGAGGCGTTTTGGTACAGATAGTGACAGATTCCGCATCAGATCTCCCCCCTGAACTCTCTACTCGATACAATATTCACATTGTCCCTGCAAACGTGTGGTTTGGACCTGAAAAATATGTCGAAGGGGTTGATCTTGAAAAACACGAGTTCTATGATTTGCTAGTCAGCAGCCCCTTGGTTCCTAGAACCACTCATGCAGGACCAAGGCGTTTTCTTCAGGAATTTCGAAGAACAAATGACAAGATTCTTGCAATACTGACCTCTAAAAAACTCTCGCCTTTTTACCAATCTGCATCATTGGCAGTCGCCAAATTTGGATTGGGTCATGTCACAGTGTTTGATTCTGGTACGGTTTCCATGGGATTAGGTCAATTGGTGTTGCATGCAGCCAAGCTATTTGAGGAAGGACATTCCATTGATTCCGTTCTCGATGTGCTTGAAAGAATGAAACAACGCCAAGCACTCTTTGTGCTCCTTGATACCTTGAAATATGTTGTTCGTGGGGGTCGTGCAAAACGATCTCAGGAAGTCCTTTCAAATATTCTCAACATCAAACCCATTTTGGAAGTTGTTGACGGTGAGCTTATTCCGTCCATGCGTGCTCTTGGATTTGATAAGGCAAAAGAAAAAATATTGGAAGAGGCAAGCCGCCGATATGCAAATGAATCCCAGTTGTTGGCATCGGTACTCTATTCTACCAATCTTCTTGAAGGACAGGAATTCTATTCAACTGTTCTAGAAAGAATTGCACCAAAAACATTGTACATTGGTAAGGTCGGTTCGAGTGTCGGTTCAAATGTAGGACCCAATGCGCTTGCATTAGCCATAGCTCCTGAAATCTTTCCATAAGGTTGAGCTGCATGAAAATGGGATTTTTTCGTCCTCCGGAACTTCAGATAGTTCCTGAAACCGATGACGATCTCTATATCTTGTCAAATGCCATTAGGATTGGTGACAAAGTCATTGGAAGAACCACGAGGAAAATCAAACATGAAGCTACAGATACCACTAAAAGAGAGAGTGTAACTCTTGGCATCGAAGTCGAAGCAATTGAATACAAGGGATATGGGGATCATCTCCGTCTTCGAGGTCCGATTTTTCATTCTTCCGATCCTAATATCTCATTGTCATCATATCATTCACTTACGGTGAAGCCAAAACAAAAAATAACCATCATCCGAGAAAAATGGGAAAACAAAGATTTGGAAGATCTGAACAACCCCTCTGACCGTTATCTTGGTCACATCATTTTAGTATCGATTGATGATGAAGAGGCTGTTATTGCCCAATTGGGACGGTTTGCTACCCAAATATTGACCGAAATTTCGTCTTCTATTCCTCGAAAGGTTCACCAAGATCAGCACCGTGAAATGAAGCTTCAGTTTTTCTCAAAAGTTGCTGAAACACTAAAGGATTTGAACCGATCCAAGACCATCCGAAAAATTGTGATTGGTGGTCCGGGATTTGTCCGTGAGGAATTCCTTGATTTCTTGCGAGAGAAATTTCGAGACCTTACCAAAAATACTGTCTCTGTTCCATTGAAGAACTCCGGACGAGGTGGAATTAAAGAATTAATCAATGCTGATGTCCTTTCCAACTTCGATTTGACAGAGCAGGTAAAGAAAGAATCTCAATTTATGGATGCTTTCCTCGAAGAATTGTCTAAGGACGGCCAGAATGTAGTTTATGGGATTGATCAGGTTACCAAAGCAGTTGAGTTGGGTGCTGTGGATCAACTCGCAGTAGTAGATATCTTCATGAAAAAGGATCCGCAAATCCGAAAAAAGATTGAACAATTGCTAATCGAAAACTCAAGATTTAACGGGAAAAACATTGTTGTGAGCAATGACCATCCTTTTTCAGAACAGCTCCTTGCTTTGGGAGGCATTGGCGCAATCCTGAGATTCCCTCTTCCATAGACATAAAAGAAATGCTTCCACAATGATAAACTTTTTGATGAGTGGAAACACTGCTCTATTTGATTCATCCTTATTATTTCATTCCTTCGCTAAAAATTACCGAGAAACCGTAGTGTAAAACAATGTCATATTTTACTTTCGTCTGAAACCCTTTTTCTTGGGGAAATGAAAGAAAATAGAGCAAAAAACTTTATTTTTCATCCAAAACGTTAGTATTATTAAAATGTGTGCCAATTAATTTATTGAACCCTGATGTCTATCTATACTCTTCCGTATCCGGCTCTAGAAATTCTCAAACTTTTGGCCAAGCACGGAAGTCTAACAGCAAAAGAGATACAAGACTATCTTGGTCCAGAAATTGAACAGAAAGCAATCAAGTATGCCCTTCGCCGTTTGTTGGAAAACAAGGTCATCTATAGGGTTCCCAATTTATTGGATATGCGTTCTGTTTATTACCGCACTGCAACCCGTGAAGAACTGTCCGAACTTGCAAATGACTTGTCTCCGGAAGTAACCGAACAAATCATACGAGCTATGGAACAGGGAAATGATAATTTCCTTCAGACTTAAATCATTTTCTCAGATTTGACCCTGTTGATTATCATTCCTGATATTTTGACTGCCATATAGTTTGTGGCAACTTGGATTGCGGAAGAAAGCTTGGATTCAGAATTGGAGTAGATGGTAAATAATGGGTCTCCTTCTTTCACAAAAGCTCCTATCCTTGTATGAATGACCATTCCGCTTTCCTTTGAACTTGGTGCACCTGCCGCAGCACAGATCAATTTTGTTCCCCGATTTGAGATTGACCTGACATATCCATCTTGAGCCGCACAAATTGTGTGGGAATATTCTCCTACCCTGACTTGGTCTGAAGATAGGTTTGGATTCCCTCCTTGTGCCTCAATGATTTCCTTGAATTTCCTTAATGCCTTTCCGGATTCCACTAAGTCTCTTGCAACTTCTGAACCTCTGTTAGGAGGTGCAACTCCTCCCATCTCCAGAAGTGTTCCAGCCAATTCCAATGATTTGGTATATGCCGTATTCTTGACTTTTCCTTCCAGGATTTCTAAGGCTTCCTTGGCTTCCAGAGCTGGACCGACATTGTTGCCGATTGGTGTGTCACCCATGGTCATGGCTGCCTCAACGTTTATCCCCACACGATGACATAATCCAACAAGTCGATGCGCAAAAGTCATTGCTTCTTCTGGTGTCTGCATCTTTGTATATTTTCCTGTCGGGATGTCCAATACTAGATTTTTAATTCCCATGGCGATCTTTGTAGATATGATTGCTGATAGCATTTGATCTTGGGGATCCACATCAAGGAATTTCTTGACCTTCGCTACGATTCCATCCATTGGGCTTAGTTTGAGAGGTTCATTATGAATGATCATTCCCCTGACTTTTGGGGCGATTTCGCTGACTTCATCTGGAGAAAATTCTACATCTGCAAGAACCTCCATGGAATCTGCTGTTCCAGATGGGGATGTTATTGCTCTACTGCTGGTTTTGGGGATGAGCAATCCAGCAGATGCAACTATCGGTACAATAACCAATGAAACCTTATTGCCAGGCACGCCTCCAATGGAATGCTTGTCAAAGGTTTTTTCCTGAAAATCAAATTGTGTTCCTTGTTCTGCCATACTGATTGCAAAGGCGGTCATCTCATCCTCTGAAAATCCTTGAAAATCACTTGTAAGTACAAAAGAACTGATTTCGAGATTAATATAGTTCCTCTTGGAGATGTCGTTGACAATGGAGTAGACCTCATTTTTTGTCAATGTCTTTCCTTTCATTTTTTGCTTAATGAGATCTAGACTTGCGGGTCGCCTCCTATTTGCAACTATAACTTCATCTCCATCTTTTATACCCAACCATTCTGCATCAGGTGCAGAAATTCCGACTACATTATCTTCCACTAACCCTTCCGTCACGACTGGTGTTGCTGAAAAAGATTTTCCGGAAATTTCCTGTCGAACTGTGACAACTGCTGTATGTTTAAATTTCAATCTTGATGCGGTTTTGTGTGAAATCATGATGGTCGGGTCAACAGACCTGATGTCAAGAATCTTCACAGGTAGCTTAATCACAAAGGGTAGCGGGTTGAAATCGATAAAAACGTTTCAATTTGGCAGTGATTGAACGTAACGATTTCATTTTGAAATATCAATGGTAAAATCAGCGACGTTTTTCAATGAAACTGAAAATCCCGGATCAAATCCTAAAATTGCAGTCTTGATCCCTTTTTCCTTGAGCTTCATTAAAATTGGTGTACATTTGGCATCTCTGCTTCCAAGGAGGATAATATCTCCTGCATTTCGATGAACCAATTCCATGGCGAGAATTGCCATCTGAGTATGAACATCATCAGTCGCGACAATCGGTGTATATCCGCTGTTTATGACTGCTTGAATTAGGGCTTCACTTGCATGCCGATTAAGGAGAACATATTTCTCTCCCAGATTACCCAATTGTGAAGCGTATTTGTCAATATCATCCAATTTTATCTGCTGGTTCCCAACTTTTCTTAGCAAATTCGGTCCATCGACTATGATCGATATGGTTCCCTTCCTCCTGAGAAGGTTTCTGATCATGTTCAACCTCCCAGTATCATTCATGCTAATATGAATGCCTCCTCTATACTTCTGCCAACAGATATTCTAGGGAGAAGGGTGACCGTTTTTCTTCGATCGGACGAATATACGTAACATTCCCGTCTCTTCTCACTGCAATTAATCCATTGTCTGCCAATTCTATGATCACCCTATGCACTATTTCCAGCGGTAGGTTGAGACTTTTGGCAAGGTCTCTCATACGCAATTCCGTGCCAAGGCTTTCGATTATAGCCAAAGCACGGTATTTCTGGTCATAAATCAATAACCCCTTCAAATACTCAAGGCTAGCCTCGTTTTCAGTAACTTTAGATCTGAGGTCCTTAAGCTCTGCTTCCATCTGTTCTTTTTCCTCTTGGGAAAGGGAAACCTTTCCTTCATATTGCTTTAGCTTTTCTTTTGCATTTTCCAACTCCAGGGCAACCCTTGAATTGAGCTTTTTCAATTCCTCACTTACATTCTGATTCTCTTCAATTTTCTTCCTCAATTCAAGATTTTCTTTTTCAAGTGACTGAATTTTGGTCTTGAGGTTTTCCACTTGACTCTTAAGGGTGGAGTTTTCCTCTTCCAGTTGCTGTATCTGCAACTGCTTCCCCTCCAGATCCAACTTCATCCTTCTGATTTCTTCTCTACTTTCCACTTCCTTAGATTTCAAGGCAAACAGTTCATTCTGCGCATTTTCATATTTTTTCTGAAGGTCCTCTATAAATTCATTTGAAACGGAACTTTGGCGAGACAATAATTCTCTTTCGCGTTCCGTAAGCTCTTTGATTGTCTGCCGAAGTTGTTCCATCTCTTGAAGCTTTTCCAATGCTTGCCTATTCTCATTGCGAAGATGAGCAATGATGTTATCTCGTTCAGCAAGTGCCATCTGCATTTCTTCCATATCTCCTGAGGATTCAAGCATTCGAGAACCTAGCACATTCACTTGGTCTTCCATCTGCTTAAGGGTGAGGCTGAGATTCTCGATTTCTTCATTCTTTTGGTTCAATTCTGCCCGTAAGGCAGTTATCTCATTATTGAGCCTGATGTTTTCTGACTGGAGGTCTGAATAGGTCTCTGTTTGATTCATTAACTGCCTTTCATAGTCCGTAAGTCTAGCATCTTTTTCCATCTGCTCACTGATTATCTCTTGAAGCCTTTGAAATTCCCTCAAAACTTCCTCCTTTACCAAGTCCGCCTTTACGAATGCTGATTCGATACCTTCCCGGATGTAATGTGATGCAGTGGCAACTAGTCTCATATGTATTGAGTTTTTGTAGAATTCGAGGAAGAAATCCCTATATTTGGCACTAAGATCTGAGATGTCTCCATACGTATAGGAGGATTTGCCCATTTGGGTAAATTCGGTCTTTATTTCCTCAGTTTTTTCTCTGATTTGGCTTTCCACATTCATTTTTTCATTCATCATTTTTGTCAGAAATTCCAGCACGGATTCTCTGATGATCGAAATGTTGGAAATGTCTTCAGCAGATGGTACACCTGAACTCATCTTCTATTGGTACATCTCTCTCGAAGATAAAGGCTTTTCTCTTCAAAGAGAGATTTCAGCAAGGTTTTACTCGACCTCGTTCAGATCAATGAGTTTTATCCCGACTTCTTCGGCAAATTTGAGAATCCTGTCATCGCGGTAAAATTCAAGATAATAGATTTCCTTGATCCCTGAATTTGCGATCAATTTGAAACAATTGAAGCAAGGCGATGCGGTAACATAAATTGAGGCACCTTCTATTTTTACACCATGCTTTGCCGCTTGCACAATGGCATTTGCCTCCGCATGAACTGTCCGGATACAATGCCCATTTTCGATCATGCATCCCACTTCGGAACAGTGAGGAGACCCCTTTAAAGAACCATTGTATCCTGTAGAAAGAATGTTTTTATCCTTGATGATCACTGCTCCCACTTGTTTCCGAGGGCAGGTGCTTCTTGTTGAAACCTGTCTGGCCAATTGACCAAAATACTGTTCCCAACTTGGTCTTTCACTCACAATCTTGACTCAGATATTCGGTATAAAAATCCTTCAAATTAGGGGATTTCTATCATTATCGCTAGGTTTAGATATGATAGACTGCTATCTTATCTTATGGCGACAACAGGAGTCATTCACACGCCTAAAGGCGACATGCGGTTCGAACTGTATGACGATGCTACCCCCAACACTGTGAAAAATTTCGTTTCCTTGATTCAATCGGGGTTTTACAATGATGCCGCGTTCCATAGGGTAATTCCTGGGTTCGTAGCTCAGGGTGGATGTCCATACAAGACTGGGACCGGCGGTCCTGGTTACAGGATCCGATGTGAAGTCACAGCACCAAAGCAAAAACATGTTCTTGGTGCACTCTCAATGGCACATGCTGGACGTGATACTGGTGGTTCTCAATTTTTCATTGTTCTTGATGAAGACAATACGAGACATTTGGATGGTAACCATACTGTTTTCGGAAAACTTTCTGATGAGGAATCAATTGCCGTCAGCCAAAAATTGGAACCTATGGATTCCTTCTCAATAGAACTTACCTATGTGGAACCATCAACAGAAGCTCGTGAACTTGAGAAGCTTTAGCTCAACCAATGTGAAATCTTAAGTTCAAGTCTATCAAGTACATAATTATGCGACTCAGGATTCTTGACCTGTTGGTCTGTCCAAAATGTGCTGACGAAACTGAGCCTTTTTCCAGAAAGTATTCCATCCAAGGAGATTTCAATGAAACCAAAATTTTTGATGGATTTGTCAAATGCCCTAAAGGACATAAATGGCAGGTTAGAGATGAACTCCTCAAATTCGATAAAATATCCACCGATGACTTCCTCTACGCAGTGGGAGATATTGAATATGGTGAGGTGAATAAATTCCCCACGGAAATTGAGGGATTGGAGAAAGATTTCATAAATCTCAACAGAGAAGCGGCATCCCTTGCATTGAACCAAAAAAAATTAATTGCAGTTCGGGGCTCCCCTCTCATTTTTCTTGAATCATTAGAAAATGTTGACCGACCGATAATCATTATAAACCCTGATGAGAAAGTCCTTCGTCAATGCCAAGAAATCGCTGCAAAGAATGGTTTTTTTGATTATCTCTCCGTTGTAAAAGCTAATGCCGTTACTTATTCGGATCCTTCAAGGATTTTCGAAATCTCAATAATCGAAGATGCTGGGATGGCTTCCATTCAAATCATCAAGAAAGATGAAAAACTGATTCTTCTCAACAATTCATAGCTTCTAATAACTAAATGTCAACAAAGCTTTTTGTCCTCATTTGATTTTCACCTTTGTTTGCAGTTTTCTCAACCTACATCTCTTCCATCAGATTATCAATCCCCATATGGAATGGTTTTTAAGCCTCCTAACGATTGCTGATGTGAAGAACCATGTCGATGAGGCAACAGAAGAAGAAAGACAGTGCCCCTATGCCTTCAACTGGTGCAGGGCTAATGAGATATTTTGATGAAGAACTTCCCGGCCGGAAAATCAGTGCAAATGCAACCTTGATTTTCACAGCTGTTCTGATCGGATTTGTTATTCTCCTGAATTCAAGTCTGAATCCTTTTTCAATCTGAATCAGGAGAAATTTGTCGATCCTGCGACATTACACCATAGAGTTATAAAGTGATCAAGGCAGATGTGGTTGTAATCGAAAATGGAACAAGACTATCTCCCCGAAAAAAAGGAAATTGACGAAATCTTCAATTTCATAAATGAAATTTTGGAAGAAGTCATCATTGAACAGGGAGGGCGGGAAATTTTCCAAATTGAAGAAGGACTTCGTCTTCTTGCTCATCACTATCTCCAAACACAAGATTGGAAATCCTTATCCGATATCGAGAAAGAATTGATACAACTACCTCCTGAAACCCTTGGAACTATAATCAAGTCAATGATCCTTTCTTTTGAACTTGCAAATCTAGTAGAATCCCGATATCGGAAAGGGCAGTACCTAAATGATGAACTAAATAGCCAATTGAATCTACAACATACCATTCAATATGCTCGGCAGAAAGGGATAAACGTAATAAGTTTTATCGAATTGATGCATAAGTCCCTCCTCCAATTGATATTCAGTCCGCACGAATTCAATAAACGCAAACAATCCTTTCTCAAGCTTCTAAATTCCATATTCTCCCTGCTCGGTGATATTCATCGAATAAAGGGAAACCAAATCGAGCGTTATCGACTGCGGGCTAGGATCAAAAGTGAAGTGACTATCCTTTGGGGAACAAATGAAGGGAGATTGATCCAATCTTCTGAAATCGAGAAAGTGCGCAATTCCATGTACTATTTTGACAACTCAATTGTCGAGGCCATTGCAAGAGTCTACCAGGAACTCTATGATGGTACAATGCTTATCTTGGAAAAGAGCATGGGGGACTATAACCTCCCTATCTTCTTGGAATTCTCGTATTTGCTGGAAAGTTCATCTCCAAACGGTCTTATCGAACCTCGGATGCCCTTGATGGTGCTGTTCCTCCAAAAACGCCTCATGCTCAGAAAATATATTGCAGAAGTAAAAACCCTCCTCAAGAAACTTCCAATCTCTTCAAAATTCTTCGAACCTTCCAAAGAACTCATCCAGAGCCTTCAGGAAGACGAACTACTTTTTCCAGACTTTGCTGCCCTGACACGGGAAATGAACATTGATGAACCATTTCGAAGGAAATTGGACTTCATCAGACTTAAACTTGAAAATACCTTGACAAACAACCGGGTAAGAATGGAACCGTTGACAGATGACTTGGGCTTGGTCGGCTATAATCCCTATATTATCTCTCTCCCCTCTGGTCCTCATTACCAACGGTCACAGGAATTATTTGATGATCTCAAGGTTATCTATTCCTCTCTCAAGAGAAGCGGTGGAAAAATGATCGCACAAACTCACTTCCACCCACTTATGGAAAAGGTGAGACTTTTCGGCTTCCATCTAGCGCCTCAAGAACTTGTCATCAATGCAAAACACTTCCACAATTTCCTTGATGAGGTTTTCAGACTGAATGGCATTTCAGGATACCTTGACCTCAATTATGATGACAAAGCAAAACTGATTGAAGGAGAACTCAACAAGATCCGGCCTTTGGGTGCCCATCTTTTCTATGAAACCAATTTGTTATCGGATTCCAATGAGAGACTTGTCGAATTGTTCCAAAACCTAGTCTTCGCGGTTGAAGTTATTTCTCCAAATGCAATTCAAAGTATTATTATTGAAGATTATCAATCCTATACCGACTACTTGGCAGTCCTCTTAACCTGCAAGGAAGTTGGATTGCTGAAAGTTTCTCCTTCTAAGGTTGACCGAATTATGGTCGATCTTGTTCCTATGGTCGGTGATGAAAATACTGCGATACGTTTACTCCATGACTTTACTGTTCTTCTCCAAAATTCAGTTTATAGACAGGTTCTCCAAAAACGCAAACGGACACAAGCCCTGTTCCTCAATTTTTCTGTCCTTGCTAAACAAGTCGGTTATTTGAGATCCCAATTTCTTCTTCATACTCTTCAGGAAAAACTTACGGATTTCGCAGCAAAACGCCGTATCAGATTCCGTTTTGCTCACGGAAGAGGAAGTCCAGTAGGCCGAGGAGGTCTTCCCTCAAATCTTGCAATTGAAGCCTTGCCACACACCACTTCAATAGATCTACAAATTCTTGAGGTGGGGGAGGCCATTCCCAGCAAATATTCTGATGTGGAGATGGCTTTGTTCAATATAAAATCTGTAGTCACTGCTTCTCTGAAGAAAAGAATTGGACATCGTTTCGGGAAAAGAAAAGGTCTCACCACAGAATACATGAAACATTTGGATAAAATCAGTGACATGGCATCACAGCATTACAGAGAATTTGTGGGCTCTTCCAAATTTATCCGGTATCTCCTTGAATGCTCCCCCTTAGATTCCATTGATTTTCTCCTTTCCAACAATCCATATTTCTCAGTAGACAAATTAAAAGAGGGTATGGGTATCGAGGCCATCAATCCTACATCTTGGAACTATGCATGGAATTTGAGTCGATTAAATATCAGCATGTTTTTCGGTGTGGGTTCTGCTCTTGAACAATTCCAAAAAACCCATGGGCTTGATATTTTGCGCAGGATGCATTCTGAGTGGGGATATTTCCGTGTCCTTCTGGATAATCTGCAAATGGTTCTCTTGAAGAATAATCTTGCGATCGCCAATTATTTTGCTTCTAATGGATCCAACGAGAGTAAAGAAATTTTCGCTGAAATGAGGAAGGAATTTGAAAGAACTGTGCAGATGCTGCTTAAAATTACTGGGAATAAAGAATTATTGGAGGGTTCTTATCTTCGTGTGGCAGTACTTGACCGTCTTAGATTTCTTGATCCGCTCTCCTTGATGTTCCCTGGACTGTGGAAACGATGGAGAATGGAAAAAAGAAGAAAAGGGGAACATCTCAAACAACTTTTGCTTGGTATTGAAGAAAGCGTTAATGTAATTACTACAGGATTACGGAATATAGGGTAATTCAACATGTCTTCACAATTAAAAATTGCAGCTTTGGAACAACCACAAAAACTTTTTCTGATTCTGCTTTTCGTATTTATCTGGTTTCAGATTCTCTCTCTTGTCGGAACTGTTTTGCTTGGGCAACAAAACAACCTCCCTTTCGATCCTATAGCTTTCAGTCTCTTGCTCGTAGTTGTGGTAGGTTCAATTATTTCATTCTTTGCAATTTTTAACAATAAGCCTCCCTTTCACAATTTTATTTACATCTCCCTGATTGCCAATACCATTCTTGCATTAACTGAACCTGGAGGTATTGACGTCATTAATCTGTTGTATTCATTCCTGTTGTTCTATCTCTTTTTCAGATATCCATTTGAACTTGTTCCTTCGACTTTCCGTTTGCCTCAACCCACTCATCCTCCTTCAAGGAAAAAGAAAAAACAGAAAAGAAGAAGATAATCCAACTGCTTATTAACTGCTGATTGAAATTCCGATTGATGATCCCTGACAGCCATCCGCGTTCTCAATCATTACGGATCAGACATGCACTGATCGAAGGAATGAAAAACAATATCGTCGCGGAATCTGGATTGATCGCCCATGGAAGGGGTGAGGCATTTGATTACCTTCTAGGGGAGAAAACCCACGAATTCGCAAAGAAAGCAATAGGGGCCGCTGCTGCGCTTTTAAAGCTCGCAACTCATCCTGTTATTTCTGTCAACGGAAACACCGCCATCCTATGCGGGAAAGAAATGGTTGATTTCTCAAACAAAACAGGTATCCCTTTAGAAATAAACCTGTTCTACCGCCGACCTGAACGTTATACTGCAATCAAGAAGCATCTTGAAGAACTTGGAGCGGAAAAAATCTTAGGTGCTGATGAATCTCGGTTTGCAGAATTGCCGAACCTTGAATCTTTCAGAAGAGTTGTTGATAAGGACGGGATTCTCATTGCAGATGTTGTCTTTGTTCCCCTTGAGGATGGGGATAGAACCGAAGCTTTAGTGAAATTGGGAAAAAAAGTGATTACCGTCGATTTGAACCCACTGTCACGGACTGCTTTAGCAGCTGATGTTTCCATTGTAGACAATATTCAACGGGTTTTTCCTATTCTTGATGATATCTACCATCGGCTTTCACGTGAATCTGCTGAGCAAATCCTTTCCAATTATGACAATCATAAAATATTGGAAGAATCACTTCAAACGATTTCTCAAGGTTGGATTAAAGAATTTTCCCTCAAATATCAACGAGTTCGCAAACAACTTCAGTCAGAAGAATCAGAAATTGATCAATGACATCTCTTAACACAAGGGGTAATCTACAAAAGGTTAAAAACATGGTTCGTGCTTATAGTATGAGAAAAACTGAATTACCATACCTTCAGATGAAGGTACTCATAATTGGTAATCATTAGGTGATCGCTTTGTCTCTAAACATTTGGACTCGTACCGGATCAGAAAAAACCCAATCCAGCCAGACTATCAGGATACTTCTCAGATCTTTACAGTATCTTGCAGAGGATTCTGCTCAATCTCTCGCCTCCAGTCAAAATTTTACAGGTATAGTAGTTCCAATCATCCGCAACCTCTTCGTTCCTGCCGAAGGAATTTCTATAAATGAACAGTTATCCACCTTTTTACGGTCTTTGGGTTGGAAAAATGCCCAAATCCGTACGCTTTCAGCCACAAAGGCTGAAATTGTTTTAGGCAATAACCGGCATCTTGAACAGGTGGAATCCTCAAAACAAGGTCTTACCTTGCTTGTCAAAAGCATTATGAAAGCCATTGGTTATTATCTCCTAAACAGGGAAGTGGATGCACTTGTTCGTATAGATTTCACGACAGGTGTAATCTATAATATTGAATTAAATGCTGTTGAAATCCAACCCAGCAGGGGTGAACCGGCTTCCCTTGCTGCACGTGAAACAACTGGCTTTACTTCTTCTCCTTCTTCTCCCTCCCAGCCTCAGACGATCAAAACAGAGGAAAGTAGTCTGATCGATCCTTCCCAGCTCTTTCAACCGATCTTGCATCAGAAGTTACCTCTATCAACCTTATATGTGCTTCTCCAAGATGTAATGAGTGAGTTTGCCAATTCCTGGTATAATGAAAATCCCCTCGAAGGAAAAGGAACTGATGATTCAGAACAAAATGTCCTTATTCTGACTCAATTTCTAGTAGAAAAAACATTGGCGGCCGGTCGTTCCACAAAAACCATCGGAGATCAAATCGGTCGGTTTTTTGCTCAAAGTCTTCAAGGAACCTTTGGCAACAGTCCTGATGCCATTTTGACTCCTGAAATCATTGAATCTGACACAGTCACCATGATTCGAGACATTAAGGCAAGATCTCTTTGCACACTCTCTCCTGGTGACAAATGCACCGAAGCGAACCGAGCCATCTGTGACTTTGGAATGGGCATTTATGAAGGCGTGCTTTCTTCTTTGACTGGTAAGAAGTATGAATTCACAAACTACTTTGCAGCAGGCAAAAGAGATATCTACTGTCTTATGGAATTCCAGATAACGGAATGACCGATTCTGATCTCCCTGAATGGCTCTCCAAAATCAGTGTCAGCCCTTCAGTTCCTGTACTCTCCCTACTTGAAAAAGCTCGTCCTTTCCTCTCAAAAGGAGAGACAAATCTCCTTCAACTCAAAGACACTTTTCCACTCACCGATGAGGAATATGGTGTCATGATGCAAAGTGAGACATTGGGGGGTCTTCTTAAATATGCACTGAACCAAGGTCTTTCTCTTGAAAAGATAGTCAAGCATCTTGATTGGAAATCCTTTGAAGAATTGACCTCCGTAATCTTGGAGGAAGCTGGATGGAATACGATAACCAACTTCAGGTTTATTCCTCCCCGTCAAAAAAACAAGCGGCTTGAACTCGATGTGATTGCTGAAAATACAGAATCTCGCCAAATTCTTGTCATTGATTGCAAACGTTACAAAACTCCTTCTCAATCCCCAATCCGTGCTGCGGTTGAGAAACAAAAAGAACGGGTTCGACTTCTCCTTAATGTCATTCATGAAATCCATGGGACATTGCCTCTTCAATTTCCCCATTGGGAAAATTTCACCCTCTATCCTCTCATCCTGACATGGAGGGATCATGGAATACGTTTCTATAAGGATACTCCCATCGTCAATATTTCAAATTTCAACAATTTCCTGAACTCTTTTAATGAGTATCGTGAATTGAGTTTCAAAATCAAACAACAATTTTAGGTTCTAACATATTTCTCCAGGATTTTTTCAATCTTCTCTCCTGTTTGCAGATCTGCATACTTAATTGTGATAAAGGCAAATCCCCTGTCATCGGGAACCATGTGGACAGAATAGGTCTCTGTTTCTATCACCTGATTTGCATCACGTATTTCAATATCTTTTTGCAAGATTTCAGAAACCTCCTTGATAAATCGTTTCCCGTCATCCCATGAAGGAAGTTTTGCCTTTACCCGTTTCATTTTACTGTTTCCTCCTTCTAACAAGAATGGGCAATGCTGCAACAAGGGGAATCAAACCAAATGAAACTGGTTCCAACCCTGTTTCACTTGGTGTCGTGGGTGATGCAGTTGAACCTGGAGGGAGCAATGGTTGATTTGGAACCGTTCCTTTCGGATCTGGTGTTCCGATCACGAAATCACTCGCTGAATTTGTGTCTCTATAGATCGGTTCCCGAAGAATGGCCTCGTCTGCACCTGGTGCATCGACCGATTCGGAGCCATCTGGGGCTACTGCATCTCCCCAAGCTATAGCATCAACCACAGATCCTTCAGAATCAATGAGCTGAACATACCCTTTTGAATTTGTTAGGCTGATACTGAGCTCAAAATCCGCAGTTACTCCATAACCTGTGTTCACGCCGTCCTTATTCCTTGCGATCAGAATTGAGGTGTATGCAGGTATGACATAGCTACTATCGAAAGTCAATAACTTGCTGTCTGTTCCTGCCTGCCATCCTCCTAGGAGTACATCAAACGGAAATCCATTGGTGATCTCAAAATATTCTCCTTCAGCATCACTGACTGCATCCGGATTTGGAAGAACTTCTGTAACCAAAACCCTCCAATTTTCACTTGATGCATAATTGGCGACGTTTATTCTCACAGAATCTGTAAAGGTTCCCAATGGGGTTTCAGCTTTCACTTCAAAGGTGGTGATTCCATTCGGAAGGGTTGTGGTGTCGAATTGAACTGAGAAGGATCCATCTGTTGATGAAACCTCTTGGAAATCTCCATTTCCAAATCTGTAGCCAACAAAGGTCGGCTCGATGCCTGAACCTTGGGCTGACAGGGTCACTGTTCCACTTACCACTTCAGCATGTTCAAATGAAGTTTGTGAGATACCTACCGGCAATTCCCATGCTGAAGCAACTGCGACGTCCTTCTTCCAAACCTCATCAATGAAGAATTGGGCTATGTCCGGTGCATCCGCTACCACAAGACCCATATCACGATTTGCTTCTCCTGATGAATAGGCATTGTCTCCACTTTCCAATGGGGGGGAAACGCTTCTTGGTGACCAGTTTCCTGAATAGACAAACGTATGTTTGCCGTCAATCACCCAATACTTGTTATGATAGAAATTCAGGGTATCCGTACTGTTGTATACTGGAATTAGGTTTTCGACCAATGACCTTGCGGCAGCGGCTGTGTCAATATTCTCAGTTCCACCAACTCTCCTTCTTGAAATCAAGACCTGAATATCTAATTCTGGATTGGCCTTCTTCAGATCAATCAGGGTCTTATTGAAATCTGGCCGTGAAATGGTGTACATGGACACATAGATGGATTTCTTGGCAGATTTCAAATATTTGAAAATGACATCGTTTGCATTGTCTGGATTGGTAAAGGCTGTGACATTGTAAGTTCCAGTAAAGTTTGCCTTTGGAATATCGGTATGGCTATCAAAACCGGACAGTTGAACCTCCACATCATTCAGGTATGGTGGATCCACCCCTTCACCTGGACCTAGGGGGGGAGGAACTTCTCCATCTGCCCAATCCGATTCAAAAATAGATGTATAATATGCGGCTATGGCTTCATTCTGAATGACCATTCCTGCTTCACGATTTCGGGTGAATGCATTTTCGCCGAAATTGATAGAACTGATCAATGAGACTTTGCCATCGATGATCACCATCTTGTTGTGAGTTGCAGATAGATAGTCATTGTCTGGATTGTTTGCACTTGAGCCCATCCATCTTACTGGAATTCCTACACTCTGAAGGAAGGTCGTGACATCATCTGAATCCCCATCCTCATTGACCTGAACTCGAACAGACACACCTCTTTGATATGCCTTGACAATTTCTCTCAAAACAGGATTCGGATCATTTTTCCAATCTTCAACTGTAGTTGAACTTGATGTGTTGAACATGGTGATGTACTGATTCTGGACGTCCAATGTTGAATTTGCTCGTGAAATCCAGTAGGCGTGGATCTCCAAAGCGTTGTCAGGCGTAAACATTGGAGATAACGTCATTTGCTGATTTACATTCAATGCATCGAATTTCGGTGTGTATTCTTTTGTTCCAATTGGTGCTCCAACTGGGCTGAGTCCAAGACCATTTGTTAAAGGAAGTCCTGAAGACCCAAGAAAAGAAATCACTATAGCCCAAAAAAGTAATGTTTTTGGTCTCATTACATCTATTGTTACAACATAATAGATAAGCCTTTTAGTGAAGTGACCTATTAAATAACAACCTGCTAACTGTAATTTGTAGGATGAATTTTCATCTGCATTTAACTGAAGTTTAAAAAAGGAAGGGTTGGATAGAAACCTATGCAACCTCAAGAGGCGATGCTTTAATGACGAAAAAGAGACGAACCGGCGGAAGATCTGGCGGTTCGAAGGGAAGGGCTGGAAATGTCCAATGTGACAACTGCGGAAGGAATGTCCCTGCCGACAAGGCAAAGAAACGGACTCGATATATCAGTGTTGTCGATCCTCGAATGGCACAAGAGCTGAGAAAGGCTGGTGCCATCCTACCAAGGAGGAGAGAAACACAAACCTATTGCGTCAGTTGTGCAATTCACTTTGGACAAGTCAAGATTCGATCGAAGAAGCATAGAAAATCGTAAAATAATTTCTCAGTGTTTTGTGAGTATTACTCTCTTTTTATAGGTTCAGTAGCTTAGTTTGATTGATGAGGGATCGCTTCACGGTAGAGTGCAAAAAATGCAAGGGTAGGACAAATGTCCTGTTCTGCCGGAATTGCATCTCACTTGCATGTGAGCGATGCCTCTCTGTTGTGACCATTCCTGAATTCAAATGCCCAAATTGCGATGAAATCTCAATGTTTGAAGATTGCGTTACATGTGGTGTGCCGACCGATCCCTTCAATATCAATCGGACAGTCCATTGTCCATTTTGTGACTCAACTGACCTTGGCAATCCATTTTCTGTCAAGGATGAAATTACTCAATCGTTCATAGGTCTGCTTCAATCCTTGGAATCCTATGGCCACTATCTCCTCGGTCTCCACAAACGTTTCGACAGAATTGTTGCAATTGTGCGGATTGGAAGAAGGGCAGGTTTCTATGGTTATCCCTCAATTGAAAGCGATCTCTCAACTCTCAAGGAAGAATTGGCAAATGCATCAAAAATGTCTGTTCAAGAGCTGGACAAGATAAAGAAGGCTGCAAATCATGTAGTGAGGGAAATGCGTACGAATGACCTGAATGACCTTGAACTCTATCCCATTTTCATGTCCCACGTCAATACCATTGAAAATAGAATACAGATTTTCAAAAAGAGGTTGGATATTGTTTTCGATCAGATCAAGGAAAAATTGGAAGAAGTTTCCCCCAAACTCAAAATGTTACTCTATCATCGAACCAACTTTGAAAAAATCCGTCACTTCTTTCCTGATGATCTGCTTGTCAGTGGTGTTGTAGCCACCTTGACCGATCTTGATATCGAATTTGAGGAAGGTAATCTTACCCGGAAACGTTTCAAGGCAGCCTTGATTTTTCTTGATAGGGGTCTGTTACTTTGTCCTCAACATCCCACAAAGAACATTGGAATCAAGAAATTCCCTTATTCAGATCTCCAAAACAGGAGGTTGGTTTCTCCATTGTTGAAAAGTCTTCGTTACATTGTGGAGTTCAAGAATGCTAGACTTCATATTCATGGTACTCCGTCAGCTTTGGACAGTATTGCAGGCTATTTTGAATGGGTCGGACAGAAACCTCCTGAAGAACTTGTTGTCAATGGACCTGCCAAGATCAATGCTATTGACATGGACAGCCCTGATGGTTCAATATTGAAAAGAAATATTGAGAATCTAATTTCTGAAATCAAGGGTGGGATTGAAGGGAATTTTTTTTCGAACCGTAATCAGTACCCAATCAGTCAAGGCATCTCTGCATTGCGATCCCGCATCGGTGACATTGACGCGCAAATCGACTATCTTGTCAAGGAGTATTCCAACCACTCAGTTCCTCCCCAATCCATCTTGGATCAAATTTTGAGCTTGAAGGAAGAACGCAATCAGTTATCCAACCAGATGAAGGGGTTTGGCTATAATCGCCCATCCTTTGTCACAAACCCCCAAAATCAGTCCTCAAATCACGATACTCGGAGATATGGTGACTTCAATCGATATGGACTCAATTGAGGCCCTTTTTTCCGATTTGTTACGGAATAAAATAGTGAAATGTTTATATAGCCCCGGATGACCTGTCTATTGTAAGAAATTATAGAAAAAGGTTGAACCCTCTATGTGCGGAATTATCGGTATCACTCAACACACATGCGAAAACACAGGCAAAATGGTCTATGAGGCTTTGACTCGACTAGAATACCGGGGCTATGATTCAGTAGGAATGGCTATCATTGACCCCCAAAACAATTTGGTTGTTCAAAAAGACAAGGGGTCAATTGAGGAAGTTGGTCAGAAACTTGATTTTTCCTCTTATATGGGCTATACCGCAATAGGTCATTCACGATGGGCAACACATGGCCCTCCAAGCCAAAAAAATGCCCATCCCCATGTCTCCCAACACAAAAGGGTGGCTGTGGTTCACAATGGCATCATCGAGAACTTTCTTGAACTGAAAAAAGACCTCATGGATCTCGGATACAATTTCGTATCGGATACCGATACAGAAGTAATCCCGCACCTAATGGAGTATTTCCTTTCTCAAGGGATGAGCCCTCTTGAAGGAATCCGTGAATTGGTCAAAACCATTAAGGGAACCTTCGCGATAGTCATGACAATTATCGATGAGCCTGATACCATTTATGCCTTCAGAAGAGACAACCCTTTGGTACTGGGTATCGGAGAAAATGAAAACTTCTGTGCCAGCGATATCCCTGCATTTTTGCCATATACGAACAAGGTGATTATTCTCAAGGATGATGAACTGGCAATTCTCAAACCAGATTCCTATAAGATTATTGATCTGAAAAGCGGTGATGTTCTTCCACGGAAACCAAAAGAAATCAATTGGACCGCAGAAGCTGCACAGAAGGGTGGTTTCCCCCATTTCATGCTTAAAGAAATCCATGAACAGCCCAAGGTGCTCCGCACCCAATTGGCGACACAAGAAGATCAACTTGAAGAGGTAGCGGACAAAATCCTTGCAGCTGAAAAAATCTTGGTGGTGGCCGCAGGAACTGCGTACTATGCAGCTCTCCCGGCATACTACCTGTTTCCGCAATTGGCAAAGAAGGTTGTAGTTCCTGTGATCTCCGCAGAGTGGGATGCCGTTTCCCCTATCATTGACGAAAAAACAGTGGTCATTGCCTCCTCACAGTCCGGTGAGACTTTGGACACTATTCGTGCAGTCAAGGACGCAATCTCCAGAAAGGCAACAATCATTGCAGTTGTGAACGTTGTCGATTCCACCCTTACAAGATATGCCGACCATGTCATTTACATCCATACCGGTCCTGAAATCGGTGTTGCGGCAACCAAGACATATTCAGGATTGAACCTTGCAATCAATCGGATTGCCTATCATGTGGCTCTGAAGTCCGGAGCTCTAAACGATGAGGAGTTACAGGAGTTTGAACAGGCAATCCAAAACCTTCCAGATACTATTGAACAGGTCATTATGGAGCATGAAATCCGTGCCAAGGAATTGAGCAATTGGCTCAAGCAGAAAAGCTCTGCATTTTATCTTGGGAGAGGTCCTTCCCTTCCGACTGCCTGTGAAGGAGCATTGAAAATGAAGGAGATCGCCTATCTTCATGCAGAGGCCTATCCTGCGGGAGAGTCCAAACATGGCCCCATTGCCCTGATTGAGAATGATTTTCCTGTGATTTTTACCATTCCCAACGATTCAACCCGCCGCAAAATGATGGGGTCTGTGCAGGAAATGAAAGCAAGAGGTGCAAAAACAATAGGCATAATCGAAGAAGGCGATGAGGAGATCAAACAGGTTCTTGACCATTACTTCGAAATTCCCAAGGGATATTCGAAATACCTTTCCTCAATTGTCTACGAGATTCCACAACAAATGCTTGCCTACTATACGGCAACTCTCAAGGGATTGAACCCTGATAAGCCGAGAAACCTCTCCAAATCCGTCACCGTTGAATAATCCCACCAAAGCACTCATTAATGATTACGTTCCTCGCGTCAATTATGAAAGGAGTTATCCTAGCGGCAGGGAAAGGTGAAGACCTCCTTCCATTGACTGCCGAAACACCAAAAGCATTGATCCCGATTATGGGTAAACCGCTAATTGTTTACCAGATCGAGAAATTAAGAGAACATGGCATTGTAGACATAACTATTGTCATTGGACATCTAGGTGATAAGATTCGTGATTTTCTTGGTTCTGGAGAAAACTATGGTGTCAAACTTCGCTATGTCAAACAACCTCCCTCAAAAATCGGTATCAATGAAGCTATCAAGATGATCATCCCCTACTTCAAAGATGAATCCATGTTTGTCCTGCAACATACGGATATCATGTCCGACATCGGTCTCATAACGCGTACATTAAATGCCATGGACAATCTCGGGGCAGATATGGCCATTGCAGTAGCATTGCAGTCACAACTTGCAGAATTTGGTGTAGTTACCCTTGATGCTCAAGGATTTCTCAGACATGTCTATGAAGAAGCCGAAGTTCGAGAAGGAAACTATGTGATTGCAGGTACTTTTGTCCTTACCCCTGCCATCTTTCCATACCTCGAACAAGGTCTTCCCTTCAATGAAGCATTTAACCACTATATCAATGACGGAGGAAAAGTGGCTTGTGGGGTCTGGACCGAGCCTTGGGTTGATGTTGGTCAACCATGGGATATCCTGCTTGCAAATCGTCTTGTCCTCGAAACTCTGACCAATACCATCATTCACCCATCTGCCACCATCGAAAGCAATACCCAGATAACTGGGCCTGTCATTATCCAAGAAGGTGCCACCATCCTCCATGGTACTGTCATCAGGGGACCTGCTTACATCGGTAAGAATGTCTTCATCGGCAACAACGCCCTCATCAGGAAAGGCGTTGTTATTGAGGAAGGTTCCAAAATCGGAATGGGAAGCGAAATCAAGGGATCAACCCTCATGAGAGGGTCAAATGTCTCAAGATTGTGCTTCATTGGTGACAGTGTCCTTGGGGAAAACGCCACCGTCCATGCGGGATGTGTCACCGTCAACAAACCTAAGGGAACAATCCGTGCGATCCTCCAAAACAAGGATGTTGAAGTTCCTCTTCCAAAGTTTGGAGCAGTGATCGGTCCCCATTCAACCCTATGGCCAAACATCACCTTGCTTCCGGGCACCATTGTTGATGCCAAATCTGAACTGACTCCCAATCAACTAGTTTCAGGAAGAATTGCCAAGGGCAACTAAAAAACTCTCCTTTCGACTGCCAACATCGCTGGGTAAACTCCTAGCAAGCTCCTCTGCTTCCTGCATCAACCTTTCTGGGGAACAAATACGGGAAACCAGTCCCAATTCCAAAGCTTGTGTTGCATCAATGGGTTCTCCAAGAAGAATCATCTGTTTAGCCTTTCCAAGCTTTATCAACTTCGGTAACCGCTGGGTTCCTCCCCATGCAGGGATCAGTCCCAACCGAACCTCTGTTAATCCAATCTTTGCTCCTGGAACAATGAACCTGAGATCACAAGCCAAGGCCAATTCCAAACCTCCTCCAAACGCATGTCCATTGATCGCCGCCAATGTCAAAAGAGGTAGTTGTTCAATACGCTGTAAGAGCAATTGTGCACGCTGTGTGAACTCATGCTTTGCCTTTCCGAACAATGTTGCTATCTCTTTAAGATCTGCTCCTGCAGAAAACACTTTTCCTTCCCCTGTCAGGATCAGAGCCTTGAACTTTCTTTCTTTCTCAATTTTTTCACAAACTGTTTCCAGATCCTCCATTACTCGTGATGAAATGGCATTCCTCTTTTCTGGACGATTGATCCAGACTTTCAGAACTTCTCCATTTGCTTCAATTCTGATCATCTTGCCCACTGTCTTCAAGTTGGTTTGTCAATCTGTCAAGATCTTCTGGTCTCAATGGAACTTGGGGTCTCTCCCCGTTCTTTCCGAATTGAACCTTGACCTTTCTTTCGACTTCCTCCAACTCCCGGTCAATGGCTTGAATAATGTCTTCCTCTTCAACCTCTTTGAACCCCTGATCCATTGGGGCTGATGGATCCGCCCAAAATTTCTCTTGATTGGATTTGGAATCAAGAGTGTCTGTCAGTTTCTCATCAATTCTTGGCTCTTCGTCATCATTTTCTGCCTCTGCCATCTCTTCGGACAATTCTTGGTGCGCCTTCATCCATTCTCTTTGACCATCGCGGTCGATTTCATCTGTAATTTTTGCATGAGCTTCTGCCACTGCATATTCATGTTCTTCAAGAGGTGTGGTCTGATCTTTCGGAAGATCCTGTATGGGAATATTTGCAACCTCTGTCTTGGATTCAATCTCCTCTTTTTCTTCTACAGGTGTCGGAATTGGAGCGGATGCCTTATGACCAATCTGTACTGAAGGTTTGGGGAGTGCAACTTCATTTGGAACATTATAGGTCTTCTCTGCCATTTCTCCATCAATGATTTCCACCGAAAGGTTCCCTACTGCCTCTATCGTACGCCCTGAATACAGAAGCATTTGTATTCCTAACGCCTGGTTTAAGGGATCCTGCCAAGTTCCTACTCTCGCGATGAATTCCTCTTCGTCAAGAAACCTCAGTGCATTTGCCCCATACCTTCTCAATTGCCGCGAAGGTACTCTTGTACTTATCGACATTACGCCTGAAATGGTGATCACCTGAATTCTCCACTTGTCACCATCGGTACGAGCTCCTTTGAGGATAAGCAGACCTTCCGAACTCTGATGCCCGATGATGACAGAATCTACCAGTTTGTCTCCCACTGAATCCGCCAACCTGCGTAACTCGTCCGATTCCGTCATTCTCAGTTCCTGCCTAGAGTGCCGTGTAAAAAAGCTATCGGAATATAGGAAGATCAGTCGGTACGATCCTATTGGTTCACTTGTGCTAATTCGCACATGTCTGGTGTTTTTGCTGATATCGGGATTCTGTGTATCCTTTCCATTTTACATGGAACTATTCTTTAACAATTCTCCCCGTCAAATTGTGCAAATTCGCACATAAAAAGTGGGATTTATCAAAAAATTTAAAAATATTTATTGCATCTTCTCATATGAGTTTGCATAAAGTTGTGCGAATTCGGTGAAAATTATGTCACAGCAATATAAATTGCCCAAACTTCCAAAATCATCAAAAAAACTGATCACCGCACTTGCTGAGAACTCACCCCTTACTCAAAAGGAACTCATCATGAAAGTGAGCATGCCCGCAAAAACCGTTAGGTATGCTCTTAAAAGATTGTCTGAAGAAGGAATCATCTCTGAAATTCCCAATCTCGAAGATATGAGGTCTGTTTTCTATACCCTCAATCCAATGATGGAACCAAGTCTCCTCGAAGCACACATTCAAGAAGCAAAAAAAGTCCTTGAACAGGAAAGTTAAGGGATGATTCATGGGTCATCACTGCCTTTCAAATACCGAAAAGATAAGGCTCATCCTGAACAAGCTTCCGATGACCCTCTCTGTCCAAGAAATCGGTGATATCAGTGGATATCACAGGAACACTGTCCGAAATATTCTCAGCAACCTTGCAGCAAAAAAACAGGTTTACCAGACTGGAACACACCGGACACGAAACTTCTATGCCAACAGGATCAACCAGTTCTACCGAAAAATGGCTAAGGCACTTCCAAACAAGGCTGTTGCCCAACACCTGGGCTATGATTTCGTCCACAACCTCCTCAACGAATCCGTCAATCCCAAGAACGTTCATCAGGCACGAAAAGATCCGAAAGAGTTTCAAGAGCTTCTCTCTCTCGCCTTTCCTTTCATTGAATACAACTATGACACGGACGGATCCATTAAACCAATTACCTCAATCGAGCTTCAGAAGGTAGAACAGACACAATTCACCACCTTCAAGGCAAAGGTTTCCCCATGCCTGTGCAATGGGGAGGATGAAAGCGGAAAATCCTGTTCCATGGTCCAAGGTACACTGAAGGCAACCACTGATTTTGTCTACAATGTCAACTCATTTGTTCGATGGATTGACCATTCCCCCGGGGAATTGCCAAGCTGCAACTTCCTCATCAAGATCCCGATCCAACAGAATAATAAAAATACGATGAAGGAACCCCTCAAACTAGATGAATATTGATGTTGCAGTCGTAACCCATGCCATACCCAACAACAGATATTCGCTCAAAAACCTTGAAGGACATAAGAGAATCGACATCATCATGAGAAATGCCCTTGCAGCATTAAGGAATGGATCTGCCACAATTGAGAGATTCCATGCCGTATTCACCCAAGGAGGGATACTGACCCTTCACAGAAATGATTATGACTATGACATGCTCGATGAGATCGCCCTTGCAGCCGTTCTCCAAAAAAATTGGAACCGCCACTTTACGGAAACCACATTCAATGAATTCCTTGAAGGCTTTACCCAAAGAACAGCCCTCATCCTCCAAAAAGATGCATCACCTTTCTCAACCATCTCCTTGCAGGGGGATGCCATTGCATTTCTCGGGGCAAAACTTGATATTCCCGAAGATTACCTGACGGCCATTAAAACCACTCTCCCAACAGCATACGCGTCTCTTGGCGACAGGGAACTTCTGGCATCGCAAGTCATCGGTGTCATGAGAATCCTCCTCGAAGATCGGGAAAAATGACTCTTCCAATTTCCATCGGAATGCATCTTCTAAGTTCCTCCCTTACGTTCCCACACAATCCGATTCTTCATCTTCACCGCCACTTCGCTAGGACGATCGCAAATGATGGGAACCCCCATCTCAAGACTTATGAAAAACATAGATGAAACCCTGTGATGAAGGTTTTTATCACTGGCTCCACTGATGGCCTTGGGAAACTTGCAGCTCAGGATCTTCTAGCAAAGGGACATGAAGTGCTCCTTCATGCCCGAAATCAGAAAAGAGCTGACAAGATCATGCAACAACTCCCCAATGCCATGGATGTAGTGATCGCTGACCTTTCCAATGTTGAGGAAACCACTGCCATGGCAAACGAAGTCAATGCCTTCGGTTCGTTTGACAGCATAATTCACAATGCTGGAGTATACCATGCCGATCGTTCATTGATCTTCAAGGTGAATCTCCTTGCTCCCTACATCTTGACCTGTCTTATACAAAAACCAAAAAGGTTGATCTACATGAATTCGGCGATGCATCTGGGTGGTCGATTTTTCACTAAAGATCTCATGAAAGGGGTTTCCTATTCCGATTCCAAACTCCTCCTGCTTGTTTTCGCCAACGCAGTCGCGAGAAAATGGCCTGCTGTGTACGTTAATTCTGTCAATCCGGGATGGGTGCCAACAAAGATGGGCGGAAGTGGGGCTCCTGATGATCTTCAAAAAGGTGTTGACACTCAGGTTTGGTTGGCTATCAGTAATCAATCAGAGGCTCTTGTTACCGGAAAATACTTCTACCATTTGAAGGAGTCGACCTACAACCAGTTGGCTGATGATGCAACTAAGCAGGAAGATCTCCTGCATGCCCTAGCGAAAATCTCGGGAATTGAATTCCCCAGTTGATGGGATAATTTTGGTGAGACTTCAACGTCATTCAATATCTGACAAGCCATGTCCTACTCTGATCCTCCAATAGAACGAAATCCCATATGTTCTGACCGCAAACACACTTGGAGGTCAAATCTATTGGAAAGGATGAAAGGGGGACCAATATCAAACAAACAGCATCATTGATGTGGATGGCGACCTTGACTGTTTCGCAGACTATTACGAAAACCAAATCGAAATCGATCCCTCGCGCCAGGACTCCGATACACCTATATCGATCTTGAGGAACTCCAAGACGGCTATGACCCAAAGGACATCACCTCCTTTCCCAATTCAAGAATCGTCATCGGAGCCACCACTCTGACAGTATTTTCTGCCTATGCAGTCATCAAGAAACTGACGCGAAAAAGAAATCTGTCAGGACATCTCTACCCTAGGAAATGATTCCCTTCATTCAAGCTTCTCGGATAGGAGCTTAATCAAGGTATCCAATTGCTGCTGTGTTTTCGTTATTTTCTTGTCTATCTGCTCAATCATCTTTCCTTGATCCTCAATCAT
>CAZYCQ010000024.1:18269-43353 GCA_964645535.1 uncultured archaeon | reverse complement strand
TTGATGTCATTGAGAAGAACCCATTGTTTGTTCAAGGCATCATGTCGCAGAAAGACGAGGGTCGAGAAATCTCAATATTTGACTTACCGGTTTTCTCCCAACGTTCTTCCATCACCTATGATGTAAGCCCTGACTATTTCGGCATCCCTTATGTGAAAGATGATGCAAAAGAATGACAAAATGCGCTTTGTAAACCTTAATGTTTATTTTGTATTACATTCGGGGATGGTTCATGTCATCTGTTGACTTGACATTCGTCAAGGATTTAACCGATCGTATTGTTTCAGAAATGAAGAAAAGGATCATCGGTAATGAACAGAATATCTACTTGGTATTGGCTACACTCTTTGCACGAGGACATGTACTGATCGAAGGTGTGCCGGGAATTGCCAAATCCTACTTGGCAAGTACTTTGGCAGACGTTCTGGGGTTGAACTATAAAAGAATCCAATTTACTCCGGATCTGATGCCTGCTGATATCACTGGATCCTCAATCTATGATCCTAAGAATCTTGAATTCAAATTCATTCCCGGTCCAATTTTTGCTAATGTGGTTCTTTGTGATGAAATTTCCCGTGCTCCTCCAAAAACACAGGCTGCACTGTTGGAATCCATGCAGGAAAGGCAAGTTACTGTTGAAGGGACTTCCTACGCCCTTGAAGAACCTTTCTTTGTTATGGCAACGCAAAATCCCATTGAACAGGTAGGGGTATATCCCTTGCCCGAAGCACAACTAGACCGTTTTATGATCCGTCTGATCATGCATCTGCCGGACTACAACAACGAACTAGAGATATTGAAATCCAAACGTGCAAAATATGTCCCAGAAGTCAATGTGGTCACCAATGCGGCAGAAATCATCAAGGTGCAAAAAGAAATAGAATTGGTGGAAATCTCCGATCAAATCCTCGAATATATCGGACGATTGGTCGTACGTACTCGTTTTCTTCCATCCTTGTCTTTGGGTGGTTCTCCCCGTGCAAGTCTTGCCCTTATGACATTGGGAAGGGCTTGGGCTGCAATGAATGGTCGATCATATGTTGAACCGGATGATATCAAGCAACTTTTCTACCATGTATTGAACCATCGGATTATTCTAACACCTCAAGCAGAGGTCGAGCAGATCCCGATTGAACAGATCTTGGCCTCTGTCATTCGTGACGTGCCTGTAACGGTGTGAGGGATTTCATGTCGAAAGAAGAGCAATCCCAGCCAGTCCCCTACATTCCTGATCTTCTTGACATCTATGATAAGATAGATGAGGAAGATGCACTTCCTGGATTGCTCAACACATCTCCATTTGATACGGATCTTGTTGATCAAATGGTGGATCCAAGAAGCGGAATTCTCCTATCGGATAGGCTGACTCAATCAGAAGGTACATTCCAGTCATCTGTTTCCTATTCATATGACCAAGTCCCTACCTTTTTCGGAATTACTCCCACCGGTTTCTTTACCATTGTCATTTCTGCCTTCATTTTCATATTTGGTGTTCTTTCCTTTTCCCCGATAATCATGTTCGTGTCCTTTCCTCCCCTGCTGATTTTCTTTCTGTTGTTTTTCAGATCAAAACAAGGGATGAATGACATTTCTGAAATTGGGATTTTTGTACCTGCGGTTCAGGTTGAAGCAAAAATGTTCGTCCCAGTTCAGGTAAAAGTGACAAGCAAATCTAAGGTCTATGGAAAACTTACACTTGATGTCAGTGATGGACTCTTTCCGGTCTATCTTCCCAACATCTCGATTTTCCATATTCCGAAGGAAGGAGGAACTATCACGCGTACCTTCTTGTTTTATGTGCCAGCTAGAGGCAAGGAACTAATCCGCCGTATCCAATTGGAAATAAACGGCATTCCTGGTCTGTTCTATGTTCACAAGGCAGTTGTTCCAAAAATTCAAATTATCGTTCTTCCTGAACCTCAACGTGTACAATTACCATGGTCGCTCAAACAGAAAATCTTGGATCAATTTATCTCTGAAATTTCGGTTCCTCAACGTGGTTCTGGCTCCGACTTTCTCTCCCTCAAGGATTTCGAATTTGGAGATGAAATCCGCAACATTGCATGGAAGGCCACTGCAAAGTACAACAAACTTATTTCCAAGGAATTTGAAGAACCCCGGCAACTCAGATTTGTGATTGTCTTGGATTGTTCGCTCATGATGGCCGGTCCAAAACTTGAATTCATTTTCTCCTCTGCTGTTGAGCTCGCCAAAGCTCTGAGAAGGACAGAACATTCAACTCATATCCTCGCAATAGGTCATCGTGAATTGCGTAAGATAAGCGTTGGTGTCTCTCCTGCAACGATACGCAGACTCGGTATTGAATTGCATAATGTCCTTCCCGAAGGGACTGAGTTCGATTATGACGCAGTCTTCCGTTCTCTGATGGTCAACAAGCTTTATGATACTGTGGTCATCATGCTGACTGATGTGGAAATGGATCCAAACACTGTAAAACTTGGCCTAGTCAAGATCAGGCCTTATGTCCAGAGAATCTTCCTTTTTGCTTGCAATACTCCCGCTTTTGGCACTCTTTGGCTGGAACGCTATTCAGATGCCACCACGTATGATGTCGATGAAGTGGAATTCAGAAGATCCGTTCTAGAACCAACTGTTCGCAGAACCTATTTGGTCAAAATAAGGGAAATGAGAAAGGCCGTTGTTGCAGCAGGTGCTTGGTTCCATCTCATTGACGGATACAACACCAATATCCTTCTGGAATTGAAAAAAGCAATGGATCTTTCTGGAAAAAGGCGACGAAAAAGGTGAAAAGTCATGCGAGAAGACCCCATCATTCAAGAAGACTGGAAACCCGGTTACCCCTCTGGCTCTTTCTATTTTCCATATAATCTCCTAGATTTTTTTGCTGCTGCCGGCATATTGATTCTGTTTATTGGAATTTCTATTTATGAACGTGACTTTTCCGTGTTGTTTCTCAATACTTTGATCTTTGTTCTTTACGGAACTGCCGTCCTGCTTACTGAAGAAACCCAAAGGTCTGTGCTGATCCGTATTTTTGAGATTGTCTTCTTGGTTCTGTGGATTTTTCTTATGCCATATGCTGACTGGAATTTTGCCGTGACTTGGATCATTGCCACCCTTCTGTTCCTCAAATTGATAACAACTGCCATAATTCTTCAAATGCTGGAACTGAGGGGCGAAATTTTCATACCTAAATCTGTAGCTGTCAAGCAAAGGCTTGAGAACGCTCTTCTTAACCTTGAGGTGACAGATTACAACATTGACCTCACAGATGTCATGGAAAGCCGAAAAGCTATTGCTTATACCATCATTCCTATTGGATTTTCCATTTATCTTTTTGTTTCTCTCATATTTTTTCTCTTACGTAGTATTCCTCGAATATGGACTCCTTTTCTTCAATTCCTGTTCTTGTTTTTCGACCTTGTGGTGATTATCATTGTCGCAGTGTTTCTGTTTTTATGGGCTAGACAAACCCGTTTCAGCAGAAAGAAACAAGGTGTCAAAAAACGTCGTTTCAAACGAAAAAGGGGTGGCGACTCTCAGCTAAAGACTAGCTGAGAGTGTTAGGTTCGCAGGAGGTTAAAACCAACCAGTTTTAACCAATTGTCTTTTTGTCGATTTTGATTAAAAGCATAGGGGGACTCCATTAAATGTGACTCAAAAAATTATCTCTTCCAATATTGCATCAATTTTGGTTTTTATTTCCTCGCTCAGTATTTCCTTTTGGTTGATACTTGTTTCAATTCCCAACCTGACGATTTTCTCTTTCAGTATGGTTATCTTTTGCAGGGGATGATATGGGTTCCCTATAAATACATAACATATGGTGTTTCCATCAAACTCTTCAAACACCAACCCATAATTTTCGTTTGAAATATACCTCAATTGTTCTTTCCTGTTGAAAGCTTCAACCAAAAATGCCTGCATTGCTGAAATGAAGGAGGCAATTAGATCAACATTGAGCGTGTCATGGTTGATTAGCTTTGAATATTTCGCAATTCCACTTCTATTGATCAAGACGATCATTATTGGTTTTTCTTTTGAATGTGAAATAATTTCTTCGTGATTGGGCTTGAACATATGGTTATTGAAATGTTGAAGATTACTTGACGCTTCTGTGTGTCCACTAAGTTGCTTTATCTTTTTGTATTCAATTGAAATAATCTTGGTTAATTGTACCAAACCCTTCTTTTCTGCAATATCGAAAGCCATTTGAAGCCACTTCAATCCTTCATTCGTATCCTGTTCGATGATTTTCAGTTTTCCTAAGAACATAAGGCCCCTGATTCTATGAATTGGTGATTTCTGCCGTTCTCCAAATTGCAATATCTCTCTTGCAAGATTTTGGAGTTGCTGTATTGCAACTTCATTGGGGTATGCCTCTATTTCCTCGAGAAGCAAGGTGCATTTCAAAACCATTGCCCTAAGCTTTGCTGGGGTAAATCCCTCATCTTGATCAATAACGCTATCAAGAAGGTCATATGCACTGAACTTTGCTTGAGGTCTTTTATTGGAAATGAGATTCTTGGCTTTGAAAATGTTTTTTTCAATCTGCAATTCCCTATTTTGAGGATTCTTCTGCAGGAGCCTATCCACTTTTTGCTCCAATTCTGTCCTATCCCCCTTTTTCTCCATAAGAATAGAATTTTTCAATTGATATGCCTTCATCAATGCAGAAACATCCTCTCTTTTTGAAAAGTAGTCAATACAATCGTTTACCAACAATAAGGATAATTCAAAATTTCCTTTGGAATATTCAATCAAAGCCTTTATGAAATTTGCATGATTTATTTGACCTGAATTGATATGTCTGGAAATCTCTATGCTTTTCTCAATATGTTTTGATGCTTTTGTCAATTCTCCTATCGAATAGTAAAGACTTGATATATCATGATGCCCTCTTGCAAGCGAGAGTGCATCTCTTTCCTTTTCCTTGATTTCCAATGAACGCTTGTAATCTCGAATGCTTGATTGGATATCCCCTGCTTTCTCAAAAATAATTGCTTTTGCGTTCAGGGCCTGTGCCACCAATTTCATCTCCCCCAATGCCTTTCGGATCACAATTGCTTTTTCCAAATGGGTGATTGCCTTCTCAATTTCATGATTAAGATAATGGAAAATCCCTTTCAGATAATGAATCTCTCCGCTTACGAGATCTTCATTTTTTCCTTTTTCCAATTCCATGGCTTTGTCTATGAACCTCTTTCCTTCTTTGATGTTTGATGTAACCAATGCATAATATGCCTTGAGCACATAGGCTTTTTGTAATCCTATTTTATCTCCCAGTTGAGTGGCTACTTCGAGAGCTTCCTCAGATGCTTGTCTTAAACCATCAATATCCTCTAATTCCTCTTGAAATAACCCTTTCCTTAATCGCATTTCAAGAATTTCTGTTTTGATTTTGTGCTCAATGGAGTCTGGAAAGTCAATTTCTTCCCGAATCTTTCCTGATTTTGAAAATTCATTGACCCTCGTCATCCATGAATATTTCAATTATATACCTCTAGTTATATTTCTGCAATTAATCTATTTATTGATTGTAGTAATTTGAAATGATAAAAAGATAATAAGGGAGAAGTAATATAATTGGATTCATATTCTTAATTGTGGAAGATTTCCCAAGTCCCAACTTTCAAGAGGTTTTCACGGACATTGAGCTCCACAGAGGAAAATGTACCATTCGACATATAGAACTACAGGAAAATCCTGGAGGTGTTCCTGTTCTTCTGCTTCCTGGTATCGGCGGTTTTGCAGAAACCTATCTTTACAACTTTTCAGCCCTCGCAGAAGCTGGTTATCAACCATTTGCCATTGATAATGTTGGGTTTGGGAAAAGCATGATTTCCCCTTCCTTCCAATTTTCCCCTGAAGTTTTTTCAAAGGCAATTGGCAAATGGATAGAAAAACAGGGAATTGAAGACTTCTTCATTGGAGGGAATTCTTTTGGAGGGGGTGTCGCATTAGGGCTGTGGCCTCTGAAAAAGGAAAGAATCAAAGGATTCATTTTGATTTCCCCTGCTGGTTTCGGCAAAGATGTCTGGTTCCTATACAAACTTGCTTCCTTACCGTTGATTAATCTATTGACCGTAAGAATGGCAATCAATGGTGGCATGAAAGGAATGAATGGACGGAACTCATGGAAGCCGGTGGTGCATGATCCTTATTCCTTGCCCGAATACATTATCGAGAAGAACATCTATTACCGTTCAAGGATTGAGACACGTCCTGCATATGAATATGTCCTCAAAGAGATGATGACATTTCGTGGTCAGCATCCTGAAGTGGTTCAGGAGATCCAAAATGTGGCAGAAGAAATCAAGAAAGAAAATATCCCGACTTTTGTAATTTGGGGAAGGAACGATAAGGTTCTTCCCCCAAAACATGCTGAAACCGCGGCAGAGCTGACTGGTGGAAAATTGGTTTTAATCGATGAATGTGGTCATATGCCCTATTTAGAGCATCCTCAACTTGTCAATGATTTGATAATTGACTTTCTTCAAGAAACTACTCGTTAATATGTCAACTTTCTCAATAACCCTGGGATTTGATCAAGGGAAACCACAAAATCTGCTAGATTTGCCTCTATGACTGACCGGTTCATTCCGAAAACAACTGAATCTTCTTCATTTAATGCAATTACAGTTCCCCCCGCTCGTTTGATTATCCTAGATCCTTCTTTGCCGTCACTTCCCATTCCTGTCAAAATTATGGATATTGGATAGATCCCTTTCAGTCTTGCTGCTGAGAAAAGCGTGATGTCAACTGCGGGTTTGACAAAATTGACTTTAGGACCGTCAGATAATATGATCTTCACTTTGTTTCCAATCTGTTCAAACTCAAGATGTGTTTCTGGAGGGGCAAGATATGCACAATTGTTTTGAAGCAGATCTCCATTTCTTGCCAATTTTAGCTTCACTGAAGAGACCTTATTCAATCGGTTTGCCAAAGTTTCAGCAAAGGTTGTCGTAATGTGCTGAACAATGACAAGGGGTGGTGTTGGTTTCTTAATTTGAGAAAACAACTTAACAAGTGTTCCCGGTCCCCCTGCACTTGATCCAATTACCACTAGGGCTGATTTTGCATCAATTTTTTTCTGGAAGTTTGCTTTTTCTACAAGGGGGGTTTCTTTTTTGCTCTTTCCTTCTCGAATTCTCAAAGTTTGTGTTCCCTTTTTTAATTTCAGTAACACTCCGATCTTGAAGTGAACAATAAATTCTGGATAGATCTTTCCATCCTTTATCTCGATTTCAACAAAATCTGCTTTGAAAAGAGTATCCAAGAGATCTTCCGGGACTTTTGCTTTGCCTCCTGTTTTTTTAGTATCTGGAAATGAAACAAAAAGCACTGGCTCTGTAATGCTTTTGATTGATTTGCTGAATTTGCTATTTATTGCATCAACGTCAACAATCAATAGATCAAACTCATTGGTGGTTTGTGGGTTAAATTCGGACGGTTCAAAGTTTCTTCGTTTTGCAAACTCTTCAAGAGCAGAAAAACGATCTTTCAATTTCGTTAATATTCCAATCCTCGAACCCACATAATGAATTCCATCTTATGTTTGAAAAGCTTTTTGACGTTTCATTCGGGTATGTTCTAATTATTTGTATTCTCTCAGAATTCAATAATAAAGTCTTTCAAATGCCATTCAAAGTTAAGAATATGAGTGTTGCCGACATCTCCAAAAAGAGGGCTTGGATAATTGCAGCTCGCCCCAAAACCCTTCTTGCCGCAGTGGGTCCTGTTTTGGTAGGCGCCGCAGCTGCCTTCCATGATGGTTTTGTTAATCTCCTTGTCACCGTTTTGGCTCTTTTGGGTGCCATCTCCCTTCAAATTGAATCAAATTTTGCCAACGATTATTTTGATTTCATAAAAGGAATCGATAACGAAAAACGGGTCGGACCAACTAGGGCACTTCAAGCAGGGTTGCTCTCAAAAAAAGAAATGCAGATCGGTATCCTAGTGAATATTTTCATATCCGGAATGATTGGACTCTATCTAATTTACGTGGGTGGATGGCCAATCTTGGCAATTGGTGTGAGTTCAATTATTTTTGCAATTCTCTACAGTGGTGGCCCCTATCCCCTGAGTGCCCTTGGTTTGGGAGATCTGTTCGTATTTATTTTCTTTGGATTGATCGCCATCCCTGGAACCTATTATGTCATTTCTGGAACCCTTTCCCCCATTGTGTTTCTTCTCTCAATCCCCGTGGGTTTTCTTATTACCGCTATCCTTGTAGTCAACAATTATCGTGACTATGATCTTGATTTGGCAGCTGGTAAGAAAACCTTTTCGCATATTTTGGGAAAGGCAGGAACCCGATATTATTATGCATTCCTGATTTTCTCCCCTTTTTTGGTTCCAATTTACCTCTTCAGTGTTGAAATGTATTCCGTTGCCATTTTTCTTCCAATTCTTGCATTTCCATTTGCCATTAAATTAGCAAAGGACTTGTGGACTGAAACAAAATTGCCCAAACTTAACTCCACCCTTGCTGGAACTGCTCGACTTTCCCTTATATACAGCCTTTTGCTCTCAATCGGTTTGATCTTTTCCTAAAACTTCTCGTATCTTCTTTTCAAGAATTTCATTTCCGGTTGCTTTTGCCAACTTCATTGCCTTTTCAAGAAATGGGTTCGGATCATTGCCTACTCGTTTCTCAACTTCCCCCAAGCTCAGCAAAATTTTTGCGAGATCATTGGGATTCCCTAGGTTTTTTTGAATTTTCCATACTTCCAGGAACGTTTTTTTTGCTTCATCAAATCTTCCCATCGTCATGAGACATCTTCCAATATCTCTAAGGGTGGTAGCCACTTCAGAAGTCCTCCCTCTTTCTTCACGTATTTTTTTTGCCTTTGAATAATATTCCATCGCCTTTTCCCCCTTTCCTAATGACAGTAAGGTGTTGGCTATATTGTTCAGGGAAAACGCCTCTTCAACAGGATTCCCCTTTCGAAGTGCTAGGGCTATCTGGTGATGTTTCAATGCATTTCTGTAATGTTCTGGTCCTTCTTTTTGGTTTTTCTTTCCTATGCTCCAATACAATAGACCTGCAATATTGTGGAACCTTGCCTGTATTAGATGGGGAAAGCTTTTGAGCGGGATAGTCATGAAGTGTTCCAAGGCATTCTCATAATCTTCCATTCTCCACATGGCATAAAGATATACCAAATGTGGAAACCATATTGCAGGATGTGTCTGTGGAAGATTTGAAAGTGCTTCCGTCGCAAATTGCATTGCCTTTCGGAAATCTCCCTTTTTCTCCATTATTCGGGATTTGACGGAAAGAAAAAAAACCGGATCATTCAAAGACTTGTCCTCTGCAAGCTTCAATGCCTTGTCGTACAACCCTCTTCCAATAAGTTCTTCAATAGCAAAATAGAGGTCTTCTTGCACATTTCCATCTTAAGTCCATTGATAAAAAAAGTGTGTTTTCCTTTTCTTTTTTTGGAATGTCCATATTTATTATTTAAAAAACAAATCCCGGGGAGGATAATAATGTCCTTCCAAACGTATGGAACCCCTGAATGGATGTATCAGGCTCTTAAAGGAATTTTCAAGGCCATTTTGGGCATAACGTATGATGTCAAGAGTTTCGGACAAGAAAAACTCAATCAGATTCCAAAAGGTCAGGGTTTCATTATTGCAGCCAATCATGGGTCAATTGTGGACGCGTTTGTCATGGGACTTGAGGTAGATACCCACCGTGTTCGATTTGTTGGAAGGCAAAGAACCCTTTGGGGAAACCCCGTGTTTGGGAAGATAAATGATATCATCGGTACCATTCCAGTCCCTGAAAGAAAATCAAAAAACAAATCCTTGGTGGTGAAAGTAAGTGTTGAGGCTGTGAAGCAGGGGGCTTGTGTTGGGATTTTCCCAGAGGGGGCAATCCTGCCTTGGCGTAAAAGCTTCCAAGGGAAAACCGGGGTTGCAAGAATCGCTTTGGAAGGACATTGTCCTGTTGTACCGGTGGGACTGATTGGAACAGACGGTCTTTGGCCTTATGGCGCAAAAATGCCTCGATTGGGTCGACCCGTGCGAATGTATGTGGGTAATCCGATTTGGTTGGATGACTATTATGACATGCACCAAAATTTTGATGTCACTAGATATGTCACTGACCTCATAATGAGAGAAATTCGGAAAGAATCCGGTTGGTATGGGGTTCCTCCTGAGAAAATTATTGAGCTCTATCGACATTATGAAAAATTGAGCCCTCCCGAGGTATGATGATTTTAATTTAGGTAGAATGCTTTTCGGTATTCTTCAATCGTTTCTGGAGAGGGCTGAATGAACAATTGACATTCAAATTTCTGTTCTTCCGTAAACAGATCAAGCTGGATAAGGAAAATGTCATTTCCCTCATCGGTAAACAGGGTGTCAAAAGCCTTTTTTGCCTTGTCAAACTTGATGTCTGGTGCATGCTTTGGAACGATGTCCACTCTCATCATTTTGTTCAATGCCGCAATGTATCTTAGTATTATTGTAGATCCTACTTCTTGGATAAGCGATTTCTGCATTTTCGTTAATTGGCTGGGATCTGTCAATTCAGACAATTTTGTGGTTGTAAGAAGATTGATGATGCTCAATACCGATTGTGGTTTAAAAAACACCGATAACTTGTATTTCACTGGGTCATCAATTGACAAGGCCTCATAGGCAACAAGCATATCCTTGTCTATTTTTGCCTCATCCAATATGGATTCAGTATTTCCATGCCTCACAAAGGGAATGCTCATGTCCACATCTCTTGCAAACAGTTTTGTCAGTGCAATTGCTGCATGACCGGCCCCAATGTTTCCTGCTTCTTTAAATGCTTCAATTTCATTTTCTCCGAATGGACTACTCACTCTACTTCACCTCATGCAATTGCTGCTGGATTGACAACCAACATCAAGTCCTGTTCAACTCCGCTGATTACCCCCTCAAATATTTCGAATTTTTGCAGGAGTGGGCTCAGTGGCTGAACATTCAATAATCTTTCATCCACGATCTGATCTACGATCAAACCGACCTTCTTTTCCCTTCCTCGACAGACAAGAACAATCTCCTTTTCCTTGAGATCTGTGATGAACGGTTCATTCTCTCCTTTGATCAAGTTACGGAGGAGAACAACTGGCACTTTCTCCTCCTCGTAATGAATCGTGCCCGAAATTTGATCTTTCAATTCCAAATCTTGGGGAAGGGCAATGAGTGCAAATTCAACCTCTGACGAAGGAATGGCATAGTACAGCCCTCTTACCTTCACGATGAGGTTTTTTGTCAGCAAATCCGGGTCTGGAAGTTCCATCACGAATGTTGTTCCTTTTCCTGGTTCTGATGTCACCCGGATAGTTCCTCCAAAACCTTCAATCTTTTCTTTTGCCGCAGAAAGGCCTAAACCTCTTCCTGCAACTTTCTTTGTACCTTTCTGCGTTGAAAATCCTTCTTCAAAGATAAGGTTGTAGATTTCCGATTTGCGTGCTTTTTTGGGTATCTTTAGTTTTCTCGCTTTTGCAACCTCTAAAATCGCCTTCTCATCCAACCCCTTTCCGTCATCGGAAATCTCAATAATTACTCTTCCCCTTTCGGCTTTTCCAATAATGGAAATGGTTCCTACCGCATCCTTCCCTTTTTCAAGTCGGTCTGAAGGGTATTCAATTCCATGCACAATGGCATTTCGAACAATTTGAGTAATCGGATCAATAATCGAATTGGCCAATATCCGGTTGATCGTTACATATCTCCCTTGAACTGTAACATTGACTTCCTTACCTTCTGCCTTGGCTAGTCTCTGTGCCATTGCCGGAATTTGATTGAGGATTGTATTTAGGGACACCTTTCGCAACTTTTGAAGATCCTTTTCGATGTTTGCAAAAGACCGTTCAATACTCGCTAATTTGTATAACGCTTCAACTTCTTCAACATCATTTTTCAGGGACTCTATCTGCGAATTCAACAAGGTGATGCTTTTTTCTAAGGTAGAAAGGTCATCTGTGGCTATTTTAATTGTTTGGGAGGTTGTCCGTTTGGTTGATTTGGAAGTTATCTTCTCTTCAATCGTAACCGAAATGACATCGGGTAATTTCTGCAATTTAGTATATAGGTCATCAATCGTCTCAAATGTGGATACTTCAACTTTAAGTGTTTCAAAGTTGACATCCATAATCAGATCTTCTTCACTTGGAATCGAGTTTCTAATTTTTGCCATTCTTTTCAAGGAATTAAGAACTCCCATTGCTCTGGCAGATTTCAAACCTCTTTCCGCACCGAACTCAATTTCAATGCTATAGATCTTGCTTGTCCGGATGAAAATACTTTCAAGACCTAATACCCCCTCAAGGTCACTTGTTTCTTCAGGACGGTTCTCCCGAATAAACTGGAGAAAATTTTCCAGTTTTTCAATTAGGTCACTAATTCCGTTCTTTGTTGTATCGGTAAGATTTATGCCTTCATTATGGACCCTTTCCTCAAGTTCCGCAATCGCTTTGGCGGAATCTGACATGCCGATCATGTCAAAAAGACCTTTCATGCTGTGTAGCATGTTCTTTGTATCTGTGAGCTTCTTTTTGGTTAATTTCTTCTGGAATGCAGAAACAATCGATTTACCAGTCTCCAGAAGATTTTCCATGTCATCTAACCAAGGTGTCCATTCTTCGGCATCCATTTGGTCAAGCCTCGCTCATGATCCCATCAAGGACTTCCAAAACCTCTTCGGGCTCCACTGGTTTAATGATGAAATTCAGGGCTCCATAACTTAGAGCTTTACGTATCATCGGTTCATGTCCCAATGCTGTGATGACCACAATTCTCGCATTGTTGTCATATTCAACAATCTTTTGGATGGCAAAAAGACCGTTTTGTTCCGGCATGACAATATCCATTGTTACAATGTCCGGCTGGTGTTTTGCATACAGATCAACTGCTTCCGCACCATTTGATGCTTCTGCAACAATCTCATATCCTGCTTTTTCCAACGTGGCTCGTAGCTTTGATCTCATAAAGTTAGAATCGTCGACAATCATTACTTTTGGCATGGTAAACCCTCACATTTCCAATACTGGGATATTTGACCCTTCGAGTACAATGTATGTATCCTTTTCATCCTTTATAACCTCTTCTGAGGAAAGAATCACTAATTTAGCAGACAATGGCATTTCAAATGCCTTTGGGATATCCTCTTCCTTTATAATTACGTACATTGGTATCGATGGGTGCCCCTCCTCCCATGGTATTACCTCTTTGTCTCCCTCAACTTCATCTGGACTACGGACAATCTTCTCAATTTTCCTCAATTCAATTGCTCGCGTGTTTTCCTTCCCTGAAATGACCAAAAATGGTAATCCATCCTTCCGCCAAATTTCAAAGAAGCCTTCTTCCGCAAGGTCTATGCTGGTGTCTGGTGCAGGACGGGTGATGGCTTCCTGAATCTCTTCCAACCCTGCTTCTTTCAGACCCAATTTTTCCGCAGCCTGTCTGTATCCCTCCGCCATTATGCGCTGAAGATCTATTTCAAGCTGATGCCGTTGCCCAAGTATTCGTGCTGAAGCAATAACATTGTTCTCATACTTATTCAGCAGTCCCTCGATCGCAACTCTTGAATCATTGAATTTCCCTAATTTCCCCAACTCAACGTTTGTGGTGATGATTTCCATAAATTCAATTCCATCTGTGATGAATACGGAAATTCCATAGATTTCATCTTCCGGATTCTTCTTTCCACCAAGAAGTTCTTCCAAATGAAGTGATGGAACCCAGAAATTCTTGTATCCCGCAAACAAAAATCCATCTTTTTCAATTCGTTCAATTTGGAAAGCTGGAAAAAGCTCTGACACATACCCTTGTTGGAAAACAACATCCACTTTTTCTCGAGGTACTATGAATGCATCCGTTTCGAAGATCTCCTCAAATCTTTCCACATACTTTACCTTTGACTGAATGTTTCTTAGGTTAGACAGCAACTTTATCCATTCCATGCTGGAAAGTTGCATCTGTTCTTCAGATAGCATTGTGCTGCTTTGCAGGAATTTCGTGTTCAGACCAAGAACTGGTTCCGTAAACATTGTCGATGTATATATGGCAGAGACTGGGGCAAAATTGAATTGATCTTCAGAATGTTTGACTTTTCTCTCCAATTCCTCTTCAATGAACGACCCCGTAACCTCGTCACAGAGAAGTGCAAAAGTAGTGTTATTGTCCTTGATCACCAATATCATTTGATCCTTGACTTGCTTCGAATAATCCAGGTCAAATAGATGGCCGAGATCTATGACAACTGTTGGTTCATATTGGGACTTCCATAGCCCCAAAATCCAAGAAGGTGCTTGAGGTATGGGGGTGATCGTTTTTGGAACTGGTTCAATCCCCAATACCAGATCCTCATCAACAGAAAATAGATGATGGCCTATCCTTAAAACAGTGACCTTCTTCTTCCTCTTCCCCTGTTGATCTCCATAGAAACTGGGGAGATTGAAAGGAATGTTTCTGAATGGTGGGTTGCGAGCCAGATCCTCTTGTTCCCTAATCCACATTGGCATGATTTCATCAAGTTTCTTGTACATATGCCCTCCCAATTCACTCAATAAGAATGGGATAAGACTTTCCTTTGTCATGACCAATGTAGGTCCCAATCCTTCAATATTCGCTGGTCGGTAGGGTAGCGGTTTTGTTTTCAAAATCAAGTGTTCCCACATGATCTCTTTTCCATCAAAGTCGATGACTTCCGGTAATGGTATCTTTAAGGCAAAGTAATTTCTCCCCTTCTCTTCTGAAACCTTGACCAAAACAGTTTCCATTCCATATTCCACATTGACCTTCCTATGGTCCTGTGCAGCCAGAAACTCCTTTGTATCAATACAGACACAGATGTCCCCTTCCAATTGGACAAGTCCTAACACATATTTGGGAAGTAAAGGTATCGAAACTATTTGGCTTTCCTTTTCTTCATATGGGTAAAAAAAACTGTTCCTGTCTATTTCAATTGCGATTTTGGGATTTGTGGGGATTACTGCATGTTCAACCATTTAAGTGCCCCCTGTATCATTGTAAGGATTGCCACAATTGGTCTGGATTAATCAGGTAGATTGATTGTCCATCCATATCAAGGGTTGATTGGATCCACGGTTTCGGGATCTGCTCTGGAACCTCTCCTTGAGGATTCACTGGAATTTCCTCAAGCTTTTGGGGAATGTCGTCAGAATAAAGGCCATACACAAACTGATCCATTGTCACAAGAATCGCGTTGGAAGTCAAACCGAATTCTTCCTTGGGGGGTCTCAAATCCAGAAATGTTGCTAGATCAACCAACGGAATCAGGCGATCTCCGTCTGAAATTGCCCCCAATATGAACTTGGGTGTTCTTGGAAGTTCAACCACATTGTCTCTGAGTAGCATCACCTGCTCGATACGTGAAATCTCCACTCCTATGACAAAATCTCCTATGTGAAATGTCAGCACTTCCGGAATGACTTGTTGCTGAGAAGACATGATACTATTGAGAAATTGCTTTTGTCTTAATTAACTTTTTTGGAGGGATTGTATCAGATTCCCATCCCCTTGGCAAAGATTTGCATTTAATGCGCATAATCTAAGCTATATGCAAAAAAAAGAAATTCATCTTCATTCAGGTTTCGTGACAATACCCGGAGAAAATTTAATATAAACCATTTAATTAAGGGAATTTATTTTGGCTTATGGCAATGATTTTCAAACAAGAGCTCATCGCAAAAGAAGAGGAAGATTTCAAACGCTTGAAACTTGCTCCGGAACAACGCGCTATTGTTGAACAGATGGCTGATGTCCTCAACCAATACCTTTCATTCTCCAAACTCGCTACCATGGGTTTTATTTGGAAGGCTGTTCGAGATTGGCAGGTTCGGTATTCTCGCAGTATCGCCGAGCTTTCAACGTCTACTCCTGAAGACAGAATTCGATCTGTTCGAGAAATGACTGATGGGTTGGCATCCTATCTGATTAAAGTTCTCAAAAGGACAACTGATGAAGAGCAGGTTCGAAAGGCCTGCGATTCCATGTATAACTTCTATGTGCAAAACTTTTCGACCCGATGAATGCCTTTGTAACAATTTTTCCTGTTTTATTTTTTTATCCACAAAAATCGCCATAGGTCTGGAGTCTTATTTTATGTTTCCCACAATATTTCGAAAATATACGATAGTTGCCTTTTTATCGTTGAAACGATATGTTTTGGTATGGAACACAAAACTTATCGTCTCCCCTCTATCGGTAAGTTTGCGGAACTTTCAGTAATTCTTTATTTTCTATTCCCTCTTGTGGTTTCCCTTTTCCTGCCCGATGCAGTGACCTTCACTTTTGAAGGGGCAGAGGGAAACATCATCTTTATCATTGTAATCGCTTTGATCTATCTGACCTATCTCCAAAGCAGAAATGATGTTAAATTCATGGATTTCAAATTCAAGACTATTGGTCGCATCCTCATGGTGTTGATTGCCCTGCAATACCTGAATCAGTTGTTCAATGCTCTCGTTGCCATGAATGTTGTTGACCATTTATGGTTGTTCCCCTTGGCATGGTTGTATACAATCATTCTAGGGGTGTTTTCTAACATCCTGAACTCCTTCAAATCATTTGAATTTGAGGTTGAGAAGATTTCAGCACACGTCAGAGATGGTGATTTCTCCTATCGTATCAATGATGAAAAATTAATCTCTGACAGTGTCTTTGGTCGTTCAGTTACTTTATTGAATGACATGGTCGCAACTTCAGAGCAACTGATTTCTGGACTTCATTCACTTACTGAAACAATCCATCAAACAAGTACTAATTTGGCAGAAGCCTCTTCAGAAATCAAGTCCGGAATGGAAGGTGTAACCGATATTGCTGGATCCATGGCAAGTGGAGCAGGTGATCAGGCTGATGCTTTGGGTAGAATTCTCTCACAATTGCATTTAGCCTCCGAATCTCTTTCAGGAGTGACTGAAACAATACAAAACAATACTTCAAAGATCAGTGATATTGCCGTGAAAATCAATGTTCTTGCATTGAATGCTGGAATTGAAGCTTCAAGGGCTGGTGATTACGGGAGAGGTTTTTCTGTAGTCGCAGAGAATATACGCAAGTTTGCAGAAGAAACAAACAGTAACCTCTCTCAAATGGGCTCTGTTATCAAATCAGCAGTTGAAACCTTTGAAAATCAATTCAATGAAATCCGAAACGAAGCTGAAGGAATCGCGGCCATTGCAGAGGAGACTTCATCTTCTGCTGAGGAGGTTGCAGCCACAATCGAGGAAATCACTTCGGAAATGGAAGAAATCACTTCGCAAATCGCGGAATTGGAAAAAACAAGTTCAATGTATCAGGAAATCATCTCAATCCAATGATTTGTCATTACCAACCATGACTGATGTGTGTCTTCTTCATTAAATATCAATTGATCCATTCCCTTCCGCATAATGGTAAACCTTTAATCATTGCTATCATTATAAAAGTTGTGCAGTATCACTTGGTGACTACCCAAAAATGCAACCTCCAATGCACCTATTGCGGTCAGGAAGAAGATCCGGAAATAATGCCTATCAATTTGCAGTATTCAATTAATGCCTTGAATGATTTTCTTAGTAAGGATAATGATCCGGTAATTGCATTTTATGGGGGTGAACCTCTCCTAGCATGGCCGAGAATAAAGGAGATCATGGATAATGTACCTGCAAAGGCTTTTATGCTTCAGACCAATGGGACTCTTCTAAAACGCATCCCTCCTCACTATCTTCAAAAATTCCATTCAATCTTGGTCTCAATCGATGGTCGCCCGGAGACAACAAATTTCTACAGAGGTAAGAATACCTATGAACGAGCGATCGCGGGAATCATGCGAATCAAAGAAAAAGGGTTTACCGGAGATCTGATTGCCCGAATGACTGTTTCTGAACACTCAATAATAGATGAAGAAGTGAAACATCTGCTTTCCTTGGATGTTTTCGATCATATCCATTGGCAATTGGATGTTATGTGGGATGATGATATGAATACCAGATGGACTGATTTCCCCAACTGGGTTAAACAAGTCTACAATCCTGGAATAACAACTCTTGCTGAACAGTGGGTAAGTCATATGGAAATGACGGGACAGGTTCTTGGGATTGTTCCTTTCATGGGCATTGCATACACACTTCTCACAAAAACCCCTGCCAAGCTCAGATGTGGTGCCGGAATTGACTTTTTCAGTATTACGACAGATGGTGGGATAACGGTGTGCCCTATTCCTCCATCGATTGAATTTGCCCAAGTAGGCTCCATTTATTCCTCATCTCCAGAATCTATCCGAAATAAGGTGCCCCTTGGTGATCCCTGCACTTCTTGTGAAGTGCTGAATGTTTGCGGTGGAAGATGTCTTTATACCAACAAAACACAATTATGGGGCAGAACTGGATTCGAATTGGTCTGCTCTACTGTCAAACACACTATCTCTGTTTTGAAAGAACGAATCGATAGAATCCGTGCATCTGTCAATCCTGAAATGCTCCGTTATCCTGAAATCCCAAATGGTGTCGAAATAATTCCATGATCCAAAATGTTTTTCTTTTGCTTGTAAGGTATCATTTCAATGGACACATCCATTCTAGTCAAAGATATGCCTGAACATGTCCATTCATTCATTCGATCCGCCTACGAATTGGCCAAGGAAAAACATGCACATATGGTGAGAAAAGGATCTGGTGACCCATATATTCTTCATCCTTTTCGAACAGCTCTTCTTCTCCATCCATTGAAAGATTACCAATTGGTTTGTGCAGCCCTTCTTCATGACGTGGTTGAGGATACTGATGTCACCATTGATGAAATCAAATCCAAGTTCGGGATTCAAATTGCCTTTCTTGTAGAAGGTTGCACGAAAGACACCGATGGATCGGATCCAATTGCAAAAGTTTTGGACTTCGCAAAAAAAGACCACCGTGTTCTCCTTCTCAAAATTGCCGATCGCACTGACAATATGCGCGATCACCCAAGTCTGATGGACGAAAGATTAAGGGAAAAGTACATTGTGCAAGGGCGACGATTGTTGGATGCCTGCAACAAATTAAACCTAGAATACTTGATTGACGAATTTTCTAGGGCTTTAGCCCAACTCATGAGTTGACAAATATCGTTTTTTCTTGATCTTTCATAAATTTCTTGCTTCGTTGATATGTGAAATTTCTGTATCCATTTGTTAACTTAATTGGTAGATACCTGCAAAGGCCGCATTCCTGCAGATCCTTAAGGCATCAAATCTATCCATTTCTTTGTATTTCTCTGAACATTTTCTGAAAATATGTTCCAGTCCATTCCGTAATTCCTCCGCGATTTCATCATCAATGAACATCATCAATGAACTTCCCTGTGGCTCTTCTCCTTTTTCCATCAAATATTTAACTCTTCTAATTTGTTGGTGTTGGATGGCAGTTGCAAGATAAAGGCCATAAAGATGGTAATACTTTGCTCCCGGACGAAAATGCTTTTTCACAAGTTCCTGCGTGATTTTCGATATCCTGAACTTTCGTTTGAACAAATGCTTAGTTACCTTTTGCTGTCCCGATTCAATGATCAGGGGAGGATCACTTTCCATCATTTGCTTCAGGTGATAGAATATTTTTGTTCCGGATATATGCATCTCCTGTTTAATTTCCTGTGAAGTTATGTCTGGATTTCTTAGAATTACGACAAATATATATGCCTTTATTGGGTCTTCTAGATATTTCAGCAGTATTTCCGCCTGTTCTTCCACAACTGTTCTCTTCGACCGAAAGATATAAATTGCTCGACAACTCAAAAAATTATGCAGTCAAATTTTTGACTGTATGTGAGACCCATGAATAAAGATCTTCTCCTACTGCATTTGGATGTTCTGAAAGATTTGCTGAATGGACAGGAATTTTCCGATATCAAAAAGGAAAAGGCTGGTGAATTCAAAGAAACCGGTTACCTTGAAAAAGCCATTCCGTCATTGTTGACTTTTGATGGAGAGGTGCTTGTGGGTGCCTATCCCATCTCTCCCAAACCAACAAACTACAAGGTTGAAATAGATGGTGTAGGGACTGGATATTCAATGTGCGCAATAGATGCATTGGGCATTGCTTTTACCTTCAACAGACCTACAGTTATACACGCTGTTACAATCGATACCCACGAACCCCTCAAACTAAGAATTACTCCTGATATGGATAAATTCCCTGAATCCGAGTTTGTTGTAGCCTATAAACCAATCGACAATTCCATTACAAACATTGCCCTTCAAATATGTCCTCAAGTTAATTTTTATAGATTTGCTGAAAGTGTTCCCGAGGGTTTGCAGATTGTCGACATGAATACCGCCTTCCAACTTGCCAAAGCACAATTCTCCCAAGAATTTCTCCTTTCATTTTTCCATGGGGCACCAACCTGCAACTGCTGAAAACACATATATTGTAGATATGCAACAACCAATTATGGGTTGCGAAGACCTTTTTTTAGAAAAATCTATGACACGCCTGCAACTTCTGAAGGCTCAGGGTGATGGTGTCTTGGATCAAATTTCCTCAGATGAACAAGTACAATGGATGCCCAATAAGGAATCAAATTCCATAGCTATGATTGTCAAGCACCTTCGAGGAAACATGAAATCCCGATGGACAAATTTTTTGACAGATGACGGTGAGAAACCGGATCGGAACCGACCCTCGGAATTCTTCATTAACAATCAACCAACTCTTGAAGAAACTCGAAATCTTTGGGAAGAGGGATGGGGATATGTTTTCTCCGCTATTGGGGATTTGAAACCAAGTGACCTATCGCGAACGATTACGATACGTAGTGAACCCCTTTTGGTAATGGATGCCATTCTTCGCCAACTCCTTCATTATAGCGGACACATTGGGCAAATGGTTTTTCTTGGCAAAATGCTTCTGGATGAGAAATGGAATTCTTTAAGCATTCCTAGGATGCCTGATGAACGATATGGGCCAGAATCTTGAAATCAAGAATAAATCTGCTATTTCCATTTTATTGTTCTTTCTCGTTCCAAACCAACATGCTTCAAAATATTGTATGTCTGCAGTTTGATTTTTTTTAGAAATAGGTTCTTTAAACCCCATTTTCCGTCAGTCTGGTTCCACACGATAGTGGGCATTATTGTTCCTTCAAGACCCATATATGTCTGATTCCATGATATAATTATGCAGGACAAGCAATTTGCCGCAAGGCTTCCAAAGGAGTATAAGGAGAAACTTGCAGCAGAACTTCGAAAAAAGTTGATGGAAGCCCTTAAAGTGATCGAAGAGGCAACTCGAGAATAATTGTGCTTTCAATCTACCTCTTCCATTTCTGGAAGTTGAAAGAGTTTGAACTCTCCTTTGCGATATGAAAGAGAACTTCCATCATCCAGATAGAGATATCCTTTTGGGTTGGCTCCGAAGTTCCTGATTTCAATCCCGGAATTCAGCGTTTCCTTTGCTGTGATTCCCACTTTTTTGGCCAATGGAATTGATGAGCCAGATTTCACAAAAATTGGTATGGTTGCAAGATCGACATTGATCTCTATGGTTCCTTGAAATGCTTCTCCTGTGAAGAAATCATACCACTCCCCACTTGGTAACTCAACCCGGATGCTATCGGTCGGTTCCAAAACGGGTGATACCAATAGATTCTCCCCGAAAAGAAACTGCCGGTTAAGAACTTCATCATCAACATGTTTTTCCAACCAAGTCATTGGTCTGATCAATGGTCCCATTCCAAGAGATGAAAAGAACATCTGTGTGTAGATATAGGGAAGAAGTTTGTATCTCAGCCTAATGGCCTCGCGTATATGGGGGAAAACTTCTGGGAAATTCCATGGCTCTTGGTCTTGTGTACCATATGCCGTATGATTCCTAAACAATGGGTAAAACACTCCCAACTGCGTCCAACGTAGGATCAACTCTGGCTCCGGATCTCCGAGGAAGCCACCTACATCTGCTCCGCAGAGTGGTTGTCCTGAAACGGAAATTGACTGCATTTGACGTACTGAAAGCTGAAGAAACTCCCATGTGGATTTATTGTCTCCTGTCCACATCCATGCAAAATTCTGTCCTCCAAGATATGATGACCTTGACAATATGAAAGAACGGTTCTCTGGACGCAATTGCACCATCCCCTCATGAGTACCTTTTGCCATCATCAGACCATAGAGATTATGGACATCTTCATGTCTTTCTCCTCCAAAATGATTCAAGTCTTTCGGAAATGTTCTTCTCAAAGAAAATGTGGAGGGTTCGTTCATGTCATTCCAAAATCCTTCGATCCCTTGTTCCAGAAGAACACTGTATTGCTTTCCCCACCATTTTCTCACATCTTCATCAAGAAAATCTGGAAATGCGCACTTTCCTGGCCACACTCTGTCAAAATGCACCTTGCCCTTCCTATTTTTGAGAAAGACATTTCTCTCTAAACCTTCCCTATAAACACCATAATTTTCATCTTTCTTCAACCCGGGATCAATAATTGCTACCAATTTTTGAGGAATCTCCTGTGACAGTTTCCGAAGATTCGGAAAACGATTTTTATCAACTGTAAAACATCGGTATCCTTCCATGTATGCAATATCCAAATAAAAGACATCACATGGTATCTCTAATTCCTTGAATTTCTCAGAAAGAAACCTGATCTTTTCCTCGTCCTCGTAGCTCCATCTTGATTGCTGATAACCAATTGCCCAAATTGGAGGAAGGCTGAAGGTTCCGAGACATTGGATGGTTCCAAAATAGGCATCTGCAAGAGATGAAAACTCTCCTGCATATACAACGGCATTTTTGTCCTTGACTATGACTTCAATTCCTATTTCAGTCACCTTCCAATATTGATAGGCTGGACTATCAACTATTATCAAGGCAATCTTTTCCGCCATGAGATAGGCAATTGGATGGCTTTGATACAATGGATCCGAATCCACTCCATGATTTGCATCATCTAGGTTCCAAAAATGGTATTCCCCCCTGCGATTAACTTTTCCTGTCTTATCTCCTAAACCAAGACAGATTGCATTCGGATACCTGATTTCAATCTTCACAAATTGTCCTCCTTTAAAAACAGATATTTTTTCGATAGGAAACCCTTCTGCCTTATTTGTTCCAATATTCAAACGATGGAGGGTCTTATGGATCTGAAAAATTCCTTGTTTTGGCAACTGTTCCAAAAATCCCTTTTTCCCCGAGATTGATATTTTCATCATCCCGTTATCCATTATTTCATCTTCATAACGAATCCTGTCCCAATTCTTCGGTATGTTGGGCAAATTCATTCGTCCCATGATGGTCTCTTGCAATTGTCTGAATGGTGTTCGTTGACTTAACCACACAACAACGTCAAATAATTTCACACGTCACCATCAAGAAACATACTTAATTGATGCTACCTTTCTTCTTGGATTTTTTCCTTGTTCTTCCAATTTTCTCACAAATCCAAATTTTAAACAATTGATCTGAGGTAAATTTAAGAATGGTCATCTTGATTGACCTTTATGTCGAACCAATTTTGTTCAAACTGTGGTGCAAGTGTTGCGGGTTTGAACTTTTGTCAAAACTGTGGTGCAAAAGTTTCTCCTGCAAATCAACCACAACAGCAGCCAAATACTGAAACTCAAAACGTCCCTCCTCAAGGTCAATCTTCTCAGAATCCGTATCCTCAGGGTCAGTATCCCCAAGGTCAGTATCCTCAAGGTCAATATCCTCAGGGCCAGTATCCTCAAGGTCAATATCCTCAGGGTCAGTATCCTCCAGGCTCAATTAATCCTATGATGCAAGGGAGTGTCCCTCCTCAATCTGATCAATACGTGATTCCACCAAACTATGTTGAAACCAAAACAATTTGGCAGCGAATCATTGGAACTCTCACATTCAACGTTGATGTTGTTGAAGAAATTGAACGTAGGGATGACCTGACCTCAGAAGCCAAGATTCTTTTTTTCACGATGATGGGTGTTCTTGCCGCAATTCAGATTGCTTTAGTCTTCACAACTGATCTTTATGATCTTTATAATCCTGTCGGATCGATTATCGAGATTATTGGTGAATATTTTGGATTGAATTATGTTTTCGTAATTGTTCTTGCTCAAGTGGGGAAATCCTTAGGAGGATATGGAACAGACACTTCCAAGGAAGAAATGATCCGGGTTCTGTCATTTGCTTATGTCGCGCGAGGGATTTCCATGCTGTTCAATCTGCTTTCTGAATATGTGCCTTCCCTTTTCTGGATTTGGTTCCTAGTATTTCTGTACTCTGCTGCCGTTTTCCTGTTTGTCTTGAAACGTGCTTTGGATAAAGGGTATGGGACAGCCATCTTGACATTGATTGTTGCTTCAATTATCGATGTGATATTGACACTGGCTTGGTATTTTATTGTTAGCATGGTGTTTGGCACCACCTATCAGTAAATCTTCCAAAAGCCTCTCCTTATGGGTTGAAACCATAAGATTTTCTTCTGCAATTGTTGTATCGGATTATATGCATCAAAGAAGTTTGTTGGCAATGGTATTCGTCTGGATTCAGGTTACTGTTGTTGGTCTCACTTTCTTCAATCGACACATCTTGATCTGGAATTTCCGTTTGATTGATTTTGTTGATCTTGTTTTTCTTGGTCCCTTTTTTCTTTTCATGTTCATTCTCATGGCTAATTCAATGGAAGATCCCATCCCCCAAAAATTGAGAATATTATCCTATATCTTCTTTTTTTTGTTTTTTGAGGGTCATTCAATGCACATGACGGCAAATGCAATAGACACATTTGCCTTTGAAGTTCATGATTATGCAATTCCATCGGATCTTCGAGCACTGATTCATTTCCTCGATGAAATCTTGGGTCATGCTCTCTTTTTCATGGGGCTCTTTGGGCTTTTCCAGTTGATGCTCAAATGCGAAACACCTCTCTCATATATGACCAACAAAACAGAAAAAGCATTACTCCTTTCTACAGGGTTTCTCTACGGGATTGGCCTTACTATTGCAATAATTGAAGCTACATATTTTATCTGGTTTTATCTTATCTATTGTATTGTCTCCCTTCTCTTCTACTTTCGACTTCCAATTCCATTTGACAGACCTTATTCAACTGTCATTCAAATTGCCCTTGCTACTTCAATTTTTTTCGCATTACTTTATTGGTT
>CAZYCQ010000024.1:0-18259 GCA_964645535.1 uncultured archaeon | reverse complement strand
ATTGGTTTATTTTCGGGAATTTCATCCAGCCTTCAGATATATTTTGATCATCATCTTTCTTAAGAAAACTCAAGGTAAACGTCTCTTGGTCTACTTTAGAAATTGATGTCTGATGCTGGAAACTTATTAAAGAATCAATTCTCAATTCAGTTCTGCTATCTTTTCATAGCTCATGGTCTTTCTCCAAATAAGGTTATGTTTCCAACATCTGTCTGAATTGGATTTGGATGTCCGTGCTGCAGATTCGAATGGTTTATGGATATTAACTAAATGCCAAAAAATAGAAATAAATTGGAAAAGTAATAAAATTAGAACGAAAACAATTAATTGAAGCATAATAAATAACATTGTTTCAAGGATAGATATTGATGGTACATTTCCAAATTTCATCTCAAATTGTCATATTTAGCGGACTTATTCTCTTTTTTCGTTCAATAGCTGCAATAGTCCCCTTTTTCACTTATCGAAAATATCGGTATGTAGGACATCTTTGGGTCGGAATCAGCTTTTCCTTCATTCTTTTATCTTTTGTTTTTAGCAAGGTTGTGACATTGCTAATTCCTGATAATCTGGTTTTTGTTTCGTGGGCAATCGCGAATGTCTTACTTATGGCTGGCATTTTGTTAATAATTTTTGTTTCCTTAATCAATCAGTATGACAGGTTACCCATACGGGCACATTTCATCACTGCTCTCACAGGTATACTTATCGGTCTACTTACTTCCAGATCAAATGTCGAGATTAATGTCGATAAAACTGGTATCACCGCTATTTATTCTCCTTCTGTTGGTTTGTTCTCAATTATTCTGTTGTCGCTATTTCTAGGATATATTTTTCGGCCACTGATACTCAAACTAAAAATGAACAAATTATTTATCAAACGACCGCATGTGATTATGCTTGTTGTTGCTTACTTCTTAATTGTCGTTTGGGTTGCATTAACCCCCTTCACATCCAACGATGTCATTAGGCAATTCCGTCCCCTTATATTTTCTTTCGGGGTTATGATATGGAGCTTGTCACTTTTGACCAATCCCTTAACTCTCGCTTTTACTACCACAACGGTCAATACGGCAATAATTGCCAACAAGACTGGGATTCCCCTTGTTTCCGTCGATATGAAATCAGGTGAGGAAATTGAGACTACACTGCTCATGGGTGTACTCAGTGCAATCAAGACGAGTATGGAATCGATTGTTGGAGACACAGGTCTTAAATCTATATTTTTCCAAGATTCACTCTTGTTCTTCATTCCTGGAAAATATACAATACTCATCTTCATTCTCTCTGGAAATGCCTCTACCAACCTTGAATTGCTCGGACGGTATTATCTCCAGAATTTCGAAAAGAAATATCGGTCTGATCTTGAAACAACGAAGGATGTAGTTTATCCCGAGGTCTTTGAAGAGGAAATCAACCATATCAGACAAATTGTGCATGAGATTTATGTCTAAAATATCCAAATGGATTTTTCAATCCATTTCTTTCAATTGAAAAAGAAAATTTGCATAATGATGCATCAATGTCTTCCCTTTGGAGGAAACCAACATAGGTTCGGAATGGCGGTAGCCTTCCAATTCCATGAGAGTGGAATTTGGAATCCATTCATTGAGTAATCTGGACGCACTGATGGGAATGATTTCATCATCTGTTCCATGCATCAAAAAAGTAGGTGCCTGTATTGACTTGATTGCCTCCGTATAACGTACTTTTTCCTCCTTTGGTGTCGGGCGTGTATAGTAATCAAAAAGTTTGTACAATACTTCCACCTTTGTTCCTAAAAGAAGTGGTTTCAATTTCCTCCTAAAATAGGCATTTTTCACGCGATCAATCAATGAGAATTTCTCATTCCTGAAAATTGTGGGTCGAAAAACAGTATCGTATACCTTTCCGTAATTTTGCTCAGAAATCTTTTGTTCCCAGATATCCCTCAATGTTTCCAAACGTTTAACTCTACTCTTGAATTCATCAATCGCCCAATCCAAGGAATTTGGATCTGCAAGATTTGGTGAGCCATAAGCTCCCATTGAGCTCACTCGTTCAGGAGATTTCGCGGCAACCAGTTGATTGATCAGTGCCCCTTTGGAATAGCCAAATAAGTGTACCTTGTCGACTCCTAAAATATCGAGAAGTTCAATCTGTTGGTCTGCAATTTTTACAAAATCAAAATCCCCTTTTAGTGGAGAGGACTGACCGATCCCTACATAATCGTATTGAATGAAGGTATACCTGTCCTTGAGTAGCTTCCTTAAATATGGGAAAAGAACCATGTCATATTGTCTGAAATTGAATATGGATCCATTGGCAAGTAAGATGGACTCTCCTTTTCCTTCGTTTGTTATTCTAACCTCAACCTTCACCCCATCTTCAATCTCCACGAACACAAATAGTCATGTTTTTTCACGAATTATAAATTTGGAGGGTTATGTTCGATCATAAGTTATTTGATCATCTGGAAAAGAATGAACCCGGTTTACCGAGTTCCTGTTCTCACATATTACTTCTCAAAGTACGATATGACCTTAGTTATCCATCACCAAGGAAAGAAAAGTGGAACCACTACCGGACTCTTGCCATCTCCAATTGATCCGTGGTTCTTTGTCCCATTGGCCGTCGTTCCCTTGATCTCATGCAAAAAACAAAAAATACAGGCATGATTGTATTAACTTCAATTACCTTCAATATATCTGAAATCCTTGGATTTGTTTGAACCCATTGCTATAGTTTATGGCTGTTTTTCCTCACCTTCTTCCACTCCAAATACCGAAAAAAACGTTTTTAAAGAATTGGAGGGGGATGGTGAATCATGGTGAAAAAAACGACAATTCTATCTATATTCACAATTTTCCTACTATCTTTTTCAATGGGGGTTTGGGCCACTCAAGATGATGCAGGCTCTGGCCATGATGCACCAGGGAATATCGATTCTCCTGATATTCCTGAAATAGCCCTGAACACCGCCTATTCAGGAACCATCGGAACAGCTCTTACAGATCATCAGGGTGGTGAGGATACAGATGATTTTTTCTCTTTCTTCACTACAACGGGATTCCTTACCGTTGAGGTGAATGCCTCTTCCACTGAATTCTTCTTCTATCTTGATATCGGTATCCATTTCGATGAAACAGAACTGGCTGGTGAGGGGTTCATCAACGAAGATGGTACCGCTAATTTCACGGTTCCTATCTTGGCAAATGGTACTCTTTTCCTGAAACTGTCTACTTTCAGTGAAAATGTTGCCTACAGCTTTATCTTGACTTGGCATCCTGGAACCTATTCACAAAATGATGCTAATGGGTCTCAAGATTCCGATGTTGACCATCCAATACCAGTTCAGCTCAATACAGTATACAACGCAACAATCGGAAACGGGCATGTGGATTGGGAAGGAAGACTTGATACTTTGGACTATTTCGCAATCGATCTTCCTGGACAAGGCTATCTCACAGTAAATTTTTCCATTCTCTTGGGTCAACAAATTAGCATTTCCCTAGGTGTCGAGAATGATTATGGATCCCTTGTCTATTCCCAATATCTTTCCGATGAAGAGGAGATGACATTTGATGCACCAATCGGTGTGGCAGGAAATTACTTCCTAACCGTTTTGGGGTTTGGTGAAAACATAACCTATCAATTCAGCCTCACCTTTACTCTTGCCACAATCCCGCCCCAGAATGATGCAGGATCTGGACATGATGCAGATGCAATTACTGGGATTCAAATCACACCGTATGGAAAATATCAAGGAACTGTCGGAAACGGTTTGCTGTCCGATGATGGAACCCTAGACTATTTGGATCTTTATACTTTCACAGTCAACGAAACCGACACGTTCTTCTTTAACCTGACCTTTTCCGGCCCGGATGAACGCTTTTTATTCCTTACACTCATACTTTACGGAAAAAATGGGGATGAAATGGATTTCATTTTAAGTCTTGGTGCTTTCGAGACATTTTCACAAGATTCACACATCCTCGGATCTGGAAACTATGTGATTGAGATATCTTCATCTTCAACAAATGTGACCTATGAATTCGGAATCCGGCCACAACATCCCCCCTCAACTCCCACGACCACAACAAATTCCTCCTCATCGACCAATAATGCCACTTCTTCAGTTACAGAAACTCCTTCCACTCCGTCCAATGCACTACCTCTGTCTTGGATTCCAGTCGCCTCCTTCATTGCCATCCCACTCCTCAAAAAAAGAAAGACAGTGATTGCTATTCACAAATAATCGACTTGATGACCATACCTATGTTTTCCTCCACCATTCAATACCATGATATCTCTTCCAGCCAATCAGCAATCAATTTTAGATTCTTCGATGACAAACGCGTACAGAATGCTTCCTCACCCAATTTATCCTTGAACATTCCAAAAAATTCCTTCAGGAAATCAATGGAATTTTCGATCTCGCTTGCATCCGCTGCTTTGCCGCGATGCACGACATCATTTCGAAGCTCTGCAAACCTCATGCTCCTGCCGATCTGCTTCTGATCAATCGGATAATGGTGCGCAAGTACTGCCAATCCTTCAATGAGCCCTAATTTCCCTCCTTTGAAACTCCTCTTGAATTTGCGGAGCAGTTCCTCTGCCGTCTTGAATTCCAATTTTTCCTGTGTGAACTCAGACCTGTCAATGCCATGCTCTTGGCATACCCATTCAACAAATGTCTCAAAGGAAACATAAAACATGATTATTGCTACATTCGCATTTCCCTGTTCATAAAGCCGGTTTGCATGGCAGAAATAATCAATCGCCTTCAATCCCTCATGCTGCTTCACCTGCAATAGATGGTCAATCCACGAATTGATGATCCGGTTCGCTTCTTCCCCATTTGTGGTTTGGAATTGATCTGAAATCTTCAGGACTTTCCTGAAATGTTCAATGGCCTTATCATATCTGAATGAATCCCACATCGATAGACCTCTTGCAAGATAAAAGAGCAACCTGTGGCTTGCGATTTCATCATCATACATCGTCTCCCAGATCTTCAATGCGTTATGAAATGCGAAGTTTCGAACCAAATCCACTGCCTTGAGATAATCCCGTATCGGATACGAATTGGAAAGCCTCCGCTTGAAAACAAAAAACTCATGGCCTGCAATCGGACGCCTCTCATCCGGATCATATTTTTCATTGCTGACATACAGCAATGACAGATTATAGCTCAAACCAACAATACCTCCTGCAAACGGCATCGTTTTCGTCCCACCTGTCGGATCCACTGCAATCTCCTCCTTCGGGATATTGCACTCAGTGACCAAAAAACCGACTGCCTCCCTGAACTTCTTGTAGAGGGACGAGACGTCATCCTTGGAAACCTTGAACAGTCGAACCCTGCTTCTGGGATATTCTGCCAAGGAAATAACCCTGTCGACAACCTTCTCAGATTTGTCCGTATGAAGCAAACACGCGTACTCCGGTTTTACCACTGCCAAGGTTCCCGCAATGGGTTCTGGCGAAAACCCTACCGTCAAGATCGCCCCCCGAACCCTTGCGTCAGGAAATCGCTCCCATGAATGCTTCAATGCTTCCAATGTCAATGGCCAAAGCTTCTCTCGGGCATATCTCTCCTTTTCTGGATCCCCCCTGTTTATGGCTTTGTAGCCATTCCACGTCTCATTGACCTGTTGCTCCCAATCTCCCGTTTTCTCCTCCATGAATTCCCTACGTCCGAATGATTTTTAACTTTTCCCCATCGCATGAACCCAATCCCAAAAACACATCTGCTGTTTCTGGTTCTTCCTTTCCGACCCAAAAATTGATGGTACTTGCTTACAGTCTGTCAATTCAATGATCCTGTGTAATGATCTCACTCGTTTCTTGATAGGGCTTTACATTTTCATGACTTTCTCTTACCCGCTGAATGGAATCAAAATCTGGTTCATACTTGGGCCTGAAAGGTCTAGCCAAAAACAGACGAACCAAAAACAGTGGTGAGAAAAGGGTTGCCGGTGAAGAAAGATAGGTCATGACACGTAGGAATTTCTTGTTGATGTATTCAGATCCACTTGCCAACATGACCTGCTTCATATACCAATTCTTGAAACGAATTGCCAAAGTCCTCTTGCCCGATGCCTCCGGATATTTCAGCATGTCTGAAGACGAAAGGTTCCAACTCAAACTGACAATCGAATTCGCTTTTCTGTAGAACTTCCTGTGGATATTGTCAAGCCCATTCTTTTTGAGCAACTCATTCAAGACATATGCTTCATATGACGCCACAGTCATGCCTTGCCCATAGATCGGATTGAAGCTACACAATGCATCACCAATGACAAGGAACCTGTTCGGAAAATTATGGAGCTTATCATATCTTACCCACCTTGTACGGGGATAACTGAAATGATAGATATCACTCATCGGCTCAAGGTAATCCAGAATTCGGGATATTGAATCATGCTCCAATTCGCGTGCAAATTCCCGGAACTCCGGATCCTTTGTCGAAACTTCCTCATTGAGAACACCAGTCAATGTCAAAAGAATTGAATCACCAACATTGAAAAATACCCCATATCTCTTTCCATGGGGGATGTCCGGTGAAATAATGATTGACGGAATGTCTTCGTATCCATGGGGCAATCGGTAAAAGCTGGAGGAATATCGAACGCCTACCTCATTGAAGTCAATCCTCGACTCCCCGATCCCCAATTCTCTGAACCATTCCACGGTCACGATAATTCTGATCCCGTATGTTGTCACTGAACTCCTTGATGCTCTCCTCCAATGGATGGAAAAGCTGAACCGCTGAAAGATAATTCCCAAACCATATCGGCACACCCGTCACAATCGTAAATGCAAGAATGGCAATTTTGTTTTTACTGAACCTGCCATGTGGGATAGGTGTCGAATTCTGCATGCTTCAAAAGCCCATCCGCTTTGACCATCAAGACTCCCAAAAAGCCCGAAGACAATATGAATTCTCCATTATTCAGCCAATATAATGTCTCTGAGGATGAAAACAAGGGACTCGAAAGGGTAGACATCATGATAAGGGCAAGGGAAACCGCTAAATACCTGGAAGTATCTGGCCTACCAATCAGGTAAATCGCTGAAAGAGAAACCATGAGCCTGATTTGGTAAAAAATCAATGAATACATGTAGAATGCTTGGATTCCTTGAATGATGACCATCGGTGCTACAAACAAGCTAAAGATCCAATCTATGACGAGTGAAATTAATATCAATCCCCAACCCAGCCTGTCACGAGGATTTCCTTCCAATGCAATTCCCCAAAAAGAAACGGTTACAAGAAATATTGTCCGAACGATTGCAATCCCCGTTAACAGAAGGGAAACTTGTGATGCATTATATTGATTGATGACACTTGGTAGAATATATCTGATGAAGATCTGTAGGACAATACTGATGCCAAGCCAGACCCTTAACCAGTTGACAAACGCCCTTGAATATGGCATGAGTTGGTATGGCAATTTGAACTATTAAAAATTCGCCACTCTGGGTGTCTTTTTGCCAATTTTCACTTCAATTTCCCATTTGCGACCCGTTCAGCCGAGCAAGCAGTCTTTTAGGATCGGTGACTCTCAACGCATTTTCGCCGCCCTCAACCCTTACGGGAACTTCAATCAAGAAATTCCAATATTTGTAGGATGAGCGATGCCTTCCGTCCTGACTGGCATAAAATTGCTTTTGCGCAATTCATTCGCCAAATCATCCAATTCTCCCGTGAACAAAACCGAGCCAGTGCGGCTTGTTTCCACAAATACAAACAGTCCAGTAAGGCGTGCGACAATGGTTCCTGCAGATACGCCCCAAAGAATGTTAAGCCCCAGAAGGTGAAACAGCAATCCAAGCACAACGCCTAATTGCAGACCAAGAAAAATCGCCGTTCCCAATATTATTGAGCCCTTTCATGAGAACCACCCCTCCCTATTTTATTAATGCCTTCTTACACTCGAAGATTCAATAACGCCGGTGGAATGCCATGTTCGTTCTCTCAAGAAATCAAGGTTTCAAGAACGAAAAAAGAATTTATGGAATGGTATATTTATACAATTAATTATCATTTTTTTAAAAAATATACTAATTTACCCACAGAAAGATTTATTTAAATAAAAAAATATACTTATACATAAAATTCCTTGAACTTTTTTCCCGTAATGATTTAGGTTTTTTAAAAACCACATTTTCAAATTCTGCTGAAGACCCTTCTTCATACTTAATTGAGAGCTTTGAAAAAATTGAAATGGGATATTTTGCAGATGCTGAAATTTTACTTTCCAAATTTCAACCTTCCGAAGAATTCACGGAACAATATCAATCGTGGCTTGTCCTGTCAACATATTTGGCAATACAGCAAAACAAATTACAATCCGCAAGGGATCTTTGTAAAAAAATTCGGAAAATCCAAGATCGATCCGATAATCTCCATCTAAATGCATTTCGACTTCTTTTCGAAGGGATGATTGATATTAATTCTCGAGAGAATGTCCTCAATGGCATCCATAAATTGGATGGCTTAGTTCAAAGTCTTCCCAAAGAGGGTCTTATGAGAATTTATGGGTTGTCGTTAGAAACCATTGCATTTGCGAACCTACTTTTGGGAAGGTTTGATGTTGCCGCGACCGGTTACAAAAAAATGAATGCCTTTTATCTAAAAAATGGAGAAATTCATAGGTTACTATATTCTAAGATCTACCATGCATTTGCAATATTATCGATGGGCCAGATTATTAATTCCAAAAAAATGATTGATGAGGCAGTGGTTGAAGCCAAAACCTATGGGTTCGATTATGGGGTTTATCTTGGGACATTTCTCCTATGTAATCTACTCATTAAAGTGGGACAACTGGAGCTGGCATCATTTGAATTAACCCTATTGACACATTTAGGGCAAAAATTTGGAAACAATGAAATTAATGCTTATGCCTTTTTACAGAGGGGACAGATAAATTATCAAAATGGACGATATATGGCTGCAGAAAAAGACTTTCAAAAAGGCATTGACATCATAAGCCAAGAGGAAACAAAACGACTGATGCCAGAATTGATGTACTACCAAACATTGACCAAAATAAAACTAAAAAAGCCTTTTGAAAACCTCTTCAACAGGTTTGATTCCCTCATTTCCAAATTCAAAAATCAACCAGGGGTTTTCGCGTTTTCGTTTATCATTCGCAATGCTGCCGGCAAGCCTACAAACACAGATGTCTCTGCACTCATAAAATTGCTTAACGATCCTCATATTGCAATCCCTTTGAAGCTTGACTTATATTACCACCTTGTGGACATAGAATTGGAAAAGATACAAAGATCTCGACAATTTGAGACAAACGTGATTTTCAAGATTGCAGATATATTGGATTTCATTATCGAATTTGCAGAAAAGGAAAATTCAATATACCATAAGGTACTCTATCTCATTCTAAAGGCTAAATTCCATGCAATTAAGAAAAATGATGAACTACTTCAACCGACTTTAGATCTTGCGGAGGGTTTTATTGCTGAATACAGACTGCATTACCTCTTCCCAAAAATTGCAGAAATTCGGAAAACAGCAGAAAAGGTAAAAGGGATCACTAACTTGCACAATCGGATCTTCGATCAAGTAGGATTTAAGGAAGATTTTTTAGAATTATATGACTTTGGCCCATCTCATCAATCTAATCCAATTGCATTCATAATTACTCAAGATGATGGGCTTGAACTCCTGAATGTGCCTCTCCTCTCCGAAAATGTCCTTTCTGTTTTCGTAAGTGGGTTGCTTTATGGCATAAAGCTACTTCTTCAATTCTGGAAGGAATATGGGCAGAAATATGTCCAAGTTGAAGATTATGGAATATTGTACCATTCCGTGGCAAACCGTGAATTCTGGTTGCTGGTGAATGGAAAAAATGTTGAGGGATTATATCCCAAGTTCTTGCAGGCAATTGATAGAATTCTCGAAAATATTTGCCGTGAAGAGATTATGGAAAAAAACACAGAGAAAATTATTAGAAAGGAACTATTGGAAAAGTTGTTCCAGTTAAGTTAACGCCTCCATCTCCTTAGTCATCAAGAACTTTCTTCTTGAAAAAATCATAAAACAAATCTGCGAAGCTAAATCGTTTCAACATTCCATCCAAATCAACTTTTGTTTGGAATATGATGCTGACTATATTAAACAGAAATTACGAAATTTAGGTGTCTGAAATTCCAACATGAAATTGCCTCCTTTCTGAGCGCTTGACTGCCCATTCAACGATCGTGGGTCATGAATTGGCCGAAAGAAAAATCCTTGCCGTCACCATCCTTACCATCTTAAACCTCAAAGACATCCGAAAATTCAATTGACACAATACACATATAAAAAAAAACATTACTTTATCAACAACCATTTGTGAAACAAATTCTTACTTCAGCCAAATTAACCTACATACATAAAAAAATTGGATCGGTCATAACACAAAAAAACAAACCATTCAACCTCCAAAAAACCATTCATCTAGTCAATTCACAATATGGTTCATTCCCCTAATCCATACAACTATCGACCAGCCTCTATAATCCAATATTTTGAAAGAAAAAAACAAAGATGACAAACCACTTCGGAAAATGAAATCATACAAAATCAACTCAAGCTCCCAAACACAATCCATAGAGGTATCTTTACCGAAATGTAGTCTGTAGAATGCGTACATATCTCTGGGGTTTCGGACACATTTCTGGATCGGGGAAGGTGCGGATTAGAATTTTACCAATACGCCTCGTCCCTGAAGCTCTCTCAATTGTCTTCTTGCCCCTTCGGTCAGGGGATTGCCCCTTACATCCAGCACTTGCAGATTGCTCAGGTCACCCAAGTCGGGCAGCTCACTCAGTCTGTTGCCACTCACATACAGTCCTTGCAGATTGCTCAGGTTACTCAAGTCAGGTAGCTCGGTCAACCTGTTGTCGCTCACACTCAACCCTTGCAGGTTTGTCAACTTGCTCAAATCAGGTAGCTGGATGAGCTGGTTGCTGTTCACACCCAGCCTCTGCAAGTTGCTCAGCTTGCTCAAATCAGGCAGTCCTTTCAATTGGTTTCCAATCAGACCCAACGTTTGTAGGTTAGTCAAGCTGCTCAAGTCAGGCAGTTCTCTCAGATCATTGTTCCATGCATTCAACTCTTGTAGATTGGTCTGCTTGCTCAAGTCAGGCAGCTCACTTAGTCTGTTGTCACTCACATCAAGCACTTGCAGATTGGTCAGACCCCCGATCGTCTTCGGAAGTCCGGTCAACTGGTTTTTGTCCAAACGTAGCCTTTTGAGGTTGCTCAGCTTGCCTATGCATTCTGGAAGGGTTGTAAGGTCTCTTTCACATAAACCGAGTCCTGTCACTCGATGGTCTTCAGCCACAAAACCAAATGTGTTCCATTCAATCTTTTCAACAACAGGGATACTCCCGACCTGCTTTTCCAGCTCAAGGAGCACTTCGGCATCTCCCAAAACCAGTGACACTCCTCTATACTCTGCAAGCATGGCCATGTTCATCCCCTGATTGATAAGATCTTTCTGACCGGATGAATACCTCTTCCAAATACGTTTCAGGAAGTATCTTGGACTCCTGCATCTCCTCCAGATGAGCAACAACACATTTCTGATCCCTTTCAAGTAACTCCGCAATCTTTGCCACCTCAACCCGAACTCCTGGCGTAAACCTTCGGAGCAAATCAATAATTCCCTCAGATGACCTCATCTCACGATTCCCTTCATTCATAAATGTAACTGGAACGTTGTCGGTTAAATTTTTTTTTCAACTGAATAATGAAAGGAAGAAGAGACCTGACTCCTGCCGTAAATATGAACTTAGAAGAACCATTTGAAAAATCATTCTTTCTCCACAACAAATCCCCGAGAATTAGCAATAGACCGGACAGCCGGTCTGGACCTGCTCCTTTTACATTTGGTTGATCCACGGCAAGCATTTGATGATCAAGGGCCTCAATCCCATGTCCTTATAATTGACAATGCCAAACCTCGCACAGACCTCTGAAGTCAAAATGCAAATCAACCCGGAAAATTCCATGGGATATGTCACTTATTCAATCGAAAATTCCCCAAAAAAAGGTTGAAAAGTCTATGACCTAATGTTGGAAAATTTCCGAAAAATGCGTTTTCGCAAAAAAACGTACCGTGTGCAGAAAAATGAGCCATGCCAGATTCGAACTGGCGACCTCACGGTTATCAGCCGTGCGCATTAGGATAACGTTTGATCTTGGTAAACCCCAACATGATTTTTTGTCAGTCAAACTTAAATTTCAACGGCTTCTCACTACATAAGGTCTGTTGAAGCGACAATTCTGGATTGACAGAACCTGCTATCGAGGATAGGATACGGATTTTCATCATAAATTCCATCCACTTAGACATTAGGAAAACCGACAACCTTATGATTTTCTTTCGTGATTTCCACTTTCGATAAATTGGCCTTTCAATCCATTGATACACTTTTCCCTCTAAAATCATTCAAAATGAATTTCTGACACTCAATATAATCGGCTCATGGTGGTTATTTATTTGAATTACGGGACTTAAAGTATTTAAACAACTAAATAAACCAATACCCATGAGCATTAATGCTCCTAGTTCATTCGTGCTAGAATCAATCAGAGTATCTAATTACAAAAGCATTGATGAACTTCATTTGGACTTGAATAACATCAACGTTTTCATTGGTCGAAATGCAAGTGGGAAATCAAATCTTGTTGATATTTTTAGATTCTTGAAAGACGTAATCCAAGATGGAATCCAACCTGCTGTGATGCAACATGGCGGAACTTTAGGAATACAAAATATTCTCTTGAACAAAAAGAAGACCTCCATCTCCCTTTTTGGAACATTCAACCCAAATTACCCAATCAAGGGAATGCCAAAAAAGAGCATGGAATTCCATTATGAACTCAATTTTCAAACACTCAAAACCAAAAAAGAGGTTAGGATAACAAAGGAAAGGCTTCGACTTTTTGATCCTTCCTCGAAAAAAAAAGAATTTGAGTTCAATCGTAATAGCCAAGGAAAAGTCAGTTACCAAAACAAGGAAATTCGTGGCATGGAACTTCCCAAAAATATTTCCTTTCTTCAAGTTCCATTTGACCCTACGCTCCTTGTATTTAGACAGGCCATTGAAAATATCGCCATCTTTGATTTCAACATCCAATGGATGAAGGAAGCCACCCCTATTGAACACACAACTGTTTTGGAGGAAGATGGATCTAACTTGGCCAGTGTGATCCGCTCAATACTGAATGATGACAAAAAAAAGAAAAAGTTTCTCCATTATCTTAATTATGTCTTGGGTTACATAACAGACATCGGCACCCAAAACATTCTCGGATCTTCTCACATCCTCACAGTTAAGGAAAAATACAGCAAGGAATATTTTGTGACGGCACCAGCTCTCTCTGAAGGAACATTAAACATCATTGGAATTATTGTTGCCATCAAATTTCAAAATGCCTCCATCATTATTTTGGAAGAACCCGAACGTTTTGTCCATCCCTCAGTCCTCAAAAAAATCACGGCAATACTCTATGAGGAACAAGAAAATAAGCAGTTCCTGATCACTACCCATAGTCCCGAACTTATTGAAAACACTTTTCCAGAAAATGTGATCTTGGTTGATAGGGACGAAAGTGGAAGTACAACTGTCCATCATCCCACAAACAACCGAATGGTTGTTCAATTTATCGAGGATGGTTTTACTCTTGCAGATCTGATGGTTGACAATACACTTTGAAGGGGGAGATTGGAATTCAACTCCTAATCTATGTCGAAGGTATCATTGATCAACTCTTCATGGAAAAAATTATTCTTCCCGAAATAAAAACCAAAACAACGGTCATCCCACTCAAACCCAACTCTAAATCGGGAAAAACTGCTCCGCAAAAAATCAAAAGTGCCCTCAATTCAAAAAGAAAGGGTTTTATCGACCTTATCGTCCTCATCGATTCAGATGCCAACAACTATGGGGGATGGAATAAAAACACAAAAAAACAACGGATCGACCAATTCTCAAAAGAAATGGGCATCAAGCCAAATCAAATACAAAAATCCATTGCATTTGCTGTCATAGAAATTGAAAGCTGGTACCTTGCAGGTTTGGATATGAACGCCAGAAAAAAACTCAAATTCAAAAAAAGCAAAGGTCTCACTACGGATAACCTCTCAAAGCAAGATTTCTATAACCTCTGCCATAAAGAACCCGACATTGCTTTCTACTCCGAAATCATCGAACATTACAAAATTCAAGAAGCCAGAAAAAACAATGTTTCCTTTGACCAGTTCATGAACCAGATAAAACATCACCTCTGAAAGCCTACACCATCTGGTTGCGGAATAACTCCCCATGACTTACTCCGATAACCCATCCCTATATAACAAATCTCTGCTGAAAAAAATGAAACTCCAATCGACCAAGTGCAATCCTCCTTTCCAATGCCTGACACATTTTCCAATGATGAACCTCCCAAAATGGGATCGAACTACCAAAATCACTTGTATTGACCATACGCTCTAAAGATATGGAAAACCATTAGGTTGACTAAAAAAGAAAATTCCAATACCCTACGCAATAATACAATTGACAATTTGTAGCCATCATGAACCACAACTCCTAACCTGATTTGCTAAACCAAAAAAAATGACAAACAAATAGAACAGAACAACAACATGATCTCAAAACCACCCCATTCATGCCCACCTTCTCACAAAATAATTCCAAGGAAAAATATCCCGAAAGAAAAGTCAAATTGGAAAATTTCCAAAAAAATACAAAAAAAGTCCAAAACAAATACAACATGGTGAAAAAAATAAAATGAGCCATGCCAGATTCGAACTGGCGACCTCACGGTTATCAGCCGTGCGCTCTAACCAAGCTGAGCTAATGGCTCTTTCGGAAATTATCCCATTTTTGGGGTGGTTGTTGGATGTTGTTGTCGAAACAACAAATTCCAATCGGGTTCGAAGTTTTTTTGTATTTTGTTAGTTGCGCGTCTATGGTTTCATATTTTTCAACCATTGTTTAAGTAATTCAACGAGTTCATTGGCCTTAGGATTGTCCGCGATTTTCTCGAGGAGTTTTTTAACGAGGGAATCTGTTGGTTTCGAAGCAATCTTTTGGAAAAAGTCAATGATACCTCGCAATACTTCCTGAATAAACTGGACTTCGTCGTTGAGATTCTCGATTGGCAATGTCTCTGGATCCACAAAGTGAATTCCAATAGGAGTATCGTGTCTAATTCTAATAATGTCCTTTACGCCCACCCTCCCAGATGGAGCGAACCAAATGTCTGCCGGGGTGAAGAAAGTTGCGAGTATCCTAATTTGGAGGTCCCTATAGGCGGGGTCTGCATTTTCCATTATCCTATCCATTCTAAATGGATTTTGGTATCTAGTGACCAAATGTTTGTCCAGTATTCTTACAATATCCTTGTATCCTTTTTGATTAAAAGTATGGTTTTTTCTAAACAGATCGACAAATAGTGCATTAACCTCTTCGGGTATGTCCTGAAGGAACTTTATGTCTTGAGAGCTAAGCCCATTTTTGAAAAACCTTGCTTCAGAAAGCCTTATCCCTTTTTGTATCTATTCAATAGGCAATCCAGTAAGTATTGCAACCCTCGTGAGTATTCTGGGATCATCCTTGAATTTTAGGACGGGTTCTGAATTTTTGTTGAGAGTGTCAGAGAGGATTGCATCCATGGATGTCATTGTGTTGTTCATGTTCGTGCCAGTGGTTGCCATTGTAGCTTGATCCTGGATGTATGATGTATCTGAGGACTTGGTTGGGGGTGGTTGGTCTATTTTTAATGGTTCTGTTGTTGGAAGTGTTAGGTTTCAATTCGTTTGGGGGACGCAATCATCATATGATCCATTGCATTCTTCCAGTTCCAATTGGAAGGTGGAATGTTCAAATCCATGGTCCTTTGCGATTTCAAGGCTTTTCTGCAATACCTGATCCTGGTTGACATTCCTTCCAACACATATGTGTGCAGTCAGGATGTCTAGGCCATCGGTCACTCTCCATGCATGGAAATCATGGACTGCAACGACTCCTTCGATTTTTTTGAGTTCATCAAGCAGTTTATCGACTTCCTTATCTTCTGGAGCGCTTTCAAGAAGAATTGATAGTGCCTTTTTGGTGATGGTGAACCCGCTATTTGCGACCATGGCTGCTACGACCGAGCTGGCGGCGAGATCCAGCCAAGTTGCATTCCAAAGGTATATTCCCACACCGGCAATCAGGGCGGCAACAGAACCCAACATGTCTGCAATTACGTGATGATATGCTCCTGCAACATTGATGCTTTGTTCGCTTGCAGATGCCAAGAGTTTCATGGCAACAAGGTTGATGATGAGTCCTACGACTGCAATGGTCATGACGACCGGGCCGATGATCTCAAGGGTCTCAAGACTGTGAAGGCGTTTAATCGCTTCTTGGATGATGAAATAGCTGATGGCAAGCAATGAGATGCCGTTGAGGAGTGCAGAAAAAACCTCAACCCGTTTGAATCCGAATGTCTGTTTTGCCGTGCTTTTCTGTCTGGCAATGTAGATCCCCACGATGGCCAGTGAAATTGAGAACACATCATTGAGCATGTGTCCTGCATCTGCGAGAAGGGCGAGTGATCCCGATATGTAGCCGGCTATTGTCTCAACAAACATGAATGTCGTGGTGAATATCAGCACGATCCAAAGCCGTTGCAATGGAAGGTTTTTCATGGAATCATGTGAGTGGCGGTCAGAATCCTGATGTGTGTTGGACATTGAACTCATGGGGGTTTCTATGCTACATATGTAGCCGAGGGTTTAATAATGTGCTATTAAATTTTCCTGATTTTTTATTAAGCTTTAATAAAGACCTTCTGCCATTTAATAATGAACATGCCGATCATCAGCTTTTCAGTGGATTCTGGTTTATTAAGGCGTTTTGAGGCCATAATGGCGGAAGAGGGGTATTCCACAAAGTCGGAAGCCTTCCGGCTGGCACTCCGGGAATTTGTCTCAAACCGGGAGGGGCAGCATATCAGGGAGGACATACCGACAGAGACCATCCTTATTTTTTCCTATGTCGACACACCTGCACTCAGAAGTCAGCTTTTGGAGATTCAGCACAAACACATGTCAAAGATCAAAGAATCTCTTCATCGGCATTTGCATGGTGGGCTTTGCTTTGAGGTGATCACACTCACCGGCACTCGCCGGGAGCTGAAATCAATAATAACGTCCTTGGAAACTTTGAAGGGGATGGATTTCTTCAAGGTTCTGGTTTTTGAGATGGGGTCTGACAAATGGGAGGTGGACTGATGTCCAAAAGGGTCGGAGGCTTCCTATTTCCAAACCTTGGTCATGACCCGTTTGATATTCCCTGTTCGTATTCTTTCCATGTCCTGGTTGGTTAGGCTTAATTCCTCCTGCACCCTGTCCAACACCTTGGGGATGTCTGTAATGTCCTTGAGGTCAGGGGGCAGTGTGCAACCGTCGAGATCTGCACCTACATGGACTGTCTTTGTGTCGGCTATGTCAATTACCGCTTCGAACATCCTGATGATGGAGTTGATTCCTGCCTTTTCGGGATCTGTTTCCAGGAATGCCTTGTAGAAGTTGATTCCGATGGTTCCTCCAGTGGATTGAACCGCTTCGACCATTTCCTTGGTCAGGTTCCGGGGATGGTCTGCCAATTCCCTGACATTGGAATGCGAGGCGATGACAGGTTTGGAGACGATATCCATGAGATTCCAGAAACTGGTATCGTTGAGATGTGAGACATCAACAATGATCCCCAATTCCTCCATCCTTGTAACAAGATTTTTCCCCTCTGCGGTCAGGCCTCTTCCGTTTCCTTGTGCCTGTCCCGTTGCGAACTGGTTTTCCTCATTCCACGTAAGCCCCATGGATCTTAAGCCAATTTCATAGTAGATGTCAAGGCGGTTGAGTTCGGAATCGATTCCTGCAGCTCCTTCAAGGCAGAGCACCGCGCCGATTTCCCTTTCCTTCTCTTTTTGCGATCTTCTTCTTTGTTCAAGTTTTTCAAGATCGTTCATGGATCGTATTCTGACAAGCTTGTTTTCTGGGTTCCTTGTCCAGACCAGCCACTCCTTTAACATTTTCTCGGTGACATGGTGGCTTTCGGTGGGAAAACCTGTGAAGAAGCCACAGAGGAGATCCGCCTCCTGCGCACGAGGTAGGTCAACATGGCCTTTTTCGGAACGGGTGCTGAACTCTCGTTCCTCTCTTTTCATGGCCCAAAGTGTATCGATATGTGTGTCGATGAACAT
>CAZYCQ010000023.1:0-45408 GCA_964645535.1 uncultured archaeon | reverse complement strand
TGTAGCTGCATCTGACTATCAAGGAAATGTAGCAGGTTTCAGTTCAAGAGGTCCACCATGGGGAAACAATTTGTTGAAACCAGAGGTGATGGCTCCTGGAGATAACGTCTACACCACTACTGTCGGAGGAAGCCTTTTCGGATATGTCGATGGAACCAGCTTCTCGAGCCCCTCCGTTGCTGGTGTTGCCGCAACTTTGGCAAGTGCCATGGACATGAACAATCTAACTTGGAATGCCGGCACCTTGAAGGCTGCAATCCTTCGTGGTGCAACAGGAACCGATGGTGGAAATTATGCGGAAGGTATGGGAATGGTCAATGCACTCAATTCCTACAATTACCTTATTTCCCATGCCTCCAATGGAGAAGCAAAAGCCCTTGCAGTTACCCCTCTGACTGATTCCTTGTTCAGAAAGAATTACCTTTCTAATATTTTCTCAGTTGTGCATGGATACACTGCAGTTACCTCTCATCCTCAGGAAATTTCAGTGACCATCACTGGAAATCTTAGTCAAATCCTGTTCTTCAACTCCTCCGCTTGGAATACCAACAAGTTCTCTCAGGAAATCCCATTGTATCTTGATTCCACTGGTGCAACTGTAGGTGTCTATTCAGGGGAATTGGTTGTTGCTTTGGGTAATGACACTCAAACTGTTCCAATTTCCTATAATATTGTCGGCAACGCAGTTGCACAAATGGGTCTTGACATCCGCCATACCGATTGGGATGACACCGGCGCTGATGTCATTGGTGGTACGAATACTGGAGAAATGATCGAAATTGCCCTCGATAAAATGATTTGGGTTGAAGAAATCGATGAAGAATTAACTGATTCATTACTTGGAAGGTATGACATTCTTTGGATCCCCGATCCAGTTGACATCAACCATGATGTCCTTGGTCCATATGAAGGTGAGTACTTCACACCGAATGAGATTTCCGCCCTTGAACGTTATGTCGATAATGGTGGATCACTGTTGATCACTTTCAACGGCATTTTCAATGATGCCAATTTCGGTACTGTAGGAACCAATGCGTCTGCCATCAATCCTTTGATAAGTAGATTTGGTGTGACCACATCATCTGATCCTGCAAATGGAGATCCAACTCAAAGGATAACTCCGATTTACAATGTGACATCATTCGTTGGACCTGCAACTCATGTTACAACATTCGGGAATTTCCTTTCAGTAAATCAAACACGAGCGGAAGAGAAGAATGCCTATGTCTATCACCTGACTGGAACTCCTGACAAGACTCAGATTGCCCTTTACGATCAGATTGGAGGCGGACGGGTCATTATTTCAGACAATAATTTCTGGACTGATAATGGTGGTACTACTGGTGCACAAGGATATTCCCCGGATGATCAAATCCTTGCAAAAAGAGCCTACGATTGGTTGATGCAGACCGATCGGATAACCCTCAATTCCGTTTCACAATCTGGATCTTCACTTACTGTTGAATTTACCGTTTATTCAAACGGAGCCCCTTCAACCAATGTGGTGGCAGAGAGATTGGCAACCACAGTTCCTGCCACAGATCTGTCACTGACTGATTTGGGACAAGGACGTTTCAGATTGGATTACGACGCGACGGAAGATGGATATCACCTGATCCAAATCGTTTCAGGAACTGATTATTTGCGATTTGAACTTGTTCTTGATCTAAAAGGTCCTGAGATCACTGCTATTACCGAAAACGGCACTGTCTTCCCTGAAGATGCCTTTGTTTATAGATTCGAATTCACCGTGGTTGATACGACCTACAAGGTGACATATAGTGATCTAACAGTCATTTTAGACGGAACTGAAAGGTCAGTCTCTGAAGTTTCCCGATCCATTGAAGGAGAAAAGATTGTCCTTGTGGTCCAGAAATCCGCGGTTGATCTTTCCATCTTTGAACATGTCCTTATTTTCAAGGCTGTTGACTCTTCTGGTAATGAAGGATCAATCAAAATGGTTTTCTATATAGGTGAAGGTCCAACCACGACTACGGAAACAACTCCTTCTTCAAGCGAAACCGGTGGAAATGGTCTCCCCATCAGCCTTTGGGCAGTTATTTTTGCATTCATTCCAATGATGCTTGCAATCAGGAAAAAGATTAGACAATAGTCTTCATAACACTTGAATTTACTCATTGAGATACTTATCCATTCGATCGTCAACAGATCCTGGTATATATGGCGGGTCTAAATACAGCACATTCTCTTCTCTTCGTTCAATGAAAATCTGGCAGGATTCAACAGAAAGTACATTCATAACCGTATCGTAGAGTTCTTGAGCAGAGCTTTGTGAGAGCACTTCCAAAGTCATACCATTGTCAAGATTGGGATTGGTTTGCTGGGAAATGTCTGGATCAACATTGAGGAACCTGACCTGCTTGGACAAATCTTTCGCAAGCATGAACGCTCTGAGAACCTTTGCATCATAATCTGGTTCGAATTTGACATTGATCTTGTATCGATAAAGCATTCTTCCGGCCATACGGATGAAGAATTCCCCATTGGTTCGTAAATCTTGGATTACTCCTGGATCTGGCAAACCTCCTGAATTAAGAAGATTTACCACTTCCTTTAAGGTCTCGGAAATCTCAAGAAGAAACGCTTGGAATGTGACTGTACTGAGAAAGGGTGAACCGGAACTGGTCAGGATCTTTAGGGTGGTTCCCAACGGTCTGAAATGGGGTGATACCTGATGGAGTTGATCAGATTTCATAATGTCTGTCACCTGCGAGACCAATCCCAAGACAGACTCCAATTTTGAAGGGGTGCCAACTAAAGGGATTGCCTGATTGATGAGATCAATGACCTTCGAAATTTCACTGATGCTTTGATTGAAAGATTGTGCCATTTTCATCCAAGATACGATTTCCAGAAATAAAACTGTTTTCCACAAATTTCATCCCCAAGGGAAGGAATCAAACCCAATTTCAGATCTGACCAAAGTTTCTGCATCAATCAACATTTGATTTTCATGGACTGACAATAGTTAAAATAGATGAACGTTCCAAATTGATTGGAATGCGTGTTGTCAAACTTTATGCAGTAGTTCTCTGTTTTATCATGATTTCCCCAGCCATCCCCGTTAAACTCTCAATAGAACTTCATAAGGATAATGCAAATCTGGAAACTGAGAAAAACCTTTCTGTCATGGATACACAACATGCTGATTCAATTTCTCCATTGGTGGGCAAAAGGAAACTCATCATGTTCAAAAATTTCTCCGCCCGGGATCAAGCATTGAAATCAATAGATAAGGGGAACATTCTATATGTTTTCAAATATTTGCCTGCATTTATCGCAGAGAAAGAAGTTGATGCTTCCCAGTTTAAAGGTGTTACAAAATTGGTTCCGTCCGCACAAACGTTCTATCGGCTCCAATCAGATGATCCATGGGCGAACGCATCAACCTTGGGTTTGGAACGGGAATTGAATACCCTAAAAGAAACCAAGGACTGGATTTCCATTGAACCACTCTGGAAGAAAGGACTATTTGGTCAAAACCAGTCAATTGCAATTATTGATTCAGGAGTGAACCGTACTCTCCAATTCCGTGATATCTATAATATTTCACGTGATAGAGGAGAATATTACTCTATAGGATCCCTCAATCGGGGAGAGGAATCAACATATGATTACTCTGGACATGGTACCCATGTTGCAGGTATCGCGGTATCAAATGGTCTTTATTTCATTGGGGGAAAATATAGACTGTATAAAAGCCATGGAATGGCTCCTGAAGCAAATTTCAAATCTGTTCGTGTGCTTGATGCACAAGGTGTTGGAGATAACTTGGATGTACTTGCAGGTATTGATTTTGCCATCTCCTTAAATGTCTCTGTGCTTTCAATGAGCTTCGGATCTAATGACTACAATGGCACATCAGATCTTTTTGCTCAGCTCATGAAAAAGATTGCAGAACGTGATATATTGGCTGTTGTTGCAGCAGGAAATAATGGTGGATTTGGTGGAAGCACAATCGGGAATCCAGGCGTCTTGGATACTGTGCTCTCTGTAGGTGCTCTTGAAACTCCTTCATCCGTTTGGGAATTTTCATCAAGGGGACCTTCAATCCCTCCTTCATTCCTGAACAAGCCTGATGTTCTTGCTCCAGGGGTTGAAGTAGTTTCCGTCAATGCCTCTGATGGAAGTCCACTTAAATTGACTGGCACCTCTATGGCCGTACCCCATGTTTCAGGCGGGAGTCTGTTGTTGCGGCAGGCATTTCCCCAGGCAACTGCTGTAGAAATCAAGAATGCAATAATTGCAAGTGCAAATGATTTAGGTGTTCCCGTGGAAATACAAGGGAGGGGGCTAGTAAATTTCACGAAAGCCTATGAAATACTTGAAGCGAAATTCAACAATTCTGAAAAGGAAATTCTTGAAAGAGCCAGTGTAAATCCTGTCGCAATCCATGATGGTCAGGAATTTGATCAAAATGGTCAAAAGGTAAGAACCGAATCAAATACATTTTTCAGAGCTTCAATCATCAATGAAACAAGAGCTTTCAATCTAACGGTATATGCCGACAAAAACATGACAGTTCTTCCCCGTGTCGCAACTCATCTTGGAAATGTGAATATTGGAGTTCCACAAACTGTTGAATTGCATGAAGGGACAAATATTGTCGAAATCAACATTACCGTTACAAGTAAAGCTGTGGAATATGTCAAAGCAACAATATATTTCCTGGAAGCTCAATCCCTTGAACTCATGAAATACATGAATGTCTCATATTTTGCCCTTTCACGGTTTCCAAGAGCAAAGATTCTGATTGATGCCTCGAAAGATGCAGATACGTTAGGTGACTATTATCTTAACGACCGTCCCGAAGGAAAATTCTCAACCTTGACAACCTTATTACGAGACAAAGGATATATTGTTGAATACACCAATCAATCACTTACTGCTTCGATCCTAGATCCTTATCAAATGTTGATCATCCCAGACCCCGATATTCCATATTCTGGTGATGAAATTTTGGCTATCCGAGATTTTGTAGACAATAAGGGTGGAGGTCTGTTACTCTTGGGTAGTGGAGGATATTATAGTAGTGAAACAAATTTCATGGGTGAATTTGCAATTGATGCCCTTAATGCCCTTCTTCGATTGGATAAAGGTTTTGGAGAGGTTCATGTACGTTTTGATAAGCCTGCTGAAGGGTACAGCGCGGTTCAGGTTCCTGTGTTGGGACAAACTTCAAGAGTTCAGGATTTGGTACCACAATTGGCATCTATTCCGTTTTATGGTCCTTATCTTTCAGTAACAGGAGATGGTCCAGAAGTTTTGGCAACATACCGTGATCATCCAATCATGGTAAGGGAAAACATTGGAAAGGGAAGGATAATCGTGTCATCATCTGTTCTTCCGTTCGTCTATGAAGCCTTAGAAAGAGACAAATTCGGAGATTCTTCAATTAACAGAGAAACAGCATATAATTCAATTGATTGGCTGGCTGAAAGTCGAAACATCAAAGTTGATCTTATTGTTGATGAAACACCTGTAGGCACAGAAAAATCATTTGAATTCCGTCTCTACGACCAGATTCCGATCTCATTCAAACCTAGCTCTGCTCCTGATGGCACATCCCCCCAATTTTCATCGACAATAACTGCTTATTTGGTACATCTTGATGCCCCCAATTTTATAGCTCAAGTGAACTTCACACAACAAGATGGAACTTACCAAGGGGTTGTGGAACTTCCCTTCTATGGTGATTATGATCTCATCATCCCAATGGTTGCAAAGAATTACCAAACGTCAATTACTCTTGAATTTTTTGCGTTCCTAGATAATTTCGAAGAACAGAAGTTTCATGACACAATCGCCATTTCTTTCCTTTGGTTGATGTTTTTCACTTGGTTGTTATGGCTGAAAAACGAAGGTGGTCGTGAATTGAAAAGAAAATTGAAATCCCTAGAATAACTTCGTGCCGCATGAACAGAATCATTTAATTTGTATCTCCAAATCCTGACTTTGTAAATGGAACAAAAAGCAAAAGAAATATTGGAAAAATATCGTGAAGCCGGGAGAATCTCAATTGAAGCAAAAAAATTGGTGGAACGAACACTCAAACCTGGAAAAAATGCCTTCGAATTCGCTCAGGAAATCGAGGGATTCATCAGAAAGCAGGGAGCAAGTCCCTCTTTTCCTTTAAACTTTTCAGTTAACAATGAAGCTGCCCATTATTCACCCGACATCAATGATACTCGTACCGTTGGAAAAGCCGATACAATCAAGGTGGATTTGGGTGCCCATGTTGATGGTTACATTGTGGATACCGCAATAACTGTCAATTTCAACAAAAAATATGATGACATGACCAAGGTGACGAAAGAAGCCCTTGATGCAGCAATTGACAAAGTAAAAGCTGGCGTAAAAGTGATGGAAATTGGAGCAGTAATCGAGAAAACCATTGCCGATGCAGGATATGAACCGATAAGAAACCTTTCTGGCCACCAAATCAAACGATTCGTTCTTCATGCCGGTCAGACAATACCTAATCATGGATCGAAGATTTTTGGTCTTGTCAAAGGAAGGTTGGAGAAAGGAAAGGTCTATGCCATTGAACCATTCGCAACGGATGGACGAGGAGAGGTGAAAAACGGAAGGAAAATGAATATTTTTCGTGTGATTCGAAAACCCAAACCAAAAGAAACTGAGTTAGCCAAAATTCTGAAGAAGTATATTGATAAAGTGGGCATTCTTCCTTTTTCACCTCGTTTTCTTATGGAAGAGGATCTAACCAAGGATGAAATTACCCGTGACATCAGAAAACTATTGCGGGCAAAGATCATCATGGGCTATCCAGTTTTGGTGGAAGTTGATCCAAAAGCAAATGTCAGCCAATTTGAGCATACAATAATCGTAAAAAGCGATGGTTGCGAAATCTTGACTTAATCTTCATAGACAACAGGATCTAAATCCTCGAGGGTTATTTTGAAATGGTCAGATTGAAGGAACAGATCTGGATCCTCGTCAAATTCTTCCTTACAATCCTCAGTGCAAAAATAAACCACCTTCCCTTAATAAACTGAAAAGATCAATTCTTCCTTGTTGTTTACACAGGATTGACACCCACAAGCTGAGGTAACAAACTCCTTATGAAGAATCTTCATGATCTTGACATATCAATAATTGACATAAATCTTCTGGTAGAAAACCAATTCATGGATGGAGGCGATCAACAGTTCTTGGAAATGCAACCACTTCACGCACATCTGGCGCACTCAGTAATGTGGCAACTAGCCGTTCAATTCCCAAACCAAATCCTGCATGGGGTGCGGCGCCATATTTGAAGAAATTGAGATAGGATTCAAAATTATCGGGGTTCAATCCTTTGGCCTTGATGTTTTCAAGCAGTTTGTCATACCTATGCTCTCTCCATCCTCCTGAACTCAATTCATGCTTGTAGATAAGGTCAAAGGCATGGCATTTCCTTTCATCTCCATCAACACCCCTCACATAGAACTTTCCTACACTTCGGGGGAATTGGTAGATGATGAATGGTTCGGCAATCAACTCCCAAAGCTTTGCCTCCTGTTCCGTTGAGAAATCTTCACCCCATTCCATTTCCATTCCATTCTCATTGAGGAGGTTCACACATTCATCATAGCTGACACGTTTGAAGGGTGTCTTAACTTCTGGAACCTCAACACCTAACGTTTCAAGAAGCTTAGGATGTTTCCGAACTGCATCGCTTGCTGTTTTGACAATCCCTTCCATATACTGCCAGACATCCTCGTCTGTTGCAAATGGAACCTCTACATCAAATCCTGAAAATTCTGCAAGATGCCGTCGGGTTCTGCTTTTTTCTGCTCGAAAATACGGTGTAATCTCAAAAAATTTTGTTCCGGTGTTTGCGGCAATGGCTTGTTTGTGCAACTGGGGTGACATTGCAAGAAAGGCGGGCTGACCAAACCAATCAACATTGAACACCTCTGCTCCTCCCTCACTTGCCGCACCCAGCACCTTGGGAGTTGACCAAAAAGTAAACCCTTCTTTCATCATGTAATTGCTGACTTCAAAGATTACCGCAGACCGTAATTGCTGGTATGCCAATACCTTGGGATTCCTGAGATCCAATATTCGCCAATCAAAACGAGTGTCCTTGTTGGTGTTGATGAAATCTGCAAAAGGATCAAATGGAAGCGGACTTTCTGCCTTATTCAGAATTTCCAGATGACTGGGGATGATCTCAAACCCACCAGGAGCTTCGGGGTGTACCTTGATTGTTCCCGTGACTGATACTGAAGATTCTCTTGTAAGATCCTTAAGGACTTCAAAAACCTCTTCACTATTCTTTTTCAATGCAGTCGCTTGAACAGTTCCTGTAGCATCTCTTATGACAAGAAATGCAATTTTTCCCTTAATTCGCAGGGCATGGACCCAACCATTGACTGTGACCTTTTCTCCTTCCATCTTTGGAGAAAGCATACCTATATCATGAGTCTTCTTCCACACAAAACGTCGATTCTCCTTTGGTTTTTAATACGATCGATTGTGCTTCAAATCAATTAAGTTTTAACCATTCTGACGAAATAGACTTATGAGTTCCCAAACGGAGGACTCCCCTCTTTCTGAATTCAAGAATGCCACAGGTCAACTTCTTTTCATCAATGTCATATTCTATGTATTTGCATTCATTGTCGGCTTGTTGGCTTCAGCAAATGGATACGAACAAACCCTTTCATTGTATCAAATGCCACAATTTTCGGTCATTGTATTTGGGTTCTCACTTTTGACGTTTCCTGCTTTTTTTTGGACAATCATTACCTCATTATTCCTCCATGCCGATTTGGGACATCTGTTCGGGAATATGCTGTTTCTGCTGATTTTCGGATTCTTCATGGAAGATAAAGGATTCAAGAATAAAGACATCTACAAGGCATATTTCATTTCTGGCTTTGGCTCATTGATCCTTTCAGCCCCCATTCTCGGGAATTCATTCCAAGTGGGTGCATCCGGTGCAATCTTCGGTCTTTTGGGGGTGATCGTTGGATGGGCAAGAAAACGCCAACTTGAAGAAAAAAATCGCATGCTGGCTGCAGGAATAATTTTCTTCATTTTCTCTTCAACAAATTCAAACACCAACATTTTTGCCCATTTCCTCGGATTCGTCATCGGGATAGTTCTTGGCGCATATGGATTTGTAGGAAGGGAATTGAAAACAATCGAATAAATGCCTGAGGAAAGTTACGTAAATTTAAGTAAACAATCTATAATCTATTATTATGAATCTTGATCAAGCCATCGGTAGGGAATTGGTACGGGATTATTATGTCTCAGAAGACCATACTGCCATGAAGATTGGTTCAGGAGATGTCAATGTTCTTGCTACACCAAGTATGATCCTTTTTATGGAAGAAACTGCAAAAATCCTTCTTCAAGAATTCCTTGGACAAAGATTCATTACTGTAGGAACAAAAATCTGTGTCGACCATAAACGGGCTGTAATCCCTGGAGAGGTAATCAGTGTAAAGGCAAAAGTAGAATCGATTGTCAAAAAACGTGTTCTGCTTAAGGTGATTGCCATGTATCAAGGATTTGTTATCGGGGAAGGAGAGCATGAAAGGTATGTTGTCGATAAGGAAACATTCAACCAAAAAATTATGGAAGCAAGATAACTTCTTCCCAAGGTTTTTATTTCCCTACTTTGATCGCACCCCAGATGGTTCAAGCTGTCTTTTTTGATTTCGATGGAACACTTATAGACTTGAATGAGAGATGGATCAATCCTCTTTTTTCTGCCATCAGGGAGGTAAAGCCAGATCTGGATTTGGAAAATGTGGAACAGAATCTGAGTGGGATTATCCAAAAATCAGGCGGAAAGACCAAGTTCATAATTTATAATGCAATCTCCTATATCGCAAAAACTGCGGGTTTGAACTTTTTCCAACGAAAAATACTGTGGTTGAAGCTTTCAAGAAGGAGGAAATTATTCAAGAAAATTGTCCCTGTGGAAGGATCTTTTGAAGTGCTGGAACAGATAAGGGAAAAAGACCTGAAGTTGGCTTTAGTGACCAGTGCAAGCAGAGATACAATTCACAAGGCTTTTGATGAATTTCCCAGGTTCAACCAGTTTGATGTCATCGTTACCCGTGATGATGTAAGCCGTGCCAAACCAGATCCAGAACCTATTCTGTTCGCAGCTCAGAAAATTGATGTGGATCCAAGCCAAATTGTCATGGTAGGGGATCTTCCAGTCGATGTTCAAGCTGCAAAAGCAGTGGGATGCAAATCCATTGCAGTTCTAGGCTCATTTGGAAAATATACTAGGAAACCATTGGAGGAATCCAATCCCGACTATATTGTAGATCACTTGACTGATGTTCCCCCAATAATTTTTGAAATGACAAAATGAAAATCCATTTTTCATTTTTAGATCTAGTCTGAATCTATTCTTGATAGAACTTGGAAGAATCGGAAAATTGCCCATTCTGGAATTTGGATCTCGAAAATTCACTTGGAAAATCCCCTCTGAGCGCCTTGACTTTTATCTCTTGACAATCAATTTGTATTAATGGAAACAGAAAATCAAGGCGTCCATATCTCAATGGAACAAATAAGTGACGATGAGCTCTACGACCGGATAATAGAGGCATTGAAGGATGAAATCCATAAAAAACTGCTCGAAGAATGGGTAGATCTTGAATCCAGAGTCAACAGACTGAACAAATCCTGTGCCTGAAATCAAGTTTTAAATCTACATCTTCACATATTCTTTTTGATGGAACTTGACTTCACCTTAATTGATGGGGAGGGAATCCCTATCTTTTTCTTTCCAACCTTCCCCCTCGATAGGACTTACCTTGAAGCAAGCCTCAAAGACATGGATTTTAAGCACCCCCTTGTGCTTTTTGATTATCGTTCCCACGGAAGGTCCCCGAATGTTGAAAATGATAAGCAGTTGAAATTCAAACTTATGGCGGATGATGTTGAGGAACTTCGGAAAAAGTTGGGATTCGAGAAAATAATTATCTTCGGTCATGGGCTTGGAGGCCTTATTGCACTTACATATGTGGTTCGCCATATGAAACACGTTGACAGACTAGTTCTCTTCTCCACCTCTGCAAGCTCAAGATTCAGAGGAGAGTTGGCTTGGAACATTCGAGAAAGGTTTTCTCCCCAAACCAAGAATGAACTTGACACTTACTTCGCCAGAATGGATCCAAACTCATTACAAGTGAAGTTTAATAGAGCCTACACCGTATATTTCGACCCTCCTAATCTTGGCGAGGCTCAAAGACTGCTTGACCAATGTCATAAGGTTGCATATCATGAATATTATGTCCTTTATCCAGAAATTGAAAGATTCGATGTACGTCCCAAATTGCGGAAATTCCCAAATCCTGTCCTCATTGTTTCAGCAGAAAAAGATGTTTGGCCTCTTTCTTATGTCCGTGATCTTCAAAACCACGTGAAAAAACATCAACTTCTTCATTTGGAAGGTCTCGGTCATTTTGCCATGATTGAGAATCCTGAATCGTTTTGGATACCGATCATTGCATGGATCAACTCAACAGACAATTAGAAATCAAAGAGGCTACTGTCTATATCTTCCAAGAACTCATCTTCCTCAAGTTCTGGAATCTCATCACTTAGGGGTGGATGAGGAAACCTACCCAATTTATGCTCTAGATATCTTCCAAATGCAATGAGCTTCTCATCTTTCCATCGTTTCCCAACAATTTGTACTCCGACAGGAAGATTGTTGACAAGACCAATAGGTATGGTGAGTATCGGCAAACCACTGTAACTCAAAAATGAAGTGTATGAAATTGTTGCTTTCCAATATTTCACAGGTCTGCCGTTTATCTCAATTGGGGAATGTTCCAGATTGTGCGGATATGGCAAAGTAGGCGAAACAGGAAGTATCCAGAAGTCATAGGGTTCAAGAAACTGATCGAATTGCTGATTGAGTTTTTCCCGTCCTTCCCTTTTCTTATTCAAGGATTCCGCATGAATGTCAAATTCTGTCTCACAAAGTGACATGAACCGATTTCCAAACCATGAATAACCATCTCTGAATTGAATATAGATATCCTTCGGTAAATCAAACACTTCAATATCATTTCCCCATTTCTCCAGTTTCTCACCAAAATCCTCCACCTTCAAAGAAACACGCCTGTCGGTTTCAAGGAACTGAAAATGGCTAGTAATTCCTAATTTGTATGTTTTTTCAGGCTTTGCTCTCGAAAATTTTGGAAGAGAAGAACCGAACTCTGTCGTCGGAGTGAACAATACATCTACAATATAATCAAGCTCTGCTACACTCCTTGTCATGGGTCCGACTGTCAAACAATCAAAATATAGATCCTCTCGATCTATGTCGATATCTTTTGGACTTTTCCCATACCCCGATCTGAAAAGGAGATCCATAGGTCTTCCTACTCCTTCCCTTTCCATTGCTTCTAGGATTTTGCGTTCCGAATAAATTGGAGGAAAATGTCCAATGGTTGAAATCCGACCCTCTGTCGGTTTCAAGGAAACTGTCCCCGTGAAATTGGCCGGAATTCTCAAGGAACCTGCCAAATCACTGCCTAGCCCAAAATGACCAAAACCCATCGAGATTGCCGCGGCAACTCCTCCAGAAGAACCTCCAACCGTCAGATCCAAATTCCAAGGATTCCTGCAAATGCCCACAATGTCATTGTATGTCTGGACATCTCCTGCCATTTCCGGAACACTGGCTTTTCCCATGATCAAGGCTCCTTCTTCCTCAATCAGATCAACAATTGGGGCACTGATACGTGACCGATATCCAAAATATTTCATCATTCCTGCTGAAGTTCCTTGATCATCTGTCAGGAATACATCCTTCAAAATAGTAGGAATGCCTAAAAGTCTTTTTGACCTTGCGATTTCCGGAGATTCCCGAAGAATGAAGTTCAAATCATAGGAGTTCATCCTGCTTTCATCATTGAGAGTAATCATTGCCCTGAGTTTGTGATTATATGTATATATCCTGTCAGCTGCCGCAGCCTCTATTTCAGGGATGGTCAATGTTCCTCTCCGGAGCATATCCGCAATCCGCATTACAGAAATCAATGATTCATTCACAAAATTTGGCTATTTAGCTCAACCCATAGAGAGACAGACTTTCCAAAATTAGTGATGCATCATTTTGATCAATCTTGAGGAAAATTAATTGGAATCGCTTGGCCAATGGGAGAAACTCTCTTAAGGAACGTAGTGTAAAATGATTTGGATATGCCAAATAAAAGCAAAAAAGACTCCAATCAGATGGAGGTTGACACATCGTCCGTCGTAAATGAAGTAGAAGCTAATCAGGATCTGGTTGATGAGAAGAAATATCGACCCTTCCAGATTGACCCCTCCCTCTCCACAATCGATAATTTGGTGGCATTCATCATGACCACTGATGACGATAATTTGAAGAAAGAGGCTCAAAAATTGCTGGACAAAATTCTGATGGGAGACAAACCTATTGAATATTCATTTGGTCTGTTGCTGAGAAACATGAGACCATTATTGATATATTTGCCGTTTATCATCGGGTTGGGCATTCTTGCAGCAATATTGTCGCCCGATGCTACAGATGTTTTATCCAAAATGTTTTCATTTCTTACATCACTGGTCTGGATTGGAATTTTGATATTGCTTGCAAACAAAGTGATGAAAGGTCTAGACTCATATCAAAAGAAAGCCTGAATGGAAGCCCCATACCCCTAGCTATGTATTTTCTCTGATCTGATTGTAGTAGACTGACGCAATTGAAGCAGTAATGATTAGGATGCTTCCAAATATGAAATCTCCCCCTAATTTCCTGTCAAAAATGATCACATCAGACAGAAATGGAGGAATGTTTTGCAGTAGAAGCAAAACAGAACCTGTTGTTGCAGATATTTCCTCTAAAGCCATGAAGTAGGCAAGATAAGAAAGTAGGGTTGAAAAGACAATCAACGTTGCTACAATTGTCAATACCTCGGGGGTGAAGATTGGGTTAAGATTTCGGTAATTGATCCCCATCAATCCGGCAGAAACCAATGCCACAAACCAGAGAATTATGAGAAGAAGTGCAAGATTGTCCACCTCCTCATCTTTGGCCATTCTTGAGGAATAAACAATATAAAATGCAAATCCCAAACTTGAGACAATAGCTGCCCCAATTCCCAAAAGAGTTTGTACATGAAATTCAAGTGTTGTCCCTCCAGAAATCAATAAAACTCCAAGGAATCCAACTGCTGCAACCATGACATTCCTTGAGAGAAATCTTTCTTTGAGGATGACTGGCGCAATGAATGGTACATAGATAAGATACGACTTAGTTATAATGGTCGAAAAGGAAGGGATGACAAACAATTGACTGACATACTGGAAAACGATGGCAACAGCTTGGCAGATGGCAAGGTAATAAGTGTACTTATTTCGCAGTAGGCTCTTCACCTTCTCCAAATATCCAAATGAAAGTATGGGCGTAAGAAGAAGGGCAGAAAGGAAAAACCTTGAAAAAAGGAAGGTGTACACATCAATGGTTTCTAATGCAATGTCAATTAGGATTGGTGCAATACCAAAACCCAAGATGGGAACTGAAATGAAAAAATAACCTCTGGTTTGACCGGATAATCTCAATGAATTGCAACAGAAACCTCCCTATAATTCTATTGTGAATGAGATCACCTGAAGATTTAAAGCATGTCATACAAAAAGAAGGGAAATGAAGGATCTCCAACTATGGAAAACGGCAGTCAAATGGATTGGAATAGGGATACAACCCATATTGATAATCATTGCCGAAACGAGAGGAAGTTCTCCCGGTAAACCGGGGTTCAAAATGTTGATTGATGGCAATGGACAATTTGTTGGAACTGTTGGTGGTGCGATTTTTGAAAAAAACCTTATTGAAACACCACCCAAATTCAGCTCAAAGATCCTTCTGAAAAAATATGTCCATAATCCAAATGCACCTCCAGACAAAAAATCTGGACTGAATTGTGCAGGTTCCCAACATAATATTTTCCTCAAACTGAAAAATGAAGATATTCCCTGGATTTCCAAAATAATCGAACTTTATGAAAACAATGCCGCTGCATTCCTTTCTGTAAACTCTGAAGGGGTCTTTCTTGACATTATTGGAAAATTTGAACAGGCCTGGAGAAAACCAAAATTTACCATGATGGAGCATGATTGGCTCTATAAGGAACTGGTTGGTTATCCGTTTACTGTCCATATTTTTGGAGGAGGGCATACGGGAATTGCTGTGTCCAAAATACTCAAATTCATTGGATTGAAAACCATTGTCATCGATGACCGGGATCTGGAGATGCATCTCGCCAATCCTTATGCTCACCAAATTGTGGTTGATTCATTCAGCAAATATGCCTCGACAATCTTGCCAACTCCAAGGGATTTTGCAGTCATCTGCACATATTCACTTGCTACAGATATTGAAGTTGCTACTGCTTTAGTGGAAAAAAACCTTACTTATGTTGGATTGATGGGATCCAAGGCAAAACTCTCGAAAATTGAAAGAAAATTGGGTTCCGATCAATTCAGAAAACTGGTTGCACCCATAGGCTTACCGATAAATGATGAAACTGTCGAAGAGATTGCGGTCAGTATTGCTGCCCAAATCATTGCCATCAAGAATTCATGTGAATGATTGGTGATTTCGTGCATGTCGTATCACCAAGTTTTAGAAGGAATTGTTCCAATTTAGCGAAATGAACAAATCCTCATTCAGATTCTGGCTCAACGATCAGGAGATAACCTATAACGGGAACCCAAATCTTACCCTCTTAGATTTCCTGAGGTATGGACAAAATCTGCGAGGTACAAAAATTGGCTGTAGAGAAGGGGATTGCGGTGCCTGTACCGTCATGATCGGAAATGTCGAAAATGAAACGATCCAATATCGCCAGATTGTCTCCTGTCTTACCCCTATGAGAAATGTGGCAAATCGCCATGTAGTAACTATTGAAGGAATTAACCGAAAGGATGGAATGACACTTCCTCAGAGGCTGATGGTTGACAATGGAGGAACACAATGCGGTTTCTGCACTGTTGGCTTTATTGTCTCCATGACTGCATTCTGTCTCAACGAAACCAAAATCACTGAAGAGATGGCAATTAAGGCAGTGGATGGAAACATATGCCGATGCACCGGATACCACTCCATCATCCGATCGTTGAGGCATTTGGTACAGGAACTGCGTTTCATTGAGGATTTGTCTCCTCTTGAACGACTGGAAGTATTGGTGAACAAAAAAATTGTCCCTGACTATTTCCCTAAAATCACTCAACACATCCTACAAAGCCAAAGTAAACAAGTTTACCCTTTATTGCCCGCTCCTCTGATCATCGGAGGAGGAACGGATCTTTTTGTCCAAAAAAGGCATTTTCTTCTTGAACACCAACAGGATGTGTTTTACACCCTTCCAGTAAATAATATGGGAATTTACAAAACGGAACATGCGATCATTGTTCCTGCCAATGCCACTGTGACTGATCTGGAAAACTCTTCAGTATTCATTGAGGAAATCCCCAACTTCGTTAAATTTGCCAGACTCATATCAAGTACACAGATCAGAAACATTGCAACAGTTGCCGGAAACTTCGTCAATGCCTCGCCTATTGGCGATCTCTCAATCCTTTTTTTGACAATGGAAACCACTCTTGTGATACATGGACGTGAAAGACGAACTGTCAAATTACGTGATTTCTTCAAAAGTTACAGGAATGTTGACCTCAATGAACATGAAATAATTACAGAAGTCCAGATCGAGAAAATCAAGGGATTAAGAACAAACTTCGAAAAGGTCTCTAAACGAACCCATCTAGACATCGCTTCAGTCAATACCGCAATTTCCATTGTTGTTGATCCCGACCTGTCCCTGACATATGTGGGGCTTGCGATTGGAGGTGTCTCGCCTATTCCGCTCTATCTCACTCAAACTTCAAATTACCTGAAAGGAAAGAGGGTTTCCGAATTAGTGCTCAAAAAAGCATTAGATATTCTTGACCGTGAAATCTCTCCCATTGATGATGTCCGGGGGTCTGCAATATACAAGAGAAATCTTGCCAAATCGCTTTTCATCAGGCATTTTATGGAATTGGATCTCATCTCAGAGGAACTTGCCATCAAGATCATGAGGGATTCCATATTGGAAGGAGGAAATGGACATGCTTGAAGAATTGAAACAACAGATAAAAGACCTCAAAAACATTGATTCCAAAGGTCATGTAACTGGAAAATCGTTATATGTGGATGATATCATCACAAGGAAGGATACCTTGGTTGCCGGTGTTCTCGGATCACCTATTGCTCATGGAATCATTGAAAGCATCGATATCTCCGAAGCCTTGGCTGAAGAGGGAATCAAGGCGGTTTTGTTGGCCAAAGATATCCCCGGAGAAAATCAGATTGGGGGAATTGTCCCTGATGAAGAGTTATTGGCAAGCCGCGAAGTCCATTTTCAAGGACAATCTATCGCTGTCATTGTAGGTGAAACTGAAGCTTCAATCAGAAAGGCAAAAAACAAAATTAGAATTGATCTAAAGGAACTGGATCCAGTAACAGATCCCCGTGAAGCTTTCAAGAAAGGAAAAATCATTTTGAAACCACGTACATTCGAATTAGGGAATGTCGAGACAGTGTTTCAACAGTCTGACTTGATCATTGTCGATGGCTCATGTGAAATAGGGGGACAGGAACATCTTTACTTGGAGACCCAAGGTGCCTATGCAGTTCCCAAAGAAAAAGGCATGTTCATCATTTCTTCAACACAGGGACCAACAGCAGTCCAGAAAACAGTTGCCAGAATTTTGGGGTGGCAAATGCATCAAGTTGAAGTGGATGTTACCCGTCTTGGAGGAGGTTTTGGCGGGAAGGAAGACCAAGCAACTGCGTGGGCCTGTATGGCTGCTTTGGGAGCTTTTCATCTCAATCAACCCATAAAACTTATCCTTGACAGGGATGAAGATCTCAAAATGACTGGAAAAAGACATCCTTATTCGGTAGATTTCAGAATTGCTGCTACTCCGGATGGAATCATCAAAGGCTATCAGGTCATGTTCTACCAGAATGCCGGAGCTGCCGCAGACCTTTCCCCTGCTGTTCTTGAAAGAACTCTTTTCCATTGCACTAATGCATATTTCATACCGAATGTAAAAGCCACTGCTGTCTCATGCAAGACCAATTTACCCCCCAACACCGCATTCCGTGGGTTTGGTGGTCCCCAAGGCATGTTTGCAATTGAAAGCGCCATCCAGATGCTTTCCCAAGTTCTCAATGTTCCAAAAGAGGAGATACAGAAAAAGAATCTCATCTCTGAAGAACAAGAATTTCCCTATGGACAATTAGTGAGAAATGCCAAAACAGGTGAAACTTGGAATCAATTGGAAACTGAATTTTCCATTCAGGATCGAATTGAAGAAATCAACAACTTCAACCAGCAAAATTTCCTCAAAAAGAAAGGTTATGCCTTCATGCCCATATGTTTCGGTATCTCCTTTACCAAGACCTCACTTAACCAAGCTTCGGCTTTAGTTAACATTTACTTGGATGGAAGTGTTGGAATATCCACCGGTGCAGTGGAAATGGGACAAGGTGTCAATACCCGTATCGCCCAAGTACCAATGGCTGTCTTCAACCTTCCTATTGACAAGGTAAAGATCGAAACCACAAATACCACTCGAATCATCAATACATCCCCTTCTGCTGCAAGTTCCACTGCCGACCTGAACGGAAAAGCCACTGAACTAGCCTGTGAAAGACTGAAGAAAAGATTGGTCGAGTTCGCTGCTGACCTTCTCGGTCTTATGGACGCTAAAGATATCGGATTTGAAGATGGATTCGTCACGCATCAAGGATTCAAAACCGAACTTACTTGGGAGAATCTTATCGAAAAAGCTTATCTTTCCCGAATTTCACTTTCCGAAAAAGGGTTTTATGCAACTCCTGAAATTTATTTCGATCCAAAGAAAGAAAAAGGACATCCTTTTGCCTACCATGTCTTCGGAACTGCCTTCTTTGAGGTCACGATCGATCTGTTACGAGGAAATTACGAGATCGATAGGGTTTCCGTGGTTCACGACGTCGGTCGTTCGATGAATAGATCCATCGATCTGGGACAACTAGAAGGTGGACTTGTTCAGGGTATTGGATGGATGACCATGGAGGATTTGAGATTCGATAATTCAGGTCGATTGTTGTCCAATGCCTTGTCAACCTACAAAATTCCTGATATAATGTCTGTCCCCAAAGTCATTGAAACCCGTTTCATTGAGGAACCCGAACCATTTGGCATCCTCAAATCAAAGGCAATAGGTGAACCCCCCCTCATGTATGGTATCGGTGTCTATTTCGCATTGCTCAATGCACTTCAAAATTTCAGACAGGTCAAACTGACCAGATTGACAAGTCCGATGACTCCAGAAAGACTTTTCCTGTATGCTTGGAACCTTCCAGATTATTGATCTTCCTTTGTCAAAATTTCCTGTATCGTCAAGACCATTTTGGGACCAATTCCTTTAATGTCTGCCAATGGGCCTTTCAAGCCTTTTATCCTGCCTGATTTGCTTCTGATCACTTCGGTTTCCATGAACGCCTGAAATATCTTGAATGGTGTCTTGAAATGATCAAAAAGAAGCTGTGACATTTTGTTTCCTATTCCGGGAAGTCCTTGAATCAAATACTCCTGCTTTTGATGAAATGACATGCTTTTTTTCACGCCTCTCGAATGCAACATGGGATCGGTTTTCTCTTCTTGAAACCAAGAACATAGTCTTTCAAGTAAAATTGCCGTTTCTTCCTTCGAATTGGTGGGAATGATGGTGACAAATAGCCTTGTAGTCAGATATGAAAGAGCTCCAAAAACAGGTTTTTTCCTCATCTCCCATTCTGGATTCAAAAATGCCTGACCAAAATCCTCCAATATCATGATTGGAATGTCTGAAGCTTCTTTCAGCCGATGGAGCTGCTCAAATAATCTTCCGTCCATAAGTGAATTGACCAAATCCTGACCCGTTTTTCTTTCGACAAATATTCCTTCGCCGGGAGAATAGTCTCCTGTATCCAAGGACATTATGGATACATCAACCCCTAGACTTTCCAAAATCGATATGATCTCTCTTGATTCTCGATTATCGACAACAATTTTCAGAGCCATCTCTTTTCAAATCATCCTCTTATATCTCATATTATTTCATTTACTCAAAAAAACTCAGTGTTCAATTCATTCTCAATTACTCATAGTCAATCACTTCATCATTGACCATCTTGTTGATCATGATTTCCCGGATATTCTATTGAAAGGAAATGACAAACTATTCAGAAAGAATTGAGGCTTATTTTGTCAACTCCATTCAAACAAATACACACACGGAAAAAATAGGGAAAATGCTTACCTCCCGTTTTAAAATCAACCGTTTCTTGAACTGGTTTTCCAAGTGTCTCAAATTTGGCAATATTGATATTTTCCAGATACACCTTTATGAATAAATTATGCCGCTTCCAATTATGATATTCTCTAAGGCAATTCTCAGGGAAGTTCCTGACACTTACCGGAATTGTCTTTCCTCTCACCCCCTTCATGACAATGTCAATGTGCATAAAGCCCAAGTCCAACATGAGCAGTACAAAAACGCATTGAACGATCTTGGCATTGAAACAATTGTCCTCCCAAAATTAAATCAGTTTCCTGATTCTTGCTTTGTAGAGGATAATGCCCTGCTCTCTGGAAAACGTGCGTTTATTTCCAGGATGGGGGTCTCCTCTCGCATGGAAGAGACTCAATCCATCGTTGATGTTTTACAGGAATTCTTTGAAATAAAAAAATGCGTTGCTCCTGGAACCATTGAGGGCGGTGATGTCATCCATCTTCCTGATGCCATGATCTCAGGTCTAAGCTTAAGAACCAATCTCGAAGGAGTCAAACAAGCTGAAATGTGGTTGGGAAAAAAATTCCTGACAATTGATGCACCAGACATAATGCATTTGAAAAGCTACGTCACCTATATTGGCGAAAATACATTTGTTTCTACTAAACGGTTTGCATCACACCCTGTGCTCCAAAATTTCAATGTCATTGTAGTTCCAAAAGGGGAGGAATACGGCGCAAATACCTTGACCATGAATGGTACTGTCCTTCTTTCAAGTCATGCCCCCAAACTCAAAAACATCCTTGAAACAGAAGGCTTTGAAACATTGTCCTTGGAAATGACGCAGTTCGAATATTGCAATGGTGCCCTTACCTGCCTCTCCCTCAGATTCTAAATGCCGTTTCCACAGTTCCTCATTTCTCTGTTTCAATTTCTCTGCTTCAAATTATTTTCAATGTGTACCGGTTATACTAGTGGGTTTAAGGGATCTGCTGATATTCCAACCATACCCCTAGAGAAAAGCATCCTGACATAAAATAGCTTAAGCACGCAGTATTTATCCATTTCAAGTCGTAAAAATTCTTCTCAACGGGATATCCGATTGTTTGTTTTAGATTATCTCTCGATATTGTTCATGACACTTATGTGATAAATGAATTTTTATTGGGCAATGGCATCTCTATTTTGTAAATCTACAAAAACACATTGCTTGATTATGTTCCTCTTGGCAATAACATATGGGAATTTAACAGAATACCTTTTTTTGGAAGAGATGAATGAAAATTCGTGCTCATAGGTTATGTTGCGTTGACCTTGAGGGTTATCCTTCTTGGAACCGAACGAATCTTCCTTAAAAAACTTGAACGATATAATAGCGTAGGAGTTGCATCCCTTTTCTTTCTTATTGCCGGTGTTTTGCTTTCTCCCGTAATCTTCTTCATTCCTTCCAATGCTTACCACATTCCTCTCAAAACCTTCCTGTTGGCTATATTAAGCTCTTCAGCCTATGCGATCGGTTTTTTTGCCTATGTAAAGGCAATCTCTTTGGGAGATACCTCATTGGTCGCTCCATTATACAACTCCTCAATTCTTTGGCTGATGATACTAGGTCTATTGTTTCTTGGAGATGATGTAACCGTGTTCCGGGCAGCTGGAGGCCTACTCATGTTCATCGGACTTTTCTTCCTTTATAGAGGATCCCTGAAAGAAAAGATCAAGGCAATCTTGGAATCCAAATCCTCATTGCTGATGATAATGGGCTCACTTTTCATTGCTTTTGGAAGGACACTTGACACATTGATTATCAGAACTATCAATGAGATCCTCTATGCATGGTTGACCAACTTTCTCATTGGTTCCATTCTTTTGGTCTATCTGCTGGTAAGAGGCACAAGATTTCCCGATCTCAGAGCAATTATCCAAGGCGAACCTAAACACCTTTTTTTTGCATCACTATCCAATGGTTGGAGTTATCTCTTTCTTCTAATCGCCATCCAAAACCTACAGGTCACAGTTGCCGAACCCATCTCACTTCTTTCAACATTTGTCACTGCTTTCCTTGCAAAGAAATACCTAGATGAAATGGTGGAGGAACGACTGCTGGGAATGGTCATCATGATAGTCGGGGCTGTTTTTGTCCTGACCCTCTGAAAAATAACGCCAAATAACTAACTTTTTTCCATAAAGCGGTAGAAAAAAAATTGCTTATCCAAAATTCTTTTTTTTGGACTTTGAAATTTGAATTTGCAAGGATTAATGACTTCATTTTTTTTGAGGGATCATAACTTAACGTATATGAAGTATAATTTATGAGTGGGAATTGTACAAATGTACAAAAGATTATTAATTCCAATGAATTAATTGATACAACTCCCGGTGATATCATGAGAACAACAAATGATTTAGTAGAAAAGGGAGGGTTCTTTGAAAAAGCTGGAAGCATTGTGATCTTGGTCGTTTTGAGAATGGAGAAAAAGGTTCTTTTCGAAGACTTGGTGACATTATCATCCGTCTCTAGAAGCACAGTTGCCTTGAGAGTCAAAGAATTCCAAGAATTGGGGTGGATAATCAAGGAAGAAAAGGGAAGAAATTCTGAATACAGACTGACAAAAGAAGGAGAAAAACTGGCTGATAAGGCAATTGAACTGATTGAAGAGGCCATTGTCAACTCCGACAAGAAAATTCATACCAATATGCTCAATACAAATGTCAATAAAGTCCAAACTGCAATTCAAGATTTCATTTCAATTCTGTCAGTTGTTGATGATCTATCCGAAAAAGAATTGAACCTTCTTGAAGGGAAATTTGAAGGTTTGAACAAATTAAGGCCGGTTTCAATAGAAAACCTAGATAAAGACGTCAACGAAATCCTCAAGATTGCAAATCAATTGCGAAAGGAACTGAAAGAATCGTTCCAGACCGTTAGGAACGAAAGTGAAATAATACAACAGATACCAAATTTCCAATCCGCTTTGGAAAGTCGGTACAAAAAGGCTGACAATCACCTGAAAGAATATCTGAAAATTGCAAAACACCTCAAATCATAATGGATAGGCCAAGATGGCATCTCATCAAAAGGAAGACCTACCGAATGTATTTCCTATCCAATGATCAAAAAAATAATTGAAAAAATAAATTATACAATGTTTAAATATTTGTATTTGTCATAAGCGGGCATGAAAAGAATCATTTTCAGAACAATACTAAGTTTCACCTTGGTCATGATATTGGTGGGGAGCAACATGAATGCAGCCAACCTTGCTGCTTTCCCTGACCCTGCCGTCGCTCAATCTTCAACACAGCAAATCGTTTTTGAGGACGGTTCCTCTGTGGACATTGAAGTAATTGGAAATTTCACTCGACTGACATTCTCTGATGGTGCAATTATTACAATAAATGCCTCAACAGGACTTTCTGTCATAGAATTTTGGGAGAGTGCCGATAGTGCCAACTTTACAAGAATAACCATCACTCAACAGGTGGCATTGGATTCATATCCCGATCCTTTCATGGACGAGGCTCCGGCAACTGGAACCTCTATCAAGTATGAATTCATTGACATATCCACAGAAAGAGTAATGCAAAGTTGGGAAATGCTCTCTGTTCAGAGCTTTGACAATACAACTCCTTCAGTGGCGGAGATCAAAGGATATTCTGACGATGGAATTTCCATGAAAACATTCAAAACCATGATTGCAAGAAACGCTACCCATTTTGGAGCTTCAATTTCTGCCACGGATTCCGCCATTCCAACAGAAGTTGTGGAATTGGATCTGGTCGGCCCTGCATTCAATCCCACAAACACAACACTCAGACTGAGAAACGACAATGGAGGAGATCTGTTTGCACCAAACATTACGACGGGAACTGATTCAAAAAATTCCAACAGCTTCTTCGATATTCCGCTGAATTTAATTCAATCTGGAAATCAGCAGGATCACAGGATCAAAGGAAGTTCAAATGAAGCATCTGGATCATTCATTGAATATTCGAATATCACAAGTGGTATAACAGATCTTCAAGGTATAGAGCCGGGATTGAGTCCTCTTCCTCTCAGATATCCATCTCCAATCAGTGTGGATGATCCGACCATTCCATTCGATGTATTGGATGTAATTCTTGCCGTTGAATCCATTACCATAATATATGGTGGGTTCTCACTCAATCTATACCTAGATAAACTTGTCATCAATTATGAAACTTTGGGTGGCATTTACATCCCCATCGTTATTCTTTTTGAAGTATGGGAAGTACATATCTCCATCTATGAAATATCCATCATCATCTATTTGGAGGTCATTGAGCTTGTAATGGTGATTGTCGTTTATGAGGTCATCAAGATTGAGGTGTACATACAATATATCGTTATCGTGATTGAAATCCTACAAATAACACTTATTGAGATTACCATAATTCATATCGATATAGACATCCTCGTCATCAATATCTCAATCACCATCAATGTATGGATATTTAAGATAATCGTCAAGGTTGTTAAGAAGATTATCGTCTTCATTCCCCTGTGGATCATCATCATACCGGTATTCATTCCAGTACCTGTTCCCGTGCCTGTCTTCATCCCTGTACCTACTCCAATCCCCGTACCTCTTCCACAAACTGATGTGGATCTTTACGATCAGGCCATCAATGAAGCTTCAGGAACAATGAACCTGACGTACTTTGTCTCAGATGAGTATGGCAATCCGCTTTCCAATGCAAATGTAACACTGACAATGGATACTCGACCGTCCTCGACTTATGTGGCTAAAGAAGATTCTTCAATGCCTGGTTATTACTTCTTCACGAATCTTCCTCTCGATAGTCCTGTGACCATTAATGTGACCGCAGATTTTGGAGTCCTCTATCGACCTGTCGGAATACTGGTTCATACCATGAACCTAATCGATACAACAGCGACTGTCACTCAAGTCGTAACAACTACGACCAATGTCACATCAACAGTCCCTGGACCAATAACTACCACCACGACGACTATCACCGTAAATGGCACTCAACAAGGTACTGGAACCTCCTCTGTTCCCTTCAGCCTTTCAATGGTCGTTGTTTCATTCTTCCTCATTGTTGTATCAACAAACATAAGAAGAAAACGTAAGGTGTGACATTTATTGGATTGCAGTCTGATTCATTAGGTCAATATCTGAGATACATTCGCTAGTAATCTTCAATTAATACATCCTGTTCTTGATTCAACCAATGGATCCATCATTGGGACTTAAAAGAAAATTCGTTCGTATATCTGTGCAATCTTATAATAAAACTAATCATTTAATTAAAGTATCTGAAAAATATTGCATTCCGGAATGAAACTGATTATTTTTACATTCAAATGCTGAATTTAGTTTTATTTTTTTTTAATTAGTGTAGTGGATTAGTAAGGCTTAAATAAACGAACTGCATTTAAACATTGTTCATGCCAATTTCGAAATCTTACCAGATTTTCATTTTTTTACTGTTAATTTTCTCTGGATTTCTTGTTCCTGAATTTCTTGTTGGGGGGAATAATGTAACAAAAACCCTTTCTTTTCCTGACAATCCAATCCAGAGTTACGAACCAATCGACCTTACACAGAACTTGAACCTTCCAGTTCAAAATCAATTTGCAGATGTAGATCTCAATATTCCACAAAGACTTAGAGACAACATCAATGAATATACGCAGGTTTGGAACCCATGGTTGACACGGGCAGGCACACATGTTTCTGCTGTCAGTGATGATGGTGAATTCTTGGCAGTCGGAGGGGGATTTTTGATTGACACAACTGTCCATATCTATAGGTGGAATTTGGATCTCCAGCAATATGAAAAGGTCTATGAGGCAGGTGCTGGAGTTATCCAATCCGATATCCTCAGCATAGATTTCGGAGATGTCGACAACAACGGGCTCATGGATATGGCAGTGGCTTCCGCTGATGGACGTGTCTATCTTTTTGAGCAAAGCCATATTTTCGATCCGACAACGCAATTGGATTCACGGTTCGACTTGGTTTGGACTTCTCCGAAATTATTCAGGGCAACATCTGTCCAGATTGCCGATCTTGACCGGGATAACATTCAAGATATCATTGTAGGGTCTTGGGACAAAAAAGTCCATATATTCGAGTATAGCTCAAGATCAGGTTATCCCTTTGCCTTGGAACATTGGATTGACCTCAAAGAGGTCTGGACCAGTGAAGAACTTGATGACAAAATTCAGGCTGTCTCAGTGACAGATCTCAATGGAAATGACCTCCCAGATTTTGTTGTGGGAACTTACTCTGGTTCCGTGTATGTCTTTGAAAACGATGGGGCAATTGTAGATACTCCTACTGGTCAAGTGCCACTTCCAAATGACAATGAATATAGACAACTCTGGACTTCTTTTGGACCGTTTCAACCAATATGGAATCCTGTCGGCAACATAGTTGCAGATGACTTGGATGGGGACGGCAAGGATGAAGCTGTAATTTTGGGATGGGGACAGGGTGCTTGGATGTTCAGATACGATCAAAATTCCGGTTTCCAATTCGATCAGATGTTCAAACCTTTCGAAAGCTGGCAAATTCAAGGTGTTTATCCCTTGGATAATTGGGCAGACTGGATGCAGGAAAGTGGAACGTTCAATGTTCATCTTGGAACTTTTTCCAGTTCAAATTCAACCTGTGCTTCCAACCCAACAGAACCAATTATGGGTTGCATCAAACCATTCATCAATTCCGCTTCTTCTGAAGCACCTGACAATGTCTTTTCACAATTTATTTCAAACGCGACACATGGTGCCCAGGCAGTATGGGATTTCGGTGAAGATGAAGAAATCGCTTCTAATGGTAATCCTTCACCTGACCTTTATGTAATCATGAAAGAAGGTCATGCAGTTCCCAGTGAGTGGAACATCTCAATTTCAAATGATTTGAATACGTGGTATCAGATCAACCAAAGCCAAATTTCACGTGGAAGATTCCTTGCAGGCGGTGCATCCAATCTTGAAGTTGATTTGGATCCAGTATTTAGCTTGAATAGACTATCATCTGCCAGATATCTTAGAATGCGTCTTCTGCCGGAGGAATCCCTTGTCAGAGAGATCGATGCGATTGTTGCACCAGCACCAGCTCAACCGCTAACCTTGGCTGTGTCTGCAACCATTCAACCATTGCCACTTTCATATGACGAAGCAAATTCGAACACACAGGAAAAGAAAATTATCTTTGGAGGAACTGACGGTCGTCTGATTGCGTTCTCATTTGATCAACAGAACACAATCACTTACAGGGATCAATATGCAATAGCAAACTTGGTCACCTTTGATGCAGGGTTTTGGGATGTAAATCTTCAATCAACAACCCAACAATGGGATAGCTTTACCGATGACCGATTTAATTTGGATGAAACCATTTGGAGTATCTATGGAACTCCCAAAGACACTTTTGTACCTACATGGCGAAAAGAGAGCGGATTGGCCGAAAATGTCCTCACCGATGTCAATGTCATGAGTACAGAAGTACCAAATTTCTATCCAACTTATCCTCTTACTGTAGGTTTCAATACCACCATCTCTGCACCAAATGGATATATTGCATCTATTTCACAATCAAATTCCATTGGTAAGTTTCCCTTCTCTCTTCTAAATTCCTATTTTGGAGGTAAGTTTGCCTCTTCCTCTGAAAAATATAGCCTAACGTTTACTTATGGTGACTTTTATTCTGACATTCCCGGCAATGAATTAATTACATTGCCTTATGTTGCACAGGCTCCAAAAATTGGGCAGGTTCCTACAGATATTTATGGAAATGGTCCATACATGTACTTTGAAAGCGTATATTATTATCAATACCCATATCCTATCGGACCGACAACTGAGCCTGGTTTGGTGGTTGACCAAGGAAATACCTTATTTAATTATCTCCATTCCGGTGAGACATTTCCATCGATGACTGCCGGTGATATTGATGGAGATGGAGATACGGATCTTATCGCCTCCAACGGAAGAATAATGCTTTACGAAAATGTCGGAAATCCTAATTCCCCCTCCTTTATCGCAAATGAGGAATATTTTGAAGGTCTAAACCAACTTACATCAAAAGATCTAATCTACCAACCGCAGTTGTGGGATTATGATCGCGATGGAGATCTTGATCTCCTTTATTCATTGGGTATGAATTCTGAAGGAAAACAGAAATATGGTCTGAGATTCTATGCAAACACGGGAACTCAAGAAAATCCTGTCTGGGAAGATAAATCCGAAATTGTCAGGAACCCCTCATTGGAGGGAAACATGGTCGAAAACAAGATGACTTTCGGAACCGTAAAAATGGAAGAATCTTCAGATGCTTCCGGAAACTTCCTTTGGGTTTATCAAAAGAATTCTTCAAAGTTGATTGAACTCAGAGGTGAAGTCGGAACTCAATCAAGCTTTATCGTAGGTACAAATCCTACTGTCAAGATGCTTTCCGTCAACAAACTTACTGCTCCTGACAAAATCAATTTTGGATATACGATAACCGATACTTGGAGCAATGGCAACCAATTCGATGAATGGACCGGTGCCATGAGTGTTGGAATGTTGGATGGAGACAATCACAACGAAGTTATTGTTGCAGATTATGACAACAACCTTTATGTCTTTGAACACCTCAGTAACAACACATACAAGAGGGCTTTCAAATCCCCTGATCTCAATCATACTGAAGCAACAGACAAATCACCCTATAGATTCCAAGATTTCGAAGGAATTTCTGGAAACTTCAGCAAGATTGTGTATGAGCATGGATCATTATTAGCGACAGGATTTGACGGAGATAATGATGGATTGCAGGAATTTGCCTTGGTAGCTGGTCTCTCCATCTACATCTTTGAAGCGACCAGATTCAATGACAAATATTCCCTGATCTACGTAGATTATCTCGGTGATAAGCTTGCTCCAGATGGAACAACGCTAAATACCAAATTCAACGAAATCAGTGCCATATCAGTAATACAGGATTACAATGGTCTTGGTCCAATGATTGCTCTTTCAGGAGGTTCTTATCTCTTCCTGTTGAGAAACGACCCTACGTTGGGATGGTTGGAGACATATCAATCCCTTGAAGGAACCGAATCCTATTCACCTCTCTTCAATAACATGAATGCAATCACAATCTCTTCCCTACTTTTCTCAGATCTCAATCAGGATGGAACCACTGAACTTTGGATTGCTGGAAACAATTTCACTTCATCTTCCCCATTCCTGTGGGCCATTGAATCGGATATCCTCACCTACAATGTGGTTTACCGCTTCTCTGAAAGCTTCCTCAGAATGTCCACCATCAATGTTCTGACCTTTTCAGAAGATATTGACTATAATGGGAAATTCGAGCTTCTGATAGGTCATGATCTAGGGTTGGATATTATTGAATTTGATGTAGGTAGTGGATTCCAACCCCGTTTGATCCAGTCTATATCTGCGGATCCGACCTACAACACCAATCCAAATCAGATATTGTTGGGAAAGAATCTTTCTCCTTTCATAGTCAAAAGTAGAGGAAATGACATCTACCAACTCTCAAACGGAAAATACCTGATGGTGGTCGGTCGAGAATATAATCAAAGTAATATCCTTGGAAGGGATTCCCTTCTAGCCACATCCGAATTGATTGGTGATTTGGCCTTTGCATTGGTTGACAGTCCTACCGATGTGTCGCAGACCTTGACCAAAGTTTCCACCAGCGGATTTGACTTGGCACAATCCGCAGCATCATTCGAAGTTTCGGGAACGAACTATACGGTTCGTTATGAGACCGCTCCGGATATCACTGAATTCTGTATTGGTGGTTGTTCTGGAGGCATTCCGAATGGATTTGCTATTGTTTGGACGACAGTCGCCCATCAAACGGGTACAAACAATGTTTTCTATTTCAATAGCCTCCAGCTATTTGATCTTTCAGGGAACAAAATTGGATCCACTGTGCACAACCTACTTTCAACAGGATCTGTTAGCTATCCATCTGTCGTCGTAAATCCATCAGACAATACTGAGCTTCTCATCTTTACTCAGGAAAACACGGGAATGATACTTTATCGTTACCAGATAAACCTTTTCGGACCTACCTTCACAGTCTCCCTCAACCAGAATCAATTGGGTTTCCAAGATTACTTCGTTTTTTCGGTTGATGCAGTCTCCTTGTCTTCCGCTTCAACAGAAGATGTTTTGGGTGTGGCATTCAGTGGATATTTTGTCAATTCAACCAATAGGATTTCCAAAATCAATTATGCAACCATGAATTCATCATTGCAGGTCACTGGAGTTTTCCAGACTACGGATTCACCCAATCAGGATTTCAAACCGAAAATGATTACTGGTTCCAGACCCGGTGAATTGGTGCTTGTTTATGAAAGTAGAATCCAAGGTTTCCTTCCATTTGCAGGGATTACCTACTCCAAAGATGGTGGACGATCATGGGAAGAACCCTTCCGACTGGATACGTTGGCTCCAAATGTCAAGGAGACCGGAAATGGAGTATTTGAAACATTGTCTGGTGTCAGGCTCAATGAAAGAATCTCCTATGGTCCTTCCTTGACAAGAACCCTCAATGGTGGAATCCTTTACATCTCAAATGAACGAATGACGATTCCCCAGTTCTCCGATATGGACTTCGTGAATTCCTCAGTGGTCTCTAGATTCTTAACTCATGATTGGATGACTAGCTATCTTGTTCTCGGCAATATCAGCTCAACATCTTTCGTCCAATATTTTGGAATCTCCAATGTGGAGAAGATTGCAACCGGTGATACTGATCTGGATGGAAGAAAGGAGATTTTCATTTCCGTTGGGAAGACAGCCATCTTACTTGAAATTGATCGAGTCTCAGGAGCTGGTACTGAATTCGTCCAGAAATGGATTTCTCCTAAATACTCTGCACAAATTTCAGATGTCGCCATTTTCGATGGAAACGGTAACAATTGGGCCGAGCTACTTGTAAGTGTAAAAGGTGGTGACGTCTTTGCCTATGAACTAGCTGACACCTCCCAAATTCCTGTCGATGACTTTTTCCTGACTGAGTTGAATAAAGCCCTTTCAATCAATGCAACAATAGCTGGTAATCCTCCATACTCTGTCGAAGCAACCTCTCTCTTGGTAACTGAAACGCAGAATGGATTGGAAATTTCCATAACCAATGGGCTTTCTTCTGCAACAAGAGGGGCATTCACTTGGTCTGTTGAAAACGACAATATCGTTCGGGACGTAATAATGAATGGAGCAACAATCGGCTTCCAATTTAATGACTCCAGAGGCAAATCCTTTGTTTTGGTCAGTGATCGCGAAATAAGGGTATATGATGAAGATTGGACTTTGCAGTTCACTGGGTCATTCTCTCCAAGCCATGTCCTCCATCATAGTCTGAAATTTGATGTGAATTCCGATGGTCTCGATGACCTGTTACTAGTGGAATCCGAACGTCTGTTTGCAATAGATCCGTTTACAGGAACGGTCATATTTGAACGGTCTCGAACCGGTGCACAGCTTTTCGATCTCAACAGATTTGAAATTGGGAATGAAAGCTTTATTGCAGTTGTCGACTCCGATCTTTCCACATATCGCAGAATTGAGATCTTCAATTCCACGGGCTATTCGCTGTCAAACTATTCCATACCTGTCGGAACCACATTCAACTCCACAATTGGTCTTTCCGATTTCAATTTGGATGGGATTCTCGATGTGGCTGTTTTGGATTTCGAAAATGATGGATCTTCTCAGCTCATTACATATTCACTGGATTCAGATGATATTGTTTCCAATCCGACAATCATCTCAAACCTGACCATTCCTCTCGCTAATATGGGGGTAAGAGCTCCAATACGGCTCTTTACCCTTGATACGAATGAAGATGGGAAGAAAGAGGTTATTCTGACGGTTGCGGAAACCTCTTCAATTTCTGAACCGAATATGATCTCACCAAGCAAAGGAACTTCTGCATTATTTGCAATTGATGTTTCAGATCCTTCAGTTCTTTGGGAAAGAGATTTCAATGCTCCAATCAACAATGTTGAATTCAAAGACGGGATCTTATATGCTTATGTAAAAGATTATGGTGTTCAAGGACTGACTATCTCCGGATCGGATCTCTTCTGGGCTCCAAGCAAGAATCCTGCCGTTGCCGAAATCCATCAGGATCAGATCATTGTGGTGGAGAGGAATGCAGATACCTCCATTTATAACTTCACCGGCAAACTTGCAAACGCTAAACTTGTCATTTCAGAAGGATTGAATCTGATCAAATCATCAACCTTCCGGTTGTATCAGGTACCTTCAAGAATTACTGCCTATTCCTACCTTGTTGATGTCACCGACAATGGTGTCCAAGACATCGTGACAGGATTCACCAATGGAACACTCGCTCTCCGAAACCATGAAGTTGGTGAATATTGGAGAATTAGAACCCAATCATTTGATTCCATGGTCGCCACTGAAATCAGGTTTGATGAGAATAAATTGGGAATGGCTATCTATTTGTCTTCAGGTAGGTTGCTGATCTTCAACAGACTTGCACAAACCCCCACAATGAATGTGTCAACTCCTGAAGGTCTAACATTCACAAACCTCAAGACCTACAGTGTTGATGGACGTCAAAACCTGATTCTCTGGTCTGAAAACGATATCTCCATTTTTGATCCAAGTACCGGACTTTACATCTGGAATACCACAAGATCAGAGACATTGACCAAACTTGATGTCGGGGCATTTGATATCAATTATCCAAATGTCATCTCGCATATCATAGCTGTATCTGAACAGGAAGGTGTGGAACTTATTCCGCTTCCAACCACTTTGGTTCCGGGTGGGCTTTTCCAGCCTCCTTCTGAAGGAATATGGTTGGATTTCTCTGTCACAACCGGATCTAATGGACTTGCCCAAGTTCTTCTTCTTTCATCAAAAGGTGAACTTCGAAGAATGAATTGGGAAACTGATGGATCAATATCTCAGTATTCCCAACAGACCTCTTCAAATGCACAGAATTTTGTGGTGAATGGTGATCAGATCCTTATCAGTGCAGAACGCAGTTTGCTCAGATACGTGGATACGGGATCCGGATTCAATGAGATTTCCACCATCTCCCATGACTATATCGGCCAATCAGAGATTCAAATGGTCGATTTTGATAATGACGGTCAATTGGAAATTCTAGCGTCATTTGGAAACATGGTGATTTCATTCTTCCAGAATGGAACCATTTCCAGCATTCATTCCTTTAGCTCTGGAATTAAGGAGTTGAAGGTTTGGATACCCGACGCAAGTGGCAATCCAGCAATATTTGCAATTCTGACGAACGGTGACATTGAGTTTTCAGATCCTTTCAACAGGGAATTCAACGACTACATTGCACCTATCTCTGTTTCAGAATTTCAGGAGGATCCACAACCTGACTTAACGGTTCTGTTGCCTGAACCGACATGGACCGAATATATCAGTCAGCAGGAATTGGAACAAAATTACAGCGATGACCCCAACCTCTTCTTCCTTGGCTTCGCCCTGTTTGGATTGGGGTTGGCTACATTCATCGTTCTATTTAGGAGGAAGAGAGCATGAAATTAGGTAACGTAAACCTCAAACTTTTCATTTCAACACTATTCATTTTGGTTCTTCTGAACCCGATACCCAATGCAATCCTCGCACAGGGCAACACAGTCCCCGTTCGTAATAGATTGCCATCAGAAACCATGTCCAATCCAAATCTCTATCCAGGTTATTCATTGCCGCGGAAAATTGCCATCATCTATTCATCAAGCGATCCCGAGATGGTTGGGGTTGCCGCTGAAGTTTTCAAATCTGTACAGATGATCTACAAGAACTCTGAATTAGTTCAGGTAGAAACAGTGGACGAGCTTGTTGATGTTGCAGGATCCGATGCATATTGGATAAGAGCCTATTTCATAGCGGGAAGCTTGGAAGGGATAAAGCTGGACAGAACCTATCGGTGGGAAGATGTCGCTTACCTGATGAGACGTTCAGACCATGGCCATCAGATATGGGGTGCCGGCTCAACCGATCAATTGATGAAATTCGACTTGCCGGGATATGTCCATATTGAAGGATCTGATGTCATCGATGGACAGCTCTCCTACTTCTATAATCTCTGGGAAATCGGCGAAATCCTTCGATCAATCCCTGATGACAGATATTCCCAAGCAGGTGATGATTTCAAGACTCTTGGGGTTGAATATTTCCTGAGAAACATGAATTCCCTTGTCAATGCCCAGATCACTCCTCAAATTCCATTGGGAGAGGAAGATACTGAAAAGAAGAAAGCGGAATTCGATGCCTACATGGATTCCTTGAAATCCGCCAGGATTGTCAATGATGGATTTACAGGTATAGCCTCTGCTGAAAACCCCCCTGAAGCAGTTCCAAGCATAATCTTTTTGGATCTGATGAAAAACCAACAGCAGGATGGAATCTCAGTTGCAGCCGAACAGGCACAATCTTCCTCCCCTGAATTCAAGATCGCAGATTTGCCTCTTGCTTCCGGTCTTGAAGGGCCTACGGCCTCCATTGTCGATACTCTACTTGAGATTCTGATCTCTTTTGGTGGATCTGCTCTCGGATTGTCTCCTTCCGCTGCCAATACCGTTGTCAATACCATAACGACCTTGATTTCCCTCATCAGTGACCGAGAATCAACTGACCAAAAAGAGGGATTGAAGGATATTTTGGAGACCGTTCTCCAGTCCGCACCAATCCCTGAAAATTTCAAGGCATTGGTTCCGCTAATTGTGGATTCACTTTACCTTATGCGTGGTAAGGTTGAAGATGCCATAGACTTTGGCATCACAACAGTAAATACCATCTTCAAATTTGCTAGCGACAAGATCAACTCAACAATCGTTGATAACATTCTGAACCTTTTGCAAGTTCTTTTCCTCAATAAGGATGCCATATTGGATGCGATTGACAGAGCTCAAGCCTTGGCTGATCAACGAGCTGAGGAAAGCAATCAGGATTCAGAACCGATTGAGATAACTTCAGTCATTTTTGATGTTCTCTATACGAGATTGCTGAATTTCACCACCTATGAGTTCATTACGGATCTTTTGGCAGACAAGTTCGGGGAATCGACGGCAGTGACAGAAGCGAAATCCCTTGTCGACATCCTTCTTCCGATCTTGCAGGCATTCATCTCAAAGGATTATGAAGGACTCTATGAGGCAGCCCCACCTGCTGTGGAATATGCTGTGAATAAGATCAGGGCATCTGATAACCTACCGGAAATCACACTTTCTGATCAGACCCTCGCCGCAGTCGAATCAATGGTTAGGTATATCCAGCTTGCCGTAGTTCTATACCAGAAATTCTCTGACGTGCAGGGCAACTTGGAAAGCTATCTGGTAGTTGATACGGATACCATGGTTTCCCTACTCCAGAAATTTCTGCCTCCTTTGCTGAGAGCACTTGGAATTGACACCTCCGCAATTGCAGGCGAAATTGCATCAACCGCATCAGACCTGTTTACCACCTATCAGGATGCAGCAGTTGAAGGAATTCAAACTGTATCCGATCTTGCAACCCGTGTTCTTCCTCTAGCTCAGAGATTCAATTTAGATCAACAGATGGAGAACCTGCTTCAGCAATTGATGATCCAAATGGGATCCATTATCATTCCAGGATTGCCTGAACCTAACTTCGACGAACTTTTTGGTCTGATCGACAGCATTTTGGAAATCGATGTCTCGTCTCTTTCTTCCAACTCTTTTCAGACACAGCAGCTTGATTCAGTATCCGATCTGCTGAAAACGGGTTTCAGAGATCTTGTCACCACAATCTTCGGCCTGATGGCAATCACGACAGATGGAGGTGCAGCTCAGAAAATTTTCGCAAAGGGAGACGAATTCATTGATGGCAAGTTGATCCCTGAGGCTCAAGCAAGAATCACCTCCTTGGTGGTTTCTTCAGCCTACAACCTCTTTGAATCCTTCCTGAAAGATAAACTGGACAATTCAACCCTCCTGGAGCTGGAACCTTTTGTGGATGTCTCCATCAACCTTGTACTTGCTCTTGTAGGTAATGATGATCAGGCAGTCAAATCAATATTTCAAACTTTGTTGATGCAAGGAATTGAATTGTTCATCAAGAAAACAATGAACTTGGATACTTCCATCGCATTGAAAATTGTAAACTCATTGTTCAGCAACTTCCTTAATTCAAAGACATTGGTTAATTTACCACTTCAAACATCCACTGTTCAAGAAATCAAAAATTTAGCTACACAGCAACTGAATGAAAACAATGCATCTTCAAGCACCATCGATACTACCTTGGCAGGAATTGATCTTTTCTTCAATCTTGAAGACATGTTCACCAATACTTTGGATTTCGTTTTCCAACAATTGGTTGCTGCTTTGACCCAATTCTTGACAGAAAAAATAACTGAATTGACAAATGTGATATCCAATGAAATCAACAATATACCGTTTCTCCAATTGGCAGGCAGTCTTCCATTCCAAGGGGCTGATTTCCTCGGATTGGAATTAAGTTATGATCTCAGTATCAGTCCTCAGCTGGAATGGAACCCTCAAGAATTTGTGAAATGGATGCTGGATATCATTCTGAAAGGTGCCTCTGATTTTGACCTTGATGTTGGAAGCTTCTTCAGTAAAATCCTAAACTATCTATCTATTACCCCGATCTTTTCCGCTGAAATGAAGGTTTCAAGCATGAGTTCGGGAAAAGGCGGACTCTTCAAGAAATTGTTGGAGTTGCTTGGAGCTGACCTCAAGATAGAAGGAAATGTATTCTTCAAACTCCAACTGTTTTCATTCAGTGCAAGCGGATTTGATACTTCCGGTTTCGTCAAAATCCTGAAATGGGGTCTGTCAATTTCAATCACTCTTTCCAGAGATTTCACCCTCTTTGATGTGGTCAGTGGAGGCGCTGGAGGAGGCGCTCTTAATAAGGTTGCAAAGTATGTCGGTCTGGATTCCATAGTAATCACCATCTATGTTCGTCTTGGCTTTGAAATCGTCTTCATTGCCGCACAGAATGGATCTCCTGCCCAAAGTAAATTGACAATCTTTTTGGGAATGGGAGCATCCATCACCGTTGGATTCAGTCTATCAATCGTAGGAATAAAACTGCGTGCAGGAATAGATATCCTGCTAAGCTTTATTCAGGATCTGAGTGGTGGAACCCCATTCAGAATTACCCTTGATATCCTGTTCTGGGCTGAAGTTGAACTCACCTTCCTCTTCTGGGACTGGGATGCACGGTTTGAATTTAGACCTCCTGGATCTCCCTACGATCTCCTTCCCAAGAGTCAGTCAGAACTGAAAGCGAATGCCTTCGGCTTCGATACTGATGGGGATGGGCTCGCAGATTCCCTTGAAGAAGGTGATCCATCTCTCAATCCCAATTCCCCAGATTCTGATGGGGATGGATTAAATGACAAGTTTGAGCTCAAGGTCTCCAAAACAGATCCTTCACGCAAAGATACTGATGGAGATGGAGTTCAGGATTTCTTTGAATGGTTCTTCCTCAATACGGATCCCCTCTCACCTGATACCGACCTTGACGGCATTGATGATGCCGCTGAAGCATTCCTTTACGGTACCAATCCCCTGTCAAGGGATACGGACAATGACAAACTCACCGATTATTATGAGGTCTTCACCAGTTGGAATATTGAAGGCATTACTCCTTCAGTGACCAGTGTCATTATCGGTGATCAGGAATACAATGATCACACAGATCCCCTGAATCCTGATACTGATCAAGATGGACTTCTCGATGGTGAAGAAGGAGAGTTCGGCAACTATTACGGCAATCCCGATAATTATCCTGATGGGGCTGATGAAATCCTTCTCTTCAATGGAGGATATACAAGCCCGTTGGATAACGACACTGACGATGACAGTTATCTCCAGCTGTATGACGGATCAGTCGCGGGAACCGGTGAAAGTCGAGCATTCCTCAGGGATATGACCGATGGTGTTGAGATTGCTGGAATTACGGTAGTCACTGTGGAAGACGGTGAACTGGTTACCAAGACCTTCTTCACCAATCCGACAAATCCTGACAGTGACGGAGACACTGGTGTGGGAAGCAATCGATCTCCCCAACTTGGACGTTTCCTTAATTCCGATGGATATGAACTGATCCTTGATCCAGCCACCAATCCACTTGTTGGTGATACCGATGCGGATGGTCTGCTTGATGGACTTGAAGGTACACTTCAACCAGAAAGAAACGCGACCACCAATCCGTTTGATCCCGACACAGATGGAGATGGACTGCCTGATGGATTGGAATTCACCCTTGGAACTGATCCCAACGATCCAGATACCGATGCAGACCTTGTCCTTGATGGTGATGAATTCTATATCTACCATACCTCCCCCTTGCAGTCTGACAGTGACTATGATGGACTCACTGACGGCTGGGAACTCTTCTTCTCCCATTCTTCACCCCACTCCGCAGATTCTGATGGAGACGGACTGACGGATTCAGAAGAAGTGTTTGTGTACAATACAGATCCTGTTGATGAAGACAGTGATAATGACAATCTATCTGATAGGGACGAAGTCTTCCAATACGGTACCGATCCGATTTCTGATGATACTGATGGTGATGGCCTGAAGGACGGTCCTGAAATCAATATATATCTTACAGATCCTAACAACATTGATTCCGACTTTGATTCCATTACCTATCCTGATGAAAATGGAAACCCCACCTTCCTTTGGACAGACAAGGATGAAGTTGAAGCTGGCACCAACCCCAACTCCCAAGATACAGATCAGGATGGATTAATCGATTCTTGGGAAGTCTATCTTGCAATCGGGGAAATTCCCAATTTTGAAAACATCCCACTTGATCCGCTGAATCCAGACATTGACGGAGATACCTTCCTCGATGGTGAAGAACTTACCTTGAACGTATCTCAATCACTGGTCTATCCATTTGTCTCGGTCTTTGTCTTCTATCCCCATAGAAGCTCACCTGTTTCCGCAGATACCGATGGCGATGGACTGACCGATGACTTTGAAATCCTCAATTCACTCAATGCCAATTCAACGGATACTGATGGAGATGGATTGGGAGACTATGATGAGCTTTTCATTCATCTTACCTCACCAACCGAAGCTGATACGGACGGTGATGGTGTAAGTGACAGCGATGAAGTCACTGCCGCCACGAATTCAACCTCGTCGGATGGTTTGGAACTTGCTGACGTTTATAGTCCTGAATTTGCAACCTTGGCATCAGATCCCGATTCCGATGACGATGGATGGCCTGACGGTCTTGAAATCTATGGAACGGATGGAGGTGGACTCTATAATCCATACAATCCAGATGTGAACAACAATGGTGTTCCTGACGGATATGAAAGAGACTATGACAGTGACGGAATTTCGGATGGTGACGAATATTACACCTTCAACTCCGTCTCTGACAAATATGGTGGATTCCTTGACTACAGGAATCCTGATTCGGATTTTGATGGACTCATCGATTCCGACGAGATTCTTGTCTACGGTACGGCACCATACTCTGAAGATACCGATTTCGATGGCTATTCTGATTCGCTTGAGTTGTTTGTGGGAACAGATCCGTTGGTCTTCACTACCGAAGAGGAATTCCTTGGGGCATTCCAAAAACTGCGATCCCCCATCAAAATCACCTCTCCTGAAAATGGAAAAACCTATTCCGAAAACAAGATCTCTGTTGTCATAGAATCCTCAACTCCCCTCAATGAAGCCTATATGAGATATCGTGTCTACAATGATCCCAACTTCAATGAAACTTGGTCCGAGAACTTCACCCTCTCAAAGAGGTTTAATGTCAAATTCGGTGTTGAAACCTGGGAAACGGATGCCATCACATTCCAGAACGACACGACATATCTTGTTGAAGTCTATGCCTTTGCCAAGAGCTACAGATATCCGACCTCAGATCAGGAGCTTGAAAATGTCCAATTCAGACTTGTTTCAGTATTCCACATCAACGCCTCATCAATTCTGGGTATCAACACCCGATATTACTTCATCGGTGCAGGAGTCCTGCTCGGTGGAGTTGTATTTTGGGTACTGATAAAACGAGGTCTGCCGGAAACAGTCAATAAAGCAACCAAAAAGGTTGCGTCCAAGGTCAGGAGGAAAAAGAAATGAGACGATTCGCAATCCTACTGATCATCTTTCTGATACCCTTTTCCACCTTCATGGACACAAGAGGAGGTTCAGTCCCGATTCAAAACAATCGAGGATTCGTTTCGGCAAGCCTCACTGCCACATTCATGGATATTTCCGGCGAAAACATAACCATTTCTGACTTGAATTTCACCGATGATATCCTTGGCATTCGAATCTCCAATTCTAATAATGTCACCATTTCCTCCTCAATATTGGGCAATCAAAGCACCAGTAATTTAGGGCTTTCCATCGTCAACTCCGCAAATATCATTGTGCAAGAGCTGACCATGGATAACTACGATGTGGCAATTGATTTCACTGGCATTTCAATCAAGGATTCAGAAAACATCTCCATCTCTCAAGTTTCAATGAACCCCATGCCGATAGGTCGGGATTTTGTTGCTGTCGAATTGGACAATGTCACCAATGTACAGATGTCCAACATCATGGTTACTGGAAATGAAACCACCACAATTGGTCGTGATTTCAAAGGATTGATCGGTACAACCGTGACCAATCTTTCCATCAGTGACATGACGCTGACAACCTACAATTCATCCGGCAACTTCATCGGCATTTCATTGGATAATGCAGCAAATGTCACATTGTCCCAAGTGAAATTGGAAGCCATTTCCGTTGATGGTGATTTTTCAGCTCTCACTGTGAACTCAGTCAACAATACCGCCATTTCAGGTTTTGATGTCCTTGAAAAAGGAGGTGCCTCAATTTCCGGAGATTTTGATGGGCTGACAATGACCGATTCTTCCTCACTCAGAATTGAACAGGTCAATGTTCAAGGTATCTTTGCAAATAGCATTGATATGTTCAGCCTCAACGGAATCACCGATTCCTCCTTCAACGGCATAACAATGACCACGATCTGGCATCAAGGTTCTGGAATCCGCCTGTTTGACATTCAGGCCTCACAGAACCTCAACCTGTCCATGATCTCTGCCACCGATCTAGGTACCAATGTCCGATTGATCGATCCCGCAGGATTGGCAGATACATATGGATTCACGGTTAACCTGACATCCAACCTGAACCTGAAAGATATAAGCATCATCAATGCAGATCTGGATCCCTACGGTTTCCGAGGCATCATTGCGGATGGTTCCAATGGACTTTATCTTCAGGATGTCCTGTTGCAGGAAATCGTCGCCGGAGTGGTGGAAGGAATGTCTTTCGACACAGTAACCAACCTTGTCCTGAACGGGACACTTGTCAATGGAGTAGTCGGCACCGGTGTCGAGATACTCTCCATCTCTTCATCCACAGGACAGATTGGAATCCTCAATTCCACAATCCAACAGGTCGAAAGCACTGCAAAAGGAAATATGGTGGTCATTCGCAATACCCAGAACGCAGACATCTCGGATTTGGAATTGAAGGGAATTTCCACATCTTCAACAATTCATCCGTTGGTAGGCTTGCTCTTGGATAAAGCCAATCAAACCACTGTGGATCAAGGACTCCTTCAGAGCTTTTCCTCCTCCATTATCCATATTATCGGAATTTGGGTAAATGCCAGTTCCAACGTAATCATAAACAATACCGAACTGACATCTTTCACATCGGCCTCTAGCTACTCTATTGGCCTGCTTTTGACCAATGCAGAAGACAGTTCCATCTTGAATTCAAGATTGAGCTACGTATTCGGAAAATCCTCCTCTGTGAGCATTTCATCCGTTTCCACAACAGATTCAAATGATCCTCTCGGCTATGGATTTTTCCTTGAGGATTCTTCAAACATCATGTTGGTCGCCAATGCGGTATTCGAGACAGATGTCTGGATGACCAAGGATGAACAGTCCACAGTGACATTGATCAACAATACCGTCAACGGCAATATCTCTGCACTGGTCTCTCTTTCAGGCCCTGCCGATGTGACTGTCGATATCACTGATGATCCCATCATCCTCGAATGGATCGCAATTACCAATCCTTCGAACCAATCCAAATCATACACTCTCTATATCAACGGTGTGAAGGTGGCAAATGGAACTTGGGTCTCCGGAACTCCAATTCAGTACAGCACAGCCAATCTCTCCATAGGTACACATATCCTCGAAATGGTGTTCACTGAATATAACGGGTTGAATACGTCAGATATCGTCATTGTTACAGTGACCGAACTGGTTCCCCCTGTTTTCGTTGCCACACAATCCTCCCGGACTGTGGCACTTGGAGCATCATATTCCCTGATGTGGAACGCAACGGATACCAATCCCGACAGCTTCTCGCTCATCAGGAATGGTACTGAAGTCCTCTTTGGATCTTGGCAATCTGGCGTTCCCATCTATTATGACCTCAGTACGACCCAACTTGGAATCTGGAACTTCACCATGATCTTCAGAGACGATCTCGGCAATGAAATCTCGTCTTCCGCCATCATTCGAATCGTTGAACCTGTAGAATTGAAATTGGTCTATGGGGATATCGATATCACCTTCAACAAAGGTGAACTGGCCTTCATCAGTTTCGAATTCCAAGGATTCGAAGGTGGAAATTTCACTGTGGCAATCGATGGGGTACCTTCAATCTTTGGTGAATGGGTTAACTTCAAACCAAATGTCGTCAATGTGTCCGACTTCTCCTTGGGACAACACAAGGTCGCCATCATCGGTATTGACAACCTTTTCCAAACCATCTCCTTTGAAGTCATCGTCCTTGTACTCCCCCCTGTTGTCACTTCCAATACCAATGTGGATATCAATGACCGTCTGGCTGGAATCCTTGATCAACCTGCTGTTTCAAATAATCTCCCCATATTCCTTACCATTGTGGGTCTCTTCCTGGCAACCGGTGTGACCATCCAAATCTTGCTTCGAAAGGGTAAATTACCAAGATTGCAGAATTTCCTCTCAAAACGCCTCGCCAAGAAGAAAAAGGTCGAACCCAAAAAACCCGCAAAGAAATCCACCAAAAAAACATCCAAAAAATCAACAAAGAAAAAGTAGACCCATCGAAATTCAAAAGCATTTGTTCGTAACAGTAAAAAGCAACGCAGAAAAAAGGCAAAATATAAAATAGCGGAAAATTTTGACAAAATAGTGAAAAAAACAATAATCCTTCTTTTATCGCTACTGTTGCTTCAACACAATACAGGATTGGCCATGCCACAGGAAATGAAAACTTTCCCTTTTGGTCAGATCAAGTTTGGAAAAACCTACAATCTTTCCGTGACCTTGGAACCGACCGGAACAGAGCTCAAAAGCGTATCAATCAACCTCCCATTCGGAAACTCATCGGTATGGGGTGCCCAATTCAATTGGTCTGTTTCTGACACCATTCCCCAGTATAATGTCTCTTTTGATCTTAGAGGTGCCCCAGGATATTTAGTTTTTGAACAAATATTCATAATAGAAGAACCAGTGGTTGTTCATCCCGTTGCCACTATTGAATATGAATCAAACAATTCCATCACCTTTTCTTTTAATGTTACTGAAATCCTGTTTTTTGCCTCTGTTCAACCGATTGACGACTATAATGCTACATTAATCTTCCAAGGCTTGGGATGTAATTCTTCACCATATCCTTCTCTCGAATCCTCTTATCTTGGAATTGATGCAACATTGGAAATGGTTCTCTCAAACCCCACAAATGAAACCATCCAATTCAAGGTATGGTCTGACCATGTCTTGGCTGGAGGAGGAAAAAAAATCATGAATGGATCTATCCCACCAAACTTATCACTCTTCAGCACCTTCAACGGTCCAACTTCAAAAGAAGTGGATCAAGAGTCAATTGGGATTGCACAGGTACATATCTCATTGAACTTCATGAACGGAACCCCTGCATTGGGATTGGTTGGTATTTTTGCCTATGCAGATCCCGGGTATGCAAATCAACCATATTCCTGCAATAGTGAACCAAACCTTCTCGAATCCATTTGGAATGGATATGGAATGACCATTCTTGTCTTCTCTCCAATGCCCATTCTTTTTATCTATTTCATCAGGAAAAGAAGAAAAAGATCACTGGAAATTGATCCCTATCCACACAAAGAATCACACTGAAAGAAGTTATAACTCTGACATCTTTCAATTTCCCACAATATGAAGATTTCACACAAACGTATTGGTCCTCTGAAAGCTCTCAAAACTTAATTTTAGAATTGATCATGGAAGGTGAAAATTCTATTGAAGTTTGTTCTCCAAAATACTCATTGATTTATGTTCATTAAAATTCATTTTACTGATAAAATCTTGATTCATTTTTAGCCATCATAAAATTGTAAAAATTCATTTAGGAACAACCTCATCATTCTTTCCACACATTATGGTAAAAAATTTATAGGTCTGTCTGTGGTGTAAAATCACCTGTACGGCAAAAAAAAGGTGGTGAAATTGATCCAAGACAAAAAAATTCGAAACATTTGGAGCCTGATATTCATTCTATGTGTCCTGTCTGGATTCATATTTGCTCCTGCTTATGCTGCAGGGTTAAATTTCAAACATACCGATAAGATCCAGAAAATCAAGCATGGTAATGGAGGAATTGTTGAGGTCACTCCAAACCATCCACTGTATGGAGTTTTCAATGGAAAGGAAACATTCCAACAGAAAGAACTGTTTGTCCGACAAGAGTTCAATCCATTAGTGCCTGAAAACAAAAAAGTCTACCTTAATGGTTCATTTGAACAAGCACTTGTCGGCTCGCAGGCCTATGGAGAAAAAACTCCAAATCTTGATCTGTTGGTTACACAAACCCTGTATCAAGCCTATCTAAAAAACAACAAGACCAAAATCACTTTTGGAATTTTCTTTGTGGTCTTGGATCTCCAGATCAATGGAACCAAATTAATCGGAAATGAACTCGTTAGGCTTGCTTTTGACAGGATTCTCTTCTATTTGGAAAGAACAACCGATGTTTTTGTCATTCTTATGGGAAATGAAGCCACAGCCGCAAACC
>CAZYCQ010000022.1:27399-46245 GCA_964645535.1 uncultured archaeon | reverse complement strand
GAATGGATCGATTTTTGACCTATATGCTATTTATTATCCCGTTTCTTCCTATGACAATGGAATAATGGCGGAACTAAAAGGCCTGAGGGACAGATTGGTCGATATCGATGAACATATGGACCTCACCACAATGTACTTCTCCAATCAAGCCCTAGAATTCGGTTCAGGTAAACCTGTTCTTTTGATATTTTCTTCAGAGCTGGAAAACGAGATAATGGTTTCCCCGCATCTGAATTTCACAATTACGGAACAGATGCTTGCAGATGTGAACCTTACAGGATACTCCATCCAATATACTGAGGGACATATACCAACAGACACACAACTATACCTTGCCTATCCCTATGTATTCACAAAATCTCATTTCATTTCCACCTTTAGCAAAGAAGGAGTGAATTTTACATCCTATAATTTCATGGTTCTGCCATGGCAAAAACTGCCAATTCTCGAGCAATTGCCAGTTGTGGGAAACGCCTCTTTTGCAGAATTTTGGGGACCTTGGAACGGGGAGATTCCCCAAGGGAGCGGATTCAGGAAAAAAGTCAAAGACATCACACAGCAGGTCACCAGAGAGGTTCAACTTTTTACTGCTGAGTCGAAAAGTAACCAAATCATATACAACATACTTTTGGATAAAAACTTGGCAAAATATGAGAATGAGAATTGGTTCAGAATTTTGGAAAGTATAGGAATATATTCCATCACCACTGCAATGCTTGTTGGATTATTGGTGCTCTCCATCAGAGAACAAAGGCGTCAGTTGGAAAAGACTGTCGATATCCTAAATCTTCGGGGTTATGACAGGAAACGGAGTTCATCGGTTCTTTTTGGGATTTTCATGACCAACATCGTATCTCTTGGAAGCCTAGTCATATTGATGTATTTTATCATATGGCTTCTTGAAACCCGGACAGATCGATTGATAATCGGAATCAACGACTACATACTCATGAATCTAAGCATTCTCACCGTACTGATGGCAGGGATTGCGGCCATCTGTTGGAAGCTGGCGTTGAAGGTCTCATTGGTAAAGATGCTAGATATGTTGAGTAGGACAAGGGGCACATCAAAATCACCAATACCGCAAGGTTGGCTTGGAAGAAATGGGCTAAAACTTTTAGCAGGGATAATTCTTCTTTTGGTTCTGCTTCCGTTGGTTGTGTCATGGACAAGACCTTCGTCAAGTATGAATGATATGCTGCCAACACTCATGGCAAGCAACGGCCTGCTCGTTGTGGTATTCTATCGAGAGATCCCCGCCATCAAAATAAGACGTTTTCAGGTCATAGGAACGGTCGTGAAAAGACCTAGCCATCTGGTAGCATACCGGAGCGTGATACTTGTGCTGTTGCTTTTTCTCAGTGTTGCAGGTCTTGCAAGACATTATGAATACAAGGGAGAAGAGGCCATTCCGGGAGATATCGCGGTCTCCCCAATATCAAGCCACGATCTGTTCTTTCCCGAAGTGGAAAACCTGAACACATTGGATGAAATCAACCAAGCAGTTCCCTATGCATCAATGGCAGGGTACATTGGCACAGATTTAACAACGGTAATGGTGATCGACTTCGATGCATTGGCCAGGTTGATTGCTACGTCAAAGGAATTTACGCAACGAGTATATCAGCCACTTTTTGCAAAGGACGTCTGGAGCCAACGGGACATAAATGATGTAATTGTGACCGGTCCACTAGCAGTCAAAATGAATTTGCAGGTCAATGATGACCTGAAAATAACCTTGGAGAATGACGACAGGGAGAGATTTGAAGCAGTTGTCAAAGTTGGAGCCATTACCTCAGGTATCTTTACAGGAATTCGATCAGATTTTTCAAAGACCATCTTTCTTTCCAAGGATCTTTATATGAAATTGTCGAATAAAACAGAGGCGAACATTCACGTTTTCGGATACTTCTTGGATGTCAGAGATGACCTTCAATCCGCAGAGGAATTAGACACTCTTTTTGAAACCATAAGAAATTCATTTGGAACCAAATTTTTAGCGCAAATCCATATGAATTCGGGGTTCGATCCGCGAGGAAGAATCGCACAGCAGAATGGATGGAGCTACGGATCTTCCTATCTCATGTTGAAACAGGAATTGGAAAACAATTACATCCTCAACCATTTCTGGTTTTTCATGGTTCTTTTGCCAGCCGCAACAGTCCTGCTGAACATCATCGATGTTGAGACATTGGCAGTTCTTCACCAAAGAGGATTGAACAAGAAGAGGTTTCTGGAACAATATCGCAGAGCGGAACTCATTGGGGTCATGTTGTCTGCATTAAGCATAGGGGTTGCCTACTTTTCCTGGAGGGTTTTCTGGTTGTTGAACGGTCTGCAATCCTGGAACTCCACAACCCATCCTAGCATTCCTTGGCTATTTGAGAGGGAATTGCTGAAAGTCATTGCATGGTCGCTTGGGTATGCAATGGTGGGAGGAGGAATAATATATGTAAATCAGGACTGGGTTTATTCAAGAATATCAAGGTTTTTCCGGTTTCCCATTTGGAAAGTTCTTGGGAGGTATTGATCCATAGGGAATATCCTCCAGAAAAAATGTAGTTGTGAATTATTCCATACCTGATTAAGTGTAATTTAAGCTTCAAGGATACACTGATTACTCCGATGGATGCCAACATAGTGACATTTCCCACCTTTTCAGACGCGATTTTTGACTAACGAGACACCAATCCCCGAGTACAACACACAATGGTGAATTCGAAGTTTACGTCCTGATTATTGATGATCTCAAGTTTGCCTTCTGTTTCAAGGGGTTTTACCTCCTGTTCAATACCAAGATGGGCAGCTACCACAAAGGACAATGGAGGATAAAGAAATCAGAAAGTATCCGTTTGCTGAAAATCGCAAAACAGAACCTGGAATTGAAGAAGATTGAAAAGCAGGTACATGAGGAAATTTTAGTATCTGAAATGAAATTTTGACATCACTCAATGGGCACTGGACTACCACCGCCACCATTGCCGGTTATATCCAAAATGGTCACTCGAATTTCGAGCCAATTAAGTTCCTGATTGACAGGATCCTGATAATAAGTTAGAGAGGTAAAGCTTCCCTCAGTTCGTGTTGAAGAGGTAAATAAGGAATAAGGGGTGAAACAATACCTTTGAACCTGAGGATCGCTTGGAATGATCTTATCATCAGCATTGGGCCAAGTATCCAATTCAAAGACGTTTGTGCAATACCTGTCATCAGAGTCAATATATGCAGAATAAGCTGAGTGGAAACCCGAAGAAGGTGTTAAACTTCCGGGACGCATACCTTCGTAAGTCTCTGAATGAATTTTATATTCCAAATTATCAATGAGTAGCCAAAATTCGACTTTGAATTCCCCACTGGGAAGCGGGTCAGAAATATCAGCCACATATAATCTATATTCAATTAGAAATTCATATAGAACCTCTGCATTGGTTTGATATGTAGAAAGTGGGAACAATGCAGACGCCACCATAATTATGAACACCATTGTCTTTAACTTTCGTTTTTGCATGGAATGCATCACCGAATTTTTGGGTGATGCATGTAGACAGGTATGGTTTTTAAATGCTTGTTTTTTTTTTGTTTTTTTTCATTATTTCTGAAATTTCCCCAAAATTTATAAAATAAATTGGAAGAATTGGATCAATGAATTATTTTTCCAAATTCAACCCTCTTTTAGTTGCATATCGACGTACCAATTGGAAGACAACATCAGTTTTATTCGTGTTGATTCTTGTTTCAGTGCAGACACCTCAAATCCAACGAGCTCCACAGGACGTTGAAGCTCTTGAACGTTTTGAGTACGGTTGGATTTTTGACTTTTATGCGGTATACTATCCCGTATTTTCTTTTGACAAAAAGATATTGACAGAGTTAACAGAATTGAGAGATAAATTGGCTGATATTGATAACCAAAACGATAACATGAATTTCACTGCAATGTATTTTTCTAACCAAGCGTTGGAATTGAGTTCGGGTAAACCTGTCCTTTTAATGTTTTCTTCAGAATTGGAAAACGAGATAATTGTTTCATCCCGCCTAAATTTCTCAATAACGGAGCAGATGCTTGCAGATGTGAACCTTGCAACATATACAGTCCAATATACTGAAGAGTATTTACCAACGCCTATACAATTAGATTTTGTATACCAGTACGAGTTTACGTATTTACATTTTTGGTCCAATTACACTCAAAATGGGGTAAATTACACAAGCTATAACTTCATGGTTCTTCCATGGAAAGAGTTGCCAATTCTCGAACAATTGCCAGTTGTAGGGAATATCTCATTTGCAGAGTTTTGGGGACCTTGGAACGGCAAAGTTCCAAAAGGTTCAAAGTTTAGGGACAAGGTCGAAGAGATTACACAGCAAGTCACAAGAGAGGTACAATTTTTTTCATTAGAGTCAGAAAGTTACCGGATTATATATAACACACCATTAATAGACGCCATAAAAAATTACGAGTATGAAAATTGGACAAAGGTTTTAGAGAGTATAGGAACCTATTTTTTCAATAGTGCGATGCTTGTTGGATTGATGGTACTTGCGACCCGGGAACAGAGACGTCAATTGGAAAAGACAGTGGAAATCCTAAACATCCGGGGTTTTGAAAGAAAACGGAGTTCGATGTCCTTGTTCTTGATTTTCGCGACCAATATATTGATGATCGGAAGCATTGTGATGCTAGTGTATTTTGTCATAGGATTTATTGAGCTTAAAACAAATCAGACGATAGCCGAGCTCAACGACTATATCATAATGAACCTAAGCATACTCACCGTATTGGTGACAGTGGTTGCCTTCATCAGTTGGAAGATGTCATTGAAGATTTCACCAAAAAGGATTTTTAGGTTTATCAACAAAGGTGCTGGAATGTCAAAATCTCTACCAGCTTGGTTGGAAAGAAATAAATTGAAACTTCTTGCAGGAATAATTCTTCTCACGGCACTCCTTCCACTGACAATATCATGGACAAAGCCATCATCAACCATGAATGACATGATGCGAATACTCATGATAGGAAACAGCATCCTCATTGTTGCATTCTATCGAGAAATTCCAATGATCAAAAAGCGAAGGATCCAGGTTGTCGGAACAATTATTAAAAAACCAGGGCATCTTGCCCCGTACCGAAGCTGGATTCTTCTGGCATTGCTACTCCTGAGTATGGCAGGTCTGACAAGAAATTATGATTTTAAGGAAGAAAAATTCATGCCGGGGGATATAAGGATTTATCCAATAGCCGACCATAATTTGTCCTTTCAGGATGTGAAAAATTTGAGCACATGGGATGAGATCAACCAGGCAGTACCGTTTACCTTGAAAGGAGGAAAAATTGGTTTTGATTCAATAATGGTGGTGGTAATAGATTTCGATGCATTAGCCAATTTGATTGATACCTCGAATGGCTTTACGCAAAGGGTATATCATCCGTTTTTCGCTAAAGACATCTGGCGTCAAATGGACATGAATGATGTAATTGTGACAGGTCCATTGGCAGTCAAAGAGAACTTGGACGTCAACGACAATATCAAATTAACCTTTGGGGATGGTTTCTTCGAGAGCTTCGAAACAGTAGTTCAAGTGCAAGCCATAACGTCAAGCATCCAGATGGGTTCATCAGTTTTTTCAGAGCTCATGTTTCTTTCTAAAGACCTTTACATGAAAGTGACAGGCATGACTGAAATGAATATGACGGCTTTTGGATTATTTTTGGATGTTAAAAACGACCTCCAAACCGCAGAAGGATTATATGAGCTTATCGAAACAATAGAAGAAAAGCTTGAAACTAGATTTCCATATTCAACAATTTATTTGAGCCCTGCAATCGATCCCCAAGGAAAGATCATGCGACAGAACGGTTGGGGATTCGGATCAGCCTATTATTTAGGGAAACAACAGTTGGAAAACAATTACATCCTCAACCATTTCTGGTTTTTCATGGTTCTTTTGCCAGCCGCAACAGTCCTGCTGAACATCATCGATGTTGAGACATTGGCAGTTCTTCACCAAAGAGGATTGAACAAGAAGAGGTTTCTGGAACAATATCGCAGAGCGGAACTCATTGGGGTCATGTTGTCTGCATTAAGCATAGGGGTTGCCTACTTTTCCTGGAGGGTTTTCTGGTTGTTGAACGGTCTGCAATCCTGGAACTCCACAACCCATCCTAGCATTCCTTGGCTATTTGAGAGGGAATTGCTGAAAGTCATTGCATGGTCGCTTGGGTATGCAATGGTGGGAGGAGGGATAATATATTATAAATTCAAAAGGTATGAGGTGCAAGCATGAAACAAGACAAAATTCAATTTCAGAGAGTATACATGGCCTTTGGTCAAAGAACGGATTCCGTAGCCCTTTCGGACGTTTCTTTTGGGATTAAAGAAGGGGAATTTGTGGGCATCAACGGTCCCAACGGGAGTGGGAAATCGACAATGCTCAAATTGATTATGGGGATACACAAACCTACAAGTGGAAGAGTGATTGTTAACCAGAAGATCATCCACGATTTCACTGAAGAAGAATTGTCACAGTACCGGATTTCAACTGTAGGAATGGTCTTTCAAGATTTCGGCCTCATTGATTTCTTGACAGTCCGTGAGAACATTGAGATTCCGATGATCATTGCAGAGAAACCAAAGGAAGAACGTGAGAGACGGATCGATGAATTAAGTGAGTTACTATCAATAAAACCACTGCTTGATGCCAAGGTGGAAACCTTAAGTGGAGGAGAAAAGCAGAGGGTATCCATAGCCACGGGTCTCGTAAATGATCCGGAAATTGTGCTAGCTGACGAGCCCACGGCAAACATTGACAAGGAAGGACGTAAGGAAATCATTGATCTGTTTGAAGGTCTTCACCAAAGGGGAAAGACATTGGTTATGGTATCCCATGAGGAACCGATGTTCAGGGATGCGGATCGGGTATTGAAATTTGACAAAGGATATTTACTTAACGGTTAGGTCGATCTGATTGTTGGCAAGGCGGTATATTTTCCTGAAGGTTTTCCTGAACAAGCGAACATCGATTTTCCAGTTAGTGGCTACCTTAATCATTCTGACTGTTTTTTTTAATTTAAGTTTCTCCTTCTATATTGATACCCGCAACTCTATGGTTAGGGATGGCCTCAAAGGCGATCCGGTGATGAGTTATTGGGGGAGACTTTCCGTAAGGGGGTTGGATCAAGCATTCATAGATGATTATGAGCTGTTGAAGACGAACCTGAAAGGAGACCTGTTTGCCTTTATTCCAATCAGCCTTGTGGGCAAACCGTTTGAGGCAGCCTTCATTCTGGATTCCATTGCACGGCCAAACAATTATCAAATGATCGGTTATGTATTGGAAAAGGGAAGAGTGAAGATAGAAGTTAAGATGAAGGGAGATAATGATGATTTGTTTGTCAATCCCGTGCAATCTTCATCTTGGTTTTCCGACCGTCGGGTTGGCTTGATCTTTCCGGTCAGTATACTTTTGGATTTCGAATTTCCTCCAAATACATCAATCGAACTCTATCTATTATATTTCATCAATGGAAAAAATCTAGATAGGTCGGTTTTCCATGTGGATCGAACTGCCAAGCAAGAAGTTGGAAAGATCACGCAATTTCTCGAGAAGTGGGGAGTTACATTTTCAGTTATTCCAAACTTTGAGGTTCTTGATCAGAAATTTGCGGAAGTTAGTCTGCAATTCGGAAGAATGTATTTTTTGGTGAATTTCCTGATCTGGATGTTGCTTTTTATTGAATTGGGCATTCAAACAAGGAACTTGAAAAGGGATATGGATCAGACCCTGAGATTATTGAGATTAAGGGGGTTGAATCAAAATGATTCCAACATGGCATTTTGGATGATGATGGGAAGTCTTGAGATTGGTTTGGTTCTTATGAGTTGGATTGTATTTGAAGCGATGCCAAATGTAGCGGCACCTAAGGGAACAATTCTCTTTGTTTTTGGGTTTCTTTTGGTGGGAAAGGCCACTTGGTTTTTTTCGGGGGGATTTTCCCCGGATTTACTCAAATATATCGCCATGGTGGCATTTTTGTTGAATCTTACTGCACTATTGACAGAAAATTCCGTGTTAGGGAGCATTCAATACTCAGGAACCGTCCTTCTCATTTTATCCCTTGTAATTCTACTGTATTTCCTCGATCGAGTGTTGGTAACTTTGAGTATCCGTCTGCTTACCATGGTGAAAAGGCAACAGACACCTCACCTTCTCTTCCAGAGAATCTCCGTTAGAAATATGGAAAGAAATGATTTTGTTCAGGAAATGAGAAAGTTATGGCTTGTTTTCTTCATGATCTTCATTGTTTTGGGCGTTTCAGCTACAAGAGCCACGATCAATGAGACAAGTTGGGGAGATGTTACATATGAAATTCAAGAAGCGAGTGTTTCGGATTTCATTGATTGGAAGCTATCGCTATCTCCCCAATATAGGTCAAGAGTTTCTGGAATTGGGTTCATTGGAGTAGAGAGAAGCATAGGAGAAAGCTTGACGATTGGTGTGATTGATGAAGAGTTCGCAAGATTGACGCCGGGTGCTGTTGATGTCACGGAAGGTGAAGATGGGAAACATACTGCATTAGTGGGTTCTTCCGAACTTTTCAAGACGGAGGGCCTACAGATCGGCGACAGGTTTCGAGGAACCCTGAATGATACGGATGTAGTTTTTCAGTTGGTCGGTAGCTTTGATTATCTCGTCCCATTCCATTACCGAAATTTGAAAATGATGAATGGATATTTCCCATACACCAGTTTACAGAGGATTGGAATGAATCTGACGGATGTCCCTCTGCGATATATTGCTATTGAACAAGCAACAGAAGATTTGGAGGAATCAGTTGAAAGCAGATTTTTCTTGTCACATAAGGTTTCATTCGACAATACAGCCATAAACGAGATCAGCTTTCTTATTGGAATGTATGAAAGCATCTATCCGGCAATCCTCCTGATATTCGGCTATGTCGGGATTTTCCAGTCATTGATCTGGCTCGACATTTTGGAGAAGCAAAACCTGCTCAAGTATAAATTAGGAAATAGAGGGCTTAAGAAATCAGAAATGGATGATCGAAAACCATACATCATAGTTAATCTTTGCATTTTGCTTACCCTCAACATATTGTTCATCCTCATGAATGCAATACTCCTCTCAAGAGATCAGATCAAGTTTTATCTTAGCCAACCGCTGAACCTATTGAAGATCTTTATTGTGGTGAATTTGGAAATCATAGGAATGCTGATTCTAAGTTGGATTCCTATAAGTTTTAGAAAAACAGCCTAGGTCTTTGTCTTTTTCTTGACCACCGCTCTTTGTTTCGGGAGAAGCACCTTTCGAAGAAATTGACCAGTATATGATCTGTCAACCTTTGCAACCTCTTCAGAGGTGCCCTGTGCAACGACCTTGCTGTTAGGTGGATCAATATCAATAATGTTTCTGCTTTCTTGCTTTAATCCGTTTCTATGACAAGCAATTTTGTCCTATAAAAAAAATTCTTACAATATTTTGCTTCAGTTACTCGATGGGCACTGGGCCACCACCGATTGTTAAAATATCTGTAATTTTTACTCTAATTGTCAAGAAACAGCCATCCGAATGCACAACATCTTCATAATACGTTAAATAGATAATGCTACCAATATTATGTTGTGAAAATTGTTCATATGGAGGGAAACAATTTTTAGGCGCGGTTTCAGCATTGCTTGGAATAACCTTATCATTAGCATTTAAGAAATCCACTTCGGATACCTTAAAGCAATATAGGTCATTGGTATCTAAATATGCTGAATCAGCAGTGAGATAACCATCAATCGGAATTGGGATCCCCACTCTAGAATTATCAAATTGTGAATTTGCGACTTTATTTTCACCACCATCAATGTTCAACCAAAACTCAATTTTAAAATCGCCAGTATTACCATTATCATGGGAATGAGCGGGGTAGAACCTGTATTCAATCAAGAATTCATATAACACCTCAGCATCTGTATGATAAGTAGATATTGGAGCAAATGCAGAGACCAACAAAATAATAATTACAGTTGTTCGCAACATTCGTTTTTGCATAGAATTCATCTCCAATTAGATTTATTAGGTGATTTTTACATTATAAAAGCATATAAAAATCCTTGTTTTTTTTTTGATTTTATTCATAATTTTTGAAATTTCCTCAAAATTTATATTTAACTCAGAAAACCATTCAATTAATGAAGGTTTTTTCCATAATTGTTCCGCTTTTGAGAGCTTACAGACGTACAAAGTGGAAATCAGTCACAATCCTGTTCATATTGGTACTCCTTTCTGTACAGGCACCTCAACTTCAAAGTTCCAAAGTTGATGTCGAAGAATTTCAGAGATTTAGTAATTACCCAATTTTCGATCTTTATATTACCTACTTTCCTATTTTTTCTTATGAAGATACAACAGTAACCGAAATAATTGGATTAAAAGATAAGTTGGAAACCCTTGATAAAAACGTCAACCTCACTTCGATGTTCTTCTCCAACCAAGTATTGGAATTCGGTCCAGGCAGGCCTGTTCTTCTGTTGTTTTCTTCGGAATTGGAAGATGAGGTAATTGCTTCATCGAATCTGAATTTTTCGATTTCGGATCAGATGTTAACAGATTTGAATCTGACGGGCTATTCAATTCGCTATGCAAACAGTCTAATCATGTTAAAAATTTCACAACAATTTTATAAAGGGTCTTATGAATTTACGGTGTCACATTTTAGGTCTACATTTACTAAAAATGGATTGAATTATTCTTCCACTAATTTCATGATTTTGCCATGGAAAAATATGGATATGCTAAAATACCTACCGGTCATAGGGAATATTTCCTTTGCATGGTTTAACAGCAGATGGATTGGAAAAATGCCAGATGCAAACAGATTTATTAAGAAAGTTAAAAATATTACAAACAAGGCCTCAAGAGAAGTTCAACTGTTTGCAGCCGAATCCAAAAGTAGTGAGGTTGTATTTTTGCCTCATTTGGAAAAAGCTTTGGCCAACTATGAATCACAATTATTGTGGAACGTAGGAGACAGTCTTAGATTGTACTTTCTCAATACAGTCATGCTTTTGGGCTTACTAGTCCTTGCAATCCGAGAACAAAGAAGGAATTTGAGAGGAACAATCGAAATGCTGAACTTCAGAGGATATGATAGAAAAAGAAGCTCAATGTTTCTGTTGTTGATCTTCATGACCAATATTGCTTCCGTAGATATCTTATTCATTTTGTTTTATTGGAGCATAAGGTTTTTGGAGATTCGATTGGATCGTTTGATCATTGGGATGAACATCTATGTGTTTTGGATTTTGACTGCATTAATTGCGTTAATGACCGTAGTTGCTGCCATTTGTTGGGGAGTTTCTGAAAAAATCTCGATACCTCGGATAATCACCATGGAGACCAAAAAGAGAACATCACCCAAAAGTTTCCTCCTCGACCGGTTTGAAACGATTAGCTCGAAGTTTTTGGTACTGATATTCCTTATTATTGATTTTCTTCCAATCATAGTTCCATGGACAGTGCCGTTGTCAAGCATAAATAATATATTGCAAATACTTATGTTGGCGAACAGCTTTTTCATTGCCGGGTTCTACAGAAAAATACCAACCATTAAGAAGCAGAGGATTCAGGCTGTTGGAATGATTGTTAAAAAACCAGTAAATCTTGCACCTTATAGAAATTGGGTTCTCTTCGCCCTGATTTTCCTTACTATTGTAAGTCTTACCCAATCTCCTAAAAACGAGGATGATTTGTACACACCAGGAGATTTAGTAGTGTCTCCAATTCCAAGTAATCCTCCGTTTTCTGCCATAGAAAACCTGAGCAATATGGAAGACATAAATTTGGCAGTACCTTTTTCCTCAGAAACAATCTACTCCGGTTTTGATTTCACTTCTGGAATGATAATCGATTTCAAAGCATTTTCTAGATTGATTTTGGGCTCGCAAAACTTTGTGCTGAGAACATACCAACCTTTGGGCACCAAGGAATTGTTCAACCAAATAAAAGAAAATGAAGTGATTGTAACAGGACCATTAGCAGTTAAATGGAATTTGCAGGTTGGAGATACAATTAAATTAGAGTTTGCCACTGATGATTTCTCTCGTTTTGAAGTAGAAATTAAAATAAAAGGAATAGTTTCGGGAATTTACGTGGGATATATGTTTTCAGAGGCCATATTCGTGCCCAAGAACCTTTATATGGAGATTACTGGTTCTAATGAACAAAATATGTCTGCATCTGGATTTTTCTTGGATCTGGAGGACGATATTCAGTCAGAGGAACTAGCATCCCTCATCAACACTATAGAAAGGGAATTAGGGACAAAATTCCCATCATCAACAATTCAATTAAGTAGATCAATTGATCCCCAAAGAAAAATCATGAGAGAGAATGATTGGGGATTCGATTCCCATTATTATTTAATAGAGTTACAAGATAAAATTAAATATTGGATGAATCATTGTTGGGTATTCTTGGTCGTTTTTCCAGTAGGAACAGTTCTTTTGAATATCATCCATCCAGACATCTTGGAAATTCTTCACCAACGTGGCCTGAACAAGGGGAAATTTTTGGAACAATACCGCAAAACCGAGATAATAGGCGTTCTCCTATCTGCTATGAGTTTTGGAGCAATGTACTATTCGTGGAGAACATTTTGGTTTTTACGAAAGTTAACGAGTTATCCAAGCATACCATGGCTGTTTGAGAAGGAGTTAGTGAAAGCAGTTGGATGGTCAATCGGTTATGCAATCATGGGAGGAATCATAATATATTACAAATTCAAAAGGTACGATGCAAGTATAAAACTGAATTATATTCAATTTCAAAAAGCACATAACCTTTGATCAGAAAGCGGATCGATGAGTTAAGTGAGTTGCTTTCATTCAAGCTATTGCTTGATGCAAAGGTGGAATGAATGGGGGGGGGAAAACAGAGAATATCCATATCATAGGGTTTGCAAATGATTCAGAAATCGTGCTAATTGATGACTCACAGTAAACATCGACAAGGGAGAACAGACAGATTTGTTGGAAGCTTTTCACCAAAGAGGAAAGACATGGAGAATGATATCTCATACAGAAACTTTCCAAAAGCATGTCTGGGTTGGAATATTGGAAAGGTAATGACAACTCAAACAAAAGTCAAGGATCAGAGACCTCAAGTTTTCAACTATGGGAGAAAAGGGATTTTTTTCAATCCTTAACCGATCCCTCATTATTATATTCAATCTTTCATTCATATTTGCATTTACTTTAATAGCCCTCGACCAATTATTGTATAGTCAACCTTTCGGATTGTTGAAAATCTTTATTGTGGAGAATTTGGAAATCATAGGAATGCTGATTCTAAGTTGGATTCCTATAAGTTTGGGAAAAGTAGATTAGACCTTTCTTTTTGCCTTTTTCTTGACCACCGCTCTTTGTTTCGGGAGAAGCACCTTTCGGAGGAATTGACCGGTATATGATCTGTCAATCTTTGCAACCTCTTCAGGGGTACCCTGTGCAATGATTTCACCACCTTGATCACCGCCTTCCGGACCAAGGTCAATGATATGGTCGGCGTTTTTGATGATGTCAAGGTTATGTTCAATGGTAATGATGGTGTTTCCTCGATCAACCAGCTTGTGGAGCACTTCGAGTAATTTCTTGACATCATGCATGTGCAGACCGGTGCTGGGTTCATCCAAGAGGATCAGTGTTTTTCCGGTTGCCCGTTTGGAAAGTTCTCGGGAGAGCTTAATCCGTTGGGATTCTCCGCCGGACAACGTAGTTGCGGATTGTCCCAGTCTGAGATAGCCGCAGCCGACTGCCTGAAGAGTTGAGAGCACTCGTTTGATTTTGGGAATGTTCTCGAAGAAATCAGCGGCTTCATCAATTGACATATCCAAGATATCTGCGATGGATTTGCCTTTGTATTTGATCTCAAGGGTTTCCTTGTTGAATCGTTTTCCGTGACAGACCTCACAGTCTACATAGACGTCAGATAGGAAGCTCATTTCGATCTTGTTGTAACCATTGCCTTGGCATGCTTCACACCGCCCACCTTTGACATTGAATGAGAAACGTCCGGGTTTGAACCCGCGTACTTTGGATTCTGGGAGGTTGGCAAATAGGTTGCGGATTTCATCGAATACCTTTGTGTAAGTTGCAGGATTGCTACGGGGGGTACGTCCAATCGGTTTCTGGTCAATCATGATCACCTTGTCAAGAGCCTCGATGTTCTCAATCTTCTTATGTTTACCTGCACGGTCTGTTGCACGGTTGAACACCCGAGCAAGCTCTTTCCAAAGGATTCCGTTGATAAGGCTTGATTTGCCACTTCCCGAGACACCAGTGATAACGATGAACTTGCCCAACGGTATTTCGACATCGATGTTCTTGAGGTTGTTGTGTTGGGCACCACGAATCCAGAGAGATTTCCCGTTTCCTTTTCTCCGTTTCTTGGGGATCGGAATGGAGAGCTCTCCACGGAGGTATTTGCCTGTCAGGGAGGTTTCATGTTTTTCAATATCCTCCACAGTCCCCGCTGCAACCACTTCTCCTCCGTGAATTCCTGCTTCAGGGCCCATGTCAATGATATAGTCGGCAGTCCGGATGGTATCCTCATCATGTTCAATGACAATGACGCTGTTGCCCAGATCCCTGAGTTCAAGAAATGTACGTAGGAGGCGTTCATTGTCCTTTTGATGCAGACCGATGGACGGTTCATCAAGAACATACATGACCCCGACAAGACGACTTCCGATCTGTGTAGCCAACCTGATGCGCTGAGCCTCACCACCAGAGAGGGTTGAGGCCTTTCGGTCAAGAGTGAGATATTCAAGCCCGACACTGGCAAGGAAGCCCAATCTTCCCTTGATTTCTTTCATGACCTGTTCGATGATTTTCTTCTCTTTTTCCGTGAGTTCAATGGCATCAAAGAACTGAATGGCTTCCTTCACAGAGAATTGCGATACCTCCATGATGTTCTTTCCGCCGACCTTGACCCCGAGGAAGATGGGTTTGAGCTTCATTCCATGGCAGGATTGACACGGATTGTCCGCCATAAACTGTTCATAGTAGCGTCTCATTCCAGGGGAAGTAGTGCTCAGATATCGTCTCTTGATGATGTTGACCTGACCCTCAACCCTGCGTTCAGCCTCGTAGCTGAAACTGGATTTGTTCTTTCGTTTGGCCTCTTCTTCGCTTCTGGCGACTCGGAGCTTGATTTTCTCATTTGTTCCCCAGATAAGTGCATGATAGGCCTTTTTGGGTAGCTTATTGATTGGAGTGTCTTCAGTCGCCCCATAATGTTCAAGCACTGCCTTAACCATCTGATATTGCCAAGAATCTCTGTTGTTGGGCACTGTGGCAATTGCGCCTTCTTTCAGGCTCAAGGATGGGTCGGGAATGATGAGAGCTGGATCCACCTGCCTGACAACCCCTAGTCCCATGCATTCCTCACAGGCACCAATTGGATTGTTGAAGGAGAACATCCGAGGGGTAAGTTCAGGAACGGAAATGCCATCCTTAGGACAACCTGCATACTCATTGAAGGTGACCTTCCGTGGATTTTTCTTGTCAACTATTTCGATAATGACTTGACCATTGGCCCGTTCCAAGGCCTTTTCAATGGAATCGGTCAATCGACTGCGAATATCCTCTTTCAGGACAAGCCGGTCGACGACAATGGAGATGTCATGCCGATAGTTCTTATCCAGCTCTGGCATTTCGTCATCCAAGGAGACTTCCCTTCCGTTTACCTCGAGGCGGATAAAGCCCTCTTTCTTCAACTGTCCGAAGAGTTTCTTGTGTGTCCCCTTCTCATTGATCACAATGGGAGCGATCACCTTGAACCGGGTCTTTTCCGGCCATTGAAGAATCTGATCCACAATCTCCTCTGCAGAAAGACCGGTAATTGGGTCTCCACAGACAGGACAATGAGGTTTACCTATGGTGGCATACATGATTCTCAGGTAATCCATGATTTCAGTCACAGTAGCTACCGTTGAACGTGGATTGTGGGAAGAAGTCTTCTGCTCAATGCAGATGGCCGGACTGAGCCCGGAGATTGCCTTGACATGCGGCTTTTCGAGCTGGCCGAGGAACTGACGGGCATAGGAGCTCAGTGATTCAACAAACCTCCGTTGCCCTTCGACAAAAAGGGTATCAATGGCAAGGGATGACTTGCCGCTGCCCGAGAGGCCAGTGATGACCACGAACCGGTTGCGTGGGATTGCCACATTGATTCCCTTGAGGTTGTGTTCCCTAGCCTCTTCGACGATGATCCATTCCTTTCTGTCTTCCAAAGGGGGGATGGGGAGTTTTCTATCTTGCATGATTAAGACTCCTGACAGGTTCTGGCCTGCAAAATTACTATATCCAAAGGATTCGTTCATGGTTTATAATTTCTAGTATAGGACTGACCTAAAACTAGTGAGAGGGATGCCATTGAAATAGTTGGAAGTGAAAATCGTATGGGAGAGCCATGAAAAGGATTGCTTCAGTTTGAAGGGAGGTGGGAAAGTTTGTTCCTATTAATGTTTTAAATTCGCATAGGGGTACGTATTTATGAAACAACTATTTCTAGTCATGGGTCTAGCTATCCTGCTTGTTGCAGGACAGCAACCCGCAAATCTTCCGGAATTCCAAACCATGCAGGCAAATGCCTTGGTATTGGACGCGAATGTCCCACCGGATCTTGTAACAAGGTCTAGGACGAAATCATTCATTGATTCGATCAGGAATATTAAAGAGAATAACGCCAGTTCATTGGACAGGATATTCTATAGGGTTGGTGCCCTGATTCAGATCGATCCAGATCTGAGCAACCTGACGCAATCAATGAAAGATTACTTGATATCGCAGGTCTTGAGCTTTGAGAATACAAATGGGGGGTTTGGCGATTGGAAACGCGATAGGAGTTCGGTTTCTGCAACCTTCAAGGCGGTTCAGGTTCTGAATTGGTTGGGATATGCCAACCTGAATACAACCAAGGTAAAGGGATTTTTGGATCGGTTGTTTGTTGCCTTTTCTGGAAAATTCAAGACATATCTTTCAGACACTGACGGAGACATCTACGCGACGAGCTTAGCTGTCCTTACCTACAATCTGCTTGGAGAACCGATCTTCTCAAGTACACAGATCAATGATTCTTTGGTCTATGCACAGAATTTGAATCCTGCAAGCGTTCCAAATGTGGAGATAGGCGGATATGGCCTTCAGACGAATTCACTCAAGGGAATTTATTGGACATCAACAGTGGTTCATTCGGCATATGCTATCGAGGCAATTTTCTCTTATGGAGGAAGCCTAGCAAATACATCCGCAGCCATCACATTTTTGCAGGGTATGCAACTATCAACAGGGGGGTTTGCCGACAGTCCTTATTTGGCAAATGCATCGGTCGCATATACGGAGAGAGCGCTGACTGCACTCAATCTGTTAGGATCAGGACCAGTAGATCCTGTGAAAGTGGAGAATTTTATTCATTCACTTCAGACAGCTGATGGAGGCTACAGATTGAAGCCGACAAGTGTCGATTCTTCCCTTAAGGGGACATACTATGCATTGAAATCCTTGTCAGTCCTCAACAAGCAGTCCAACAACATTACGGGAGTTTTGGATTTCCTGATGAATCTTCCGTTCATGCAAGATGGATTTGGAGCCAATCCAGAGGATGAACCCAGTTTAAGGGAAACCTTTGATGCAGTAATGGCCTATGGAATCATGGGACAGACCATGCCTGATCCTACAGGATTGTTGGCTTATGTGGAGAGATATAGAAATCAGGACAATGGATTTGGATTGACACAATCCTATGCAGAATCAACATTCAGGGCTGTATCCATTTACCATGAATTGGGAGTCGAGATCCCGAATAAGGCAGGAGTCATCAGTTTCCTCCAATCATTGCAGCAAGCTGACGGGGGATTCGCAAAATCGCCAACGGCAACGCAAAGCTATGTGATATCAACATACCGAAGCATTGCCGCACTTGACCTCCTTGGAGCCGCTCCGTTGAACAGGACAGCGGCAATAGACTTTCTAAAAAGTACCCAGCAAGCCGATGGAGGCTTTGGAGGGTTTGTTGGAGATATAAGTGATGTAAGTAGCACCTATAGGGCAGTAAGGGCATTGAACATCTTAGGGGACATGACATTCAATGTGGCCAAAGCTGTCGAATTCCTCAAATCATCTCAAGTTGCAGATGGAGGGTTTAAGAGAAGTGTGAATGACGTGGTACTCCCTAATAACGTATCCCATGCGGTTTACACCTATGCAGCAGTAAGGGCTCTTGACATCCTCAATGCAACACCAAGCAATATTACAGGGGTATATAACCATATTCGGGATTTGCGAAATAATGATGGAGGATATGGAAAACACGCGGATTTCACTTCCGACATTGCATACACCTTTACGTCGTTGTATGTGCTTTCAATTCTTCCAAAGATAAGTAATCTTGCCGTAGAACTTCCAGTGGGTCTTGATCAGAAAAGGGAACAGTATGACAACTTCACCATTCAGTTCCTAGGTGGAATACCGCTGATGAACTACTCCATCGAAATAGACAATTCAAGTCAATTGCTGGCAAGCGGGTCTTTGACCGCACCTGCATCAGTGATAGTTGATACTACAGCATTGAGTGTCGGAATGCATGTGCTGAGAGTGGAATACATCGATCAAACAAAAGCCATGGTCAATCAGACCTTTTCCCTGTTAATTTCAAATGAAATTGTGACCAGTCAACCGACAGATACAGGACAACCCACCAATACAAGCCAGCCAACGGACACAGCACAGCCCACCAATACAAGCCAGCCAACGGACACAGCACAGCCCACCAATACAAGTCAAA
>CAZYCQ010000022.1:0-27299 GCA_964645535.1 uncultured archaeon | reverse complement strand
CCCACCAATACAAGCCAGCCAACGGACACAGCACAGCCCACCAATACAAGTCAAACGGTGATGAATACAACAACCAGCACATCAAGTGTCAATTCAACACCGACCCAACCCATTCAAACAGGAAACAATCAGCAACTCATTTTTGTATTGGTAGTTGCAGGGTCGATTGGGGTCACGCTGGTTACCCTTTTGATCCTGAAAATCCGGAGATGAGCCATGAGTCGCAAAGTCCTTGCCATAATCATCCTGCTATCGCTCTCAATGAATGCAGAGCCGAGGCAAGAGGTTTGGGCAAGTGACATTTCAGGAGTGACCCCAACATTCAATGCAGGGCATTTCATTAAGTTCTCACAAGACGATGGTTCACAGATATTCAGAGCAATGGACGATGTCTTCTATGTTTTGGGTTCAATATACAACTTTTTGGAAGTTGGAGAACCGATTTTTGTGGATCAGATTGCAAATCTCACAGAGGCAGGTAATGAATTCCTGCGATCTGCTTATGAAAATGGACATTGGGCCAATTGGAAAGGGTCACGCCCTTCAATGGAGTCTACTTTTCAAGCGATAAGCCTATTCGCCCTGACAGAATATCCAAACTGGTTCAACAAGACAGAGGCACAGAAAGTCATCGATTTTCTTAACCTTCTGAAGACTTCAGAAGGAGGGTTCTTTCCCCTTTTGAATTGGGACGTACCAGATGTGACTTCTACTTATCGAGCCCTGCAGATCTCTAAATGGTTGAATGACCATTTTGGGTCTTTTGAACGGCAACTGAATACCACAGGGGTAGATGATTACCTCAGGGGAAACTATGTGGAACCTGTCTTCATTACTTCAGGAAGTGGATATTCTGAGGTGACCAATGGAACAGCAGAGCTACTTGCTTCATACTATGCTTTTGCCTCATTTGTGCTTCTCAACCAGACCGATCCATATCTGACCAATGTTGTTCGATTCATTTCCACCTTGACTTCCCCTAACGGAGGAGTTGCCGGGTACATTGGAGGACTGCCCCGAACAGGATTTTCTGTCAGGGCAATCGAGTACTACCTATTGGTCAGAGAAAACGCACCCAACCTTTTAGGAGAATTTCCAACGGATTTTCTTGAAAATGCGTTCAATTACATCATTGGAAATCAGGAACCCAATTCTGGATTTCTTTCCAGCAGCAATGACGCATCCCCAAATATAGAAAGTACCTTCTTTTCCATTCGAATAATTGCAAACCTCCAAAAATTAGGCTTGCTTCCACATACGGTCGACCTCTCTGGTGCATTAGAATTTGTGCTTTTTCCCCCTACGCCCACCTATGGATTCGGAGATTATCCAAGCGATGTACCAACGATGATCCACACTGCACAGGCTGTTTTGGCATCAAGATTGCTGGAAAACAACTCAATCATAGATCCACAGGTCAGAAAATTTCTAGAGGATGCATTTTCAACAGATGATGGCGGGTTTGGCATACGACCAGGAGCTTCGGCACGGATAAAGTATACATTTTATGGAATCTTGGCACTCCGAGCACTTGGGGATCCTTTACTCAATCACCAAGAGATGGTATCCTTCGTTGAAAAATCAGAAGTGGAAACTGGAGGGATTGGCCAATTTCCGGGGGCAAAATTGGCTTACATCACCCATACCTATTGGGGAATGTCGATTCTGAAATTGCTTGATGCATTTGAAACATCTAGCTTCAATCGTACCAATCTGAAAAATTTTCTTCTCCGGCAACAAGATCCAAATACAGGATTTTTCAAGAATTCGCCATTGTCCTCACCCTCGGTGATTTCCACATTCAGGGCAACCCGATTGCTCCTTTGGTTGGGTTACCAGGTCAATTCGACAAGGATTCTCCAAACCTTGGAACAATACAGAAAACCCTCTGGAGGGTATGTCAATACACTTGATAGAACACAGCCAACTATGGAGGCAACATATCATGCAGTTGCACTTCAGAAAATGCTGAATGCAAGCATAGATTGGGAGAGTGTGCTTTCCTTTGTCGACTTCCTGAAAAACGAGGATGGAGGGTATGGGTTGAGACCAGGATTCACATCAAGGGTATCTTCAACCTTTTTCGCGTTGAGGTTGATATATGAAGCTACTGAAGGGGAAAGATCCAATCAAGATGTGGAAGGTGGACTACCAGATGTGTTTTCCCCTCTCATAACACAGAGCTTCATTCCTGATCTTGACAACTATAAGCAATTTTCAGGAACCTATGTTGTAAGAGCCAAAATCATTGATCCAGAAAGCCATATTGCCGCTCAATATGTTGAGATCAACTGGTATTCTGCAACGGTAAACCGATCCATGACCATTAATGGCACATATGATGAAAACGGCCTGTTCAAATATGAGTTGGGTACTTTCAAGGAAAAGGGATTGGTTGAGTTCAGAATAGTCGCGTTTGATGATTCCGGCAATATTGCAAAAACCGAATGGTTCTATCTTGTCAGTATCGGCATTTCTGAAGGAGCAAGCCAAATTCAGAGAAACTGGATTGAATTTGGAATACGGGTCATTCCCTATCTTTTGACCCTTGTGGGTATGACCGATGCTATCACAAAATACAGTAGGTCACGAACTTACTCAAAGGAGGAAATAAAAATCATGTACACTCCGAAATCAAAGGGGAACTGGACGGATACGGAAATCTTCAACACATTTATTGTCATCATGCTGATGATTGGATTGGCCACTATTGGGAGATTATTTCTTTTCGAGGCGACTTTCGTACTGGAACGTAGCCTATTTCTGTTCAGGTTTCTACTTGCGATCATTCTTATTTTGTTCACCAAGTATTCCTTGGGATTGGAGACATACGGACTTTTTGCACCAAGTGTTCTCGTCATCTCGATGATTCAGATTGGTCCCTTCTGGGGCACGATACTCTTTTTGAACATTTTCACACTCCTGTATCTTGTAAGGGTTTTGATATCACCTTATGGTTTCCCTGTCGGTTTCAGAATTGGGATCATGATGGTTTTCAATATCACATACCTTGGAGTGATGGAACTACTTGGTGAAATCTACCGAATTCCATTTCTCAGTTCAGCCCTTTTCGTGCCAATTATCATCCTGCCATGGATCACTGACCGGTACGTCGGCAATGTCGAGCAAAACGACCATTACATGGCATTCACTCGCCTTCTTGCAAGTCTGGTTGTTACTTGGGGAGCCTATTACCTCATGAGCAATGATACATGGGTTCGTTTTGTTGCCTTGACACCAGAAATCTGGGTGCTTTTGGTTGCGATCATCTTGTTCTATGGAAGAGGGAGAAAATATACCTTCATGGACACAAGAAGGTTCATGCGGCTCTTCAAAAAGGGGGAGCAACCCCTGAGCATTCTCATCAGGAACCGAAACTATATCGCAAAATACAATCCTCCAGAAGTGTTTCAGCTTATCAACAAGTTTGACATGAAGCTTCAATTCGAGAAATGGAATGTCCCCACACCAGACCTCTATGGAATTGTAACCGAAATGAGAGAGATTCCTGCCATTATGGAGCGGCTTGTCAAGGAGAGCCTGTTTGAGAATGGATTTGTCATTAAGCCTACCCAAAGTTTGGGAGGAATGGGGATCATAGTTGTCCAAAAAAGGGACGAGAGGGGAAACTTTCTGATAGGCGGTGAAACATATGCACCACAGGCCATATCCAATGAGATCCAAAGAATTGTCCAAGGGGAATATCTTTCTACACAGACCCTTGCGGAAAATGACATCTGTATCATTGAGGAAAAGATAGTTGTTGATGACTTCATGGCAGAAATTTCTACAGGATTGCCAGATATTCGGGTCATCGTCTTTAGAGGAGTACCGGTAATGGCCATGGCAAGACTTCCCACAAGTGAAAGTGATGGAAAGGCAAACCTCAAACAGGGAGCCATTGGTGCAGGAGTGGATATGGAAACGGGAGAGATCTTCCATGCCGAATGGAAACAGCATCCAGTTGAAATGCATCCTGACACAAGATCACGGATCATCGGACGAAAGATTCCATATTGGAAGCAGATCCTTGCAGTGGCCTGTTTGGCACACAAATCCAGTGGACTGGGATATGCAGGAGTGGATATCGTCCTCGGAAAAAGGGGCGACGAGACACAGATCTATGTCCTGGAAATAAACAAAAGACCTGGATTGGAAATCCAGAACATCAATCAGGCAAGTCTGTTGAACCGACTTGATTTCATTGAGGAACTTGCCATCGACTACAGATTGAAATCGCCTTTGGCATGTGCTTCGATGGGGATCAAGCTTGGGAAGGTCTGGAAGGAAAAGGATTGGCAGGGCACTATCAAAATGCTGAAACAGGAGGATGAACAATGAAATTGGAAAACAAGATTCTTGTAGCTGGCTTGGCATTCCTTGTTATCATGAGTGGGTTTGTCTTCCTCTACCTTGAAGAAAATGACGATATCCTACAAGGAAAAGCAGATTTCCAGCTTCAATACAGCTATGTGGTCAAGAATGAGGGACCGTTGAACCTGACACGCGTTTCAATCCGATTGGCACTGTTGAAGAGTTGGGAACCGGTTCAAGAAGTAAAGGGAATACAAATCTCGGTGCCACCGAATTTCACAACCACGGACGAGTACAACAATTCCTTCATCCAATATGATTTCACTGATTTTCAGGTCAATCAGACATTCAAGGTGACGATTAAGGCAAACGTGACGCTTAACCTGCTGGATTATGTGAATGCCAATCTGAAAATATTTCCATATGATGAAAACGACCCCCTCTATAAACTATTCATGGCATATAATCCCTTGGAGGATACAACCGATCCGGCAGTCCAGAGTGTGGCAGGGACATTCCCCGATTCCGACAATCCATTGGATATCGCCTATCTCTCGTACAACTTTTCATCGACCTATATACGGTACAAGCTATTGAGCCAGATCAGGGGCGCAAGTTTTGCCCTCAGGAACGGTTATGGAGATTGTGATGAATACACAACCCTGTTCATAGCCTTATCTCGAGCCCGAGGAATTCCTGCCATTGAGCATACCGCATGGCTGGCAGATTTTGCAACAGGATTTAATGGAACGGATGATGGCGCAGCAGCCCATGCCTATCCGATGTTCTATGTGAAAGGGGTGGGTATGCTTCCAGCAGATCCAACAAGGGGAAACACCAATTTTTTTGATAATTGGCTAAAAACCGATGAGAAACGGATTACACTGACCAGAGGACCGGACAAGCCATATCGACATCTGTCATACCGCTGGATTCCGAAAGCCAATATCTCCGATCCTACAGTCTTCAATGAATATCGCATTGTAGTGAATTCCTTGGAGATAAGTTACTTTTCAAAGACAAGAAGTGCAGTCTTTATCGTCCTCAATGCAATTCCTGTACTGTTTGTCGTCTATTCAACCCTTGCTGGCAGAAGGGCATATCTGGCAAAACAAGCAAAACTCCGGAAAATCCTGATGGAAGATATTATTGAATGAGTGTCCCTCCCCCCTTTTTTCTTGAAGAGTGAGGCGGGCCTTATGAATGGCTGATGACCACTCTGTCACCATCCATCCTTGCCTCAAGAACCGTGTTTTCCTTCAGTTCGTGAGACAGGAGATAGTTCGCCAAGGGCGTCTCCAGATACTTGGCGATGGCTCGTTTCAAGGGGCGGGCACCATAGGAAGGATCATAGCCGACCTTGGCAAGATAATGGATGACATCATCACCAACCTTCAGCTTCAGACCCTGTGCCTCCACACGTTTGTAAAGTCTTTCAAGTTGGATCTTGACGATATCCACCATGAGATCCTCTGAGAGGGAGTGGAAGACAACGATCTCATCGATCCTGTTGAGGAACTCCGGCCGGAAGAAGTGCTTCAATTCATCGGTGACTGCTTTCTTGATGGATTCATAGCTCTCGCCCCTTCCGGTCATCTCGAAGATGAGTTGGCTACCTATGTTGGAGGTGAAGATAATGACCGTGTTGGTGAAATCAACGGTACGTCCTTTTGAATCTGTCAACCTTCCATCATCCAACACCTGCAAGAGGATATTGAAGACATCTTGGTGAGCCTTTTCAATCTCGTCAAACAGGATGACGGAGTATGGATGCCTGCGAACCGCCTCAGTCAACTGGCCTCCTTCCTCATGACCTACATAGCCAGGAGGTGCACCGATTAACCGAGCTACGGAATGTTTTTCCATATACTCACTCATGTCAATTCGAACCATGTATTTCTCTGAGTCGAAGAGGAATTCAGCCAATGCCTTTGCCAGCTCAGTCTTACCAACACCTGTGGGACCGAGGAACATGAATGATCCCAGAGGTCTCTCTCCAGAGGATAGCCCAGCTCGGGATCGACGGATGGTTTGGGCCAGTGCCTCAATTGCTTCATCCTGTCCCTTGACGCGTTTGCGTAGGTACTCCTCCATGTGGAGAATCTTGTCGGCTTCCTCTTGGGTGATCTTGGACACCGGGATGCCAGTCCAACGTGAAACAACTTCGGCAATGTCCTCTTCGCTCACTTCTTGCCTCAGGAAGGTTTTGCCGCTCTTCCGCATCTCATCCGCTTTGGCCTGCAATTCTTCCAATTTGGCCTGCAATTGAGGGATCTGACCATACATGATGCGACCGACAGTTTCAAGGTCGCCTGCCCGTTGTGCCCTTTCAGCTTCGATCTTGAGATCCTCGATTTCACCCTTGATTTTGGCAATCTGATCAAAGACCTCTTTTTCCTGTTCCCATTGAGCCTTGATTCGGGCAAACTCCTGTTTCTCTTTCTCAAGTTCCTCTTCGATCTGCTTCAATCTCCTCTGAGAGGCAGCATCGCTTTCCTTCTTCACCACGGAGCGTTCGATCTCAAGCTGGTTGATCCGTCTTTGGACTTTCTCAAGTTCCTCAGGCATGGATTGAAGTTCCATGGCAATCTTTGATGCAGCTTCATCAATGAGATCAATGGCCTTATCTGGAAGGAACCTGTCGGTGATGTATCGGTGGGAGAGAGTGGCAGCGGCCACTAGGGCATTGTCTTGGATCCTTACACCGTGATGGACCTCATACTTGTCTTTGAGCCCTCTCAGGATGGAAATGGTGTCCTCGACAGAGGGTTGATCCACGAAAACCGGTTGGAATCGACGTTCAAGAGCTGCATCCTTTTCGAAGTATTTGCGGTACTCATCGTAAGTCGTTGCCGCGATGGTTCGGAGTTTACCCCTAGCCAACATGGGTTTCAGCAGGTTAGAGGCATCCAATGAACCTTCAGATGCTCCAGCCCCTACAATGGTGTGGGCTTCGTCAATGAAGAGGATAATCTTGCCGTTGGATTGCTCGATTTCATTGAGAACTGCTTTGAGCCGTTCTTCGAACTCTCCTCGGTATTTTGCGCCCGCGATGAGACTTCCCATATCAAGTGCAAGGAGCCGGACATCCCGCAGTGATTCAGGGACGTCACCCTTCACAATTCTTTGGGCAAGCCCTTCAACAATGGCAGTCTTTCCGACACCTGGCTCACCGATGAGCACAGGGTTGTTCTTGGTCCTGCGTGAAAGAACATGGATGACCCGTCTTATTTCATCATCCCTGCCGATGACAGGATCAAGTTTTCCTTCTGCTGCGAGTTTTGTGAAATCGATGGTGTATTTTTCCAATGCCTGGAATTTTTCTTCTGCATCTTGACTGTCCACTTTTTGTGTCCCCCTGATTTCCTTGACCACCTTGAGGAAGACTTCGTAGTCTACACCGGGATTGATCTGCTTGATGATTCTCCGAATGTCCTGAGATTCCTTGATGACACTTAACAGGAGGACATCAACGGAGACATATTGGTCACCGAGTTGTTGAGCGATCTTTTCGGCATTTGCAAGAATCTTGCTCAAGGTCTGCGATATTTGGAGAGATGCCCCGGAAACCTTGGGTTTCCCTTCCAATCGCTGTTTGATCTTGTTGTAGAAGAGGTCGGAATTAATACCGGCCTTGTTGATGATCTGGTCGATGAGGGCATTGTCCTCATCCATCATAGCCTTGACGAGATGGAACTCGTCCAAGTATGCGTGATCGTACTGTGTTGCCAAAGTCTGTGCCTGACTGATGGCTTCCTGTGATTTTGTTGTGAATTTGTTTAGATTTACCATGTGCCGCACCCCTATGATAAGTGATGTATTATAATTAACATATCATAGTAATCATATATAAACCTTTCGCAACCTCGGTGAAATAGATCTAAAAGCATGCCTTTAACCCATAGGTGAAACCTTGCCATCGGGTTTGAAACATGTTTTTTATAAGACAATATCAAGAAGGATGTGATGAGCACCATTGATGATGACCTTGAACGCATAAGGGAACGGATCAACCAGATAAAGGAAGAGGTTCAGAATAGGAGAATCCCCCCACACATGGAACCTGAAACCGTGACAACAATAGGAATGGACGGAGAGGACCTGGAGGATTTTGCTGAGAAAATCAGGGAGGAGATCAATGAGAATTTGAAAAAAAATCTTGATGAGGCGAGGAAAAATATTCGCAAAAGCAAGGAGAAAATTAGGGAACAAGCATTAAAAACATCCATGGGAGTGGTTCCCACACTATTCCCCCTGATTTCAGAGATCCAAAAGGTGGTAACAACAGTCATGGAAAATGCCATGCAGGTGGTCGAGAAAGCATTTGATCCACTTGAGGATCTTCACATCAATATCAAGGACCTTAATATCGATGAAAAAGAAAAGTTGCTGAAAATCAAGGCGGAAGCCTTGGCAAAGATTGGAGAACAATTGAAGAAAGGGTTTGCCAATCTTGAGATCAAGGTAGATCTTGATGAGTTCGGGGAGGACGGTCAAGACATCATTGAAGAGGTCATTGAAAATATTGAGGAAGCCATAGAGGAAACAGTGGATCAGATTGATGAGACCATTGAATCGGTTGCAGATATCGTGGAAGAGGTAGGCGAGGAAATAGAGGAAATTGCAGAAGAACTTGAAGAAGATCAGGAAATCAATGTCGAATGGGAAAATGCAGAAGATGAATAATATGATCATGCAATTCATTTCATTTGGAAAATCTTTGCAGTGATCCTTTCACCAAAAAACAGGGCAATTATTTGGAAGATCACTGCAAGGGACAGGAGGAGATATGCTAGAGCAATTGATGAGGATCGGGAGGTCATCACCAAATGTTCCTCAATATCCAAAAGCAGCGAATAGAAGGAAATCAAACTGAGAATATTAGTTATGAGAACAAACCATCGTTTTGCAACATCATTCAACAAAAGGATGTTGGAAACCAAAAGCAACCATTCTAGATATTCCAGCTCCGAGGGGCTGCCAATTTTAAAATCTGCAACATAGGATCTTACATTGAACAGAGAAAGAAGAACCAAGATTGCGCTGAAATGAATGAGATAGGGTTTTTCTGTTGAGATTGGTAAATCCGACACAGGTGAATTAATGGAGGAGGAATTTGAATTTTTCCCTTTTCAAGACTAGAGATGAATGATTTTTTGGAAAAGTACCATGATTCCAAGAATCGAAGAGTAACATTTTCAACCAACCCCTTCAGAGAACATTACATTTTCCAACACCTTAAAGTGATCAATATGATAGCTGGCGGATATGAAAGAGCGATTAAAATCCATGAGGAAATACAACTGATAAGCTCAATTTCATCAGTCCTTTATTGGGACACCAACACGACCCTCCCTAGAATGGGAATTCAGTATAGATCAAACCAAGTAGGTTATTTGAGCCAATTGATTCACAAGCTCCAGACATCAGATGAATTGAAACAGGCCATTGAAGATGCAAAAAAGCGTCCCTTGGAGGAAGAACAGCAGAGGGACATTGAAATACTGGAAAGGACAATCAAGATCGGATCCGCACTTCCGGAGGAATTTGTGAAGAACCAATCCGCCCAAGCCAATACCACATTAGAGGTGTGGAAGAAAGCCAAGGCAAAAATGGATTTCTCTATCGTGCTTCCTGAATTGAAGAAGAACTTTGAATTGACATATCAAAGAGGAGAACTGATAGGTAAAGCCTTAGAAATTGACGATCCCTTTGAGGCCTTGATATTTGTCAGAGAACCGGGGTTCACATCGGCAAAAATCACATCACTGTTTTCAGAGGCCATTGGATATTTGAAACCCATGACGAACAAGTATTCGGAAATGAGCAGGGAAATAGACACGGCTTTTTTGGACTATCATGTTCCAAAGACAGTACAGCATGAGGTAGTCAAAACGATTTCAAGATTTTACACATATCCCTTCGAGGGGGAAGAATCAAAAGGAGCGATCGGTGAAGTGGAACATCCCCTGACAATAGGATGTGGACCCATGGACGTCAGGATCACGGTGAATTATGATGAATCAAGGTATACACGGAGCATCTTTGCAGCCTGCCATGAACTTGGGCATGCACTCGACAGGCTTGGCAGAAAACCGGAATGGGAGGGCAGACCGATCAATTCGTATAGGAATCCAAGTATAGGGGAATGTTACTCACGTTTCACGGAGAACAAGATCGGAAAACTTCCAGAATTTTGGGAATATATGTTTCCCAAGTTGCAATCGATCATCCAAGGCCCATTGAAAGAAGTGGATTGGAAGGAGTTCTATCTGGCAACAAACCTCATCAACCCCAATCCGAGTAGACTGAAGGCAGACGAATTGACATATCTGACACACATCATCATACGTTTTGAAATTGAGAGGATGTTGTTTAGGGGAGAAATTGATGTTGAGGATCTCCCTCAAGTCTGGAACGACAAATATGCAGAGTATTTGGGGATCGAGGTTCAGAACGATACGGAAGGGGTCATGCAGGATCTGCATTGGTACAGCGTCTATTGGGCATATTTTCAAGGGTATGGATTGGGAGACCTTATGGGGTCGCAAATCTATTTCAAACTGAGTGAATCCGTCAAGGATTGGAGAGATACCTTAAGGGAAGGAAACATGAAACCAGCCATCGATTGGCTAACCCAAGAGGCATTTTCTTTGGGAGGCAAATACGACCCTCCAGACCTAATCAAGGCAATTACCGGACAGCAACTGTCTACCAATTACCATAAAAACTATCTTGAACAGAAATATACCCGATTGTTCAATTGATTTTGTGAAATATAAAAAAAAGCAATTGGGCAGAATCGAAAAAATTTCACAGGAATATTTATAGATGGAAAAAACATTTCCAACCTATGAATGTCCCTGGAGAGGAACGATATATCTTCAAACTGGTTCTGACGGGCAATGAAAGAGTTGGCAAGACCACATTGAGAAAACGGTTTATGGGTATTGGATTTGCAGGTGAGTACAAGAAGACGATTGGAGTTGACCTCTCCTATATGAAGTTCCGCAAAGGAAATGAAGAGCATGACCTAGTCATATGGGACATCGCAGGAGATGCCAATTTCCAAAAAAATCGAGCCATGTACTATCGAGGAACCAACGGTGCCTTTCTTGTGCTTGATGTAACTACAGATGGAGACCTCCAAACCTATGTCCAACCTTGGATTGATGATTTCAATCGCCAAGGGATCATCAAGCATATGCAGCTTGCCATAATTTTCAACAAGATCGATTTGGAAGGAGAAAGAAAGCTCTTTGAAAAGGAAAAGCAACAGATCATTGATTATGTCAAGGAAAACATTGACAACAAGGAGATCGAGATCGGCTCATTTGAGACATCCGCCTTGACAGGAGATGGGGTTAAGGAAGCCTTTGAATGGTTGATCGAAAAAATGCTTGAAACTCATGGATGATAATACCCCAATTTGGAATGGCATCTCACCTTTTTTTAACTAAAACACCAAGAAAATCCTGAATGAGGCTAAGTCAAGCCATGGAAATCCTCTCCGGACATCATATCGAAATGAATGAGGAAACCATACCAATATCCGAGGCAGCAGGTCGGATTTGTGCCAAAGACATCCACTCGCCGTATGACCAGCCCAATTGGCCTATATCCGCCATGGACGGATTTGCCGTCAGATTCGGAACCAAGGATGAGTTCCAAGTGATTGGACAATTGAATGCAGGGGACGAGGGAATCATCCCCCTTGAGGCAAACCAGGCCATCCGCATCAATACAGGAGCGGTTGTACCTGACGAGACGGATGCCGTAATCAAAATTGAGGACATAGAATTTGTTGCCGAAGACATCATCAGGCCGACAAAGAGGATCAAGGTAGGTGAGAACATCATCAAAAAAGGTGAAAATGCCAAGAGAGGATCATTGACCATCAGAGAGGGGCAAGTACTTTCAGCAGCAGAATTGTCCACCCTGAGAAGCTTTGGCAGGTTTTCCGTCAAGGTTCGACAGAAACCCACAATCGGCCTCCTCAACACTGGAGATGAGCTTCTTGACGCACCACCGATACCTCGCGGAAAGATCATCGAATCCAACAGTATCATGCTCATTGACATGATAAGAAACAGTTTCTGCACCCCAATACATTTCGGGTTTGCACTTGATAAGAAGGATCAGATCGAAAAGACCCTTGCAAAGATGTTGCTTCAATCGGACATCCTTCTTGTGATTGGAGGAACATCAAAAGGAACACGTGACCTTATTCCCGAAATCCTAGATGAGAGAGGACAAAGGCTGTTCAAAGGCCTGGACATTTCTCCAGGAAAACCGGTAGGCGCATGGAAGGTTGGTGGAAAAATGGTCTTCTCCCTACCGGGATATCCGGTAGCATGCTATTTGACGTATCGATACATTGTCAGACCATATATTCTAGATTCCCTCGGAATTTCTCCCTTTGATAGACAGACAGTCACAGTAAGGGCGAAGATGGGAGAACCAGTCAAGTCAAAACAAGGAAGGCTCCAATTTGTCCGGGTAAAGCTCCAGATGACCGATAAGGGCATAGTTGCCATTCCGATTGCAAAATATGGGGCAAGCAACATCATGTCATTGACCATGGCCGATGGTATCCTCAAAATCCCTGAAGATACTACGGAAATCGATATGGAAACGGAAGTGGATGTGGAACTCATTCGTCAGCCATTCCTATAGAATCTCTCAAAGGTAATCTGTTCATAGATAATTCCCAATTCATCTGCAATTTCATATGCCCTTTTGATCTCCTCCCGTGTCGGAAAACGAGAAATGGCCACATATCGAGAATTGTAGTCAGGAGAATTGGGATCCGTGAAAGAATCAGGATGATACTGATCCATAATATTGACCAAAGCATTCGGTACTTCAGATGCGATCCATTCCAGAATGGGCTTGGTGCAACATTCCACATGGTTAGGCATGATCAGATGCCGAATGGAAAAGCTTTCACCCCAATCGTAGATCTGCTTGATCTTTTTGCTGACAGTTTCAAAATACCAAGGGGTTCGTGATAGTTCCCTTGCGCATTCTTTGGAATAAAATTTGAGATCCGGTAACCAGACGTCCATGACTGTTCGTAGGATTGCCATAGCCTCATCACTCATGAAAAAATTGGAATTCCAAAGCATCGGAGCATTGAACATACCTTGATAGTCGGCATGTTTCAATGAAGGACGGTAACCATACCACCAATCCGATTGGAGCGACCGAAGACGGTCAGGTAATTGATCCGCCATGTGGAGCCGAAGCTTTGAAATTGCCTCGATTATCGTGTGCAGGTGCACAATGGGATCCCCTCCGACAAAATTGATATTATGGCATCCTTCGATACGCAACTGCCGGATTATCATCGCCAAGTCTTCAGGATTGACAACCAATCCATTCAGACGATCCTTGCTGATCGAGCCGTTCTGACAGAAAACGCATCGCATGTTGCAACTGGTGAAGAAGATCGTTCCGGAACCATGGGTACCCCTGTAGATCAATTCCTCACCCCGATGATGAAAATAGGATCCAACGCGGCTTTCAAGCCCCAATTGGCAGGTGCCTCGTTTTGCCCCTTCGGGTTGGGATCGATCGACTCCACACCTCCACCGACAGAACACACAGTTCCTTGCCATTCGTTGAACCAACTCGACATTGAGATCCATAAGAGAAGGTGTTGCTTCAGGTAGTGCAGTAATCGACTGTCCATTTAACCTGACCTCTTTCCAAAGTTTCAGGAATTCATCAGTTGCTTTGGCATGGACAGACCAGAGTTCCTCTGAAGACATTCCATCGAATTCAGGAACCATCACCCGTCTGGCAATTTGGAACTTTGCCGGCATGGTATTGGTTGATACATGTCGATACCAGTCCAATTGATTGCCTATATCTGCATCAGTCCATATGGCGAGCCGGGCAAAACGTGTGGCCATGAATCCGCTTTCCACATATCCAATATTAGGGTTCTGATCTCTGAGATTCAGAAATAGGTCAAGACCAACATCCCAAGATAGGTACTTATCACCAACTGGAAAATGGATTGGAGAAGAGCACCATGAAAGAAGGCATATCTTGGATGAAAGAAGTTAGCAGTGACCTCATCCTTGTCCTGCTCTATTTTTGAGGCAAGATCCCCTGACGGAATGTATGAACGGGAGTAGACCACCGACGGAGATCGCGCAGAAAAGAAAGTGAAAAGCAGACCCAAAAGGGAAATAAAGAAACAGGCAACCCCCCAACCAGCAATGGATCTTGGAAGAATGATTGCAAGAACTTCCTTGTCAGTAGCCACATTCAGTTCTTTTTTGAGGGCCTCATATCCAACAAAGCGATATTCCAAATAGTTGAGAAAGTATGGTATTCCCTGAAAGAACAGAAAAGCAAACAGAAAGCCCCGGAAAAAATTGAACCTATAGCTCAGAACCTTCTTGACCTCTTTTGAAGGAATGACACTATAGATTTGATCTAAGGGATCAACACCATCAGGGATTGCCATATCCCTGCACCATGTCGGAAAAATAAAAATATTTTGCATGTCCACACAACGAAAGGCAAAATAAAGAAATGCGCCCAATCCAAATGAGAACAAGATGGGCGGACATATAGTTAGCCTTGATCCACAGAAACTGAACTGGTTTATCGAACAGCAAGTCAGACTCGGTAAAATTGCGGAAAATGAATGGGAATTCTTTAATCAGTCGGAAGAAGAATACTTGAGACGATTGTACCGCAGTGATGAATGTGATCCATCAACCCGCCTTTATTGGGTAGATGGAGAAATCAAAGGGTTCATCACTTCCAAGATCGTGACAAGCATTTCAGGGACAGAACTATATGCAAATGATCTTCCACTACCTTTGGGTATAATGTCACCACCAATAGTAAGACCTAGATCAGAGCAAATCGAAAAAGCCCTCATCAATGAAAGTATCCGAATCCTCGAAACCAAAGGGGTCAAGGCCATTGTCTGCAATGTCAGTCCCTCATGGGGGTTCAATGACTATCTGCAAGAAAAGGGATTTCAGCAGGAAGGAGCCTTGGTGCATCGTGCAATCATTGATCTCCCTGCATTCTCGTTTGAGCATAATGTCAATATAGAAGATTGCACAAGAATTTCCGCCAAAGAAAAAGCGGATCTGCTTGCAAAGAATCTAGGCTATTCTCCGGAATTTGCCAAAAATGTGATTTCCAATCTCCCTACATTTGTTGAGGAAATCAAGGATTTCTGTTTTCTGGAAAGAGGAGTACGGGCATGGGCACGACTTACAAAATCAAGAGGGAAGTGGAGAATGGGACCGGTGTACTCCCGGACAGTACCCGACACAGAAGCAACTGATGCCATGTTAGGGAGAATACAGGAATTCCTTGAGCAAAAGGGGGCTCAGCAATTGACCATTCTCTGCGGACGTCAAGGAGAACACCTTTTGAAAAATTTTAGAAATAGAAACAGGTTCACGGCTGCAATGCAAAGATTTGTCCTTCCGCGACATGCTTGAATTTCTATTACATTCAGACACTATTTTATCTTTTCAGATTTTAAAAAAAAGAAGCAAGAAAAGCATTTCTCAAACATATTGGATATATTCGGTGTTGAGGCTCATAGCCAATGTTGATCCGAGCCATCAGTCAAGTTGAACCCTTTTCCTAGCCCTCTCCAATCAGACAACTGACAATTACCCAGAATTCAGTCGCATGATGGATAGGTTTATATAGTTTGGAATGTAATATATGTTTGTGTGTTGTTGTGATCATGTGTTTGCATGGTCCACAACCCAGGTGATTACTATGAGCGAGTTTGAAGACTTGTCATTTGAAGATGATGACCTTTTGGTCAATGAAATAAAGTCGAAGACACCCGCCACCTCCAAGACCCCTGCGGGAAAAAAGGTGACGGTGTATTTCCAGAGCACGGTTGGTCCAAACCAGAAGCAGGAGAAGCTGGTTGTGGCCAAAGACGCCCCCATCAGGGATCTCAAGTATACGGTGGGACAGATTTTTGGATTGCCTCCAGATGAATTCCATATCTCCCATGCAGGTCGCACTTGTGATCCGGATGATTCCCTCGACAATTACGGGGTTGAGGATGGAGACTCCCTTCTCCTGATACCTGTCTCAACGGCAGGCAAATGAATCCTCTGTGGGAAACGTTCATTACCTTGTATTGGGCAAGGTTAGTTATGAGCGAAGACAGAGAATTTGAAGAACTGGACATTGATGGCTTGGATGAAGAGTTACCCCCTTCAGGGAAGGTACGGATCCAAGTCGAAAGTACAGTCGGCCCAAGCCATCGGCAGGAGACGCTGGAGATTGCCCGCGATGCCTCCATCCGTGACATCAAGCAGACCCTTGCCACCCTGTTCGGACTCCCAGACACCCAGTCATTCCATATCGTGATTGGAGGAAGAACCTGTGATGATGATGACATCGTCGACAATTATGATGTTGAGGATGGCGACACCATGCTCATCATACCTTTCTCCACGGCAGGGGTCTGGTGAAGACCGACACCCTGGACGTGAATAATATGGACAAAAACAGATCAAATTTCTTTTCCGACAGTCTCACACCTGACGAACGCAAACGTTTGGATCGTCAGTTTCGCCTTCCTGGATGGGATCAAGAAACCCTAAAGCGATCATCAGTACTCATCGCAGGAATTGGAGGGCTTGGTACAGAAATTGCCAAGAATCTTGCCATGGCAGGAGTGGGAACCCTCCATCTTGTGGACATGGATGTGATTGAATACAGTAACCTCAACCGCCAGATTCTTTTTATCGGTGCAGAGGAAGGGGAATCCAAAGCGGTCGCGGCAGCGAGGAAATTGAAGGAAGTGAATCCCTATGGAAGTTACATCCCTCACCACGGGAAACTTCAATCCCTTGATCCAATGATCTTCGAAGAAGTGGATCTCTACATATCAGGATTGGACAATGTAGAGGCCAGAAGGGACCTTGCACGGCAAGCAGTGCACAATGGCAAGCCGCTGATTGATGGAGGCACCATGACATACTATGGACATATCTACACCTACATGCCCAAAGCCAATGCCTGCCTGCAATGTGATCCACTGAAGGAACGGGAAAGGGAAACGCTTGCGGCATGCACTCTTGTAGGAGTTCCCAGAAAACGATCCCATTGCCTTTTGAAAGGACAACTCTTCTTTGAATCCCAGACTGGAAGAGAACCGGACACCTCAAACAGAGAAGAGATGGAAAAGGTGCTCAACTATGCGAACCGACTGGTGAGAGAACACTTCCCCCACGAGAAGGAGTTCACATTGGATGAGGCAGTTTCCATGATAGATTTCCATGAGCCAACAGTGATAACCATAAATGCGGTCATTGCGTCCATCCAATCACAGGAAGCGATAAAGGCACTCCATCAATTGCATGGGAGAAACATTGGTCAAGTCAATTTAGAATATACCATATACAATGGCGTGACAGGAAAGTTCTTCTACCTGAAGAAACCACCCAACCCAGATTGTCAGCTCTGCGGACCGCAGGCACCCAAAATCCTCTCAATAAAGGTTCCAAGATCCCTCGTCATAGAAAATCTCGAGCTTCTGCTTCGGAAAGAGGGGTACCTAAGGAATCCAGACCTGGATCCAAGTTATTACAGGATGGATGGCGAAGACATGGAACCCCTTGCCCTTGACCGGACACTTCATGAGGAAAACATCAGACAAGGGGAAACCCTTTACGCCCTTGGCTTCATCCGAAATGAGGAGGATATCGACATCTATGTCAAAATCAAGTACAATGAGGGACGAAAACCATGAGAAAGAAAAGAATCATCAAAGATTATGAAATTCTGAAGCACCTGTACAAAAAAGGAGTGATCGATCAGGTCAAATCGTTCTCTCCAACAAAGAAATCGATAGAACATTTGGCCATTGGGTTCAAGGGACCAAAAGGGACACCCTATGAAGGCGGCAAGTACAAACTTGAAATCAAATATGGACCGAATTACCCATATAAGCCACCATTTGTCAGGTTGCACACCCCCATCTGGCATCCCAACTTTTGGCCCAACCCCAAGGAATACCAAGGAAAAAGAAACATTTGTCTGGCCTTGGTTGATCAGGAACTGGTAGGCAAGCCCAACGGCTGGAGCCCTTCGAAAAACATCGGAACGGTCATCCATTCAATTTTGGCAATGTTCAATATCGATGGGGCTTTCATCAACCCCAAGGATGTCTTCAATAAGGAAGCTGCCTTGCAATATCTCAATGATCGGAAGAAGTTCATGAAGAAGGCCAAGGCAATCAACAAAAAATACGCAAAGGAATATTGGTGACTTATGAACTCGGAAAAAATGCCTCCGGAATATCGGGAAATCCTGGATAGGATCGAACGCATCGAAAGCCTCATGGCACTCGAACCGACGGCCACCGGAGAGCACAACACTGATAAGGCGGACATCAATGAAAGGGATGATTTGTCCATCCCCCGTCAGTCCCAAGTTGTCATGAAGTCCGAAGCCTATCTGAATATGGCCGCTCATGCCATCAAGTTTGCCAATCCCAAACGGCATCCCTCCCAATGGGTGGAAGTCATAGGATTGCTGACAGGCACCCTTGTTGATGAGAACACTCCCATTGAACGGATCATTGTTAGTCAATATTGGCCAGTAGGACATGGCAATGCAGTAAGCGTGAATATTCTGGAGGCAGAACCTGTAATGGATATTCTCCGCAAAAAGCAAGAAAACGAATTTATCGTAGGCTGGGCTCATTCCCATCCATCCTATTCCCCCTATCTGAGCATCGATGATGTCAGAACCCAAGCACGATACCAAGCCCTTTGGGAAAGCTCGATCGCGATTGTCATCGACCCCACAATGATCACCAAGGAATCCTATGGATTTGAAGTGTTCAGGCTGTCAGGACGGCATGAGTATTATCGACTCGAATCCGAGGTAGAAGGCATGACTCCTGAAGCAGCTTTTGCGGCCATATCGCTGTTAATGAATCAGATGGAGGAATGACAATGTTTGAGGGGTTGCTTGATAGAATCGAACGGCTATTCAATACAATAGAGATGTATGTGGCCATCTGGCTGATCGGTTCGGTCATTGCATTCCTCTACCTGCTGGCAGGGAACATGTCAAGAACAATCCTAATTGCCTACCTTACCGTATGGACTATGGTCTCTTCAAGGATTCTCTGGGAACGGAGATATTTCCAAAGGTATGATTCAATCCTTGCAAGCTCCCAGTTCGTCGGGTTGCCATATGTGGTGATTCTTTTGGGTTTCCTTGTTGGGGAAACAATGGAACCTATCCTTGTGGAGAGAAGTGTAATTCTGATAAACGGCTACAGGCTGATTTTCTTCCATACAATTTTGTTGGGACTACCTCATTTGCTGTTTCAGTCCTACATCTTCTGGAAAATCCATAGAAAAGAATGGCTGGGATTCGCAGTGCATCGGAAACTGTTCAGGACACGGCTGGTGCCATTTCTGGTTCATTCCGCAATGGCCATGTCCTTCCTTTACATAGGATGGAAAACACACATCATTGATCCATTGGCACTGATGGCGGTTGCCTTCTGGCTTTATTCTACGGTCAAATACTATGTACTTGGAAGACACATCCTTCGCAGACAATCACGCCGACGGCAAGAGGAGACATTCCGTGCAGCCCATTCCAATGCATTCCTTAATGACTATCTCCGTAGATCCCCAAGAAGATCACGAAGAAGCAATGGAATACCCTCTAGACCCAGAAGAACAGACATTGCGACAATTGAACCAGGAAGAGAAATTCAAGTCCGCCCCCAACGTCGAACGAATGGAAATGGAAAGAAGACAGGCACGAATCTCATGCCGACAGGCCATGTGAGAAAAGAAGATTTGGCCTGCACCATCTGCTATGAACCGATTCGCCCCTCCGATGGCAAAATCGTACTCTGTCCACATTGTAAGTTCCCTGCCCATGAACAGGAACTGAAGGAGTGGAGAAGGGAATCCAACCTGTGCCCCCGTTGCTCCAAACCGGTCAGCCGGTTATCCACAAAATTGAAGTTGGATGCCTCGCAGTATTCCCGCCAAGTGCTCAAAAAGCTCAAGTAAGTTGGGTGGGTTAATGACTTTGAAGACAAACCCTAATAACCACACAAACACAGAAAAATCCGTGAGTAGCCGAGGCAAAAACCTGAGGCTCTCTTTCGAGGCGTGGCAGGCCATTCGCCACCTCAAGTTCGAGGAAGGGGTGCCTACCTATACAGATGTTCTGAAAAGGGTATTTGATGCCTTTGAGAGAAAATCAGTCAACTTGCAGGAAACAATCAAGGAAAAACTTCCAGAGGATGCAGGTGATGCCAGAAGCCCTAGGTCAGATAAGACCATTGTGGTCTCAGCAGATGTGCACCGAAAATTGAATGAGATCAAGACCAAATACATGCTTGAAAAGGGAATCGCTTCCAGAGGACCCAATTCCATTTCCATATCCGATATCCTGTTGGATCTCATCTCACAATACCGAAAATTAAGGAAAGGAGGAAAGAAATGAAACTTCCCTTCAAAAAAGACCGAATCAAACAGAAAACACCAAAAGAGAAGATTCCAAAGGACACCATTCCAAAAACGGAAGTAAAGAAAGATCAACCTCCAAAAAAAACAGTTAGGCAGAGACTAGCCAGCGTTCCTCCGAAAAAAAAGGTAAAGATCGAGAAATTGCTTAAGACAATTCCCAAGACCTCAGTGGAAAGGAAACCAAATAACCCAATCAGGGAAAAACAGCCCCCTTCCCCAAGCAAGATGAAAATAAAGGAAAAACGCCCCACCAGTTCCAAATCCATCAAACAAAAAAACATTGACAAGAAACCGAAAAAGGTCAAAGAAAAAGCCCTGAAGAACATTGCAGTCAAAAGCATTGAAAAAAATCAAAAAAAAGAGAACCCCGTCCCCACACGGACAAAGACAATTGGAAAAACCAAGGTCAAGACAGTACCTGCCAAGAAACCAAAGAAAAAGGAAAAACCCAAACCTATCAAGACCTTGAAAACCAACAGAATTCACTCAAAAGAAATCAGCAGGGTGGTAAAAGATGAAAGACCTCCAAGTACCAAAAATCTTCCATCAAGTGCAAAAATCCCTTCCGAAAAACGACCCAAGGATCCAAAAACAAAAATTCCGAAGGAAAAGCTACCAAGGTAGCAAAATCAAACAAAGAAACCTATGAATCCAATGACAAGAAAAGAAAGCCCGAAAAGAAGAAGGGAAAGATTCGGGACAAAAAGAAGAGCAACAATCCAATAGACAAAGGGAACCTCGACAGTCATGTAAAGGGCAACCAATCGCGAAGGAAGCCCATCAGTTGCATGACCCGTCAGACGGATGAACGGATAGCGAAGATGAGTTCTCAAGAGCAGAAAAAGGCTGAAAAGATAAAAGGGGAGACTGACAAGATCAACAAAATTGGCAAAAAGCCGGAGCTCCCAAGGTTTCAAGAGTTCTAGAATCACAAGATCATCCACCTCGATCCGGAAAAGCCGCGAAAGAAAGGCAAAGAAAAGGGGAACATGCGGAAGAAAGAAGACAAAACCGACATCATTGAAGGTGGCACGATAACGAAGATAGTACAAGGCACGGAAGAAAAAAAACGTGAAGAAAAAGGCAAGTGTAGTCACCATAAGCCAAAATCTACCAGCCGTGAGGTTCCCCTCAAGAAACTGGTAAATGGAAACCCCAAGGAAACCAAGGCTCAAAATGAAGGCACTGCCAAGAGGAGAGAAACCCATATGAAAAGGTAACCGCGACCGTTCTTAACTCTTGCCTCATGAAGAGATGCCAATCTCCAACAATTCAGATCGCATAAACTCATAAAAAGCTTCGGGAGACAGTTGTGAACGGTCTTCATAGTGTTGCAGAAAACGAGTAAAGGAAGCTTCCAAATGTTCTCGATGGTCAAATATCCAGGCAATGGTATTGGGGAGAATGACGACACCAACCACAAATGTACGTCCCTTCATCCTTGGATCAGCCTGACTGGCATCTTTCATCCAATTGCCGAGACCCAAAGCAGTATGCCGATTGCCGGCAATGGGGATCAGAACCGAGCCAACAACATATTCATCATCCTGCCCCAAAGCAACCATTGCGGACAGCCCAATGGACAAAAGACGGGAGATACCATCAGGATCAGCAGCAAAATCTCCTTTGGAAAACCATAATGTGGGACCGGTTTCGTCAAATCCGAAAAAAGCCAGTCCAATCTCCCCCGCATCGTATAACTTCCTTAACCTTCGACCGATCTCAAGAGCAACTGTCGGATCATCCAGCAGAATCACCATGAAAAAGAGGATGGCAAACTGAACCAATAAGCGATCCGCAACCAAAAGAAGGTAATTCCGACCTAAGTCCGGATCCAACCGTATCACGAGCGGTTGAATCACAAAAAGAACCATGCCTCCGAAACCGATAAAACGAGGAACCTGTAATACGTAAGTAGGGAAATACCTATCCAATCCCTTAACTGTTCTCAGGTCAAAGGTAAAAAGATATACTAGGATGATGAAAGCCCATCCTATAAGGAGAATGAGAACAATCGGATGGATACTGGGAGAAGATTCACCCTGCTGACTTAGGATAATGATGCTTTCAGGTACCACAACCTGGACAAAAAATATTCCAATCAGAAACCACCCCATGAAAAGAATAAAATGCCGTAAGTGTGAGGCAAACCGAAACCCGCGATGGAGCGAATTGGTGACCATGAGAGCTGCAAGAATTAAGAGAATGGTCAAAAATGCAGTGCCCTGAGGGTCAGAATTGATCAGCCAAATGGAAACATGATCATTCAGCAGTGACAGGAACATCCAAGCAGAAGCCAGCATGTAGCCTCCAACAGTTTGCAGAATTGACGAACCCTGCACCTTTCGGAAAACATAGATGGATACCCCTACAGTCGCTGCAAGCAAGGTGCCGGAAATCCAAAGCGAAAGAAGGTCAGGGGCTACCAAATTACACCGTATATATATTAAATCCTTATGAAATAAAAGTTCTGATCAAATGAGCAAGCATTTTTAGACAGAAAGGCATCCTGCAAGCGGATCCTTCTTTAGTCGATGGAAATCCATCAATATATTGAATCAACGGGAGAAAAAATGGGAAGAGCTGTTGGAGTCCCTCAGAGAACGATTGACAGATTGGCTCTCCTCTGACGAAATCTTTTTCCAAATCCATTCGGCAGATTTCAAAAAAATCAATGCCAGTCCAAGACATCTCATTCCCACATATTCCGCCGCAGAAGTTCCGAATGCATTGCGTCAAAGAGGTCTTGAACATTTCCGCAACCTCAACGGTGGATGTGTTCTTATCAGAAGACGGGACTTCAACCTTCCCACCCTCTTTCCCAGCCTCAAATGCACCACCAAGGAGGAGAAAAAAACACTCACCATCCCAGCCACATTGGATATCTTGAGAAATGTCAGCCTTCACAATGAAGAAACAGGAATCGTACTCATGAAGGAATTCCACCTCATCAATGACTTCTTGGATACCCCAGAAGAATTCAAGCTAGGAGGAAGAATCAAGACAAAAGTCTCAGGGTTGGCGACAATAGGGGGAAGAACATTCGAAGTGAAGGCCACCCAAGTGGAGGTGGACAATTTCCTGGAATCCGAGAGCCGCATCATCACCATCGAAGCAAAACTGATGAGAACACAACCGCGGGAATCATTCAGCCTACATCAGTTTGCCCTTCCCACCCTGCTACTCTGCCAACGTACACAAAAACCAATCAGCTCAATCCTACTGGAGTACCAGCCCGATTCACTGCGTTTCCGAACCTTCCATTTCAAAATCGCCTATGAAAAGGGAATTGTGCATCTGGATAGGTATTCCCTTATCAATTGCAAGAAATACGTCATCGAATTGACCTGAAAAAACCATCCGCGGAAATTTGCTACAAAAACAATAGTTTGTATGGCCGTCACCCATCAAGCCTACATCATCCGACGGAATAATGCACATATTCACCTCAATTTTCATCAGAGAGGATAAATCGACAAACTATACCTTATATACAAAATTACGGATGTAGCTATGTGGACTGTTCCTCAATGACCAATTCTCCGATCATTGACAGGTTCGGACGGAAAATCGGCAATGTCAGAATCTCGGTTACAGACAGGTGCAATTTCAGGTGCCGGTACTGCATGCCAACCGATCCCGAATTCTCCCCCAAAGAGGAAATCATCACATTCGAGGAAATAATCAGGCTTACAAGGATTCTCCATTCCACAGGCATCCATAAGTACCGTTTGACAGGGGGAGAACCGACCATCCGAAAAAGCATCGATAGCCTTGTAAGAGCCATCAAGGAAATCTGCCCGAAAATCACGGTCGGAATGACCACCAATGGAGTCAAATTGGCACAACTTGCCCCCGCACTTAAGAAGGCAGGTCTTGATTCGGTCAACATCTCCCTTGACAGCACCAATGAGGAAACCTTCAACCACCTCGTCCAAAGGAAGCACTTCAATGAAGTGATGCAGGGGATTGAAGCAGCCATTGCACAAGGATTCAAAACAAAGATCAATGCCGTAGCCCTCAAGGGAATCACGGACAGAGAAATCGACCAATTCCTCAACTTCTCCGAACAGAAAGACATCGAGGTCAGATTCATCGAATTGATGCCGTTCAATGGAAATGAGGACTTCAGAAGCTTCTTCCTTTCAAAAAACGATCTTCTGGAACTCTTCGCCAGAATTGATGAACCGATCCCATTGCCCAAAAAGGATCCGTCGCAGACCTCAACGGTTTATGGTTTCAGAAACCGCAAGGCACGCATTGGCTTCATCCCCAGCGTGACCGAATCCTTCTGTGCAAGCTGCAATCGCATAAGAATCACCGCAAGTGGAACCCTTCGCCCCTGCCTCCATGCACCTGATGAAATTCCACTACGCGAACTCCTGAGAAACAACGACAATGATGAGGTGATTTTGGCAACCATCAGGGAGGGAGTCAGCAGAAAATGGAAAGAACATCCAGATTTCAATGTCCTGACCTATAAGCCACCAGTCAGTGACCGGGCAATGATGCTCATTGGGGGATAAGGAGGAAAAAACGATTACCCTCCCTTTTTGCAAGACCCCATTGTACCATCCGTTCAAGATTGGTTTTGGCAGAGGAATTTGTGAGAAGCCTGGCATCTTGAACTGAAATCCCATAAGGATACCGTTGTTTCAACAATGAATAGATTTTAGCAATGGCCAACCTTTGCTTCTCGGTTCGCGTATACCCGAAGGCAGCCTCCAATCTAGTCCAGTCCTCTTTTTCCAAACCGTCCACCTCTTCATAGATGGATTTGGTGGATTGAGGTCTACCGGAAGAAGAAGCATTCAAGACAGAGACCTGAAGCCCTTGTTTTTCCAAACGATCCAATTTTTCCAAGATAAGATCGAATTTCTCCTCAAGGGACACCCCGGAGTGCGATCCCGAAGCAGTATCATGCAGATGGAGCAGATAGTCCTTCATAGTCATGTTAAGCCCTTCACTTGCCTTTTTGATCTCATCATATTTCGCCTCAGGAACATAGATCGTTATGCTCCGTTGCCCCTTGCGTGCCATGTTCTTCGATTCTGACGGTAGCTTTTGAAGCTTGTGGAGGGACGTCATGTCAATGCACAGTCATGACATGACATTATGACATGACATGACAATATATGTACAGCCATCGTAATGTCATGACAGTATAATGCACAGTCACATCATGTCAAGTCAAAAAAACACCACACTAAAGACCCACCACCAACCACCCACCAGGATCGATCAAGTCAATTGATCAAAACACACCGCATCACCTCGCACTTCCTACCCAAACCCAGCCTTACAACATACCAACAACATACAACACACCAAATAGATCGCTTGCACAAACAAACCGTGAACCTCAGTCCGGATAGAGAAATGATTGGACGGATTTTAAAAGACCCTACCAAACCCCCATCCGAAATAAGTGTCAATTGTTGACACCAGATAATTCAACAGCATTTCAAGGACTTGTTGGAAACGGAAACCAATAATCCATAAGAACATCTATTGATTCATGTGTACCTAGGAAAATTTCCCGCCATCACCGAAGGGATTGTGTAATGCCAATAACCGGCAGGCCAAATATCGACATAGACGACACTTTTTTGGAAAATGCCATTGGAAAAAGGTCGAATAGATGTTCGCAACATTTGACAGGAGTATCAACAGCGGTAAAGAACATCCAAAACAAGAAGCAACAACAATAAGAAAGAACTGAGAAAGCCTATAAGCAGACGAGAGCTTTCCATAAATGGGAAACCCAACCCGAATCAAAGATTGGAAATCGGAAATATACCATTGACAGACAAGACACGCCATCGTTTGAATTGTGGTTTAGATCTTTGTTAAGACATCTTGGAAATTGAAGAAACAGCCAATCCGTTCCCAAATTTTGACAAGGATAGATACCCCAAAGAACCATATTCAACACCAACCCCAATCAAGTGAACCTCGCGGCAAGATAAACACTTGACCAAAAACAGAGAACGATAGGCAAGAAAAGGAGATGCACAATAGGTTGATCAGCAATAGGAGATAAGCACCACAGCATGGTTTTTACATGACGTTTTCCGACAATTCTAGGAATATCAAAAAGGAAAGGAAAGAAATCGAGAAAAGAGGGGAATGGAGGAAGTTGAGTTAGCTGAAAGAAGCAATAGACAGAACACGCATTTTAAAGCACAATCAGGCAAAACCGTAAATGTGCAGGAGCAGAGAGGAATCACCATAATTAAGAGATTATAAGGACAGCAAGCAAATAATGATCTATCGAAAAGTTCGCGGAACAAATCCAGAAAAATATTTGAAGAGAATGACCCAAGAAATATAAACGATCGAGCAATAAATTCAAGGAAAATTTGATTGGCAATACAAAAAAGTGCCAATCACCAACAAATTGTCAAATCCCGAAGGACGCTGCATTAATCAATTATTTATTGAATATATTACAATAATTAATAC
>CAZYCQ010000021.1:0-47875 GCA_964645535.1 uncultured archaeon | reverse complement strand
ATATTATATAATATGGTCCACCACATTATATAAATTTATACAAATATCGGAAAAAATATATAAGATTATATAAAAAAAGAGATTGTGGAAAGAAAACAGATCTCTCTTTGGCTACCAACATCCCTCCTTGAAAAAGTAGAGACCTATTGTGCGTCTACCAAGATAACACGAACCGGACTGATACAGAAATGTCTAGAGATGTTTTTTGACGGAGAAATCAGTGCAGGAGAGAGTCGAAGAGAAGGCGCCGATCATTTACTTATGAAAATGAGAGAAATTGAAAAGAAAATAGATCAAGTATTGGCAAGTAGCCCACCATTGAGAAGAAAACCAACAAGAAAAAAAGAATTGGGGGAAAGAAAACAGGATCTATTGGAAAAAGAAACACAAATGCCAATACATGAAAGAAAGAAATCAGTGGAACTGCCACGATCATTACTGAATTATTTGGAAACAGGTAACCTTTTACCCACCCAACGGGTGTCAATACAGGAAACTCTTCAAGCCTTGATCCATCATGGTGGAAGTGCAACCGCCAAAGACATTGCCCAATTCAGAAGGCTAAAACGACCTGAATCCGTAAGAAGGCAAATTGAAAAGTTGGAGAGGGATGGTATCATCAAGAGAGACAAAACAACCATTCCCCATACTTTTGTGTTGAGTCAACAATATCAATAGGAAATATTCTGAGGGAAGGTTAACAAATTCTTAAAGTAGTAATTGGAGGAACACTTATGCCTTGGGAATATCTTGAGGAGGAAGCGATTGCAGATATCGGAATAAAAGTCACCGGAAAAGACCTCACAGAATTATTCACAGATGCCTGTCTTTCAATTGCCCATCTTATGACAAAAGTAGATGAATTGGATGAGTTAATGCAAAAGGCAATTCAATTTGAGGAAACCTCATTGGATCTTTTACTCCATTCCCTCTTGGAGGAGATGGTTTATCTTAAAGATGCAGAGCTATTCTTTGTGAAATCTGTGGATCTGCATGTTGATGAAACTGAAAATGGATTTGCAGTCAAAGGAAAATTCGTGGGTGATCTTTTTGATCCAGAAGTTGACCATATTGGAAACGACATCAAGGCAATTACGATGCATGATTTTTATGTACGTCAAGAAGGCGATGGGTGGGTCGCACATTTCATTATAGATATCTAATCATCAAACCTCAATTTATCAATGTCAGCTGGAAGTGCTACACTAGAGAAACCGGTGTCAACATAGATCGTCTGCCCAGTTATACCGCTTGCAAGATCACTGAGGAGAAATAGAGCTGCTTTTGCCACATCATCCTGAACAACATTTCTTCTGAGTGGGGAGGCATGTTTCATATAACCAAGGATATTATCAAATCCAGGGACATGGCTTGCAGCCAATGTTTTGATGGGACCTGAAGAGATCGCATTGATTCTGTGTCCTGCAAGACCGATATTCACGGAAAGTTCTCGGACAAATGCTTCTAGTGCCGCCTTTGCCACACCCATAATCCGGTATCCGGGTACAACACGCACTGCACCTAAATATGTCAAGGTAACAAAGGCGCTTTGTGGATTGAGAACTCGCATGGCGTGCCGGACAATCCGTTGCAATGAGTATGCAGAAATCACCATGGCGGTATTGAAATCCTCCTCTGAAGTATATATGATCGGTTTACTCAGCGCAGAAGCTGGTGCATATCCGATGGCATGCACAACCATGTCGAATTTGCCTTCAAGATTAGCAAAAAAATCACGAACTTGGTCATCGAATGCCACATCACATTCATACATCCCTTCTATGAAATCAGCATCTTTTGTGAGAGAGTAGATTCGGGATCGGAATCTTTTTTGATAGGAGAGGGTTATTTTCGCACCTGCCTTTGCCAACCATCTTGTAATGGCCCATGCAATGCTTTCTTCAGAAGCCACTCCAAAAACGATTGCCCGTTTTCCACTTAAATCGATCATAATTTAGCTTTGACAATCCCTTAATATTTGCTTCGATGTTACTTTATCGTATTAAGAATTAACTAAAGCTAGGCTGATAACCCATTCATCGGTGGTGAAGGAGGTGATTGAGATGGTTTTTCTCTTGACCTTGACAGAGAACTTATGTTCACCTTCAAGTTTTCTGACAATAGTATCTTTCAGCGAGGTTTTCAAACCGGTTCCAATCGCTTTTAGTGCAGCCTCCTTGATTGACCAGAGTTGTGTAATCAATTTATGCTTTTCAGGAGTGAGTTTGAATCTTTTGATCTCATCTTCTGTAAAAGCCGTTTCAATCAAGGAAGGATCTCTTGGTTCAATTCTTTCAATATCAAGCCCGACCCCGCCATCTGGATGCGCCATAGCGGAAGCAACACCATTCGAATGGGTTTTGGTGACAGGATACTCCATTCCGTTGAAAATGCCACCCGGCTTTCCATTTTTGTTCTTAATAATTTCTACTTCATTTTCAGGAATGTTGAAGGTTAGGCTAATTGCTTTTTTAGCTGCAATTGTCCCGGCGATCCATTCTAGCTTTCGTTTTGGCACATTCAGACGTGCATAGATCACCTTTTCTGAAGGATTAAGGTATGTGTCTAGGAAATCTCCTTTCAGATTTTCCATTGCATCTGTTGAGATTGTGATTGCCAACGGGGTGATTTTCCCAAGAGCATGGATTACGGGAACAATAGTCGGCTCAGGAGATAATTTTGGTGTTTCAACTGATTGGACAGTTCCCGTATGGATCATTTCGTAGTTGATTAATTCAAGAACCACATTAAGATCCTTGTCCAACGCAACAACATTGTAATGGGAAAGGTTATCTTTTTGCCGTGTCTGGGTGGCGTGGATGTATTTGGCATTTTCTACACCCTGATACATTTGAATCTTTGTTATTCCATAAGGTAACGACATTGTCCTGTTGATGAGGAGATCAAACATTCCAGCAGTTTGGAAACAAGCTTCTATGAGGAGGGGGACAAAGTGAGTTTTGGCATTTGGATCTGAAAACAATGGTTCAGATGGCAGTCTGAATTCTGCACTAACACTGTGAGCACCGACGGAGATTATCCGTTTCAAAACTTGGAAAGAGGGTCCATGGAAAAACAGATCATAGATCTCTTTTCGACTCATTGCGGATTTCTTTGTGGTAAACCACTTCGCCTGTGTCGATGGAATAAAAGGATATCCCGGCAAAAGGTCTCCTTCAATTATTTCTGCACTGAAGTGATTGCGGAGGTCTCCAAGTTGCTTTCCATCAGGACCTATGAATTTGGATTTTAGGGTAAGTTTGACGGAATTCATACCAGTAACCCTTTCAGGGACAACATAGAGCTCTAGAGGTTTATCTTTCGGAAGTTTGACAGGCGATGAAAATTGAACTGCCCTCATTCCTATAACCTGTCCTTCATGAAAATTCACAAACTCGGTGAAAAATTCCAGACCCATAACACCAGGAAGTACAGCCTTTCCATCAATCCTATGATCTTCCAAATAGAGGTCCTGTGAAAGATTGATGATTCGTTTCCCAGACAGGATTTTACCAACCTCAGTTGTTTCATGGATCATTGGGTAGTTCGGATTAAGAGTGGGAAAGTCATCTGTAGATGGCTTTTCTTTCTTGGATGTTATTGTTTGTTTTGGAGGGGACTGCAACTCAACAGTTGGTTTGGTAGAATCATCAAGCTTACTGCCTTCTTTAGGCTTGGCATCTTCTTTGTCTGTGAAAATGGTTCCACTTGCAAGCTGACCCAATTCTCCACTAATGATGACTTCATTTTCAGAAGAGTAGAAGAATTCAGACAGGAAACGACGGACACCTTCCTTGAGAGGGATTGGGGTCACACCCGCAGCTTCCAAAACCTTCATTGTTGACCCTCGAGTTGCCATACCTATTTCATCCCATGCAGACCAGTCAATTGCGATTGCATTAACCTTTTGCTTGCGAAGTTTCTGTACGGATTTGGCAAGATATTCATTCGCCGCGGAATAATCAATTTGTGTTGCATTGCCAAACCTTCCTGCAACTGAGGAAAACGCAACGAATCTAGCGACATTTCTATTCTTCGTTGCTGCAACAAGGTTTTCTAATCCTTTCACCTTGATATCATAAATCAACCGGAATTCGTCTGTCGATTTAGATTTTGTTGCTCTGGAAATTTCGACACCAGCACCATGAATGACATAAACAGGGGTCTTTTCATTTTCCAAAATCTTGGAGATTTGTGGTATTATGCCCTCATTGGTGATATCTTCCTGAACATATGTTACCTTTGCTCCTAAAGACTTTAGTTCCTCAATGGATTTATACACTTGGGCGGATTTTGTAATCTTTTCAAACTCCTTGTTGAGCATGACAGGGGTGACTCGTTGGTTATTCTCTTTGAGCTGTTCAAGGAGTTTATGTTTTAGTTTCTCCAATTGATTGACATCCATCTTTGCTACATTTGAGGCATTGTCCCTAATTTTTGTTCGACCGATAAGGATGGCATGTACATTCTCAGACCTTTCAACAAGAGCCTTTACACACTGATAGGTAATTCCTTGAGCACCTCCCGAAGCAATGAGGATGCTTCCAGAGGGAAGACCGTCTTTTGCTTCAGGAAGGTCTTCTTCCATTAAGGCAGGGATGAGACGCTGATCCTTCATCAAGACAACTTCCATGTCTTGATTTTCTGTAAAGAGTTCATTTTCAAGCAAAGCATGATCCTGAGCAAGAACAATCTTTCCGGAGATACCGAACTCCTTGTGCAGAGCCTTAATCATTCCTCCGATAGCTCCTGCAACAGGAGATAGATCATTTAATGTTTGGGCTTTAGGATTGACTTCTGAAATTGCAACAAACTTCAAGGTTTCGATGTTGTTTTTGAATAGCTCAAATAGAGCCACCATATCCATGGTTGAAGGAGGATTGACAATGACCAACTGCTCTAGTTTTTCATTCGATAATTCATTGAGGTCCTTGATGGTTCGAACATTAGGAAGCCTATGATTTCCATAGACAATGACATTTTCTCTTTTCCTCGGTTTTCCTTCTCTAGGCTTTTGGATTAATTTGATCACATATCTGTGAGTTGCATGTTTTTGTTTCTCAGGGGTAGTCTGTTTAGCTAAAAGTTCATTGGCAATTGAAGCGATGGTTTGGGATGTGACTTTGTTGTCAGGCAATTTTAATTCTTTGACAACCTGATCCACAATTTGAATGATCTGGGATTTGTCTATTCCCATTTCCTTCTCAAGATCGATATTTTCATCAATCAAATCCTCAGGGAAACCGGTAAGTTCAGAAACCCGTTTCTTCAGCAATGATGCAACTTGGTTACCGTTTTCTTGTGTTTGTATAACGGTGGTTTTTTCAGATGGCCTATAGGTAAGAACAAAGTCCACAACCCTGTTGATGGTGTTGTACTCGGAAATATCGAGATCATCTATGAGAGGAATACCATAATATTCACGAATTGCACCGATCAATTCTGCCTGCTTGACGGTATCAATTCCCAGATCTGCTTCCATGTCAAGATCAGGATCAAGCATGTCAGGAGGATAGCCGGTCTTTTCAGAAATTATTGAGATGATTTTGGCCAAGATTTCAGACCTGTCGTTACTTGCAATTGCCTTGGATACAACAGTGGGTTTTGTCTTGGATTTTGTCTCCGTTTGGGGACGATGTTCATTGACAAAATTCACCACTTTCCGTATGGTATTGTATTCCGATAAATCCAAATCTTCAATCATGGGAATACCGTAATTTTCACGTATCACTCCGAAAAGCTCTGCCTGCTTGACGGTATCAATTCCCAGATCTGCTTCCATGTCAAGATCAGGCTCTAGCATTTCTGGGGGATAGCCGGTCTTTTCAGAAATTATTTCGATGACTTCATCTAGAATATCATCAGTATCAGAGACTGTTGTGGTCTCTTTTTGCCTCTCAATCTGCGATGCTTGGGGTGAAACAGAACTTCCAGAGTGTTCCATCACGAAATCTACAATTCTTGAAATGGTGTTGTATTCAGAGAGATCCAAATCTTCAATCATTGGGATACCGTAATGCTCTCGGATTACGCCGATCAATTCTGCTTGTTTGACGGTATCAATTCCCAAATCTGCTTCCATGTCAAGATCTGGATCGAGCATTTCAGGAGGATATCCAGTCTTCTCGGAAATGATGCTCTTGATTTCAGAAAGGATTTGATTCCGATTTGAACTGCTTTGAGCAACCTTTTCTTTAGCTTTCGTTTGAACAGAGGGAGAGGAATATGTGCTTACAAATTCTGCAATCTTTGCAATGGTATTGTATTCAGAGAGATCCAGATCTTCAATCAAGGGAATGCCGAAACTTTCCCTAATCAAACCAAACAACTCAGCCTGTTTGACGGTATCAATTCCCAAATCTGCTTCCATGTCAAGATCTGGATCAAGCATTTCAGGAGGATAACCTGTTTTTTCGGAAATGATAGCCTTGATTTTGTCAATCAGACTGTCATCAGTTTTAGGCTTCTTGGGAGCCATGGCTGAAGCCATTGGTAAAGGTTTAGTGGGGGGCTGCGTGGAGGAAGAAATGGTGGGACGAATGCCTTTGACATCACCAATAGTCAATTCATCAATTTTCTTATCAATTGCTCCTAGCACCTCTCTAAATCTTGAAGGGTCAATACCCAAATCCCTGACTGGATTTACGTAGTCATCCAGCAGTTCAACGGGATATCCAGTTTCTTTGGAAATCCAATCAAGTACATTATCAATTCTTCTTGCAGGAATTGTTGGTTTTGGACGGCTTACCTTCTGTTTTGTAACTTTAGGAACTTGTCGTGTCGATTTGCTTTGCGGCATGCCTTTTGGCGGTCCGCGATCTTTCAATCGGAGTGTTTTGCCCACAAAGGTCAAATCTTCTTGGGATCCACCGATTGATTTAAGCCATTCATTATAACGAGGTGTCTTTCGTTCTAGACCTGCAGCCTTTTCATAGAGGGCAAATGCCAATTGCGAACCAAACCCAGCTGCAAGACGGATGGCATACTTAACATTATATTTTCCTCCTTTGGAAAGGGTCAGATCTCCTAAATTTTCATCAGGTTCCTTGAAATTTGCGATTGGAGGGATTTTACCATATTGCAAAGCCTTGATGGCAATTGCATCTTCGATTCCCGCACCCATTGGATGACCGGTGAAGCCTTTGGTGTTGGCAATGATGATCTGTGATGCTTTTTGGCCAAATACATGCCTTAAGGATTGAATTTCAGCGGCAGCGCTTCCTCCTCTTGCAGGGGTGTAAGTTTCATGGCTCATGAACATTGCTGATTTGGCAATTTCATCAACAGTCAAGCCAGTTTGTGCCGTGACTTTCTTGAAGAAATACTCCAGTTCTCGGGAAATATGGTTGACATCAAGGCGAGTTCCATGGTAAGCAGAGTTTGAGTAGTAAGTTCCAAGAATCTTGACAATTGGTTTGATCCCCCTTCTTTTTGCTTCCGATTCGGTTTCCACAACCAATCCAACAGCACCCATTCCGATGATCATGCCATGTCGTCTTCTGTCAAACGGAAGGGCAGCCTCTGAAACCTTTGCCTTTGTGGTTGCAGCACCAGATGCAAGGAAACCAGATCCAATCCATTCAAACAATTGATCTCCTGAAGCGTCATCAGCACCGATAATGATGACTCGTTTGCATCTTCCAGCCCTTATCCAATCTTGGGCGATGCCTACTGCTTGTGTGGTGGAAGCACAGGCAGCATTCGTCTGTGTATTGGGACCATAAGCTTTTATCAATTGGGCAAATTGGGAATGACCCATTGACAGAATCTTGAAGAGGAACTTTCTATTGAATTGGTAAACAGATCTGTGTTTTTCCAGTTCATCAAGATTTTCTTCAAGGAAGGAGATGAAATCCCTGTAATCCTCCTTATCGCCGAGTTTACGGATTATCTCACCGTAAACCTTGCGCAGGACATCCAAGGCTTCACCAGCAAATTTGGATTGATAAAATTCTGAAAGATCCTTGACAAGACTATCATAACCTGGAAATGCAGATGCAAAGATAATCCCTGTATCTTCTCTGAGTTCCTCTGGCAGAGCCCAGTCTCCGGGGAGGTAACTGCCTGTTGTTGTTCTTACATAAGTTCGGACAAGAGGGATACCAGCATCTTTCAATGCTTCAAGTCCTGCGGCAATTGCCAATTGGGTGGTTCGGTCATAAGCCTCAATGATTTTATCCGCCAATTGATATTCTTCCACGAGGTCAAATTTTCCACCTTGGGCGGCTAGTTTAATTACATCCCTGATGTTGTTTATTTTTTCAAGTGTCGGCTGTCCTTTGTCTCTCTTTACTAATTTGACTATGTTCTTGTCTGTCTGCTGTTGCAGTTTACGTTCATCAACGGGATCAATGAAGTTGTATCCATCCAGAATAAGCTCGATGTTTCTTTGATCAAAAATTTCTTTGAATTTCCCAGGAAGACCGACGCCTGCACCGGTAATGACTACATCATCCAAGTTCAAGCCCATTTTCTGAACTTTTTCGGCAATTGCGTTGGTTTCGTGATAGAGTTTCTTGAACGATTCATAAGAAGATTGAAGGAATTGGTTGAATACTGCACCTTGAGATTTGAGAAAAGTTTGGAACATTTCTTCTTGCATTAACTTTCTTAAATCAGGTTGGGATGAGATATAGTGTTCAAATGCCTTGGAATCATGAGGGGGAGGTGAGATTTTGGTTTCTTGGATCTTCGGGACATCTGCCGGGGACGGTTCTGGAGGATGCCATTTAGCTTCATCAACTAACCGGTCATCAGAATCAGATGGTAGATCCAGATCCATACCCATGGCCATAAAGAGTGCCAAGGCTTCTGCAAGATGGTATATTCCCCCATTCTTGGGGTGATTGGTTATTTGAGCAATCACATCCTTTCCATCAAGGTTTTCCGTTACAAAACTTGCAAGTGCCCTTTTTGGACCAACTTCTAGGAAAATGCGGGCACCTTCATCATACATGGTCTCGCATTGATGAATCCAATGAACAGGTGATTCAACTTGCTTTTCCAAGAGATTTCTTATCTCTTCAGGGTCTTCCGGATAGAAATCACCCAATACATTTGAAGAGACCTTGATTTTAGGTTTGTTGAATTTTATTGTTTTCAGGAATTCAGCGAGTTCAACGGCAGCAGGAGCAACTATTTCTGTGTGGAATGCAGCAGAAACGGAAAGAGGTATGCACTTGATTCCTTTTTTAGTCAATGCCTCAATGGCCTTTTCAACACCCTTGGTAGATCCAGAAATAACAATCTGCTTTTTACTGTTGAGATTTGCAGGGATTACATAATCATCCACAGTCTTGAGAACCTCTTGAATGGTTTCCAATGGCGCAGAAACAGAGGCCATTGTTCCTTTATCTTCAGATTTGACATTTGCCATTGCCCTACCTCTAACAGCCACTGCCATTAGGGCGTCCTTGAAGGAGAGTACTCCAGCTGCAACAAGTGCGGCATATTCTCCCAAAGAGTGACCTGCAACCATATCAGGAGAAATCCCAAATTCTTCCAAGAGGCGGAAAATTGCAATGTCGGCAACAAGTATTGCAGGTTGAGTGTATTGGGTTTGTTTCAGAACTTTCTCTTGTTTTTTGGGATTCCCAAACATAATTGAGGAGATCTTTTTCCCGAGAAATTCATGAAGAATTTGATCCGCCTCATCAACGGTCTTTTTGACCACAGTGTATTTGTCATAAAGATCTTTGACCATGTTCACATATTGTGAACCTTGTCCCGGAAAGACAAAAGCAAGTTTCCCCTTGGGAATTGCTTTCGAAAAGAAAACACCTCTCTTCATCAATGCGTTCATCATTTGGCTACTTTTCAGCCCTTTTTCAACAAGCTCTCTCTTGTCTTTAAGGATTTCAAGGGATGTTGCCGCAATAGCAACCCGGAATTTGTCTTGGGGCGAAAATGGAGCATTTTCCCGTATTTGGATGAGAGAAGGAAGCTCAGGAGATTCGAGATTTGTTCCTTCTGGAAGAGAATTGAAGAAGAGGTTGACATTGGAACGGAATTCGTCTTTTGTTTTCCCTGAAATGGCAAATGGTTCTCCTTGGAGATTTTTGTTTCTTCGGACATACTCATCATAGTCAAAAGTTTTGTAGGATCGTGAAAAAACTCTTTCTCTTTTCTTTTTGTTTGCAAAGTAGTCAACAGAAGGATCATATTCCTCCATTACAATATGGAAATTGGTTCCGCCAAAGCCAAATGAAGAGACTCCGGCTTTTCTTGTCTTCCCAGGTTCATGTTTCCATTCTTTAGCCTTGGTGTTCACGTAAAATGGGGAGTTAGCCCAATCAATTTTGGGATTTGGAGTTTCAAAATTTATGGAGGGAGGAAGTATCTTGTGATGGAGAGCCAATGCAGTTTTAATGATTGCAGCAGCTCCAGCAGCGCTTTTCAGGTGTCCAATTTGGCTTTTTATTGAGCCAAGAGCAATGGATCCTTTTGGAATTTTGTATTTATTGAAAACCTTATGGAGCGTTTCAACTTCCACCACGTCGCCAACTTTGGTTGAGGTGCCATGAGCTTCTATTAGAGAGACTTCGGCCGGAGAAATGCCTGCAATTTTGTATGCTCTTTCGATAGCCAATTGTTGACCCAATGGGTTTGGAGCAGTGATTCCCTTGCCTTTACCATCGGAAGATGCGCCCACACCCCTGATCAGGGCATAGATTTTGTTTCCATCTCGGATGGCATCTGAGAGGCGTTTCAAAACGAAGAAACCGACACCTTCACCCATGACAAACCCATTTGCCCTTGCATCAAAAGGGAATGATCCATCAGGGGACAAGGCACCGATTTTACAGAACTTGACATAGGTGGAAACATCCATTGAGCGGTCAGCGCCACCACAGACAACTGCATCCACTTCGTGTGTCACTAGACTTTTGAATGCCTCATCAATTGCTGCCATGGATGAGGCACATGCAGCATCTGTTGTCATGTTCTTACCACGAAGATTGAAGACATTGGCGATTCGTCCGGCAATTACATTTGCTAACTCACCGGGCATTGAATCCTCAGTTATTTCCTCCAAATGCGATTTGTATTTCTGTTCAACCTCAACAATGAGTTGTTGTTGATCTGAGGGACTGAGATTTTTGAAGGCCTTGGTTTGTTTCAAAGATTCCACTATTTCAGGGAAATAAACTCTTCTGGTGTATTGTCTGACTATTTCCCCTCCCATGGAATTTCCAATGATAACGGCGGTATTTTCTCGGTTGAAGTTTTCTGATTCATAATTTGCATCTTCCAATGCCTCTTTTGCAGCCGTCAAAGCCATCTGCTGGATTGGATCAAGCTTGTTTGCCATTTTCGGAGGGATGCGAAACTTCAAACCATCAAATTTGAAATTCTTGATGAAGGCTCCAATCTTGGTATAGGTTTTATCTGGAACCGAGGGATCAGGGTCATAGAACAGGTCAGGATCCCATCTGTCTTTAGGAACTTCTCCAATGCTGTTCCTGCCTTCATAGATATTTCTCCAAAATTCATCTATATTGAGGGCATCAGGCATGACTGCCCCGAGGCCAACAATAGCAACTGGTTCGTATTCATGAAGTTCAACTGCTTCAAAGCGAATTTTTTTGTGATTGGAGCCATTCATGATCATGTTCACATCCTCTAGTTTTTTCTGATTTGCTCTTGATTGGACAATTCTTAAAATGTATGTTAGATTGATTATTTGGTCATAAAATAGTTCACTAAGGCATCATAGAGGAATATTGCCATGTTTTTTGGCGATACGGTTCTCTCTTTTTGTGAGAAGAGGCCAAAGGGCTTCTATTAATTTTGGACGGGTTTCTGAAGGAAGAATAACTTCATCAATATAACCCAATGACGCGGCAGAATAGGGGTTGTAAAATTTCTCACGATATTCCTTTTCAATTTCTTTTTGTTTGGCAACTGGATCCTCTGCCTTTTGAAGTTCCTTTCTGAAAATAATATTGACAGCGGCTTCAGATCCCATTACCGCAATCTCTGCCATTGGCCAAGCAAAATTCACGTCTGTTCTGAGATGTTTCGAAGCCATAACGATATATGCACCTCCAAAGGCCTTTCGTGTTACGACTGCAATTTTCGGAACCGTTGCCTCACAGTATGCATACAGAAGCTTTGCTCCATTTCTAATGATGCCCTTCCATTCTTGATCAACACCTGGAAGGAAGCCTGGCACATCAACAAATGTTATAATTGGAATATTGAAAGAATCACAAAATCGCACGAATTTTGCGCCTTTGATTGAAGCTTCACTATCCAAAGCACCTGCAAGAACAGGAGGTTGGTTGGCTACAATCCCTACAGGATATCCATTTAATCGAGCAAATCCAATTATAATGTTCTTTGCCCATTTTTCTTGGATTTCCAAAAATTCACCGTGATCCACCACCTCACGGATAACTTCCTTCATATCATAAGGAACTTTTGAATCATCAGGAATGATGGAATTGAGCTTTTCACTCATCCTTGCCTTGTCGTCCGTTGGTTCAACGACAGGAGGATCTTCTAAATTGTTGGAAGGGAGATAGCTAAGAATGCGTTTGATTAGCTCGATACTTTCTTTTTCATCAGCTCCATCAAAATGGGCAACACCAGATTTCAAGGTGTGAGTTGTTGCTCCTCCCAACTCTTCAAACGAGATGTCTTCGCCGGTTACTGTTTTAACCACAGATGGACCTGTAACGAACATATGAGATGTTTCTTTTGTCATGATGATGAAATCTGTAAGAGCAGGAGAGTACACCGCTCCACCTGCGGAAGGTCCTACAATTACAGAAATTTGTGGGATGACTCCTGAAGCCAAGACATTGTGAAAAAAAATGTCTCCATATCCCGCGAGGGCATCAACTCCTTCTTGGATTCTTGCCCCGCCAGAATCGTTAAAACCTACAATAGGGGCACCTGTTTTCAAAGCAAGCTCCATGATATTGACTATTTTTTTGGCATGGGCATTACCTAAAGAGCCGCCTAGAACAGTGAAATCTTGGGCATAGACATAGACCAAACGTCCGTTGACCCTTCCGTATCCAGTAATGACACCATCACCCAAAAACTTTTTTTTATCCAGACCGAAATCTGTTTTCTGATGTGTTACAAACCCACCAAGTTCGACAAATGACCCGGGATCCATCAATAATTGAATTCTTTCACGAGCTGTATACTTGCCTTTATCATGTTGAGCCTTGATTCGTTTCTCTCCACCGCCTAGAAGTACCTGTTTTTTGAGCTGCTTGTAGTGCTCGATTTTTGCTTGGGTTGTCTCCTCTGGGTCTAGATTACTCATGCCTTTCAGGAAAATCGTATGTTTTTAAAATCAACTGAGGGTACAGGGCTTGAAATATATTATGACCGTAAAACATCTATTCTTTCGGATCGGGAGAAATTATCGCCAGCAACTGATTGGTTTCTGTTTGGTCATTCATTTTGACGAGGATTTTTTCAACAACGCCTGCCTTTTCAGTAACAAGTTCATTTTGCATTTTCATTGCTTCCAATGTGAGTATTTTATCACCTTCATTGACATGGTCACCGACCTTCACATGAATTCCAACAATGACTCCTGGAAGAGGAGATTGTATTTCTATTTTCTGTATTCCGCTTGAGGATCTACGCTTGAGCTTGGGTACAGATGGAGTATAGGAGAAATCCACAACCCGTCCATCTAGGAAAATATGACCCTCACTGAAGGAAATCTTGTAAGAATGTTCATCTTGAACAGTTACAAGGTAATGAGATCCCAAGTCCAAGACTTCAGGTCGATAAACAACTCCATCCATGATGATTTCTCCAGTTTTTTCGTTAAATAGCAATTGAGAGGTTCGTCCAGTGAAATTTATATCATATGACTTGAATTCCTCCAAATAGTTGGGATCCAGATTTCTGGCATTTTTCTGTTCTTTTTTCATCCGCTCCTGGGCGGTCATTGATTTTTTGATCCCTGGGTGCTTCATTTTATAACCCTCGTGTCAGTTCCTTTAAGGCAACCTGTCTCCAATTGGACTTCTTTCGTATAGGAAGGAACACCTTCCTTGTCTTCATTTGAGTTGCAAACAATGCAACGACTCGCCTGTTGTATGCTGCCTTGATATATGGAAGGATATTGTTGTCTTCTATGAAATTGGTGTGAAGATTCCCTTTCTGGAAGTTTTTGTTGGCAATGGCTACTCTATGAAAGGGAAGGTTGGTTGGAACACCGGTTATCGCCAATTCAGTCATTGCAAAAAAAGCACGAGCCGTTGATTGATCTCTGTTTTCTCCCCAAACCACCAGTTTACCGAGGAGGGAATCATATTCTTTGGGGATTGTATATCCTGCGAAAATGTGTGAATCGAAACGAACACCTGGACCTCCGGGAATTGAAAGTTGTTGTATTTTTCCAGAAGTGGGTGCGAAATTCAATAATGGATCCTCCGCATTGATTCGCATTTCAATTGCATGACCATGGAAAGTAATATCCTTTTGTGCCCAAGACAAACGTTTTCCAGAAGCAACAAGAAGCTGTTCCAAAACCAAATCTTTTCCAGTAATCATTTCCGTCACCGGATGCTCTACTTGAATCCGTGTATTGACTTCGTTGAAGTAGAATTGACCATCTTTGTACAAGAATTCGGCAGTTCCTGCATTTTCATATCCTACGTATTTGGCCAATTTTTTAACGAGTTTTCCGATACGTTCTCTCTCTTCTTCATTGATTGCTGTCGAAGGAGCTTCTTCAATGAGTTTTTGATGTCTCCTCTGAATGGAGCATTCTCGTTCTCCCAAATGAACCACCTTTCCATAGTGATCACCCATGAATTGAATTTCGATGTGTCTAGGCTTTTCAATGAATTTTTCCATGAAGACTTCTGGATTGCCAAAAGCAGCCATTGCTTGCTTTGACGTTCTTTCAATGGTGGGAATTAACTCCTCTTCCGACCGAACTATCTGAATCCCCATTCCTCCACCCCCATAGGAAGCTTTCACCATGATAGGATAGCCGATTTCCTTTGCGATTTTTTTTGCGTCTTCATTTGGGAGAACAGGTTCATCACTTCCCGGTGAAACAGGGACACCAACCTTTTCAGCGATTTCCCTAGAGGTCAATTTGTCGCCTAATTTCTGAATGACTTCTGCTTTTGGACCTACCCATTTCAATCCAGCTTTGCTTACCGCATCCGCGAATTCCGGTGATTCTGCAAGAAAGCCATATCCGGGATGAATAGAATCAGCCCCAACATTTTCCGCAATATCTAGGATCTTGTCAATATTCAAATAATTTTGCGTGGCAGGTCCTCCTCCCAAACTGTAAGCTTCATCCGCCATCTTGACATGCCATGAATGCCTATCTTGTTCAGAATATATCCCTACAGTTTCCACACCCAATGTTTTTGCGGCTCTTATCACCCTGAGAGCAATCTCTCCGCGGTTTGCGATAAGTAGCTTTTCTATCATGGTTCATCGTTCAAGGGAGGGTACAAAAATTGTTTCATCTGGAGCTCACTCCCTAAATGACTTTGATGCAAATGTTAAGCGATTTAAGTTTTACACAGATATAACACAGAAACCCCCTGTTTCAAACAGGAATGTTCTTGAAGCCACACCGAGAATTGGACATAGTTGTTATGAAGTTTGATAATTTGCTTCTTTCAGGGTGGTCGTTCAACAAAGGTGACAAAAAAATCCCAATTGACGAATTGGATTTACCCAAAAATGTTTTGAAGAGAAATCCCGTACCTGCAACATTTGTGTACTCCGATGACCACCAATGGGATAGAATTCTAATCAAGGAAGTGCAGAAAACAGCAGAAATGGCAGGATTGACAGGGGATGACATCCAAGGTTTTTTGGGGATACACAATGGCATTGATAGGCATCCAGAAGGAGCAAGCCCCGTAACCATGGCCGCATTTCCTAAGACCGAGGGATTTGGGTTTGATTTCTCGTTGGGCTGTGCCTCAGTAATTCTTGCGGCCCAAATTGCAGGAACCCATTTTATTCATCCAGAAGTAAATAATATCATAGTGGGGTCAGTGCAGATGACAACACAGTATACTGACAATTGCTCAGACGGTAATTGCATTTTCGCAGATTCGATTGGTTCTTTTGCTTTTTCAAAAGGAGAACATGGAAACAAGGTCAAATATGTGGAGATCAGCACCAACCCTTATTTCAGAGATATGTTTATTCTGAACAACCAAGCCAAATACCAACTGGCCAATTTGCAAAAAGGAAAGGAACTTTCAGAATACATGGTCAAAACATTTGCAAACCACATGAGAAAAGCCTGTTTGGCAATGAAAACATATCCCAAAGATATTGACTTCATAGCAATCAGTTGTTCAACATATGCCGCTACTCGAATGGTGCTTGATCAGATGAAATTCCCCTTGGAAAAGACAGGAATTGAATGCCTCAGACAAGTCCCGCATATGGGAACAAATGACCTACTCTTCCAATTGGACTATGGACTGGAGAATGGATTAATTAAAAAGGGATCAAAAATCCTTGTTAGTGGAACAAGTCTGGGATTTTCTATGGGAACTATGGGAATAGAATGGGGAGATTAACCTTTGATATTGCCAATTGGACGTAATTGAACAATTGGTCGTGCAAGGTTTCCACCTTCACAGGCCATAACAACCTCAGATAAGTTCTTGTAGGCAAATCCAGCTTCTTCAGCAAGTCCTTTCCATGATGCCCCTCTGACATAAATGCCCTTCTCAAGCATCTGTTCATAGAGTTCTTGACCGGTGATTTGCTTTTTGGCTTTGCTTCTGCTCATAGTTCTTCCAGATCCATGGGCAGAACTTCCAAATGCCTCATGCATGGATGCCTCTGTTCCTGCAAGAATATAGGATCCAGTTTCCATACTGCCACCAATAATCACAGGTTGGCCATATGGTTTGTATGCATCTGCAAGATCAGGATGATGTGGGCCAAAGGCACGAGTTGCCCCTTTACGATGGACAAGTACCTCACGTTTTTCATCATCAACTACATGTTCTTCAAATTTGGCAATGTTATGACAGACATCATAAGTAAGCCGCATTCCGAGGTCTTCAGGATCTTGGCCAAACACTTTTGAAAACACTTTTCGTGTTTCATGCATTATGATTGCACGATTTGCAAAGGCCATATTTGCGGCTGCGGCCATTGAGGCAAAATATTCCTCACCTTCCCTTGATTTGATTGGGGCAGCTGCCAATTCTTTATCCAATATTTTAATGCCATACCTTGGCATTGCCTCAAGGAAAACTCTCAGATGTTCCGAAGCAACTTGATGGCCAAAGCCCCTTGATCCACAATGGATCATGATTACGACCTGATTGTCAATGTCTACTCCAAATGCCTTTGCAGTCTCTTTGTCATGAATGTTTTCTGGTTGGGCAACCTGAATTTCGAGGAAATGGTTCCCTGATCCGAGGGTTCCGAGTTGGTTTCTCCCTCTTGATCGTGCTTTTTGTGAAATCAATTCCGGTTTTGCCCCTTTGATTACACCCTGCTCTTCCATGAACTGTTTGTCCTCCTTCCAACCAAGATCATTTTCAATCACCCAATCAATCCCATATTTCATTACCTCATCAAATTCCCGATCTTTCAAGGGATGGATACCTTTAGTTCCAACCCCTGTCGGGACTGCTTTGAAAAGTTCATCAACAAGTTCTTTTAATTTAGGCTTAACATCTTCATAAGTGAGATTTGTTCTAATCAATCTCATTCCACAATTGATATCAAACCCAATACCTCCTGGTGAAATCACACCTTCGTCGACATCCATGGCAGCGACTCCTCCGATTGGAAAGCCGTAGCCCCAATGGCCATCTGGCATGACTGAAACCTTCTTCACTAAACCTGGAAGAGTAGCGACATTCACACCTTGTTCGATGACACCTTCATCCAGATCTTTCAACAATCGTTCGGAAGAATAGATATGGACTGGAACATTCATATCTGCCCTAGTATCCACTGGAATTTCCCAAATGTGATTGCTTACTCTTTTCAATTCAACCATATCTAAAACTGAATGGATGACGGATTTTAAAAATGATATTTTTGTTTGTATTTAGATTATTTCTTCAATTTACAATATTACGTCAATTTAGTTTTTCTTGCGCTTGATCTTAAGACCTACAGTCATAACTGCAAGAGATGCAATGAAGGCAAAGAATGGAGATGGAACACTGAAACCACCTGCTTCAATTGATGGAATCCTGGTGAGGATTTCAGTTGGATTCGCAGGTTCTTCATCAATAATAGTATATCCTTCTTGCCTCATCAATGCCTTTGCAGCTTCAAGGTCATAGGGGATCTTCCATTGATCGGAGTAGTAGTTGTTCTTGAAGAATGGCTTGACAGGGGAGTCCTGAGGCTCACGCAGATTGTCGACAAGTGCTTGAAGTGCAGTCTTGTCAATTGCATGGGCGATAGCTCTCCTGACGTTGTATTTCTTCAGGTTGGGATCAAGCAGGTTGAAGATCAGCAGATCAGCAGTTGCGGTGGTTGAAACCGTGTGCACGTCAAATCTGGGATCATCAATCTGTGATTGCAGTTCTGCACCACCGAAGGCTGTTGGTGAGGTCAAGTCGACTTCACCTGCCTTGAAGAGGATCAATTCAATGTTGACATCCTCAACAATTGGGTGATAGAACTGGTTGATAGTCATTTCAGTGGGTTTCTCCTTCTGGGAAGTGTTGGGATCATCTGCCCAAGCGAAGAAGTATGCATCTTCGGGTTCAGGAGTTCTCTGATCGAAGTTGCTGCTGTCCCATTCATTGGGGAAAGTGAACAATGGGTTGGCCCATTTGTAGACATATTGACCAGCAAGATATTGGTCAGGGTTGGAGAAGTCGATGTAATAAGGACCAGCCTGTACTGGATTGTCCTCGAATGCATTCCATTCAACAGTGTCAAATGGGTTGTAGTGAGTAAATCCGGTATTGGCTGTGTCAGTTGTGTTCTCCAATGCACGGATGGTGGTACCATTTTCGAAATGGAGGTCTCCGCCGAGAAGGTCATAGGGGACTATATCCATACCACCGAAGGAGAAGATGTCATCGACAGTAGGTTCAGTGATGAAGACAGAAACCTTGTTTTCTGAGGGATATGCAGTCACGTTGTAAATGGTATCAAAAGCGGATTTACCGTTGATCAAGGTGTGGGGTGCCATCCTCAATTCGAAGGAGAACTTGACGTCATCGACATCAACAGGACCGAAGACGGTGCCGTTGGGATATCTCCATTGCCAATTGTCATAGAGATAGAAGTCCATCCTTCCGTATGGGACATCAACAGTGGTACCATTAGGACCAAGGGGAGCATCGAACCATGTGGTCACATTGAATTCTTTGGCCAACCATGGATGAGGACTATAGTCTCTTCCAGAGAACATGAGAAGTTGTGGGAACAGACCAGAGAGAACAGTGCTGGTTTCGGAATCTGCGACCTGTAAGGGGTCAAAGTTTCCGGTGATTGAAGCCAGCCTGACTGCGATGGTTGAAGCATTGTTCTGCCTTTCGGAGGGGGTTTCAGGACCCCATTTGGCACCCAAGTAAGCTGATCCGAGGGTTCCCTCTTCAGGGTCAAAATTCTCAAGACCATGCCAAATTGAGAAGATACCAGTAGGTGCAAGCAGAGGATAGTCATATAACAACTGTTCCATGAACATCTGCTGGAACTGAAGGGTCAGATCTTTCCTTTCACCGAGTAGGTCAAAGTTGAAGGTGATGTTTCCGACGAGGTTGTCAACATCGTCTTGGGTGATGCCTCCGCTGCCAGGATCCTGGGGAAGCCATTGCTTCCATTCATCGGATGACAGCTGATAGGTCAGGTCACCGAAGAACCCTTCACTGTGATAAAGATCGTAGAAGTCAGGAGCGATGACAGAACCGCCGATAAAGCCGACAATACCGATTCCGTAGGGTTTGGGACTTGCAAAGAGCAGGTCACCGACGAATTGGCTAAATGGCTTACCGACTACTTTAACATCGATTCCCAATTCAGCCAAGGCCTGTTGGAGATAGTATGCAAAACTCTCCCTTCTCCTATTACCAACATTGGTCTCAATGACCATGGAGAAGTTGACAACTCCTTGACCGACAGTTTGGGAAACAAGAGTCGCGTTGCCGAATGAGCTCAAGAAAAATGTGCCCATGATCAGAACGCTTAGGAGCATTAATTTTCTGTGTTTCATGTTAATCATTCACCTATTGAAATTCTTTCGAATTCCTTTTCAGCCTAGAGGGACTAACTTTCGTTAGCCTTGTCCTCATGTTGCAATCAATTGACCCTATTTATAGATTTTGGGTTTGACTGCATGAGGCTAGTGCAATTTAGCTATTTGTTTGAACACTAATAAATTAAGAGGGGTTTTGGATCCGATTTTCGTATTTCAAGATTTCGAGAAAATCAATTTTATGTTATACATTTTCACGATTTTTCGCTCTCCAAAATACGGAACACGTGGTGCAAAAAAATATTAGACACGGTCAAGATCTTCCGGAGAAATCCCTTGTGGATCATGTCTACCCTTGGTTTCCAAGTCAATCAGGGCAGTTTCAGGATCAAATGGACAAACGGCGGTGCCAAGATGATGCCCAAAACTTCTATTGCATGAAGGACACCACAGGGTGATGGGCCAATCTTCAAACGGCGCCCCAATGCTTGCCAAATCCTCCCAAAGTTCTGTCACAGACCCTTCCTTTTTTTCAGATGCTCGTTCAGTTGGGAAAGAGCCAACAGGTGTCTCGATCTTAGCGTAACCATTTTTCCCTCCTACCCATTGTATTCCGATAATCTCTTCATAGGGAATTTCTAAGAGTGTAGGGAATTTTTTATCCACTAGGACAAATAAAATTTCGTTGTCCTTGTCAAAAAGAATCCAGCCATTGAAAGTACGATACCACCCCCAATAAAGGAAAACAAGCCCCATGATCATGAAGGTTGCCAAAAAAACTCCTAGAAATTGAGTTTGAGAAAGGACATAAGAAGAAAATAGAAAAAGTATCATATTTAGCAAAAAAGAAACGACTATTGGAGGGATAAAGACAAATAGCAATGTCGCACGTATCTTTTCCCACGTATCTGCATTCCTTAGAAATCCCTTTATTTTGATTCTAACGCCTCTAGTTTTGATTTGATTGAATTGTTTAGGTAATTTTTCCACAAACCTTGATTTTTTTCTACCTAATTAGATTTATTCTTTCAGGGTTGGATCAAGTGCATCACGCAAGCTATCACCAAGGAGGTTGAACCCTAAGGTGAGAAGGAAAAGAGCCAATGATACAAAGGTCACACCCCACCAAACACCTTGGGTCACCAAACGGGTATCATTCGAATAGACCGAAAGATCACTACCCCAGACAAGGGTATCGGACGATCCGAAACCAAGAAATGCGAGGGATGCTACACCTTGGATCACTCCTGCTATACCAAGTGTGAATATGATGATTAGGGTAGACATTGCATTGGGGATGATATGTCTGGTGATTGTCCGCCAATGAGTTGCACCCAATACATATTCTGCTTGAATAAATTCAGCTTCCTTAATGGCAAGCACTTCCGCACGGATATATCTTGCAGTTCCAGGCCATCCGATAAGAGCAAAGATTGAATAGACAACCAGATAATAGGCGCCCTCAATCGGGATGACATCAAAGACACTTCCGAAGGCCGCGGAAATCATAATGAGGATAGGCAAACCTGGGAGAACAAGAAGAACATCTGCCACCCTCATCATCACGTTATCGAATGCGCCACCCATGTAACCACTTGCAGCACCGATGATGCCTCCCAATACAACAATGATAACTTGGGCAATTACGCCAATGAGGATGGAGTAAAACGAGCCGAAGAAGATCCGTGAAAAGATATCCCTTCCGTCACCATCTGTTCCGAAATAATATTGTTCATTGGGAGCCACCCATTTTGCACGAGGGTCACCAAAATTGGGGTTTCTTAGCTGGAATGGGAATTCCTTGCCGCCAATGTTAAGAGAGAAAAACTTAATCAGAACTGGCTGGGTTCGGATTTGAAGGTCGCTGAGAGGATAGGCAATGCTAAATACGGCTGCAAACACGGCAACAAGGAGGAAGAAGGTAACAAGAACAAAGCCTAGCATTCCGACCTTGGAACGTTTCATTCTTCTCCAGATGATGGCAATGCTTGCACCATAACCAAAATCGATGACTTTTTCCTCTAGGCTGTCCCCGAAAGTTTTCATCTTTTCCATGATTTCATCTGCATTTTGATATGCAAGGCTATCAATGACGAAGGATCGATCCATGGTATATACGACCGCCTTCTTCAGATTCGGAATGATGGAAGCGATGATACTTTCAGATTTTTTGACCTGAATGTCGAGAACACCTTCCCATGTCACAAATTGTTCGGTCTTCATGGGATCAAGATCAAACTCTTTGGTTTGCAGATAGGTAAAAGGTGCCAAGAGCAATTTCTTGAATAACGTTTTAAGGTGGAGGACCTTTATTGTAATTCCGTTGTCATCAATGATCAATTTTCTTGAACCATAGGTTCTGACGATTTTTCGTGTTGGGATGAAAATGACCAAGAAAACCAAGAAAAATTGAAGGCCAAATCTCAATGTAGTATAGGGAAGGATTAAATCACCGTTTTCATTCTTTGCCACAAATGAGAAGGGTTGAGTGTATTGTTGTCCTTCATGGGCGGCTTCCCATATTCTTTTTTGTTCTTCATAGGCAGATTTTGCGGCGGCATATTGCCTTTGATATTCGAGATAATCCGAAAATCCAAAGATAAAGAAAAGAGAGGCAAAGAACAGAGTATATAACATGACCAAATAGGCCAAAAATGAAAGAAAATTGATAGCCATTGAGAAATAGGAGGGGTTGTACGTTCCAGGCGCTGGAAGAACAGGTTCTTTATGGCTTCTGGTTTCAGTTACTGTCGACATTTGATTACCTCCTAGAATTTGATCCTTGGGTCTACAAGCCCATAAACTACATCCGCAACCAACAGCATGAAGATTGTAAGAACTGAGAAAAACATGTTGACTGCCAATACTGTTGGAAGGTCGAATTCAAGTGCTGCACGGATCAATTGGCGACCTACACCAGGATAATTGAAGACCCTTTCAATGATTGCAGAACCACTGAGAACACCGGGCAATGAGAGTGCAATAACGGTGACAAAAGGCAACAATGCATTTCTCAAAGCATGCTTATAGATAACAGAACGCTCAGAGAGCCCTTTGGCTCTTGCAGTCCTGATGTAGTTTTGCCTGAGCACGTTGAGCATTTGCGACCTAACTAATCTGGTTGCGAAAGCAATACCTGAGATCAGCATAGTAATCTCTGCGGTAACAAGGGCTGGAATTTGATCCGTTAAATTCTTATCATTTCCTGGGAGATAAACTGCCAAAATGCCAAAAGAAGCATAAAGGGTCATGATCAGGACAATACCCAAAACGAAGTTAGGGATCGAGAACCCCACCAAGCTTCCGAAAAGAGCACTTTGATCAAACCAAGAGTTATGATGGGTTGCTGCGACGATACCAATAATGGTCGAGACCAAAAGTGAGAGGACAAAGGCAATTCCAAAAAGGAAAATGGTGTTTCCAATGAAAGGTGCAAAAATCTCTTCCACAGGAACATCCCTTGTCCAGCTCTCGCCAAATTCAAGACGAGTAAACATTGGTATCGCCCAATCTAAGTATCGCTGATAGATCGGTTTATCTAACCCCCAAGCCCGTACATATTGGTCACGGTTTTTCTGCGCATGTGGATCCAAACCGACTTTTATGTTGACTGGGTCAATGGGGGTGATTGCGAACATGAAGAAAATCAGCATTGATACCCCGATAGTTAGTGGGATCATTGCCAATGTTCTTCGGATAAAATATGCCATTAAGCTCATTTAATCACCTCATGACTTTGTAAAGACCTCAAGGTGTCTTACAAGAGAAATTGGGTTGGGGTATTTTTAAATACACCTTATGGTACGAACACTTCGATAATTGTATTATTAAACATTGGAATGGTTATTTTCAGGACATTTGGTTAGTCTTTCAGGGATTGAGCTATTTCTTTCCAGGTTGAATCCGAAGGATTGGCATTGTTCATCAAAATAGAGATGAACCGATACCGTTCTGTCTGATTTGAAAAGGTATTTTCCCATTCCTCAAAGCGGAATTTGCTTCCTAGATTTTTTATTTTTTCTGCCACTTTTCTCAAAGGTTCCTTGAACTTTTCAATTTGACCATTTCTATCCTTAATTAATGAAAGAATGGTGATTGCATCCGAAACGTTTTCATAGAACCAACTGTTCATTTTCGTGATCATCAGAAATTCAAGTTGGGATTGCGCAAGGTATTCCAGCGATTGGAGGACATAATCCTCAGAAGGGCCGATGATTTGGAACATATCAGTCAAGATGTTGTTTGCCTCTGAAGTAACCACGCTTTTGTTCTGCAAATCATAAATGATAGAGCCTAACATGGCATTTGCGAAAATTGAATTCAATCTATTGATTTTCCTCGCTAAATCATTTGATATTGAGGAGACATGATTTAACAGGTGATTATATCCATCTTTCCATAGTAAAGAGATATGGTTCAATGATTCTGTGGTAGATCCATAGTCCATAGCATAGTTGGCAGTCATTACGATATCCAGCTCAAGCTCAATGGGGATTATCTCTTTCGTTCGTCTAGCTTGAAGCAGGAGATCTAACACGGAAGGTAGAGTCCGACCAAGAGAAGTGGAGGTATTTGATGTCCAGATTTGTTCTATTTCTTCTTTCAAATTCATTTATTCTTAAAGGAAGATTTTGAGATAAAAGGGTGATCCTTTAGATATGTTTGTAATTGAGTGATCCTGGCTCGGGACTGTCTTTCAGGAATCTTATCAAAAGAAAGAAACCTAAAACAAATAAGACCAATCCAAGGGCAATCCACCAACCAGCGGACTCTTTATATTGGATTGTAGAGACGGAATTGCTACCCAAAAAGAAAATTCCGACAAAGAAGAACATTACGCCAAACATTGTAAGAGAGACTGCAAAACCAACTGAGAGGAACATTTTCATTGCCAGTCTTTGAACTAATTTTTCTTCATCCATATTTTTAATCTTGAATGTAATGATTTCAACTTGTCGATTTCTTTCTTTTTACAAGCGCAAATGGAATTATCATTAGGAAGGAGTAGATAGGGAAGGGAAGATTCACACTGCGAGGAGAATAACTAACAGTTGAGGCATCCTCAGCAAAAAAGCCCGCTTCTCGGAATAAATCTCTAGCCAGTTCATAGTTGTATTTCACACCACCAAGATCGTTGTAAAAATCAGTATAAGCTTTTGAGATGGGGGAATATTGAATTTCTTGGCTTGTTCCAATGACTTGAAGCATCTCTTCCCTGTTGAGAGCTGCAAGAAGGGCTTTCCTCACCCTATAATCCCGAAGGAATAAATTATCATAGTTGATTAAAAACGATTCTACATAACTTTTAGGAACAAAGTCAAGATTTACCAAATCGGGATCGTCAGTGTAAAGGTTTTTGCTGTCCAACGCCTGTGATCGAAAAATATCAAATACACCAAAGTGGAACTGCAAAGCAGCAGAAGACTTGTCCTCAACAATGGAGTAAGTGATTTCTTGAATATAAGGCTGGATAGGTTTTTCAATTGGAGTGGTGGAAGGATTGTCGTTCCAATCGAAGAAGTAATTGTTTTGAGGAGCCCAATTGGGGGTTATTATGTCATCAATTGTTGGATACCAATAAGAGGGGTTTACATGAAGGGTAATGAGGTTTTCACTCTTCGAATCAACATAATAAAGGGAGCCAGTGACAGGCAATGAAGCAAAATTTGTCCATTCATCGCTTTCAATTGGAGAGATTTTGTCACCATAGATGGTTCCTAGTTCAGAGCCTTGTTTCGTAAGAGTCACATTCAGTAGAAATTCGGGGATAATTCTTTGGGATCCAATCAAATAGAGATCAGATTGTGATGGACGGGAAATGGAAAATTGAACTGACGTATCATTTAGAATGCGGATGGAGTTCAAGCGGGCGACAAGATTTGTTGAGCTTGTGGGAACCCATGGGAATCTTAGCATGTCAAAAGTGAATTTAATATCCTTTGGACCTATTGGGTTCAGTGCATGGCCATCATTATCCATCCATTTTGCATTATTTCTTATTTTGAAATCAATAAGTCGAGTGCCGTTCTCAAGGTCTTTGATTCCGTATCCAATGGCGAGGTCAGGATAGGGGGTTGCTTGCGGGTCAAAGAGGAGCAACTGAGGAAAAATAAGGCTGTTCAATTCATCATAATCAGGAGAATTGGAAAGAAGTGGATTGAAACTTCCCACCGGATTCTGGATAACCATTCGAAGGTTGTCTTCAGTCCCCCCTTGGTCCGCTCTTCGATTTGCATTGCCGCTCCAATGCATTCCTCTAAAAATTGAAGATGCAAGTCCATCTTCTGGAACAAAACCCTGAAGCTGACGGTAGCTCACAACTGCACCAAGTTTTGAAAAAAGTGGAAGATCCAACAGCCATTCTTCATTGTACCGTCTTTGAAATTCTGAAAGCAATTCAATCTTGCGGGATTTATTTGCGGCGAAATATGCATCTTCAATTAGGTTCAAGAAATCTTGACTGATGCCTATTTCCTCCATGAGATTTGTATCGTTGGTAGGATATAGTTTGGTTGCAAATGAGGAATATTTTGGATGGTATAGATCAATTAAACCGGGGTCAAGCAATTCACCGCCACTAAATGAAACCACTGCAAGATCCCAATCCAAATTAGGATTGATTAGATTTTGGAGATATGTGACCTCAGGAAAGCCAACAACATTCACTTGTACATGTAGGGGGTTCCAATAATCATCCAACAGGTTAACCATGGATCTGATCCGTTGATTGTCTGATGGGACTATGACCGTAAGGGTAAAATTGTCTGCTGTTTGAGCGGGAGTCGTGGGTAAAAATGGGAGCATAAGGATACATAAAATCAACCCAAAGAACATTCCTTTTCTAAGATGCATCGTATTGAATTCCTGTATGGGCAGTTAAAAAATACACTGTTCTGACTATTTTAGTTCCCATGTTAACACCATCAATATGCTTTTGAATGGAATTTGTGGATAAAGACTTAATGATAATACCAGTGCGATGTTTCACCTGCGGAACAATTGTGGGAGATAAATGGGAAAAATATGAACAAATGAGAAAAGAAAATCCTGAAAGAAATCTCGCAGAAATCCTTGATGAATTAGGGCTTAAGAAAATCTGTTGTCGAAGGATGATTATTAGTCAAGTCAATTTAATTGACACAATTTTACCTTACCAACAGGAACGATAAGATTGGTTTAATTTCTCAATATTTTGAATGCAAAGTCATCAAGTTCCATGTTTAATGGTTCATTTTCTCCAAGCTCTCCTCTTTCACGGAGGACTTGTTGAGTCAGTAGAAGATATACCCGTGCCAAAGCCCTTCGACCCTTGTTGTTTGCAGGAATTGCCAAATCAACATAAGATGTCGTATTATCTGAATCGCAAAGGGCGATTACTGGGATGTTCATTCTTCTCGCTTCATCCAATGCCTGTTTATCTGACTTTGGATCATTGATGAAGACCAATTTGGGTTCAGTGAAATACTTACTTTGGGGATTGGTAAAGGTTCCAGGGACAAATCGTCCGGGAATTGCCTTAAAACCACAGATTCTTGCGAATTTGGAAGAAGGCACAGTTCCATATTGCCTTTGGGAAACCACCACAACATCTTCAGGGTCGTAGCTAGCTAGCATTCTTGCTGCGTGTCTGATCCGTTCATCAGTCTTTTTGATGTCAAGGACATAAAGCCCATCATTTCGGACTCGATAGATGAAAGGCTCCATTTGTTTGGTTGACACAGTGGTTCCAATGTGTACTCCTGAGGTAAGGTAGTCGTCCAGAGGAACCAACAATTCATTCTCATCAATTGTTCCTTCAAAGAGTTCTTGGTCTGCGGACATTTGTTCTCAATCATCTTAGACAGTACTGCTTTTAATGGGTTTAGTTCTTGTCCTTGGTTTTCAAGGAACGAAAAGGGTTCCGACAAACCTTTCCTTGGTTAAGGAATCGTAAAGCCTTCCTTTTTCAGTTAAATTGATGATCTTAACAGGGATGCCATAACTGAGTATCTGTTCGATCTGTTCGAGCTTGCCAAGCATTCCTTTTGTGACATCAGGGTTTTGGCTTTCTCTTGCATAATTTTTCAACGTACCTATTTCATCCTTGCTTGCCTTGGGAATTAATTTGGCATTGGGATTCAGCTTGGGATCATCAGTAAAAAAGCCGTCCACATCAGTGCAAAAGATAATCTCCTGAGGTAAGAAGTTCGTTCCTTGGAGAAATTCAATGATCTCCAGCATGATGCGGTCACCTGAAAGGATGGTAAACCCCCTTGATTCACTGAGTATGACATCACCATAGAGAACAGGATTGAAACCGTTTTTAAGGGCGAGAAAAAGGGGATCACCAAAAAAAGAGAGCTCCCCATTGCCTTTTTCAAACGAGTTGGATGAAACAGGTAAGGAAAACGGAAAGAAAGATTTCTCAAGGGCAATATCCACAATATGGGAATGAAGTTCGATCATATTCCGTCGGGTAACTGAAACTGCCCAAGGTACGTATTCATGGTTTTTTTCAGTATGACCGGAAATGAGGTCATATTTCTTGGCGGTGGGATGTCCAAAGGATCCTGCACCATGAATAAGTTGGAGATGGATTCCCTTGACCATGCCCATTTCATGAAATGCACGCCGTACCAGTGAGAGGTTGACGGTTTTTTCCTTGTTTTTTTCTGTAATCACCGAACCCCCAAGTTTAACAAGAATCTGCTTTGTCATCATCCTGCAATTTTCACTCCTTGATGAGAAACTTTAGTCGGAAATACCTTAAATTGACGTTCTTGTAGAGAATGGCTAATTGCCAATGCTTGCTCCTCATTTTCTGGAAGAATAATTCCGCATCCCCCACCACCGGCACCAGTTAATTTTGCCCCCAATGCACCGTTCTTTTTAGCTTCCCAAACGATTTCACTCAATGCCTGATGACCGACGCCGATTGCTTCAAGCAAGCCATGGTTAATCTCCATTAACTGTCCCATCCTATTGTAGTCACCTTCACTCAGGCATTGGATCATTTCTTGTGGAATTTTCCCCATGACCGCTAGAATGTTTTTCATCACAGCCTCATTTTGGTTGTATCTCTCACGAACTGCGCCAACTAATTTTTTGGTCTCTCTTGGAACCATCGAATTCACGATAAGCAGTGGAACCTCTGAGACTATATCCAATTTTGTAATCTCTCCTTTTTCATATTTCAGAAAACCGCCATATGTTGCAGCGGCATTGTCTACTCCCGAGGGAGTACCATGAGCCAGCACTTCCCCTTCATATGCAAGTTTGGAAATGACCTCATTCTCCAATTTTTCTCTCAAAAGAGATATGACCGCACCAACACTTGCCACCGCAGAGGCCGCACTGCTTCCAAGACCTGCTGAAATTGGGATTTCACTGCTAATAGAGATTGTAACACCATTTTCTCTTCTGAGATCCATTTCCAAATGTTCAATGGTTTTGAAAACCGCATACGCAAGATTGTCTGTTTTTTTGTTCATTGGGATGTCTTTGAGTCTGATAACCTCATCCAGTGAATAGATCTGTCGGACATTCAGATCACGCGAGATTATCTCTATCCCTGGTTCTGGAAGAAATTGGGCATATGCGGTACATCTCAGAGATATTGCGGAAACCAATGCTGGATAACCATACACAACACTATGTTCTCCTGAAAGAATGATCTTTCCCGGAGCACTTGCCTGGCCGACGCGATCCATATTTCGAGGGAAGAGTCTCTGTATTTTAAGGCTTGTGACGACAGCAAGAGGAAGTTCTTCAAAAGGTGATTCTATCAAATTCCTTTTAATAATCAGATTGTATTGTGAATTACCTGATGAAGGTAATTGACTTTCACAGGAATGAAATTACCCGAGGAGATTAAAAATGGAATTTCCAGAAGATCTAATCAATGATTCACTCGCTTTGCTTGAACGAGCAAGAGAAGTCGGAAAAATCAAGAAAGGAACAAATGAAGTTACGAAGAACATCGAGAGGGGTAAGGCAAAACTTGTTTTCATTGCCAAGGACGTTAACCCCCCAGAGATTGTTCGCCACCTTCCTATCCTTTCAAAGGAGAAAAACACACCCTACATCGAAGTACCATCTGCAGAAGCTCTCGGAAAGGCAGCAGGACTTGACGTTCCCACTGCATCTTCTGCAATAATTGATGCAGGTGAGGCGGAGGGCATTCTCAAAAGCATTGCTGAGAGAATCAAAGAGCTGAACTGAGGTGGCAACTGAATGAGTGAAGAAAATCAACCCGTTGGAATGTCTGAATCCGAAGATGGCATTCCTGCGGAAGTTATTCAGATTGTTGGAAGGGCTTCAACCATAGGTGAAGTCATCCAAGTCCGTACAAGAATTCTTGAAGGGAGAGACAAGAATAGGATCCTGACAAGAAACATCAAGGGTCCTGTCAAACTGGGAGACATCCTCATGCTCAAGGACACCGAGCGTGAGGCAAGGAACATGAGGAGAAGGTAGGTATGATCAGAGTCTATAAATGCTCATTTTGTGGAAAGGACATCCCTAGAACAACGGGATCGTTCTATGTAAGAACAGATGGAACAATCTTGAGTTTCTGTAGCAGGAAATGCAGGGTTTCCTTGGTGGAAATGAAGAGAAATCCTAGAAAGCTTAAGTGGACCACTAAATACGAGAAAAAGTTTTAACCCTAGACCAAACATAATTGAACTTTTCGAATTGATGAATTTCAGTGACGAATGATTATCTCACTTGGCAAAGAGATGACCTGGTCTTGAATTGTGCACATTTTGTGGTTTCTCCAACCTTAATTGAACCACTTCATGGTCACACTTATTCAATCAGAATCAAGGTGGAGGGAAAACGAACCGAATCATCAATGATAGTAGATTTTTTGGAATTGAAATCAATCGTCAAAAGGATCATTGAAAAGTTCAATTTTACGGTGTTTATCCCTCAATCAAACCCTCTTCTCTCAGTAGAATTCACAGAAGGCTTTGTGAAAGTAATTGTTCTTCCAACGAAAAGTGAATACGTTTTTCCAAGATATACTGTCTCATTGTTACCGAAAGAAAATTCAACAGTTGAATGCATTTCAGAATATCTAACTGAACTGATAACAGAAGAATTGCGACCAAACTATCCGAATCTGACCAAGATTCAAGTTTCAGCAGGCGAATATTCAAAATCAGTTGCCACAGCAGTTGATTTTCTTTAACCGATCTTCAAGTTTCCTTTTTGGAGCATCTCAATAATTGTCAGACCTAACGTATCAAATGCTCTTTCCACATTCAATCCTTCTTTTGCACTGGTATCCATGTATTGAACTTGAAAACCATATTTTTGTGTATGGGCGGAAATGGCCTTAGCATATTCTTCAGCCTGTTGAACACTGACAGAATGGTTGTCCCTAAGATCTGCCTTATTACCCAATATTGTTATTGGAATTACTCCCCTCCCGTTGTGTTTCCAAAGTTCCTCAATCCAAGTTTTAAGGTTCATGAAACTTTCAGGTCTAGTGACATCGAACACACAAAGAGCACCCATCGATCCCCTGAAAAATCGAGACCGGATACTTTGAAATGTTTCTTGACCAGCCATGTCCCAAATTTGAAATGTAGCCTTATAGTCACCAATCATTCTTTCATAACTGGCGAAATCAGCCCCTATGGTCATCATATGTTCCTTACGGAATCCCCGACCCATGAACCGCTCTCGTAAGCTGGTCTTGCCTACGGCGCCATCACCAAGAAGGCTTATCTTTAGGAAATAATTCTGAGTCATTTCTTAAATGGTGTTAGTTAATCGATTATATTAAGCCTTTTTCATCAATTGATAAAGATTGAACCCCTTTTTCAAGTTGAATCAATCAAGCTGAAAAAATATGCCAATTTAGCTTCTGAATTTCCTCCTTCAAGTTCTATTCCTGGCGCGAGCTTCTCGTCAAAAGTATAAAGCATTCCTTGATTTGCAAGATAAGAAAGAACTTCCTTGGCTACAGTTAGTTTTTTGTGTTTCATCACCACATAGTCTAAATTTACCTTCTTTGATTGCACAGAATAGAAACCTGGTAGTCCATCAAGATCAAATCCAACGGTAAGAGTCTTTAAACCAGAAAGTACAGAGAAACTGGTCGCCCGATCACCATCTGTGAAGCCGAATGTATTGACAAACCCATGGATTGGAGTATCTTGTGTACAGAAGACCACCTTACCATCCATGGACATTTCAAGAAATTCATCAAAGAGTGCCACATTATCAGGATGCAAAAGTATGAAGACCCAAATTTCTTCATTAATAGCAGTTTCCACCAAATCCAAACCGCAATCAAGGTCGGTAAACATGATATCAGGCACCAAGCCTTTTTTGAGAAGCAAGCGGGTTGCCCCATCTGCGGAAATCAGGACGGTGTCTGCAAGAGATGGCTCTTGAAAATCCTGAATAATTCTGACCTGAGAGACCAAATTTTCAGCAGCACCAAAGACAAGGGATCCCTTATTCTTTTTAGGAACCAAATGCACAATCGAATTGAAAACTTGTTCTTGGTCGAGTGTATTACGGCTCCCAATCTCGGCATAACGCTTTAGGAGAACCCTATCAGAATCGTCAAGTCCTAGATAGTCTCGTATCCTCGGCAAGAAACTGGACACCCAATATTCAATATGGTCAGTTGTCATTCGGAATCCCCTTCTTAAATCCAGAAATTTTGGCCTGATAGTCTTTTTTCAATTTATCATATTCATCCTTTTGAATGACCCCATACACAAACCCTTGTTCAATTTGCGTCAATTCCTCTTCCCATTTTGAAAGGCTTGATTCAATGAAGATATCTGTTACATTTGAAATTCCCGATAGAAGTATCTCTCCTTCGTATGTTATGGAATAGATGTACCTTAGCCGAGGGAAGCTTTGAGCCCTGCGTTCAATCAGGTTGTGGAAGAGAAGAAGCTTCAGATGTTTCTCAACAGCAGTTCTTGAAACACCTGTCACTTCAACTAAGCGATCAGGAGGACAAGGCTGCTCAGAAAGTTCTTCTAGGATCTTGCATCGAGTCTCATCCTGCAAGATACTCAATAAAGAACGTTGGGTTTCATTAAGCACTTTCAATTAAATACAAGACGCATCCTAATTAACATTTTGTGTTCAAGCCTGACGTTGGCCTTTTTTTCTCCCAAGAATTACGGAAGTAACTAGTAATCCGCTCATCACGGAAAATAGCATCAATGGAATCGGTCGTGTGCTGGATTCGGTTTCGAATGGAGGAAGAGTCGAGAATTCGCTGTTCTGCAATACAATCCCTCTCCGATATTCATGAACGAAGATACCGTCAGTGATGATAACATGCAGGACATATTCACCATTTTGGAATGCCGTACTGTCGAAAGTGAACGACGAAGTATCAGATGATCCGAGGAATGTAGAAACTTTTTCTTTTTCCAAATAGAAAAAGGCAGTGGTATTCACGCTTGAAGCCCATTCAACATTCACCAGCCCATTCAACACATCCCCTTCAATCGGAGAGATTAGTGTGGAGGTGAAGTTGACATAATTTGAAAAGCTAGCCTCTGCAATTTCCTGAAAGTCAAGCCCGAAATTGGTTCCGTATTCAATCCAGATCCCAAAGTTATCGTTTTCAAATGAGGCAGTATCTATCTGGATTTCATTATCAGAGGCTCGAAATGAAGGACCTTTACGGGTGTCATAAATAATAATGAAATCTATGGGTTGGGAGGGAACTTCGCCTCCTGCAAAATCTACCATTACAAGATAGGTAGTTGTTCGATCAATGGAGAAAGCCGCGGTTTCGTTTGTAGCCCCAGGTCGTGTTCCTTGTCGTGAAAGAACATCATTATCCAACAGCCCTGTTTGATCCGCTGGGAAAAGGTAAAGATCAAGATCGTAATCCTTATTGAACCAGAACAATCCAATTGCACCCTTTTCACCTGCTTGAAACTCAATAGGAACAAAATATTCAGGAGTGAACGGCGCATCGGAAAGGCTATCAACTGGAAGATTACCTTCAATTGTTCCATTTCTTCCCTTGTATATTTGAACAGTAATTTCATCAATTTTCAGTTCTGGAAACTCGTTTACGGAATAGTTTGTGGCGGAAATCCCAAGAGTTCCTGAAACAGGGTTTCCTAAATCCTGCGAAAAGACGGTTTTCGGTCTTGGAATTTCACTTATGGTAAGATATCTTGCAATCAACTGGAATGGATAGGGACCTGAACCAAAAGGAGTTTCGACAAAGTGAGCCATCAAATAATATCGTGTATCATTTACTTCAATGAACAGATTCTGTGCATTTGGTTCAGATGTCTCGCTTCTGTAAAATCCACCTCCAACATAGTCCGTCTTGCTCTGCGTAACCAAGACTCCCTTGGAATCATAGAGATAAAGATTTGGCACTAAATTGCTTTGATTCCAGCTTAATCTGATGGCAAGAAAAGTCGCATTGCTAGGAACCTCGAGTGTATAGAAACGATAATCTCCTGCTTCTGGTCTAGCGGTATTTCCAAACCAATTGAAAGCACCGTAAGTGGAATTCTGCGGATAGAATTGATGTTGCCTGTATTCATCACCAATTATATCCGCATTGCTACCATAGCCTACATGGTTCAAGTCCAATACAGTTAATGGAAGGTAAACTGAACCAAAGGGTTGCTTGATTTCCAGCATGTGAAGTTGATAAATAGGATCAGGATCTGCGGAAATATTGAAAACGTTACCGACCTGCGTCACATTGAAATCTGTTGAGGGAATCCGGGAATAACCATACACGGTCAATTCATAGGTTAGACCTTCCCAAAATGGGACGTTGGATACAAAACCAGGGTCCTCCAAAACAATCGCAGGAGAGGAAACAAAATCTTCTTGTGGATTGCCTGAATACAATTGCTGCGAGTAGGCAGTGGAAAAGGATTCATCAACGATCCGCCCCGTTTCAGAATCAATAAGAGACATACTAGGGGGGAGCAATCCTGCATCTTGAAGAGCAGAATAAGATTCCTCAGTCATTCCGATTGAAATTACCATGAAATCCGCATCAAGTATTGATGAGGGAATGGATGTGATTGGATACACTCCTTCGGAGGAAAGGCTGGTGGTGAAAGAATATGAAAAAGAACCAGTTTCTTCCAGATGTACCACAGAAACCATTCCTACGGTAGGAACGCTTCCATTTGAAGTCTCAATAGTCAACATTCGTCCTTTTTCAAAGGTTTCAGGATATCCATAAATGGAGGAATCTTCGAAACCACCATTGGCCATAGGATGAGGACTGTTGAAGATGCTTTGAAAAGCAGGGGACAGTTCCTTTCCAAGAAATTGTGGTGAAGCAGAATCTTTGACAAGCAGATAATCATCCCTATAAACTGTCGAGACTGCTTGATAAGCATTGATCAATCCTGCACCCTGCATGTTGCTAGGGAAATAAAGATCTTGAGCCGTGGATTTAAGCCTTACCTTAAGCTCATTCAATGTAGGAGTTTTTCCATTCTTTTTCAATGCCTCAATCACAAGAGCACCTATCCCGGCAGCCCTAGGTGTAGCTTCACTCGTTCCACCAAATTCCCCTGCGGCCAAGGTTCCGTTTCCACTTCCTAAGATCAGAACTTTGGCAGTAAAACCAAAACTTCCAAGAGCCACTAAGTCTGGTTTGACAATACCTAATGGAGTAGGTCCGTTGGAGCTAAATAAGGCAATGTCATTCCGTCCTTTATTTTTTTGTGGATGAAAACTCGTTGATGCACCAATGGTGATTGCAGCAACTGCAGTTCCTGGAGTTGCAATAGTCCCAAATCCAGGACCACCATTACCAGAGGCTACAAAGAAAATCAAACCCGGATAATCAGGATAGGTCACTCCGAAATCGATTTCCGAAAATATATCAGGAGTGCTCAGGGCATCTAACAGGAATGAAAGAGTATCCATTCCTTTCAATTGTGCACCTATGGATCCGTCACCCCATGAATTCGAGGATAAATCGGCAAGATGTTCCTTGTCAATTGTCCAACCACCTGTTTCACTCAGAACCGGCTCCAAACCGGCCAACCAAAACCACCCAAGAAGGAAATCCGTGATTTGGATCCCTTTTGTAACAATAATGCTGGCATTGGGTGCCGAACCTGGAAGATAGTAGATGGTGGAATTTTCAATCTCATCGGCAGTGGTAAAGTTGTCATAAATTTGAATAGGAACTTTACCTCTTCCTGCTGCGGCACTTGCCACTTGAGTGCCATGACCAATGGCGTCGTACATAACACCTATGCCACGCCCTTCAGGATCAATTCCACGGATATATCCACCATTAACCAATCCAGAAAGATCAAGAACTGTAGCCAAGGCTCCCATTGAAACATCGTTATATCCGTCACCATTAATGTCCTTGGCAATTACTGGTTTTCCAGGTCCAAATGGTTCCTCATCCACCAACGACCAATCCACCAATTCTCGATAGAACCTACCTACTTCGAAAATAATCCCGTTTAGTGCAAGGGAGAGACCTAGACTCGTCGATAAATCAACCCAAAGTTCATCATAGATTCCTGCACTTTGGGTGTCTACCAAGACAAAAAGGAAAACCTGACGAATTTCTCCAGGTTGGTACATCATTCCAACTTTGAAATTCCCGGATTTGGAACGGTCCGCAATATTGGAGATATCTAGGTTTTCCAATGTTATTCCAAGCTCTGAGCTCTGTGCTGTACCTCCTTCCTCTCCCAAGTTAAGGGTAAGATTTTTGCCTTCCAAGGGAAGAACAGTTACACCTGAAACAACTGTTGGTTGAAGCGTCAGTGAAGTCGGTGCCGCACCAAATCCGGTAGGATCAAACGATGCAGTAATTCCGGATTCTAGAAGTCTTGGAGAATCGCTTAAATCTGAATGGCCAAAATCAACACCCGAGTCGGTTATTCCTAGCACAACCCCATTTCCACTCACATTGTAGGAGTTCCATGCATCTTCAATCCCCATGAGCTCCTTGGCCACAAAGCTAGTCTGCCGAAACTTTCCAGTTTCCCTTCCCGAATTGAAATCAACCTTTCTGTCGAAAAGAATCGTTGCATCAGGGTCGCTGAAAAGGATGGAATTGATCACCCGCTTAGTCGTACCTTCAACAAAATGCAGATAGTAATTTCCGATCTTCATAGGAGGAACGATATCGTAAGTCATTCGTTGAGAAATCCGACTGACCACAATCAAACGTCCAGATGCGTCATGAGGCAATTCCTGTGTTTCCAGAAATCGTGTCACATCTTCATTGCCATTTTCAGTGAAAAGCTGCTGTTTTGATGAGATATTGCCACTCAAAGGAATTAAAGTACCCATTATCAGGAAAATCAACAAGAATTGCCGTATCATTACATGGATTTCCTATTTTGAACCCTTTTAAGTGTAGCTTTTTGATAAGTCCTCTATTATCCCATTTTGAGATCATAGCCTTCGAGCCTTGAATTTGGAAACAATTTCCTTCCCCAAAAGCTGGAATGCCTCAACTACGTTCTCCCCCATTTTTGCAGAGGTTTCAATGTATAGGATAGGGACACCTCTGAGTCTCGGATGAAGGCGAACTTCATTTACAAACTTTTCCGCCTCTTTCTTGGACACTTTTCTCTGATTAACCAAGTCGGTCTTGTTTCCGATGAAGAGAAGAGGGATGTCAGTTCTTCTGTTTGTTGTCCACAGTTCATTCAACCAAGAGGAGAGATTATGGAAAGAAGAAGGACGGGTCACGTCATATACAATCATGGCTCCATGAGAGCCTACCAAAAACCGTTGACGAATCATCTTGAAATTCTGCTGACCGGCAATATCCCAAATCTGTGTATTAAGAACTTCATCTCCAATTTGAATATTCGTGGTGGCAAAATCTGCGCCGATCGTCATCAGATGAGATTGATTGAATCCCTTGCCCAAGTACATCCTTCGCAAACTTGTTTTTCCAACCGCCCCATCGCCCAAGAGAACGATCTTCGCCATGTAATTGGCAGAGGAAACACTCATAGGGAATTGTATCCATCCATCCTTTATCTAATTTTTGTAACCATCAGTCAACCAATCCAATGTCAAATCATGTAGAGAATCTTTCGAAATCAACTGATTTTGCACGAAAAGCTAAAATAACACAAAAGCATTTCATACTCTGTCTGGTGTATCAATATGTCGGAAAAAAGCATTGCACGACCGAGAATTTGGTATGTTTTGGAAATTATTGGTGTGATTTACGTCCTTTCACCGTTCATTATTTCCAACATCATAGGGATTGATCCATTTTTGGGAATTGCAGCAGAGGTGTGGAGAATTCATTTCCTTGCCAGCACAGTAGTAGGGATAGTATCTGCAATCCTTTTGGCTTATGTCATCGGATGGAATGACTTTCGTTCTCGATTAGTATTCCATTTCCTAATTATCGCAGCAGTCACTAGTGTTACTTATATCAGTTTTGCAGAAACTGTTGGATCCTTAACGACAGATGGCGTTATTACCTACCTTATCCTCCTGCTTTTCATGTTTCTAGGCGGATTGGGTGCATTTTTCAATATGCTTCATGATGTTGACATGCATTTGCGAAATGTGGACAGGATTTCCACTGCATTGAAAGAAGGAAGGTATTCAGTCAGAATTACTGACCCGAATTCCCTTAAAGATAGGACTTTTGGAAAAATCATTAATGCGTTGAATGAGGCCATTGATCTGACTGGAAAACTAGTTGAAAACCTGAATGCCACAAATGAGATCATCTCGGCAGCCAATGAACTCTCTTCTGTTTCTGATGAGATTTCTGCATCTTCTGAAGAAGTTGCCTCATCAAGCCAATCCATGTCTGACGTGGCCAATCAACAGGCACAACATGTCCAGGAAATTGTTGACAAGCTCCAGTACCTTGACCAAGCAATAACCAACATCATCTCCCAGATTCAAGAGAATTCAGAGGTTGTAAGCCAGATAGCTCTCCAGACCAATATTCTCGCATTGAACGCAGGAATCGAAGCCAGCAGGGCGGGAGATTATGGAAGAGGATTTGCAGTCGTTGCCGAAAATGTAAGACGACTTTCGGACGAATCCAAAAAGGCTGCTGAAAATATCATCTCTGTTTCAGATGTTGTGACACAGACCCTGAAATCAGCTTTTGATGACATCAGGTTCAAGATAGAAGAGGTATCCGCCCTGTCCGAAGAAACCGCAGCGTCTTCCGAGGAAGTCGCATCTACCTCAGAGGAAATGAGCTCAGCCATGGAAGAATTGTCAGCATCTGCAAATGAACTCAAGCAGATCGTCGACAGAATTGAGGCCTTCATTCGTGAAAACGAATTGGATCATCTATTGAAATGATCAACCTTTCAGAACAATCCTCCTTCTCCCCAACCCACTGATTCTAATCACACCCTCTTCCTTTGTAGAACTGCAATCTCCACAATCAATGGACAGATTCTCCAAATAACTGGGAACATAGATTTCAACAAATCCATCCTCACCGAAATCAATGTCCAAGATGAATGTACCTTTCTGAAACTGGAACCAGTGCAGATGACCCTTGAACCGCATCGGATAAGGACGGCAAAAACCTTTGAGGGCACGTGCCCCCTTATCCAAATCTTCTTGGTCGCGGCTGAAGATGGAAAGGTCTTCAAGGTTCCAATTGTCGCCCCATCTGTTGGTGTTGTCAGGTGTATAGTTCCACAAGGTGCTGTGAAGCATCAGTTCATCCATCAATTCATAATAAAGTGTCAATGCAGTCTCCTGTTTGGAAAAATCACCTGTCCTGAAGGATCTACCCTTGTTCAAATTGAAGGGAACACCGAATTCACCAATCAATGTCGGAATCCCTGCGTGAATCTTGAGTGAATCCTCGAGATGAGATGACAATTGCCGCAAAAACAGCTTACGGATGTTCTTCCGGAAGAATACCGGACGCCGGCTCTCCAAATCCACATTGAACCATGTCTGGAAATTCCTCGTGAATAGCGTCAGCGTATCATACCAATGAGAAGCATTGACAACACCTCTGGGATCTTCAGCACCCCACCAAACCCGACCTTCAACAGGATTGCCCTCAATGAACAGAAGCCAATTCGGATTGAGCTGTCGAAGTCGTTGAATGTACCTTGCAGCAAACGGACGGATAAAATCCCTGAAAAATGAAAAGGCCTTAACCGAAAAGTGATGGGGCTTAAGCACCTCACCACCTTTCTCCGTCCGTTTCCAAACACCTTCATTCCTCCAAATGTCAAGATCATCATCCAACCAGACAGATATGCCTTCAGCATTTAATGGAACGTTTCGTAAGGGACGGAGATTGAACCACTTAATGCCGTACTCTTTAACCATCAAAGGAATACCCGCAGCTGCCTGCATGGCATCGAATGGAGAATAAACCTTCCCCGGAATTGGAATTTCAGGAAGTGAACGGATGTCAGGATAACCAATGTATCCGTTATGGGGCTCATTCATCGAATCAAAACCGATAACATGTTCAAAATCCACCAACCGTTCCGCCAAAGCACTTATGGATGCAGTATAATGCTCCTGCAAATACTCTTCAACATTTAGACCCTCGATATGCAACGACGGTGCAAATCTTTTCCCTGCGAAGAACAACGTAAACATGGTTGCTGTCGCAAAACGGTTGTAGTTTGATGTCCAGCTCATCGGTGGATAATTGTCCGGATAGTTTGCCTGCATCGTCAATGCCGCTTCCGCCCTGTCAAAAGTCCGGTAATCCATGCCAACCTTTTCGAACAACCAATGCGGGGCTCCATCTCCACCGGTCGCACGGGACCACACGTCCTGATGAGGATCCACAAAAATCCAGAAACCATAGTCCCCCGCAATCTCCACCAATTTTTCAAAATAATTCAGATATGCACCATCATACTTCTCTGGACCATCATGTTCAATCGCCTCCCATGTGGTCAACAGACGAAGACAGTTGAAACCCCAATTTCTTAACCTACTGAAATGCTCATCGGCCTCCCGCAGTGGAAATGGACGACCCACAAAACTTACATCCGAACCAAAATTTGCAGGAAGATGCGTTTCACCCCCTATCGGAACTTTCGTTGAACCACCCAAATTCACGCCTCTTAGCAGGATTCGGTTTCCCTCATCGTCAACAAACCATGACCCTTCCGTCCTCAAAGCCATATAACGTCAATCCAATAGTCCACCTTTTTGTCCTTTTCCCGGAACCGAATGCCATTTTGCGAACCATCTGCACCAATAAAAGCACCCATTTAAAACAAACCCATCAATGACAGTCATGGAGTTTAACTTCGATACCCCTTATGAATTGCAGATCCAGATCGCAAAGGAAAAACATCGTCTCATCGAAGAAACACTCGAAGACGAACAATGCTGGATCATCTTCGTCAGGGAAACTGCAATGGCTCCAGATCCCACATTTGAACTCGTAGTGGCAGGCGATGTGGTCTGGGAATCCGCATTCCTGTTCCATAAGGCCAATGGAAAGCTGAAAAAGATTGCAATAGTCGGCAACTTCGATGTGCAGGCAGAAGAGAGAAAAGGTATCTGGGACGAAATCTTTGGCTATGTACACGGAATCTCAGAACCACTGAAAGACAAAATCGAAACTCTTGACCCCAAGGATATGTTCGTCAACTACTCAGTGGATGATGTTGCCGCAGATGGACTCTCCCACGGAATGTATCTCAAGCTTACCGAAATACTACCACAGAGAGAATTCAAATCCGCCCAGCATATCGTCGAGACAATCAGGTCGGTCAAGACACCCACCGAAATCGATCTTATCAGAAAGGCCTGCCAAATAACCGAAGAGATCAACAATACCATCACCCAGCAGCTCAGACCTGGCATGACCGAAATCGAAATCCAAAAACTCTTCCATCAGGAAATGAACAAAAGAGGTGTCCTTGAGGCTTGGCAAAGGGATGCATGTCCAGCAGTCGACGCAGGACCTGAAAAGGAAATGGGACATGTCGGACCTACCGAACTCAAAACAAGATTGGGACAGACTCTGCACAATGATTTTGGCGTCAAGTTTCAAGGCTATTGCTCCGATATCCAAAGAATGTGGTTCTTCGGCAAAAGGAAGGACATCCCAGACCAACTTGAACATGCATTCAAGACAGTACATGGAGCAATCACTGAAGCCGCAAAGGCTATCCGCCCCGGAATGAGAGGAGTTGACATCGACAAGATAGCACGAGATTTTGTGATTGCCAACGGATATGAAGAATACAAACATGCACTTGGCCATCAGGTCGGAAAATTTGCTCATGATGGAGGAACCATCCTTGGTCCCATGTGGGAACGGTACGGACAAACACCACTTGGTGAACTCAAAAAAGGAAATGTATTCACCCTCGAACTTTATGTGAAAACAAAGGACTTCGGCATGGTCTCACTCGAGGAAATGATTGTCATAACTGAAAATGGATGCGAATTCATCATTCCTCGACAAGATGATTGGATTTGCCTCGCCTGAACATCTCCACAAATCCCTCAGGATCAGGAAGGGAGATCACATAGCTCTTCTTATCAGTTGTATCAATCCGAACTCCTCGGTTGCCCGTGATGTAGCCAATCGTGCCATCCACACCCCAACGCCGACCATATCCTCCGTACTGCCATACAGGACGGATGTCCACAACAGTTATCCTTGCAATATTGCCAACCTCAATCTCATCGCTGAAAAATCCTGTCCTCAACAGGATCTTACCTTCCATAACATCAATTCTAACCTCAGAAAACTTCCTGAAAACAACAAAAAAGATAATCGACAACACAAACAGAGGAACTGCAGCACCCGGAAAACCCTCAATGACTGAAATAGATGCTGGAATCAGGAAGAACAATGGTATAACCACACTCATAGCCTTCAATAACCATATCCCAATCCGTTCTGAATACTCCCCATAGAAGGTGTAACCCTTTGACGACCAGTCAATATCGGGAAAAATCGGAATAAATTTTGGAAGCATGCCAATTACCAAAATCCAACCCAAAATTGACATCATGACCAATATCAACCACGAAACCACAAGAAAATCCGGCATCACAAAAAGAAGAAGTGAAGCTCCAACAACCGCACCACCCGATATCAAAACTAGACGTTGCCTACGATTAACACCTAAAAGATAATCGTCTTCCATGAATATTGATAAATGATAAATTATTAAAGAATTAGAACCAACCCTATTGTCGCCTCCGATGAACAATGGCTACAACAAATAGACTCCCAAAGGCAAGCCATACGCCAGGACCAGGAACTGAAGATGAACTACCATCACCCTCCACCATTCCGATCCGATAATGCGTCAACGAAGATGCAGAACCAATGACCAAATCGAGTAGGTATTCCACAAAAAACTTCCTCACAACACTCCTTGACACATCAACCTCCACATCAAAGTTCAAAACAATACCCAAAGAAACCGGATCGCCAGAAGAGGTCATATTGGTGTCTGAAATTTCCAACTTCAAGGATTCGGTGAAAACATTCCTCCTCGAATCAAAATTGGAGGAGCCAGTGAGAACAGATTCCTCAAAACCAAGATCCAATGCATGCTGAGTTTCATTGAAATCGTTATCCAACTCCTCATAATAAGTCGTGTTCGAAGTCGCAAAATAGGGAAGACCAGTACCCTTGAAGGGAGATTCAATGTTTGTTTGCGAAGGAACACCGAAATAACCTGATTCTGGATAGTCATTCAGCCATATCAAATTCGACATGATATACAAAAAGAAAAAGGTGCCAATCAATCAGTGAGCCATGAATCAAGCACCGTCAAACTTTGGTATTCCTTATCCCCAACCTTCTCAGTTACATTGAAAACCACCGAATCATACACCGGTGGAGAAGTGGGATCTACAATGACGGTACCGCTCTCAATTCCGTTAATAGTAACCTCAACCTTGTCACCCTCCTGAATAGGCATGTTCACATCATAATATTCCGTCCCATTGACCTTGTTTGACAAAAGCAGGTCAGTAATCGTGAAAATAAAGGTATCACCCACATTCAAATTATGAGGGGGAACTGCCAAAGATACCGAAGCATTGCTGAGAACCCCTATCAGCAAAAACAAACTCACAAGACGCCTGACCATAAAGATCACCTCACAAATTAGGTAAATCATAATTAGACACCATAAATTTAAATTTTTCCAACTTTTGACGGAAACATACTTACAAAACCGACCACTATTATAGAAAGACAACAAAACCAAGAATCCGAAAAACACAAAAAAAGACACAACATAATGACAAGATAATATTACAACAGGTCATATACGGATACCAACATCGAAAAATTCAATGAAGGGATTACCCTCAGGAACGATATGAAACTACACCCCACTGAGATATCAAAAAAGGAAATATTTTCATGCTTAAACCCTATGTCATGGTCGCCCTTAATGAAAGAATCCTCCGAAAATGCATCCACGTTCTTAACAAAACAACGGAATAAGTGCTTAAGGCAGATATCACCGTCTCTTTCTCAACAACACGGAAACCGTAACGATTGAACCCAAGATCAAAAGAAGACCAGGGTACGGTATCGAGTCCAGACCGGCACCACCACCCTCCACAAAACCAAGCTTGTAGTGGGTAAGCTTGGATGCAGAACCGATACTCAACGAAAATTTGTACTCAATGGAAAAAGAAGTGACCAAGCTTCTTGGAACATCAATCTTGAGATCAAGCTTGAACAATATCTCCAATGAAACAGGATCACCGGCGGAAGTTTGGTTCGTATCCCTTACCACCGCATCAACCATCATGTTGAATTGCTTCGATGAATCATCAAATTCGGAACTGCCAGTTGCTGTAGAGGTCTCAAAACCAGAACCCAAATCAAACATGCTGGAATTGAATTCATCCGCCATTTCAATATAAAAACTCTCGTTTGATGTGGCAAAATACGGAAAACCAGTACCTTCAATTGGATCCGTGTCGGTCGAAGAAGGAGCACCAAAATATGCAGATTCGGGATAGTCTAACAACAAAAAGCCAGAAAGCTGATACAGAAAGGCAAAACCAACAACTATAGGATACCAACCATCTAAAATAGTAGAACTGTCATAACGTTGATCACCATGAAACGTCTCAGTTATGTTGAAAAATGTCACTTCATCTCCCAAAAAAAGATCATCAGAAGAAGACGCCGTACCAATATTGGTAATGCTAACTTCTACCGTGTCCCCAGATTTGAAAGGAGATGAAGCAGTCATATATTCGGTACCATTCACCTGATCCGAAAAGACATAGTCGGAAATGGTGAAACTGAATTCGTCACCCACATTAAGGTTATGCGGAACCTCGGCATATCCGACGCGGGCATTGGCAAGCAAACCGATCAACAAAACCATCATGATCGTCCGTTTAAACATTGTTCAAACCTCAGTGTTGGTAAACTCCATTAATTAAACATTGTTTAAAAATATTTTCCACCATGATCGAACAAGTAAATCAACTACAAGATGAATTAAAATGAACAAACAAGTCACAAAAAATTGAAAATATTTTTATGATATAAAAACAAAAACACCCACCAAATATCCTTAAAACAAGGAAAATAAAATACACACACATCATAATCACAATAAAGCACTTGACAACGACAATATCAAATAAGTTAAATGCCAATCAGTCAAAATACAATCAGGAACTACGGTTCCACAACGGGACTTAGCTCAGACTGGCAGAGCGGCCGGCTGTAGGTATTATACCACATCTCGAGGGAAAACCCAATGAAAAGATAGATAGCCAGCGCTTAACAGGAACCGGCAGGCCCCGGGTTCAAATCCCGGAGTCCCGATTTTCATTTTTCCCACTTTTTTTATATTCAAGGTATTGATGATCGTTTCAATTTTCTCATGGAAACAACTAGACAGAAGACAGTCTTCTTATACTCTGAGCGAGGAAGTTCAGCTTGAAAAATCAGCGATTGTCGAGATAATTGTGGTTGAATTGCAAGTTCCCTATGAGTATCAATTGTATTTCTGGAATTCATCGGGATCAGGATAATCTTCGCAGAATGGTATTCTTTTTTGTCTTTTTTTGCTGATCTGTTCGATGGTGATGATAGCGAGGGGGGTAGTTAGTATTGCGATGATGACTGCATTTGAGACGATGATCTTTGGATTGGAGGAATAATTTTCTTTTGTGGTGCATTCGGTACTGCTCCATGTGAGGGGTTCCAGCGTTTTCAGTCCATCGGGAATTTTGGGAGGGTATTCTTTGATTTTTTCACCTCTAGAGTATGTCATGGAGTATTGGAGGACATTGACAGGATGGGATGCACCTTGGACATCAAATTCAATAATTAGCAGGATATTTTGTGTGCTTGTCCAATTGAGGTTTTCGAAGGTCGTGTGGAATGTTTTCTGGACGGTAACGGTTCCTTTTTTGTTGCAGGGGAGGGAGAGTGAAGTATATGAATCCGGTTCCTGCATGAATCTGACGTTTTCTTCGGAAGTTGAAATTTTGAAGGTTCCTGCTACATATGGTTGTTCCATGGGTTCTGGCATGAATATTTTGTAGTTCATGTCGATTCTCAGTTTTCCGGAGGGAGTGATTTGAACATTTTGGAGAATCTCGACTGATCTTATTCGTATCTGGATTGATCCATTTGTTGCCCAATTGTTGGGGATTGGGGGGGAGTATTCGGTATGGTAGGTGTTTCCTTTTTTAGACAGGTTGAGAGTTGTTGGAAGAAGGTTTCCGATGGTAGAAACCTGAGGCAGATCTGAATAAATTGTGATTGCAATTTCTGATGCGATTTCAGAGAATGAGAGATTGTCTTGGTAGATTATGGTGTTCAATCCCGGGGATATCATGATATTTGAATGGCAATATGTATGATTGCCCAAGATTGCGACAGAAGTGATGAGGTCACAGCTTATGTTTGTGTTCAGGTCAGTGAATGTTTGGTTCAGTCCGTTATAGATTTCATATTGGAAGGTAAGCTGGGCATCATTGAGGATTTTATCCTTGAGTTCAGTAGGAGTTATTGTGGGGTTCTCGAAGGCGATGGTGATTGTCGGTTCGGCAATTGCTGGCAACATGATCAGGGAAAGCAAGAGGAGAATGCAAATGGAACGCATTTATGACATATTTGGCAAGGAAGTTCATAAGTTTTTTCCGTACGAGTATTGGATTTTCATCTGTCCAACTCCCTGTGTGAGGACAAGATGTGGATTTGAATTTTTTCTAGTCTTTTCCCAAGCCCTTCCCTAAAATCTTAAGCCCCATGATCCCACGACATGATCTATGTTGATTTCTTTGTCGCGGTCTATGGGTTTGTTGCTTTTTTTCTTTTTAGTTGCTGTTTCCTTTTCACTGGTTTTCTTGTTTTTTTTAGGCACGTATAGTAAATCAACCAACGCATATTTAAAAATGCAGATAATCGTTATGGCGAGTACGTAAAATTTTCAACAAAACTGTTCTATCTCGTTTTTCCGTATCAAATAAAATTTACCAGAAGATGACTTGCCAGTAATTTCTTTGGCATTGGCAGACGAGAAGATGGGGCAGTGATAGGAAAATTCTTGGAGACAAAGGACTGAGATGATGTTTCTAGAGGGGGGTATCAGTTATCTGTTCAACTCTCTGTCTGAGGAATTGGAGAACGATTGAATAGGTGTCGTACTCTGAAAATTCGGAGGTGAGGCGTTGTGATAGTTTTGTGATTCTTGGGATTGCTTCCAAGACAATGAAGAAATCGAGGTTTTTTATGGTTCTTTGGGTGGATGTTTGGTACTGGTCAGCAATCTTCATTTCAGTGGC
>CAZYCQ010000020.1:16432-48679 GCA_964645535.1 uncultured archaeon | reverse complement strand
TCCATTAGCAGGTTCACTTACACTTATGTTCACTTTACTACCTATCCCTTCGGTAACAATGGATGGTGTTTCTAAGGAAATTTGAGTCTGAAATCCAACAGTTACTGCTTCTGCATCAACATGGTTCAAGGATGCAAGAGTAAAAACCACCAATAATACGGGGAGTAGAGCCAGGATTCTTTTCATCGGAAATAAAGAAAATTTTCTGTTTATAAATCAAGAAAAAAGACATTTCAATAAGGAATTGAAGAATCATTACATTCAATCGCATGGCGACTTCTTTTGACATACATGAAAATGAAAAATAAGACAATCATAAAGGAAATGAGGCGAAGAATCAGATCTTCAAGGAAGGTGGGAAAGATTAGAGTAAGGAACAAAAGAAATCCTTGCAAAAAACGTAATACACTATTTTTTTTTCTCTTGGAAGGAAGCAAAACAATGAAGAGTGAGACAAAGGGAGCAGTCAGTACCCACCAAAAACTTATACCATTCGAAAACCCAAATAGAATGATTAAAGCGTTCAAGTAACCAAGATAGGAGGAGAAACATCCCCTACAAATTGAAATGGAACCGATATGAAAAATATGATCGGTTTCACAAGTAGAATGATGGGATAAAAGAAAAACCATGAAAGATTTCAGAGAAGAAGAGGAACCCTTCGACATCATGCTATGAAAAACATATGGCTTGATTAGATTTTGGAATTGACCATTTTTATTTGAAAGGGAACTGTTTTATCGGAAAAAGTCAGATTTTTATCTATGAGCAGCGATCGTGAGGTTGGAAGAATCATTCCGAATTCAACTCTTGAACAAGTGAAAACCAAGCTCAAATCCCTAATTCTCGAAGAACCTGAAGAAGCCATTGAATTCATGAAATCAGACCCCGTAGCCACAGTTGCATTCAGCAAACTGAGAAATGAATTGATAAAACAGAAATCAAGTGATGATAAAGTGAAAGAATTTTTGCACCTAATTGAAACAGAAACGGAGAGGATCATGGATATTGATGTGTCCACAAAAAGTCCAGATGAATTAGTGTTTGTCATTGAAATGTTAGTGGAACGATGGGGCCAAGAATTTGTCAATAATCAGTTTACATCTCTGCTTGATTTTATAGAGACAACCGTGGATCGGCTTGCAGAAGCAGTAAATCCAGATGATGCATCCTTAGGCAATAGAATTGCAATAGAAATGCTTAATGATTTTCACAAAAGAGCAAGATCATTGGAGAATTATCAACGTAAGAAGTTCAGGGAACATTGGAATGCATTGAAAGAAGAGTTTCAAAACTTGATTGAAAAGATGTTTGAAGCAAATATCAAGGATAAAAAGATTTCTGATGAGGTTCAAGCGATGCTGTATCTTGCAACCATGTCTCCAATTGTCGCAAAAGAATTCAGATCACAATTGGCACTTCTGATTTTTGATAATATTTACCCAAGGTTCAATGAGCTCCAAGAAGAATATAAATATCTTATTGCACCATGGTTGAAAGCTCTTGAAGAGAATGCAAAAACCATCAAAGAAGAATTGGAAGAAGAGAAACTTCCAGATGTAAAACAGGGAGAAAAGATTAATTCGGAAGATGATGAATTTTTCAATTAGGCAGGGGTTGGATAACCAAATTTTTATCACAGGGAAATAATATTTATCTAATGCTGAACGAGGATAAGCAGCTGTTGCTTGCAACAATTACGCCAAGGGGAACGGACATAACCCCACGACAGAAGCACTATAGGGAGACAATAAGAAATCAGCAGAAAGAACTTGAAAAATTGAACTCGTTCAAGCAGAATAAATCCAAAGAAAGGATGGGAGACCTCCGAGAATACATTGCAGACTTTCTCAAAAGAGAAGGAATTGACCGATTTGGAGTAACAAAACCCAATCCGCAATTTTTTTTCCGCAATTCCACAATCAATCCAACTTTGAATGCATTGGTGGTTTTTGTCGTTCCAATGAAATATGAGGAAATGAAGGATGTCCCATCCCTACAATCTGCAACTGAAATTTTAAGAGCCTATGCCAAGACGGGTGAGATTGTTGTCAAACTAACAAAATTTTTGCATGATCTAGGTTATGATGCTTTTGGTCATCATCCACTTGGAAATTTGAACGAATACCATCATCTTCTTCTTCCTCCCCATGCAGCAGCAGCAGGATTAGGCGAAAAAGGAAGAACCGGGCTTTTCATTGATCATAAATATGGACCAATGGTAAGACTTGGTGCAGTACAGACTAATGCACCATTGAATTTCGATCATCCCGTTGATAAAGGAATCAATGCATTTTGTCATCGATGCAGATATTGTTCAAAATATTGTCCACCGCGTGCAATAGATACCACGAAATACATTCATCAACTTGCGGAGGGGCAACTTGTGGATTTCAAGGTTAATGGAGAAAAATGCATCAGGTATTTTGAAAAGCATTTTGCATGTGGAAAATGTTTGTTCCATTGTGTATTGGCAAAACCATCCCTAGAGGAAATCAAAAAGCGTGTTGATCGAATTGAAACATGGTATTACAGATGGGTAAAAAATGGACCGCCAGAAGAATGGAAGGAAATATTTGTACCCCGTGTGTCCTAATGGCAAGCAACAATGTTGTTTCCAATAGGCAGAAATCAATTTAATTATGGAATATTATTATTCTGTGGATAAATCAAAGAAGAAACATTTGAAAACCCACTCAAGTCACGTATTTTTGGGAGAAGGAGATGAAACAATATCCGGATCATGAAACAAGGTCTTCAGGAGGGTTATATTTTAGCATGAAATCTCTTATTTTGTTCTCCAATGTCTCCAACTCAGGAGTTTCAGTAATTATGTGCGAGGCATCAGGAGCAATCCAGATATCAAGGATTTCAGTTCCAATATGTTCTTTGAAATAATCAAGAGTGCTCAAGTCGATATGTTCATCACGGTCACCCAACATAAGAAGAACCGGACATTTGACAAGAGGAAGCCGTTCCTGTGCGATCTGCATGCAATCGAACAAACCGGCGACTGCCCTTAATGGATTTTTTCGGTATGCATAAATACCATATTTATCTAAGAGCTTGGATTGTTTTTTTGGAAGAGGCCAATACTTTATGAAAATTGAAACCGGTCGAAGAAGAAAGTTAACTCGATATAATGGTCTTGCACGCACATATATTGGACTAGACAACAGGATCATGGATTTAATTGGATAAAGGGAGGCCAAAATAATCGCAAGAAGAGTACCCAATGAATGGGCAACTATGCTTACTTCCTCGCATTCAGCCTGTAGCTCGAAGTATTTTTCCCTTGCAGAAAGGTACCAATCAACGGCATTAGTAGAAGCCAAATGGGAGACACTGGTTCCATGACCTTCCAATCTCACCCCTAAAACGACATACCCCTTTTCCAAAAACATTTTTCCATATTTCCGAAAAATTTGGGGGGAAGAAGCAAAGCCATGGATAAACAACACACCTTTTTTGGGGTTACCTCCAGGAGACCAGTAAAACTCTTCGGCTTCAGGAGAGACGGTTGTATCGTAGCTCCTTGGCCAAAATGACTGGTAAATAGATAGCAAGGGAGAAAAGATAATGAGAAAAGCTTCCTTGAATGCGTTATTTATGGTTTTAAGGCTTGTCCGAATGGTTTCCCAGATTGTCGGAGGGTTTTCCGTTTGGATTTTAATATACCTGATTTTTTTCATTCTTCCTCCACCTTATGGCTCTCTTCAAGGGTAACTATCTCTCGGAGTAGCTCAACTGGTTTTTTCTGTTTTCTTCCAAGAAATGAAATAAGAGGCATAATCACAAATCCGATTAAAATAATAACAATGGGATAGTAACTCCAGGTTAGCCCCAAGATACTGTTGGATCGTTGTGTCGGGATGTTCAAATCAAGTAAAGCCAGAAAAGCAGCAACAATGATGAAAAAAAGCGGAACCAAAATCCAAGCATCATCAGTTCGGAAAGAGAGAAGGGCACCTATGCCATATAATAACCAGATTCCTCCAACAGCCCAGAAACTCCATTGGAATTCATCAAAATGACCACCATCAGCACCCAATTCAATAAATATAAGCAACAGTGACAAAAGAAAGAGATTAAGTGGAGCAACCCACCATTTAAATCGAGGAAGCCCTCGCCTAACAAGATGAATGGGCTGTTCATGTGAGATTTCTTCACCGCAATTAGGACAGACAAGAATCTCTTCAATCTGTGGCATAGGTGCCTTTGCAATTTATGTACATAAAATACTTTTTCATCCAAAGAAGGATTTTGATAGCAATGGCATTTCTGATTTTTTCAGATAAGTTATCCCTTGACAGGATTACCAATGATCTTTTCTCTTAACAATTCCCTAAATGAATGGCTGTAATGAAAATTCTCCAATGCAAATTTGAATTTTGCAACAATTTGTTTCATGATTTCCTTGCGTTGTTCCAGTGAATCAAATTTCTTCCAATATTCTAGGTTCTGAGCCAATTCATTTGTAAATTCTTGAATTGAAATGTTACAAGTATTGCTTACTTCAGAAAGAATATCGACAATTTCAGGGAGAGGTCTGTAGAATCGTTTTTCAGTGATTGGGTAAATGAAGCATTCATTGAATAACCGTATCATTACTTGATCAGGAGGCTGATGTGCCACACTTTGAAATTGGAGATCCACACTTTCAATGAATTCACTGGAAATAGAAAGGTCTAATGAATCGTAATCAACTACTTGATCCAGGGAATCTTTCATGACCATATTATTGGTTTTTGCAGGTGAAGCGGGAATTGCAGCCCGTTCAATAGAATCCTTCATACGGAAGGATGATGGAGGTTTAGGAATTGAGGCCACTTTTATTGATGATGAATCTTTTGTTGGATTTTGCCCATTTTTGTTTTGATTTTGTGAACGTTCTGTGCCACCTACAGGAGTTGTTGATGGCAGTACTGCATTGTCCTCAAGTTTTGGCAATTTGATAATATTTTTGACCAATTTCAGAAAGTCAGGGGATGACTTCTCTAATGGCAGATATTTCTGGATATGTAGATCTACAGCTTGAAAGCAATCAAGATCATCATCTTTTACGGCAGATAAGTTTTGAAATTCATCATCTTGTTTTTGAGTGCCATTCTCCGAGGGAGGGAGGTTTTCTTTTTGATCAGGGATAAAACCAGTTTCAAGACTTGCGGGAAGATCAGGTAGTTGTTCAGTAGACAAAGCAACTTTTTCAAGATCATCAGAGTCCATATTTTCTTCAGAATAGACATCTTCATCCGCCATTTCCTTGATGACATCAAAATCATCGTCAGAAAGAGTTTTTGACATATTCTCTATGTTTTCTTTTAGAAGTTGCTTGACAATTTCTGTTGCTTTTGGGTTTAATTGGTGACGGTTATATCCAAATTCTACTAGAAAAGCAAAGAATAAGCCAGAATACCGTTCAAGACGAGGGTTATTCTTACAGAAAAGATAAATGTCATTTGCTAAGTTGCGGATATCATTGATGGAAATAATACGGGAAACTTGTTTTCTAAGATAATCCATTTGTTCGTATTCGGTTTTTCGTTTGTTGATTTCCTCGGATGTAAGTGGAGAAAGTTCAAAATGATTCTTTTCAATTGTCATCATGGTTGTCCGAACTTTATTTGAAAGGGAATAATGCAATTGCCCATCATAAAGAACCAACTCGTCTTCGACAAGTTCATTCAAGATGTTTTCAAGAGTTTGGGACGATATGGGGAGGAGATCCAATTCATCCATAATTTCCTCAAAAGTCAGTGGAGAAGAAATCCAAAGTTTGTATGAAATGACCCATTTGAAATAATCTCTTTCAAATTCCTGATAGGTTTTAAGATCTGGTTCCGCATCGATTGAATCATAGTCCATTTCCTCTTGACTTGACGGTAGAGATGCAAGATTCCAATGTACCTTGATATTCTCCATTTCATCAATCCAATCCAATGATGGACGACCAATAATAAATGAAGAGGAACCAATAATGGAACAGATAAGGCTATCTGAATTTGCATAAATATAACGAGCGCGATGAGGATTGTGTTTCAGGAAAGAAGAATATTCTTCAATGACAATATCACAGATTTCTGAGAGAGGGGAGAAATCAGTTGAACAAGAAAAGACGGTGAAGAATTGGTGAAAATGCAAATTCCCAAAATATGACTTGAGGTTGTGAAAGGCAAAACCATCCTTTTTGAGATGATTCCAACCAGGAATGGTTAAAGAGTAGTTGTGGTATCCTGATACTCTAAGTTGATGCAAAACCATTCCAATTGCCAAGACATGAATTGGATTTTTGATGGAAGAACAGTCAAGGATCACTAAACCTCCAGTTTTTAATTCCTCATCATTTTCACTTGAAAAAAAAGGAAGGGAAAGGATTTCCTCAAATGCCAACAAAAATCGATCCAAATAGGATTCAACAATGCTTAACCCATTCAAGACATTGAATTTAAACCGTAAGAGGTCATAGAAGCTATTGACCTGTTCAAAAGGCAGAGTTCTTAAGTTTTCAACAAGGTGAAAAGCAGTATCAAAAAGTGAAGGATGGTAATCGGTGAGAAGCAACCAAGACCTGAAAACTCGGATGGCGAATAAAGGATCTTGTTGCATGATTTTTAGTAGATTGACACCCACTTTCCTTGCTGAAATAAATGAGAAACGTCTAGTTGCTGCAATATCAGGGTTTTCTTCTGCGTATGACCTGAAGAATTGAGCATTTTTTGTGAGAAGAATATGGTTTTGAGGGAGAATTGGGGATTCAATTAATGGAACATGAAGAGCACAGCCACCACCCCGAAGTAAGATTTTATTGAATCCAGGGAGGGACGTATTGTTTTCTGAGGAATCCTTTGCGAAGAGAAGACCCTCATTGATTGATAGGGGAGAACTGGGTTGAGTGGATTGGGGAAACTGAAAGTTTTCGAAAAGTGCAGTTAATTCAAAAATAGTCAATTTACGAACACAGTGTTTCGGAACAATTTTGGCGATTTGATCCATTTGAATAGAAAAGTATGGTAATTGAGCTGAATCAACAGATCTGGTCAGCGATATTATTTTCTGCAAACGCCGAGCCTGAACAGAAAATGTGCAATATCTACTTAGAGAAGTAATCAACCCACGAAGCTCAGAACTTATGCTTGAAAGAATGGAAATGGCAAGAACAAGATGGCGATATTCAGGACTCTCTGGAAAAACCAAAAAGTGAAAGCGAATTCTCAGATCTTTTGTTTCATGTTTTTCCTTTAGTTCAAGGAGGTACTTAATAGCTTTCCTGAGTTTACTTGTAAATTGAGTCTGCATAATTGTACCATCAGGGTTGATCGTGTTCGGTCGGTAATTCTGGGGAGCATTGTCAAGTTTAGTGAAATCAAAGAGGAATAATCTGAATAGAATATTTTTTCGACTGTTTTCCTCAATGAGGGAGAGGGGAAGAGCGTTTTGTAACTTAGGTCCATCAAATTTCGTCAAGATCTTGACTTGCATTAAACTATCTGTCAGAATTAAGAATATAAAGATGAAATGATAAAAATTGAAACGATCTCCTTCAAAGCCCCCATCTTTTTTGTACCAAAAAATAAATAGTCGCTATTGAATGAATATTTGGTGGATCAACTAGTAATTGCCATCACATCAATCTATATCATTGTGCAGATGATTTTGATTGTTGTCATAGTTCGGCAATCAATGGTTTATCGAAGAAATGCACATTTGCTGATTTTAGGATTGGGAATGGGCATTATTGCCTCAATCATTTCATTAGTGCTTCATTTTGAATTGAAATCATTTGAAAAAAGGATTTTTCTGCCAATGGAACTCTTTCTTTATTCGTTGGAATATCTTTTCTTTTATTTCCATTTTCAGTTTTCAAGATCCATGAAGTTGAATATCAGATTGAATTTTCCAATTTTGGTTAGTTGGCCAATTTTTGTGATTATGTGCCTGAAATTTTCGTTACATGCAATGGATGAGATCGATGAATTGTTTTGGGATCTCAGTTACAACTTTATCGGATTATATTCATTCATTTACGTTTCATATATCCTTTACAAAACTGTAGATTTTGCAGGGGAGATTGAGGCACTAGTACAGGCATTTGGAACTACAGCCCTATCAATAGGATTCCTGATTGGAGGCATATCGACACCGATGATTCGAGTGCATTTACAGATCGATCCTATTATTTCAGCAGTTATGAAAGCAGTTGGCGCACTCATTTTCATTTCAATCTATGCATTAAATGTAGACTATGTGGAAAGAGCTGCAATTAATATATTTGGGATCTTTCTATTTGATGACATTGGGAAGTCCCTTGGGTTTTATCAACTTAAAACAAGAAAGAGAAGGATGAACAAGACATCCCCGATTGTACCAGATCTGATCGCCCCTTTTGTAAGTGCGATACAAGCATTTGTCAAGGATATTTTCGGGAATGACCAAAGTCTAAAAACCATTGAAACTTTTGACAAATCAATTATTTTCCAAATGGGAAATGCAATCCATGTGGCATTAATCACAGAAAAACCAACAAGGAACATGGTAATTTCATTGCAGAAATTCCAAGAGCAGTGTGAGAAGATTTTCCAAACCAGTAATGGTTCAGATCTAGGAATTGTTGACCATGTTAAGGTAAAAGAGGAAATCATACGGAATTTCCCTTATGTCCAAGTATTGAATAGAAAAGATCAACATTAATAAGAGCACTCAATTCTCACTTTCTCCAAGGAATTTATTGGTGAAACGAAAGATGTTGGAATATCCATGGGCAAAAGCCAGTTTCATCACCATTTTCAAAAAGGGTCTTTTGAGATGAAATGAATTGGATGAATAGGATTCTAATGGCAATGTGCTTCGTACTTCTGCAAGAAAGGAATCTGGCTCATCCGGGATTTCATTATAAACGAATAAATTTTCAATGGTAATATAATCAGTAGGAGAAGCATGTAGCTTCAAAAGTTCATACCCCTTTTTAGTGATTTCAAATCTCGCGGTTTCTTCATGAAACGGAAAAATGGATTCAAGGAGGCTTCTAGGGTTGGGATATCGTTCAGTACGTCTTAAAAATCCTTTTCGCATGAGAAATGGAAGTATTCCCCAATTCTCAACACCCTTTCCATTTTTCATGGCAAGAATTAGTTTGCCAGAACAATTTTCCTTTTTGCAGGAACATCGAACATGAAAACTCGAATAGTCAACGATGTGATCTTCCTTATGGGTTTCAAATATTGAAACTCGAAATCGATCACCTTCAAGTCCAGGAAGACTAGAGATGTGATATCTTCTTATTCCATATAATTCAAGGAATGTATGGATGTCCTTACCACATCTGATCTTTCCAAACATTATCGACAGAAGACCGCTTAAGTCAAGACCATTGAATGGAGGGAAAATCCGCAATAAATGGGAAAATGATTCTACGGTCACCACATTCATAAGTCTAGCATATTTAAGGAAAAGCAAACACGTTCTGTCAAAAAGATTCTTCAAGGGTTTTTTTTCTTTAGATAAATCAACTATCAAGTAATTTTGTTTTGGAATAAAGAATCTAGAATACAACATCCAATTATTAAAGAAATCAAAAGAAAGGGTAATTCCACATCCTGATAACTCTGCCAAATTGCTAAATTCAATTATTTCATTGTCTTCATCCAATGTATCATGGTGTTTAATAGGGAAATATGGTTCGGAAGCAGGGAAAGCAACAAGTTCAGAGACCGAAGGGTCAACCTGCTTCAACCAATCGAGTTCATTTTTGTTCAACTGTCGGATTGGGCCATTCCAAATGATCGGTAAATTCAAATCAATACAAAACTTAGAGAGCAGAATGATTTCATCAGTAATTTTCACCGCAACTATTGAAATCAGAATCTTGCTTGCCAAGATTTCCGAAATATAAGTTTCAACGAACTTTCTCATTTCACCAGATGATGAAGTAATGTGTAAAGAATAAATTGGACCATCCAACCATTCCCTCCATTTATGATTCAATGCCATTCCATGGACAAAGTGTACAGTCAATGGTTTTTCCCGCATTAGATCACACCCAAATCAACCAAATCCATAAAATCCTCTGGAAATTCATCAGGATTTCGTAGAATTGAAAGAATGCGATTTGTTCGGACTTCAATAACAAGATATGCAACAAGTTGAAAAAATGCAAAGGTTGATGCAAGATCTAGACCAAGAGAGGGAACCAAAAGCAAAGAATTGAAGGTAATCCCAAGGAACATAAAAAAAGCAAGAGGGTGATTTCTTGTGAAAAGGGCAAAGAATGAATACACATCTTGAGGGATAGGCAAACCAGTAACGATAATTGAGACCATCAGATAACCCACCAAGATCATTGAGAACAGAATATTGATTCCATTATATGAGAGAAGTTCGACAATCTGGGAAAAAAATACTGCAAGAGGAATTTCTAAAAGTAAAAGGATGTATGGACTAAAAATGAAAACAGCCTCCCGACTGAGACGTCCATCGAAATCGACCCATGTATTTGCCCAAACCCCTTGAAAATTCATTCCAAGGTTCGTCCCACTTCGTCCACCCAATATTGGGATAATTGCGGCCCTAACCATCAATTTAAGGAATGTTCCAGGAAAGAACAGAACACCGATGTAGCGAGCAACCTCATAGGGTTGGAGACCAAAAAAACGACCAATGGCATAATAAATGAAACCAAATATGAAATAATGAATGAAAGGAATCACAAGAAAAACCATAAGTATAACTAACAGAACTTGAACAAAGTTGAAGAAAAGATTCAATAATTCAAGATACATACCATTGAAAAAATTGTTGGATTTTTAAACCATGAAAAATGAAATTTCCTTCACACCCATGTTTTTGAAAATGACAGAATAAGGATATCCAAACAAGGAAGATTTGGGGTTAGGGACATTAGAAACCACCAGAGAAGGGAAGGGTAGGGATGTCAGTCGAACTAGAAGACGTTCATAAAATACGTGAAATTCAGGGACGTAACCATTCATTCTTTCGGGAAAAATTAACACAATATAGGGGTTCTGAATGCCAGATTGTTGAAGATACCGGTCTAAGGCATCAATGCGTGAAATTACTTCAAATTCAGGGGCAATGCTGTAATCGGCAATTAGGGGATAGAAAAAAATACGATCCTGTACAGACTTGAATGTTTCAATTCGGAAATCCTCAAAAAAATAAGCGATAATGTAATTAGGAGGAGGTCGAGGACTGATTGAATGCCCCCATCCTTCCCGTGACAGGTTGACCAAGTCATCCTGTAGAAGTTCGTCCAATCTTTGTTTTTTGACAAGTTGCCGGGAGAGTTCAAATTCAGAAATTACTTTTTCAATGAGGAACGTAAGGGTTCCTATGACCCCTGTTGTGTAGAAATTCAAGGGTTTTGAGACCAAACAGAGACGAAGGCAGTTGGAGTTAGATACTATCCTTCGTATCACTAGATCAAGATCATTGTTTTGCATGATTACTCAACTCCTCAATGGTGGGGTAATGTTTGAAAAATTCACGCAATTCAGATTTCAATAAATCAAGGTTAGTGTACTTTGTTATCGTAAATTCTCGATCAAGACCTCTAAGAAGCTCTGCACGGTAATCCAACAATACAAGAGCACCCTTGTCCTTTTGAGATCGAACAGTTCTTCCAAGAGCCTGCGTGATTAATTGCATAAGAGGAACAACCTGCTCAAAATTCAAAGCAAGGGAAGGATTTTCCAGAACATTGGCCAACAAACGGGAGATAAACTTTTGATCATCAGAAGGGGTGGCAAAAGGGAGACCTGCAAATATCAATAAAGAAAGAAGAGACCGTCCATGATGCACAAGTTGAATTCCTTCAGAGAACTTCCCGGAAGAAATGGCTAAAATCAAAACCTTTGTCTTTTTCCGATCTAGTTCTCTTTGTATTTCGACAAGTTTGGTTTGCTTTTCTTCAACAATTAGTTCATATGGAGAAAATTCCTTCAGTGGAGCCAACAAACCCTGTTGAAAGACATATGACGGGCAGACAACCATAACATGCCTAGGTGACAATTCAGAAAGTGTCACAATGGTTTTTGCCATGTCTGTAAACAAAGCAGGAGTTCTTTTGCTTGCTTTGCTAGTTAGTCCCTTGTATGAAAGATAGCTCTTGAAAATATTGTTGGGATTTGATTGGGTGAAATCAAGAAGAACAGTATCTTTATTGTCAAAGCCAAACATTTTTGCGAAAAGATAGAGGGGGCGAAAAGTGCCGCTCATGTAGATCTGGAGGTTTGCTGTTTGAAATCTAGAAAGCCATTCCTTGGGAGCCACACGTATGAAAGTAAGAACTTCTGAATTGGCTACGATATACCCAGAACTTCTTAGTCTGAGAAATCGTTTCATTCTCAATACCTCTTCTGAGCTTAAAAAAGCAAAAACCGATTTATCATCCTCATTATTTGTCAGATTAAGGAAACTTTCAAGATCACTCCACATGAATTCCTCACCCAAATCCGAAGGGGTCAGCAACTGCAGTTGGCCGAAAGCCTCTTTGAGGGAGGAAAGCATGGGGTGGTTTCCAAGTTCATTCTGAACAAATTCAATATCTTTGAGAGTGATCGATTCTTTTACAGTATTTGCTAGATTGTGTGCTTCATCAAATATAAGGATTGCATCTTCAATTCCAATTCCCAATGATTGCAGCATATGGGAAAATAGAGGTTCCCAAAGGTATGCATAAGTGGTAACTACAATTTCCGATGCCTTTAACATAGAATGTTGAAGATAATAGGGACATTGGGATTTACGTATTTGAAACAGTATTTTTTTGAAATGTTCTGGAGAAGGATTGTATGAAAGTTTGATGTTGGTGGGAAGAATAAATCGTTCACCTTCAGGTTTTTCCACATTTCGATTGGGATGGTAATTGCAGGGTAACATATGGCAAAGAATGCTTACCGCTTCTGGAGGAATTTTGATATCGACAGATGAACTTTTGTCAAGGAGTCTGCAAAGCCTCATTTTGCCAAGATAGGGGAGGATCAGGGGAATTTTACGGGTTTCCAATGACTTGACGGGAGTTGGTTGTAGCAGGGAATTCCATTCGCGAAGAAATGAAGTGATTTGGGAGATGGTTCTGCAAAAAACCAATATTTTCTGACCTTTCTCTTTTCTTGCTAAAGCACCGGTCAATACAGCAATGGTTTTTCCTGCCCCCGTGGAGTTATGAACCATAATCTTTGTTTGGGCAGGAGAAAGGACAATGGTTTCCATCATGGATACCTGTGCAGGAGAGGGCTTGGGATAGGGGAAAAGGTTGATTAGATTATCGAGTTTAGAAGAGTTTGTTTGAACGGAGATATTGATCACCCCAATTTTGCAAAAGTTAGGTCAATTTTAGCTTTATAAAGCCTAGATTTCAAAGGAATTGTTCAAGGCTTTTTTGGCCCAATACATCACGATCCCAATCAATATTTAGGGGAGAGAGAATTGGAGAGAGTGTTTTCTTTAGAGTTTTAAGGTAATAATCCCAATCGACTTGGGATTTTGTTATGAGCGATACCTCAGAATAGGTTATCTCTACCAAATCTCCTTTTGAAAAATTCAAACCAGAAAATGGATTATGAACAACATGAAGAAGAATTGGCTTGATTCTGATTCCAAAAAAGATGGATCCGTGACCAATTTCATGCGTTTTCCCGTTTCCATTGTTGAAATACTGCAATGCAATCATGACAGCAGGAGTTTTTTGCCGGATTTCAGAAAGATCTTTGTTCAAAGTATACTGGGTTTTCAGGCCATCCAGTTCGATTGTTTGATTTTTCAATTGTGTGACGACGGGTACGATGATTGACAATATCTCATTTCTTATGGGAACGATGTCGGCCTCGGTTTCGATACCTGAAAAGGCTTCAAGACATTTTTTGAAGACTGTTCGGATGAAATGAGGAGTATTGCTTTTTTTTCCTTGAAGTCCTTTGATGATGATTTTCCCTTCTTTCGTGAATCCAAAATAATTCTTTTTTTTATCAGTAAGATAAAGTACCTTAAAATTATAATCGATCCCCAATTCCATTCCATGTCGAATAAGCATCTTGAACATGATTTTCTCCAAAATGTTTGGAGGAGGCTGATAGAGAAACAATGAATCCGTGTCCCCATACAATACCTTGATTCCTTCTTCTTCGGCATATTGATATAGGGTTAACAAAGCATCTCTTGCAAATGCTGTTGTGGATTCTGCTACAGGTGGACAAAAAAGGTCAAAATCTGCGGCTCCAAAAACCCCATAACTTGCATTGATGAAAACTTTCAATGAAGCCTGAACCATGTCATAGAATTGTTTCTTTTTCCCAGTACTCTTCTTCTTCATCTGTTTGTACCATCTCACTCTCAAATCCCTCACAAAACCGACCAGTGAAGACATAAGACCGGTATGTCTGACACAAACCCAATGGGAAAGTCCGGGGACAATATTGCTTTTGCATCGTTCATGACCGTTCCCCTTACAACGAATGGTTTCATAGCTGATGTTTCGTCTTTTTATGGTTGATGGATAGAGGGAGGCAAAATCAATTACCACAACATTCCACCAAACACCGGGGACAGGATCAAGAACAATTGCCCCTTCATAGCCCTTACCATCAATTCCAGCTGTACTTTCGAAACCCCCTTTCTCTTCAATTATTTCATCCTTTGAAGGAATCAAGTAGCCTCTACGGGAATGCTCAAAGGCAAGCCATTGCCTGATCCAGTGGGAAATTGAAAACTGGGTAAGAACAGTTATAGGGATTCTACCTAGTCGCATAAGTAAAATAATGAGTGTCCATGACAGTTGATCAGAAAACTGGGTTAATTCCAATGTGATTTTTGCATCACGCAGGTTGTATGCAATCAGCTCTCGTTGTGACATTTCATCGAACCAGTTTTCATGAGTGATTTTCTTTTTACCTAATAGGGCTTCAGCAATATCATCAAGATTCCATGTGGAGTATTTACCACCAAATGCGTACAACCTGATTGCTTGATTTCTGAAAAATGACATTAAATCGATATGAACTGTGCCGGATATTTGCCAATCAGTGGGGCGTTTTCTATGTTGGATGATAGGAATGTATGAGATATTCAATTTCTTAGCACGGAATAACAAATATGGGAGATCAAATGAGTTCCCGTTGAAACTAAGTACGAAAGGAAAATCTGAAAGAATTGTGAAAAGACGTTCAATGAGCTCAGCTTCAGATTTGAAGAATTCAACAGATGTAAAAGGATTGATTCCATGGTTTTCAACAAGATCCACAATATCAGCATCATTGAGGGAACTTTCACCCAAAACCAAGACAGCATTGAATCCATCAGAAGAAGACAGACCAACGGAAATCACTGGAAATTCTGCTTTTTCAGGAACTGCAAATGTATGCCGTGGAGATCCAACCTCAATATCAAAGGCAACACACTTGAATTTGGGAATTGGACTATCAAGTATTGGAAAGTTCAATAAAGCTAAATTGATTAGATCGTAGGTTTCACCCATCAGCCGATTTCGGATCTCATCTTTTTTTGAAAAATCGAGTCCAGTCTGCTTCAATTTTCCATCCTTCAAGGTATACCAAGCTCCAGGAATCTTTTGTTGATACGTGTAATATTGAAGTTCAGGAATTTGGAACCTTTCAACAACCTTTGCATTCATGAGAGATTGAGATTCATAAGGTACATCAGAGACACATACTACTTTAAATGTCAAAGGGTTCAGAAGTTTCCTAATGGTTTGACCCCCATTGGGGAATGGAGTAAGATAACGCACCACCCTTTTGGATGAATAATCCAACCATCTTAGCAATTTTCCCCCATCTTCTGGAACATAAAATATGCAATGAAAACCTTCGTTCTGATGATCCCAATAACCATCAATAAGGATTCCTTTTTCAAATGAATGAGTAAGGGGAATCCTCTCCCAAGCATTTTTTCGGGTCATGTTTATCACTAAACAAATCTCGTTTCGCCTTCAGGGAAAAAAACTGAGAAAGGAAAGAAAATTGCAACATATGTAGCAAAAGGGGGTAGGAAATCAAAGGTCTGGTTACCAAGAAAATCAATGATCACTGTTACCTTTATCCATACAAATGCCCATGAAATGGGGTCTCCCTGTACAATATGATCCCATTCTTCAATTGATGGAACAGAATTTATCACAAGAGAACCATACAGGAGCCATCCAAGAAATTGAGTAGCAATCAAGCCCTCAGCAGAAACGATGAAATCCAAGACAAATGAACTCAAAATGACGAAGATAACAAAAGGAGTAAAGATTCTTGATGTTAAATAAAGCTCGATTGTCTTTTTTTCATATATCTTTTCGATCGTTTCATAGATACCTTTTCTTAATGCAGATCCAAACTGCAAATAAGGTTTGGTCAAGGAACTGGGGAGTAATGGAATGACCAAATATGAAAATATGGTTGCAATCAGTACATGGAGAGCGTAAAGTTCCAAAAACATCCTAATCATTTTCAATCACCATCATTCCTTTTTCAATCAGCACTTCCACTTTCTTGTCGGTTTCATGCCAGCAATATGATAAACCGTTTGTTTCCAATACCAAAAAGTCCTTAGGGGATTCATGAATTTCAGGAGGGGAGGAAACCTCATTTCTTCTTAATGCAAGTATTAGGAATACTTCAATAGCTATCGAGACCATTGATGAAACCAATGGATTCAGAGACATAAGAAAACGAGTGATGGTATACCATAATGCGAGCCTGAAACCAAGATTATTGAAGTACTCTCCCCAATTTCGGATACGACTCATCATCGGTGTAAGCAGGTCTTTCATTTGAGCGGTAGTAATGGCCATGAGATCCCATCATAGGAAATGATTTTAGGTTTATAAAGAAAAATCAACTTCTGTACTCTACAATTTTATGAATCTTCTCGAAAATTAGCCTTTTATTTGATTCAGGATCATTTTCCTCAATTAGTTTCCATAAGCGATTCAATCTAAAATAACCGACAGAAACCATAAATGGAGTGGGTTTCATCTTGTAAGAATCTTCCTTGATTTCCATACCACCACGAAATTCCTGAAACGCCTGGATCAACCGGTTCATTTCCGTTAGAAGGTGCGGAGTGAATTCTTTGACATCAAGAGAGGTTACAGATTTAATCCATTCTGAAGAAGCATCACTTGTCTTTTTAGTGATTTTCAATCGAAGTTGTTCGTTATTGCACCATATGAGCAAAATGATATGAAAAAACCGACCAAAGATTTCAAGGTTTGTACTGCTTTGGTTCACTCCTTCCCTTATTTTTGCAGTGTTGTCATCGGACATCGGAATGACGATATCATGTGGAAGTAGAGATTTTGGAATCCTGATGCCTGTGGCTATAGTTAGTTTCTTGTAATACGCATCAAGTTGGGAAAAGAGATATACAAATTTTTGATTGACACACTTGGATTTTAGGGAGTATAATTTTTCCGCAATTACTGGTTCAGAAATTTCATTTTCAATTTCCTCTTTTGAAAATTCCAAAAGCTGTCCTAATTTCATAGATCTGAAAGATCCAAGTTTTTTTGAGGAACTTTCAGTAAAGAATCCATTTATAGGAATCTCCTTGATAACACTTATTTTTTGATCTAGTGAGAGATTGTCTGATTTAGGAAGTACAACTGTCGTAAGCTTACTTTCTTTCATGAACTTGAGTATTTCAGGAATAGAGGGAGCAGAAGTTTTAATTGATGAAGGGATGGGATTGGGTAATTCATCAATGTATTGAGAAGCATTTTCAAATCTATTTTCCTCTTCCATCTCAATTTTTTTTGGGTTATCTTGTTGATTAGATTGAGTCTGGAACAATTCAAGAACTTTTGTCTTAAGTGAAACACACCTCAGTCGATATAAGCTGTCTAATTCCCCATCTATAAATTCAGGTTCTGAAAATTCAATTTTGGGGTCAAAAAGAGAATACAAACCCAGAAGGAGTGCAGGAACATGAAGACCGAAGTTTCCGTAAGCAAAGGCCATAAATCCATATTCCAATAATTTCAAATGGACAATCCTAGAATTTGAGAGTTGCCTCAATTCCATAAGTTCCTTAACTTTATTTCCAACTTTATCAAAAATTTCGAAGGTATTAGGAAGTGTTACAACCAAGTCAATGAAATCCTTTCTTATTTTCTGTAGAAGGGTGTGATACCATTTTATCCCATTCTCTGTAATTTCAAATTGATCACTATCGCTAGAGTAACCCTTTCCAATAGTTAATACGAACCCCCGTTCCACAGCCCGTTCTATTGAAGAATTTTGAATTTCTCGTATTTCAGAACGTTTCAAACGATTCATTTTTGTCGACGATACCTCAGTTAGATCAAAACCCTTGGATAAACCGATAATAGGAAATTTTTCAAGTAAAAGAGCGATATCAACGTGTTCTTTTACCTTCTCTGAAAATTTGTGTGAGGAAAGAAGAGAAGTGTTTCCATCAACAATTATCTTTTGCAAGACGATACGTACCTCTTCATTCTCTTCTTGGATAGGGGAAAGAAGGGAAGGAGGACTGCCTTCTTCTAGCAGAAGAGGATCAAATTCATTTGTGAATGTGGAAATTGGAAAATTATCAATTGCCACATGAACAAATCCTTTTCCGGCAGGATTTCGGTAAAGATTGATGGTTTTTGGGAATCTGGCAGATGCATTGTTTGGAAGAAACTGTGATACTTGGTGTTTCCCTATTATGAGTTGATGATAAGTATTAGAAACTCTTTTACACTCTTTCAGAGAAAGAATAATTTTTAGATCCGGAAATTCGGATTGAATAAGTTCTAAGGCATTACTTTCCAAAAGATGCAAAGCAGCATCCTGATCTTCTACAACAAGAAGAGAATAACCCATGTCATGAATTGACGCGAATTTCAGCAGAATATATGCTTCAAAGAGCATTTGAATGATATTTGGATTTCTGAGGGAATGCCAGAGATAACCGAATTCCTCAAAAACCAAAGGATTGGAGGCTGTTTCTGGATCCAGAAATCTGTAATTGTCCAATTGGATGAAAGTAGCATATACAAATCTTCGTTCTCCTTCACTCATGGCCTGTGATACCTCAGGATGGCCAAATGCTTCAATTATTCTGCTGAAGGGAACGTTGTTAAGACCTTGTCCAAGCCCTTTCTGTTCAATGATTGTCAATAATTTTCGAAAAGCCTTTCTAAAAGACTTCATCTGTGTTATTCGCCAAAGATAATTCCCGAAAAATGTGACATCAGATCCAACATCAATACGTTTCAAGAGATTAAGGAAATCTACCCGGTATTTTTGGAAATCAATCTGACGGGACACACCATTTCTTTCTGGAAAATTTCCAAGCCAAAGAAGACGATCCCTAAATCTAGCAAGAACGTGAGGAAACCATTCCCCTATTTCATGTATTGGGCCGTATACGAGTAAAACATTTCCATTTTCCAATCGGTATTTCTTCTTTCGCACTGAAAAGACATAAACAGAAATGCCGTTATCTTCATATTCCTTGATGGCTTCGTTTCCAGAGAACGTTTCAGTCTGATCATCAGGAACCTGGAATTCTGATGCCAGTCTATCTAGGATCATTCCATATGTAGAAAATGGAATGAGCCATTTTCGATGATGCTTGAAAAGATTCTGGACATTGAAAGCAAAGAACGGATATTTTTTTAGAGAATAAAGCATCCTTGGAGACAAGCTCAACTTAGGAAATTGAGGAAGACGCCTCCATTTTTCATTAATTTTGTTTTCTAGATCTTTTCTGTTCTTATTTCCAATAATTTTTTCATGAAATACAGCTAAAACAATAAACTGATTTTCTTTTTTGATCACTCGTATTGGAATTCCAGAATTCACGAATGCCACAAGGAATTTGACGTAATGCTGCACGGAAACGTGTTTTAAGGTGGTTTCATGATCGATATCATTTATCAACAATGGCATCTGTCTTGAGTCAGCCATTCTTTTCTTGTAAGAGGGGCCAAAACGCCTAAATTTTTCATGTGAAACGACATTTAGCTTCAATGGAACAAAAGGAAGAATTAAAGGATAATGGATATCCACATTGGCATTATTTTCAACTACAATCGCATCTGCAATTATTGAAATTTTCACATACTTAATCCAAATTTTAGCTTTAAATAGAAGAATTATCGATTAAGGGTAGCAGATGTTATATAGATTCGTCGTTTTGTAATCCAAAGATAAACTCCCCAAACAAGAGCAACCATAAAAATGCCCAATGCGGGAGAATTACCGCGTCTGACCATTAGTCTATCAAGAAACCCCTCAGAATCTTGTGTGGGAGTCAAAGATATGGATACCAAAGATATTTTTGCGGGAGAATTCTTTCCTTCCAAGGAGATGGATATGCCTTGATCAAGTTTGATATTGAACCAAGTAAAGGTTGAAGCTTTGGTGGTCTCTGTTGAATTATCAGGACTATTAAAATTTTCAAGGAGTGGAAGAAATTCAAATGAATTTTGGCTATCAACTGAGAACTCAAGGTTTAGATCAAATTCTTTTTTTGTATCAAAGATGTATTTAGGGAAGGAAATATAGAAATATGCGAATTTTGAGTAGAGGAAAGCCGATCCATCAAATGAGGCATTAGAAAAGGGAAGATCAACAAAATTCATGAAAGAATCGTTTTCGGTACCATTCGGCATGAAGGTTGTTGTCCGGACATATTTACCAATTTCAAATTCTAGAATTATTTGAGCTTGGAGAATCCCGTTTCCCCCATTCACCACATCCATTTTTAATACTAGAGGAAAGTTTACGAATTCGTCAGGAATATTGAGTTTGTTGGAGGAAAATGTGAAAATTTGTGGAGGAGTAAATTGTGATGCTAAGATTCGTTTATTTTTGAAAAGTATCCAATAGGATGGTAAAGTGTCCATAGGGTTTAATTTTGCCCCCCATGCGACCAAGGAGAATTTGCCGGTAGAATTTGTACTAATAGTTAACCGAATGGACACCACAGTCTCAACAGGCAAAGTTTTGTTGAAGATTAAAGTTTCGGACGATTTGTTTGCGATAAGAGTGTGAATTGCAGAACCCTTGTCAAAAGATTCGAAACGATATTCAATCCTTTTTTCCTGGAAAGCATGTTGCTGACCATTGGAGCTTAGGAGTGAACTTACTAAAAGAAGATTTAGGAAGAAAGAAATGTATTCTTTTTTCAAATTCCAGCCTCCAATTGTTTTGAAATCAAATAGGCGAGATATCCCAACAAGACGGGAAACAAGACTTGGACACTCCTCCTCAGGAGTTGCTCTTTGAATTGTATGCCTACTCGTTTACTACCCAACAATTTTATTCCTCCAATCTTCGAAGGTATCGATACACCTCACCCATATTCCAGATCTCACCTTTCCAATTACCTTGATTCTTGAGATAGGCAATCACTCTGTCTTTGTGGGATGAAAGGTGTATGAAAGAATACGTCGGTAATTTCGAAAGGAGATCTTTTTGTAATTGGACTACATCTAAAAACAGTTGTTCTGTATGATACATGAATCTCTCTTTAGATTCGAGACTTTCCCCATTATTGTTCTGCAAATTGTAGGTCGGCAAGAAGGAGCCAGGATCCGAAACAAATTTTTCAATTGGTATTTTGAAATAGGAACCTGACCTGCAACCCATGAGAATAAAAATTTCTTCAGTGATAGCCTTTTCTGCAACATTCTGTAAAAGCTGAAAGAGGCGAACTTTTGTTTCCGTAGAGTAGTTTCCATTGAAATAATAGGGAATACCTCGATCTTGGTGATGGGATCTGGTAATGACAGCAGCCTTTATTTTTGCATCAATAGATTGAATCAATTTCTGTCTTTTCATTTGAAATTTTTCTTCCGCTTCTTTCCTGAGTAGAAGGAGTTCTCGTTCAGTGGTGGTCTCATCAATATAGGCATCAAGTTCTTTTTGGATAAATTCATCAATTGTTTCATCAAATTCAGAGACCTCTGATTCTGCCAATTCCCAGAGATACGAATAGTATTCATCATCGTCCATTTTTCTCAATTCATCAGGGACATATTCATCTTGTAGAATTCTATGGATTGAAGGGAAAACCACAGTGGACCCTTTCGGGAGGGGGGTAAGGAAGGCATTGAATAGTGTGAGAAAGTCGGTAATTGATGTTAAGGGATCAGGATCCAGCAAATGAATCCCCAAGCGTTTCCTAACTCTTTCCGGATTCTTTAATCCGCAAACAAGCAATTGTTCAGCAAATTCTGTTTCTGATGCAAGCCAGAAAATTGGAGGAAGATTTTGATTGGTTGACGCACAATATTTCTTTTGGAGCAAGCGAAGTTGGATTATTTGAAGCAGATAAAATGCAATGACTTCATCATCCCCAATGGCCAATTGCATTGGATTGAGGTTTTCTGATGTCATTAGTTGATTTAGCCGGTAGGAAAGGGTACCGTTCAAATATTGGTTGAAAAAGGTTCCTGATGGAAAATTTGGATTTAAAAGAACCTTTCCACCTTTTGATCCGAAAATCAAGACATAATATGCCATATCAATAAGTAAGGAAGATGTTCGCCAAGGTACCCTCCCATAGAATGGAATTGATAGTTTTTCGAGCATCGGATTTCGTTGTTCAACAATTACCATTCTCCCACTGTTCATTTCGGCATTGATTTCGGAAAATTGAGGAGGGAAAATACCTTTTCTTATACGATTTACCAATTGATATGAAACTACGAGCTCAGGTGAACGGTTAATTTTTCTACATAAAGATCGTGGCGGATGAGCTTCGTGATTGGTGCATTCATCCAACAAGATTACCATTCTGGAGGTATGAGATGGTATTTCGAAAACCATGTTTTTGATAATAGGATTCACCAAAAGAGGAGGAAAAAAGGATTTGAGAAATTTTGGAGTGAATTTTCTAGAAAAGACCAATGCTTCTTCAGTATCTACAAAATGGCGAACGAAACTCAAAAAGGCAATATCTAAGTCAGGACCCTGGGAAAAAAAGGTCAATGATTCCACGCCCTTGATTATCTTAATCAATTGAACTGGAAGAGAGGATGGTTGGATATGGGAAAAATTTTGCCTTACTGATGAACGATAGAGTGAATTGAACCGTTTCTGAACACCTAGATTCTCTATATGTGAAACAGTTTTCAGAAATTCCATGGTATCAGATGAATTGAAGAGTTGTGACAGAACTTCTGTTGGCAACCAATCCATGCCATGTAAAGCCAGTTCATTGGCAGCATCAGTAGCCTCCAAAAGTTGGCAATCGGAAACAGATACTTTTTTCTGGATGCACGTTGTTTTATCCTTGATTTCAAAAGGCTCATAAGAAACCTTTTGCCATTCAAGATAAAGATCATCAATTGAAAGTTTCGTAAAATTACTGGCAGAAATCAATTCGGAAAGATAAGGATTATTCTCACCGAAATGGAATATCTTACGGTAGGTTTGAATCACGGAAAAATCCTTCTTTGGCAGATCAAGAAGGAGAGAAATCAGAGTTGGACGGGACGGAAGTGGGAATCCTTTCAGAAAATGGAGCAAGGTAAAGAATGCCAATGCCTCAGGTTCATAAGAAAATCCTTTAAGATTTATTTTATATCTTGACGCCACTTTGTCGACACCTAAAACAAGATCTCTAATTGAAACATGAGGAGGAAGCATTAGTGCCATCTTCCTCAATACCGTTCTTGCCTCATCGACAACAGTTTTCGACTGAGTTTTCAATATGTCGCTTGGTTTACCACGAGAGATCACACCTGCCTCTTCAAGTTCGAGTTTCTTTTTGAGACCGAGTCTTCGGATATTGAGAATGTTTTTCAGTTCATTTTTGAGGCGGGAGGGAAGGTCGGTCCTGTAACGTTCGACGTAAAGATATTTGAATATAACATAGAAGTATTTTGAGATTGTAGGAGTTCTTCTTGGAACTTCAGTGTTGCAAAGAAATTTCAAAAACTTTGGATGATATTTGTTGAGATAATCTCTTTTCAGGTAGATCCAAGGTTCTGTAACGAAACCGGCAAGTATTTTCATGATTTTCTTGTTTTCGTGATGTTCTCTCGTATGTTCTCCAGTTGAGCTTGAAAAAAGAATGCTTCGTGCAAACCTTTTTCCTTTGATTTTGATGAGATGAGAGTAATTGATTTTGGACATCACACTTTGCGATTTGTATGGATCCATATGTTCTGAATTCAAACTAGGAAAATTGTAGAAGTAATTTGTAGCATAATTGGGCTCATAAAGCGTTCGTTCATCACCATAGAGATTTCGGAACTCCTCTTTCAGCATTTCATATTCTCGATCCAGTTCATGAATACTTTTTTCATGAGTTTTTTCTCGGCTAATCCAATATGAGAAGGGAGAATTGGATCTAGTATGAAGGTGTTCGGTTGAGTTAAGGGTCTCACTATGGATTGACATATGGTAATAGTTCTCAAAAACACATCCCGAATTTGGTGATCAATGAAAGAAATGAGGAAAATTCCATCAGGAGTTTAAATATCGAAATTAGAAAAGGTAGGTGGAAGGGGTAGATAAGACACCCCCAATTTTGTCCTAAATTTCAGAAAAAATATATGGTGAAAATTCATCAACAGACTTGAGAGTCCATCAAAGGTTTATTTGGGGGACATTTGCCAATTGTCTTGAATTGTGGTGGAATTTTGTCCCAAATTTCAGAAAAAATGAAGAGACACCATTGATGAACAAATATTTGGGGATTAAACAGAAAGTCATCAAATAGCAAAAATAGAATTGCAAAGTGGGGACTATTTCTATATGGAAATAAAAGATAGTATTCTTAAGATGTTTCCTCAGCAAAATTACCGGTTAGATCAGGGAGTTTGAATGACTTCTCCAATTCACTTCCAAATTTTAGGTATTTGCTTTCCAAAATAGGCTGTCCCAAATGGTTAAGGATTGGAGTTTTGTCTTTGGGATCACGATTTTCCAGAGTTTCTGCGATTCTAAGAACTTCTTTTACTTCCGATGGATCAACTATGCCAAATGGAGTAAGACAGAATGTAGTAACTGTAGTTGGAAGCCAACCGCAGTCAACTAATTTCATCCTCCTTGTCTCACTTTTTTCCACCGATTTGTCCTTTTTCAACTCAAATCGGAGATCAGATGCATGACCTACAGTATCACCTCCGACAGGAATTTCCTTTGCTTGGTTACCCATTCCACCAATATTTGCGATCACCTGGTTCGTGTAGCATACAATTAACTTATAGGTCTGAGCCAATGATTTTAGTCGCATCAATGCCTGACCAAGCAGGTTTTGTCTCTTTCCCATGAAATTTAGGTTTTCTCCAGCGACACTTTTAAATTCATTTTTGAAAGGTTGAATGATGGAATCAATAATAATCAACCCTACATTTTTCTCTTGGATTATGGGATCTAGATTTTCAATGTGAGTGACCAAGTCAGATCCAGTCGAAAGTACGCGAGGACTTACATAATACATCTTTTCTTCAAAATCCTCTTCTGAAAGACCCCAATACAATCCACATTTAAGAATACGGTTGACATTATAGGCACCTTCAGTATCAAAGTAAATGACTGCCTGACCCCAACCACCTTTTTCTGGAGGAAGCATTGTTCTGACAGCTAGATCATACATCCATTGTGTCTTGCCCATTTGGGGCTTGCCATAAAATTCAATCAGTGTACCTGACCGGAACCCCAAACCCTGCCCGTCATTAAGATGGCGATTCAAGTCATGTACACGTGTCAGAAGGTATTTATGTCCTTTGTTCATTTCAATCTGTTCTTGGAAAGACCGAATTGGTCTTCCTTCAGCAGCAATGACAAGTTTGTGAGATGCGATTCTCTTTGCACTGGCTGCAGATACGCCTTCCAATGCTACAAAATCTGCAAATCCCTTTGTCTCAAATGCTGAAAAAGTCTCCCAGCCTTCCTTGATAAAGATATTCGCAATTTTTGTTGCAGTGGAATTGGCGAGAAGCTTTGCTTCCTTCATTTCTTGGAAGAATACTTTGGTAGAAGGCCTTTTTGTCCAAATTCTTCCATTATACTCGAAATGAGTTTTCGGATCATAAGATAATTTCTCTTTCGGCATGGTCCTCGGAAAGAATGATAGAAAATAGTTTTATAAAATCAAAAACGAAATGTAGAGTAAATTCAAGGGGATGAAGTGATATGCTGGAAGATTCGAGGGAGATGATTTAAATCCTTGGGATAGATGGAGATGAGATTTAGACCCAAAGTTTGGTAAATTCGTATTTTCCGGCGATGAGTTTCACGATATCTATCACCATCCCGGTTTTGTAAATCTGTCAGCCCCCAGTATTCTACATAGATGTCATAGTCAACAAGATAGAAATCTGTCTTAAATTTGGTTTTCTTTATTGGAAATTCATAGATGAACTTTATATTGCGTTTGGTAAGGAAACGCGCAATTTTTGCTTCTGCGTTGCTTCTATAAAATTTTCCATCAACTTGCGAGTATTTTCCGTAAGGGGAAAAGTGTTGCTTGACTTTCAGGAGACTTTCATTTTCCTCTTTTGATGAATTTGAACGAACCATCATCAAAAACAAAATGATTGCTGACGAGAAGATGATTTCATTCAACATGGGGCTCACCAACCAACATTTTTCTTCTGATCTCTTCCAGCAACGCAAATTCATCCACTGAAGTAAGGAGTTTGTATCTGATGTAATCAATGATTTGCTCTATTTGCCTTGTCTGTTTTCTTGGAAGCTTAGTTATAACAAGAGTCATTTTTTCTTTTTCAAGCGTATACCGCTGGATGTCGTAATGAGATATGAGCAATTGAAGGATAAGACGCAAGGTACCTTGCGAAAAGGATGACCCTGTTGTTCGTATGGAGAAAAATGAAAAGGAGGTTTCATTTGAAGGTAACTTAGGACTCGGAGAAAACTCACGGGTGTTCATCGGAAATTTAGTAATAGATTATCTATATAAAGGAAAACGAGAGATTACAACGTTCTTTTTAAAGTGAACTTTGATTAGGATTTAGATGGATGAAGATGCTCAACCCATTGCAAGAATGCCAGCCAAGGATTTTTTCATTCAAGAGGCAATAGATAAGAAACCATCCTTGTGTCGGCTGATAGGATATGTTGTCAGTTTGGATCCACTTAGTTTTGTTCTAAACGATGGAGAGAGTCAAATCCAGATTGAGTATGGGAGCATCCCTACATCAACATTAAAACTAATGCAACCGTTCAGAATCATCTGTAAGCTTCAAGAGATTGAAGGAGGCATAAAATTCATCGGTCAATTTGCACACAAGATGTTGCCAGAAGATTTTGAAAAGTATAAGACAATCATATCTCTTGAACGTCGTATCGCGTATCCTGAATGAAACTGCCAAAAAAAAGTTTGAGACAGTTTGGGATAAAGCCTATGAGGTTATAAAATGATATAAATGATCAGATTAGGAGAGACTCATATGACATTAAGAGCGGTATTGCCAACACCAAAACTATTGAGAACTTTGCTCGAACCAATCCCACAGAACATCAGTGAAGGAATTACCTTGGAATTCACAGACACGGGTCTGCATCTCCAAACTGCAATGGAAGGACTTGTATGGGCGATTGAAGGGAAAATTAACAAAAAGGAATTTTCAGAATATGAAATTTCTGAAACACAAAATTACCACCTCAACCTTAAGGAATTGACAGATTTTCTCAAAACAGCAAGCGCTTCGGATACGTTGCATATAGAACTGAATGAGAATGAAGGAATCATGGTTTTCAAATTGATCAAAAACAAGATGATCAAAGAAATCGATCTAAGGCTATTAGGAACGGCGGATGACTATAAATTCAGAGGATTGATCAATCTACAGACGAAATTGGAGGCTAGCTTGGTCATTTCTGCAAATCTCTTCGCAGAGGCAATGCAAATTTCTTCTCTTGGGGGTACACACGTAGAATTGAGAATGACCAAACACAAATTGAGGCTCATTTCAACAGGAACCACCAAAAGCACAAATACAGAAATTGATTTTGAAAATGAAGAAGTCACCAATGTAAAATTTGAATCGGAATTGGAGGAAGTAAGCGCGACTTTTGCGATGGACTACATCAAGAATTTGACCAAGTTCTCAAAGATACAGGATCATATGCTTCTCTGCTTTGGTCACAATAAACCAGTTCTAGCAATCTTTCAGTTTGCAGAAGATGCAGGATATGCAGCTGTTGCAATTGCACCACGTTCCACCAACTAACCTTAAGGGATTTCCATGCTGTTTGAGAAGATTTTGAATGTTTGGAGAAGAGAACGGGTTGAAGAAGATCTTGTTCCCTTAGAACCAAATTTTTTCGAAAAAGTCCAGACTTACCTCAAACACTTGGAAATGATGGCAACAAGTGATGAAGATGAACTTGCAAGGAAAATTTTTAACCGTAGGTTTCAAAGACTTAATTTTATCATCAATGATTTGACTAAGCTCAGAATGGAAAAGCACTTCTACGAAATCATTGCAGGCAAGCCGAGACCAAAAAAATTAACGTCGGAAGAAGAAATGTTCAGAGACAAGCTGAATCACCTAATTCGAGTTCATCAGGATTCGATTTTAGGGATAACTGCCTTGAAGGAAGAGCCTTTTGAAGGGGAAGATGAAGAAAAGTATGAATTTTGCATCTTCCTTGAGGATGAACCAAATGAAATCGTAGGGGCGGATCTTTTTACATATGGACCATTCAAAAAAGGAGATGTTGTCCTGATGCCAATTGAAAATATCAGAAACTTCGTTCGGAGATCAAAAGTAAAACAGCTCAATCTTAAAATTTAGGAAAGAAGTTCAACAATTTCTCCCTTGATTTCTGCCTTTCCACCCCGTGGAACTGCCAATACCGTATTGCATTCTTCATTTAAGCAACGGACAGTGGTCTTTGCAGAAATGAAAACGATAGTTTCCTTTTCGCATTCAGGGCACTTTACTCGTGCGAAGGTTTTGCTGGGTTTCATACCGATCTTTGTCATCTAGTTTACCTTTTTTCTAATGGCAATTAAATATTAAGGAATATTACACATGTCAAAAGAAAATTTGGTCAAAATGAGAGAGACCTTCCATGATCTAAAAGTCAACGGGATACCTAAGAAGGGCTGCAATGCCAGTGAATGCCTTCAAGAGCTCCATTCCATTTTCATGTGAAGTGGAAATCACCTCTATTTTTGCACCCGTTTCTTTTGCCAATCTTTCGATTTCATCGATGAGATCTTCTTCTTTTTCGATTTCAAGCCCACCAACTTCTTTGCAATTCGGACATGGAATATTTGCGATTTGAAGTTCATATATGGAAGGCTCACCATGCTCTTTCACTTCTATAAATCGATGATCACATTTGGTGCAGTGAATATACAGGTGAGTTTTTTCAATGCCTTCACTGAAAAGGACGGTATCAACTGCAGCCATCTGTAATGCTTTTCGAACAGCTTCTTCACCATATGTCACTTTGTTAGATCCTGTTGCCAAACCTTTCTTGAATTCCTCAACCAAATTCCTTTCTTTTATCAGGTCGATTTCATCAAGATCATCTTTTGCTTTTTCCAGAATTTCCCGAATACCTGCAATACCAGTATAGCCAACATCATATACCTTAAGGATCTTTTCCTTCAATCGATAGTCCAAATTCTTGTTTTGAAGGAACTGATCTTTAGTCATTGCAGGTCCGCCTACAATCACGAATTTCACGGGATATTCTTCTAGGAAGATTTTGTTTGCCTGCTCAGCCATCTTGCTGAAGAATTCCTCAGCCAAGATTTCAATACCTCGTTCAATACGTCCTTGAGATTGTCCGCCACGACCATGCTTGCTAGGAACAAAGCTATCGGTATCCATCACGATCTGAAGACTACTTCCTCGGATAACCGCAAAGGTTGCCCCTCCTCTAGCAATTGCAATAACACCATACTGATCCTTTACATCAAGCAGTTCGCGAAGATGTTTTGTATCAAAGTAGGGTTCACACCGATAGGTTTTGATTCCCACCTTTTCAGGGGGATAAATTGCATAGAATTCAACCTTGTTTTTATCAGCGGTTATCCCTGCAAATATTACAAGACCATTTTCTGAATTTTCATAGTTGGGCAATCGAGCAAGAATACTCGAGATAGCGTCCATCACTGCTTTTCCAGTCTTTTTATCTTTAATATTGGATGCAGTACCATATTCGTTGCGCAGTAGATTTGCAATTTCTGAAAGTTGAGTCCCTGGAGGAATATATAATGAGATCAGGGACGTACTCATATTTGGGGAATGCTTTTTTTCCAATCGTTTAAGGACATTTTTCAAATGATAGAGCTCAAGGGAACTCCGCTTTTTCTCTTTACTGTCAGCGGTGGTCATTCTTACAGACTCCATTTATGCTCGTTGCTTAATTTTATTTCGGAAGCAGTCAGGGAAAAACCCTTGGAAACAGTAAAATCCAATTCAAATTGAAAGAAAAAGGTATATAATTCAAAGATGGTCTATCCATTTAGTGAGCGAAGTCGAAATGCAGAGTTGCCCCTCATGCGGGGAACTCATCCCGGTTGAATATATCACTTGCGTGTGGTGTGGATATGACCTTACCGGAGAGCATATACGGAGAGCAGGAATCAAAATTGAAAGACGAGATGCATTCATTCGTATGTATAAAGTAATTCGCGACCCATTCAATGCAATGAAAGAAATCGCGTTAATCCCAGATCTTAGAGGACCAAGAACAATCATTTACCTTATTGGAGTTGCTCTCACATTCCATATGCTCACAATGCTTAGGAAGATTAATGGTCTCGCATTTAATGAACAAAATTTTGTCCAAGGAGACAACATAGGGATCACCATATTGAACTTCATCATATCAAGAATTCCTACGGTTGTTTTTCTAATATTTTGGCCTTTCTTGTTTGTCATAGTATTTACAGTAGTTTTAAGAGCAGCGGCAAGAATCATCAATTATCTAAACATTGCACTTGGTGGAGAAAATAATCGTGAAAAAGTCAGGTCCATCATTGGATATTCATTGGTTCCAGTTCTTGTGGGGGATACGGTAACAATTATCCTGAGATTATTTTCACCGTCACAGAACGTAGATGTAGAAACATATTCTGAAATTGCAAATGCAATCGATAATATGGCTTCAAGTGGAATTGGTGTTTTCATCAGGTTCTTTCAAATTTTGTTTTGGATATGGGGGATGGTGCTTGCGGTTTATGGAATGAGTAAAGGAACTAAATTGTCGATTGCGGAAACGTCTATTACTACGGGTCTTCCCTATCTTATGTTTATTTTCTTCGTTCTATTGTAATGTTTTAACGAATTCAATGGAAAAATAACCATTCTGAATCTTGAGTTGGATTGGCTTCTTGTAGGGATGAATGGAGCTATCGTAAAAAAAGTCTGGATCAAAATCTCGATAAGCGTAAAGAAGTGATTCAAACAAATAGCTTGTTACAAATTTCATCGGAAATCTTTGTGTGAAATGAGTGGAGATAACTTTTTGGGAGAAAGGAAGGATCGATAGATGGACAGGACCAACAAATCTTACAATCAAAGACTTTTCAGATTGAAGGCTTTTGTAAATTTCATAAGGAGTAAACTTGGGAACGTTTTTCACAGAAGACATACACAAAAAAATTGGTTTAGGTTTATAAACATGAAAATTATCGAGGAACACCTTCGACTGCCCATTTGTTAAGTAATTCAATAACTTCTTTTTTCTTATCCAATGGTTTCCCAATATATCCATAAATTTTGCTCAAACCAATGCTCCCAAGAACTTCATATGCCTCATCCATATCGCAAACAGAACTGATCCGATCATGGAAGTTTTTAGTTGAAGTTGCCTCATCAATGAATTCAGCAAAAAGTTTCAATACTTTCTTTGTATTTTCATCAACAGCAGGAGTATCTTTTTTAACAGCTGATGGTTTTGGTTTAACTGGTTCAGGTTCTTTTTCTTCTTCCTCAGGTTCATCTGATATGCCAATGTTGTTGAATGTTTCTTTTGACAAAGGTTTTGGCTCAAAAGAAGGACTTTCTTCCTTCGATTCTTGTTCTTCTTCTTTTTGTGGTTCCTCTACAAGTGGCTTATTTGGAGCAACAGGATCAAACTTCTTTGGTTTATTTGCTTCAACCTTTCTTCTTCTTGCCAAAAATTCAGATGGTTTGATCCATCCCTCAGTGGTTGTCTCTTGAGAAGAGGAAGTCTTATCTTCATTATCCACAACAGTTTCGGAATCAGACGGTGTTGGTGCACCTACTGGTTTGGGTTGACTGATGGGTTCTGGCTTCGGAGTGCTCACAGGTTC
>CAZYCQ010000020.1:0-16332 GCA_964645535.1 uncultured archaeon | reverse complement strand
GCAGGCTTCGGAGTGCTCACAGGTTCGGGTTGACTGACGGGAGCAGGCTTTATAGCAGACACCTGATTAGACTGAATAGGTGAAGAGGCAACATTCTTCATATTTCCAGAAAGAATGTCGATGAACTCTTGTATTGCCTCTTTGAAATCGTCAGGATCAAATTGATAGTTTTCAGGATCTGAAAGGGCTAATGACAATTCATCAATAAGAGGGAGAAAGAAATCCATCAATTCTTCATGTTCTGCCATTAAGATTTTAAGACCGTTGATAATCGAGGAAACCGATCTTGTAACAGAATTTTGAAGTTCATCAAACTCTTCTCCCAAACCACTTTGGGTTTCTTGAGCCATCATCATTAATTGTGTTCTAAGTTCTTCCACTTCACTATCCAATAATTCAGATTTTGTCTCAAGAGAAATTTTTTCTTCAGAGTATCGTTGGACTTCTTGACCAAGTTCCTCCAACCTGTTGTTGGCATCTTCTAACATTCCTTTAAGTTGCTCTATCTCTGCTGTTTTTTGTGAAAGTTCTTTTGCCAAATGTTCATTTTTCATTTTCTCTGCTGTTGTTTTCTCTTCAAGTTTTGTCTTTAATTTTTCAAATGCCTTTATTCTGCGCATAGCAAGTTGAGGGCTCATTTTTTCTTTCTTCATGTAATTGACAATAAAGAGAATATCTGCAGGGTCGATATTGTTGGAGCGAAGAACCTCTTCCAAGGTTTGTTCCGTTGTCATTGTTCCCACTTAATGTTGATTCCGCTTTTTGAATTGTTAAACTTGTTGGCAATTGTTCAAATCATTCGAATTAGTTTGGCAGATTGAAAAGAGATTAAAAAAATTCCAATTAATTTATTCTTAGGATATGATGATTGAAGATCCATTTGTGGTCGATATCCATACCCATATCCTGCCACCAAAATTCCCAAAATTTTCAAAGGAATTCGGTTATGGATCGTTTCTTGCAGTTGAACCAAGAGTTGATTCAAATTATAATTTGAATAGAGGGAATAGGCACTTTAAGACAATCGCTCCAAACTTATTTGATGCACCTACAAGAATTAATGAAGGTAAAGAAAGGGGGATCAATTTTGAGGTATTGAGTACAATTCCACAGGCATTTTGTTATTGGGCAAAGCCTGAAGATGGATTGGAAATTGCCAGATTCTTGAACGACAATCTTGCAGAATACGTTAATGATTATCCAGAAAGGTTTCTTGGCTTGGGCACACTTCCATTGCAAGATCCTGAATTGGCACTTGAAGAACTGGACAGAATAATTAAGGAATTGGAACTGGCGGGAGTAATTTTGGGATCACATGTTGAAACTAAAAGTCTTAATCATCCAGATTTTCATCAGATATTCGAGAGGATAGAACAACTTGGAGCGGCTGTTTTTATTCATCCCACAAATACTCCTTTTGAAGAATCCCAAAATAAAGGAATTATTGAACAAATAATCGGAGTCCCTGAAGAAATTGCCCGTACAATATTGTCTCTTTCCTTAGGAGGCATTTTTGAAAAATTTCCAAAACTGAGGGTTGCTTTTTCTCATGGAGGGGGAAGTTTTTCTTTGATAATTGACTGGATTGACCATGTACTAAAAGGCAGACCTGATTTGCAGAACTTAGTAGGCATAGAAAGTCCCAGAAAATACATTGGTCATTTTTGGGTCGATTCTTTGGCAATCAGTCAAAGAAATCTGGAATTTCTAACCAGCACCTTTGGAGAGGATAGAATTTGTTTAGGTACGGATTACCCGTTTCCATCAGGGGATATTGATGCAGGAAGTATCATCGACAATAGTTCATATCCAGATCATGTCAAAAGGAAACTTCTTGGAAAAAACGCGTTTGATTGGTTGAATTTGAATCCATCTAAGCTTACCTAATAACTTGTTTCTGCAAGGTTAGGTTGCTTGGGAGGGGGAATGCCAATCTTTAATTTTCTTATCCACTTTGCATCCTCTGGATCCGCATAAACACGGATCATGATATATCTTTGGCGATCTTCCATATCAACAAGGAAAGGCTTGAAGTAGTTTGTGGATCGAATTGCTTCCTCAAAAGTGATCGATTTCTTTCCTGGAACAAGCCGTTCTTTTTCGTCCCAAATGAAGATGTTCCCTGCATTAAACTCATCATGATCAATTGTACTCATTGGATAAGTGTTGAAAATATAGGTTCGAGGCATGGGTTTACCCAGTCTTTCCGCCTCTTCCTCAAGCTTGTCAAGGAATTGGGATTGTGCAATGATCTTTGATCCCTTCTCAATATCAGTATTAACTGTACGAACCACACTTTCTGAGACAATGGTTTCCCATATCAGTTTGGGAAGTTTCCGTTGCAGTAGCCTAGTACAATATTCTCTTGCCTCTTCAATCCCTTCAGCTTGAGAGGTCATGATTTCCCCTACTACGGTGTAATCATTGATATACTGAAATTGTTCAAAATCGGCAGTTCGTTCAGGAAGCTGCAGCGGTTTCATTGCAGCTGCGAGCATATGTCGAATCATGATATCAGCAGCGGAACTGGCCTTGTGGAAATAAACACCACGATACATGTAAAATCGTCCAAGAAGGGCTTGAAAGATATCATCAAGTACTTTCACATCATAATGAAGAGCAAGAGCCCCGTCATGTTCTTTGACATGGGTACTGCTTATGATTCTGGTTGAGGCCACAGTTCCAAAATGGGTAGTACCTGCATAATACGAGTCACGGAGCATGAAATCCATGCGATCTGCACCTAAAGCACCTTGAACAATGGCTTGCAGGACGGTGTCCTTTCCTTCCCAAAGGTCTATGATTTCTTCAGGTTCCACACCACATGCTTGGATAAGCGGTTTAAGATAATCTGATTTGATGAGTTTGTACCTATGAGTATCATGTCCATGGGGATTTCCAGGGTATAGGGCACGATATACCGTGTCATCGTATGCATGACTAAATGCACCATGAGCTACATCATGTAATAAACCTGCAAGACGAGCCAACTGTGTTTTATGCTCTCTTTCACTTTTCTTGAGATCTGCAAAAATATGTGATGCATACTCCCCTGCAAGATGCATAACACCCATCACATGAGGCAGGCGATTATGTGTGCCTCCAGGAAAAACCAACTTGACACCACTGAGTTGGGAAACCCATCGAAGTCTCTGTAAGAAAGGAGAATCTATCAACGCACTTTCTGGCAATGAAAGGTGGATGTAATTGTGGATAGGATCCCTCACCGCGCGATTCCGTTTAGCCATACCATTTTCTGAATTCTTTTATTAATAGAACTTTTGTTGGAAACGTAAAAAATTTTAGGCTACGAATTTGTCGAGCAGAGAATTGGAAAGAAGAGGGTTTAAGTTATGACTTTTTGAGAATAATCATGCACTATGAGATAAGTGAGGAATTTCCAAAAAAAATGGATGAAAACGATGAGCTAAAGCCATATAAGGAGAAATTCTACCATCCAATAACTGAAAATGGAGAGCCTGCAATTTACTTTTGTGGAAACTCATTGGGACTTCAACCAAAAGATGTTCCGCAACTTGTTCAAAGGGAACTGGATTCATGGGCTAGAAATGGTGTTGAAGGTCACTTTCACGATACAACATGGACAACAATCCATGAAAAGATCGCTGAAATGAGTGCACCAATTGTTGGAGCAAAAAAAGAAGAAGTGACCATCATGAATACCTTGACAGTAAATTTACATCTCATGTTGGTTTCATTTTATCGTCCCACATCAAAACGATATAAGATACTTATTGAAAGAAATGCCTTTCCAAGCGATATCTATGCCATTAAATCTCAGATTAGATTTCATGGATTTGATCCTAAAGAAACGCTAGAGATTGTCGGGGAAACCGATGAGGAAATTGATACGGCAACTGTCCTACGGAGAATTGAGGAACTAGGGGATGAACTTGCACTTATCCTTATTGGTGGAATTAATTACTACTCTGGTCAAATTTTTGACATGGAACAGATTACAAAGAAAGGTCATGAGGTTGGGGCAATTGTGGGATTTGATTTAGCACATGCATTTGCAAATATTCCTTTGAATCTTCATGAATGGGAAGTTGATTTTGCAGTCTGGTGCAACTACAAATATGGAAATGGTGGACCCGGAGCCATTGCAGGGGCATTTGTTCATGAAAAACATTTTGAGGAAAACTTACCAAGGTTTGAAGGATGGTGGGGCAATAAAAAGGAAACACGATTTCTGATGAGAGAAGAAATGGAAACTGCGTATGGTGCAGAGGCCTGGCAAATATCAAATGTCCCAATTCTTTCTTTGGTACCATTGAAGTCTTCGATTGGAATGATAAAAGAGATTGGGATGGAAAAATTAAGAAGAAAAAGTGTAACCCTGACGGGATATCTTGTATTTTTGCTGGATAAGATAGATGATGATCGAATCTATATCACTCCAAGAGATCCCAATCAACGTGGGTGTCAAGTGAGTATCCATATCAAGGAACGAGGAAAGGAGCTTTTCAAAGCGATCACCAAGAGGGGAATTATCTGCGATTGGAGAGAGCCGGACGTAATTAGAGTGGCACCAGTGCCTCTCTACAATTCTTATCAAGAGGTATTCAGGTTCTACAACATTTTCAGACAGGAACTGGAAAATCTCTAAAAGAGCTTGTTTAAGGGTAATACCATGAAAGTCATTCTAAGCAGAAAAGGTTTTGATTCAGCATATGGAGGATTTCCAAGCCTTATTCTTCCAGACGGAAGCTTGATCTCCTTTCCCATCCCTCATTTTGGCGATAGAATAACCTATGCTCAACTTAGAACAAAGTTAGGGAAAAGTTTTCTGGAAATTATGAAATTTCTGAAAGAACACATCAACATCCCTAATTTTGGGAAAGTATTGCTTGATAGGAATATTGAATGTCATCTAGATCCAGATTTGGAGCAATTCGTCTATCCTAGACATGTAGGATGGAAACCGATTTTTGGACAAATTGGGCAAGCCCAAAGACATCTTGAAAACCAATCAATTGGTAAGGGAGACCTTTTTCTTTTTTTTGGGTGGTTCAAGGAAACTGAATGGGTTGGTGATAGATTAAGATATAAGCCGAACTCACCGGATCTTCACATAATTTATGGCTATTTGCAAGTAGACAAGATTGTGAAAACCATCAATTCATCAGATGTTCCAATCTGGATGAAATATCATCCCCATGTTGCAAATCCAAATCGTGTTTCAAACAAAACCAATGCAATATATGTGGCAAGAAGCAACACAAGTTGGAATTCTAACCTAAGTGGAGGAGGGGTATTGTCCTTTAACGAAGATCTCATTCTAACTGAAAAGAAAAAAAGCCGATCAATCTGGAAATTACCAGATTTTTTCAAAAAACTAAGAATCACCTATCATTCCCCAAAATCATGGAATAGTGATGGTACATTCAGATCTGCAAGGATAGGACAGGAATTTGTCATAGAAGAAAATAAGAAGGTCGAAGAGTGGGCAACACAATTAATTTCTCGATCCTTGGCTTGAAAGATATCAGGCCTGATTGGTTGAATAATAGTATTTATTGGGTCTTCCAGGGATTTGATGAATATTGGGATCTGTTTCAGCAAGCTCTCTTGCAGATTGACGACAGGTTGCATCAGGAAGTTCCAAAATTCTTGCAAGTTGAACTGTAGAATACCTTTCGCCAGCATGTTCTTTGAGGAAGGAGAATAATCTCTCTTTTGAGGTTAATTTCTGTGTTTTAGGTTGTTTTATTTCTTCTGAAGAAATATTTGAAGACATCAATTTGTTGACCAAAGCTTCAAGCTTCTGAACTCTCTTGGTCAATTCCTCAATCCGATTTTCCTCTTCTGAACTTGTGATTAATGCACCAACGGTTCCACCAAGATATTCGATTTTTCTCTGTTCAAGATATTTTCTTACATCATCAAATAGTTCGAGTGGAACCCGAAGATTCCTGTAACCAGACCAGACTTTGACGGGACCTTTTCTTGCAGGGTTGAAAGTAGATTTGGACATTGGCTAGCACCATAAAACGATATTTCAGAAAATTACATTGTTTACAATCTAAAAAGGATTCCGATCCTTTTCCAAGAGGTATCGCAAAATCGATGAAATTGATATCGATGAACATCGATTGAATCATTCATTTCTCGTACTTTATTTTCAGGGCAATTGGTTTGGCAAGTCTTTCATCTGAAACAAAGATTTTTTCCCCTTCATTCAATTCGAGCTTTTGTTCTGGTCTAAGGATCTTGCCTTTGGACATCAAAGTGGGATCTGCTAGACCTAAGGCCAAGGCAATCCTGTGCTTGAATTCTTTAATCGGTTCGTTGGGAAATGCAAGAATCTCCTGTGTCTGCACCGTAAATTTGGTTCCGCACATTGGACAATCATCATTTTTCTTCAGGGGGAGGATAGTAAAGGAACTATGAAGCCCATCAATGAAGAGATAATTCTGAAGAGGAGTTCCGATATTCATGATCAGCTTAATGAGTTCTTGGGACATCAATCCCCCAACAATTGAAGACAACGTAGAAACTGAAGGAATAGGGGGTTCATCCTTTTCCAATTCAATCTTCTTTCTTGTTTCACCTAGAGGAGTACAGGCCTGTGAAAGCTTTTCTTGGGAAATTAAAGGCTGACATTCAAAGCAGGGTGTTTTATAGGGGATGATTGTCTGTACATTTCCCAAAAAACCGAACATTCCACCAGAAACAAGCGGAAGTTTTTCACGAACCGCCAAGGAATTTGCCCATCTTCTCCCTCTAAAGGTATCTAGACATGCTGCAATGACAGTGACATCTTGGAGATCCATTTTCGAAAGTTTTTGCATATCATGTGGAAAAGCCTTAATTTCCACGTCGGGATTGAGCATTTTCAATTTTTGTGCTGCAACTTTGGCCTTATTTTTTCCAACGTCTTCCGGAGAAAAAAGGAGTTGTCGATTGAGATTAGATAGTTCAATGGTGTCATAATCAACCAAGGTAACCTTACCAATTCCAGCCAAGGTCAAATTTGTTGAAACAAAAGTACCTAAGGCTCCTACGCCGAGAATCAAAACATGTGCCTGCGAAAATTTCTCGTGATCCCATTCAGGAATCAATTTCTGTCTATGATACCGATCTTCTTCTTCAGAAATTCCCATATCCACCTTCAGTACGTGTTATTAAATAACATTTATCTCCATCGACCATGCCTATTGATTTAATTGTATCACTATCGTCAAGCTGTTGACCACGAAAGACTACAATTACGGTGCTAGCAGGTATTCTTTTCTGCTTTGCTACCTGCATCTTCACTTTAGAAACAGTATCATGTGGATCTACATCAAGCACAATGGGGGCTCCTCCACCTATTGCAGAAACTACTTCGATTTTCATTGATTCCCTATTGATTTTTTCTCCCTATAAATTAATCTGAATAGGAATCTTTTATTGCAAACCTTCTTGATATTTTTTCCCCACATTCTGACCTTTCTTGAAACCATCTTTCCGCGTGCCCTTTGTTCCTAAATCTAGGGAAATCTCAGCACCTGGAATCTTCCTATAAAGTATATCCGACCCCAAAAAATCGGTGAGAAAAATCCCGATGGCCGCAATTTCACTATGAGGTTGGAGTCCTATAGCGGTATTGAAATCAGCCAGTTCGTATATTTTTGGAGGAACCTTGGCACCTCCAACAACCAATAAAATGTCCTCATTGGAATATTCGTGAAGGGTTTCAATGGTTTCCTTATGATGCTCACCATACATCGTCAGGTGAACTACCAGTCCATTCCAAGAGTTGATGTACTTTACTGCGCTTTGTTCAAAACTCACAACAAGTTCCCCACCCCATCTTTTTGCCACTTTAGTCAAAGATTCCTCAAGATTTTCATCTTTTTCACCAGTATAGGCAAATGAAGTGCATCCAAAGGCACGGGCTGTCAAACCGACATGGGTGGTTATTCTTTGATCTCTGAAAACACGGTGATCCAATCTTAGAATTCCTATTTTGCGATTATTCATCATAAACCACAGTTCCTTTGTTTTCACCTTTCAGAACACGGATGACATTTTCAGGATCTTTACCATTGACAAAACAAAGACGGATTTTGGATCGCTGAACTATTTTTGCTCCGACAAGATCGAAGAGTGCATATCCACTGGGCTTTTGTTCCAAATTGTTCACAATGTCAATAAACTGCGAATAGGTCAACTTGTCGAAAGGTTTGGCATCATGGTTAAGAGAAGGATCCTTGTCGTAGACAAAATCAATATTTGAACAATTAAAGAGCCAATCTGCACGGGTGAGTTCCGCCACCAAGGCTGCAACCGCGTTGGTGGACTGACCAGGTTGAATACCTCCGACAAAGACAAGTTCATGTGTCGAAAGGGCAACCTGCAATTCATCAAAGCTAGTTGGAGGATTGGGATATGCATTGTCAAAGGCACTTTGAAAGAGCCTAGCATTCATTCTTGATGCTTCAATTCCCAACTTGTCTTGAATGGTAAATGACGCCCCCAATTCTCGGGCAACTTTGGAATATTCTCTTGCAGGAGCACCACCTCCCACAATAACTGCAATTGAATGACCTTCGGCCTGAAGGCTTTTGATCAGGGAAACATATTGAGAGATTCGTTCCACTTTGACCCTTCCATTTTCAAATAGAATGCTTCCACCAACTTTGAGAACGATGTTCACAAGGTTCGATTCATTGAGAAAGTAAAAATATTGGTTTTGAGAACAGGGATTTTTAGGTTACTTGCGTTTGATTTCGACAATATCTCCAAAAGTCAATTTCTTACTGCTTTCTTTGGCGAGGAATTCTGGATCAACCATGCTTTCTTCAAAAAGAGAAATCTTGAGCACCCGTTCCAATTTTTTAGCTTCAGCATCAGTGGGTTTGAGTTTTCCACTTTCGAATGAAGCAATTTGAGAAGTTGAAATTCCAGTCTTTGCAGCAAGATCTTGTCGTGACATTTTTTGTTTGTTTCGTGCACTCATAATCTTTGAAGAATAATTGTCGACTAGAGTTTTCTCATCTGAAGATTTCCTTGGAACATATTTGCGTTTAGGATCTCGAACGGATTGTGTTTTTCTCTTGACTGTTGGTTTCCCGAAGGATGAAGAGGCAGAAGCGACTTTCTTTTTGGGAGCTTCCACAACCTTTCCGAATTGTTTACATTTTGAGCAAACAGTAAGAAGGGCACCTTCAACCTTGATGGTAAAGGGATCACCATAAATCTCATTACCACAAAATTCACAAATTATGTTGTTCTTCCTCATTGTGGGTCTAAATAAGAATCTCATTTGGATTATAAAAAAACTAGTGTTTTCGCTAGTTATTCAGAAGAAATAAGACCATTGGGAGTAATTTCAAAGACAGCTTCTTTTTCTGCAAGGACAGGGCTATCGAAGACACGAATGACACGTTTCTCACCTTTTGATTTTCTCAAATAAAATCGAGTGCCTGCCCAATGACCCATAATGTTCCCTCCAACAGCGGTGGTTGGATCTCCAAAGAATTGGGCAGGGTTTGCCTGTACTTGGTTGGTTACGACTATGGCTACCTCATAAGTGTCTGCAAGTCGGTGGAGAGAATTGAGATGGGCATTCAGAATTTGTTGTCGTTCAGCAAGAGTTCCCCGTCCTGCATATTCCGCGCGGAAATGTGCGGTTACGGAATCAACAATGACAATTCCATATTCCTCAGGTGCTTGACTCATCATTTCAAGAAGCTTGATGACTATTGCCTGTTGTACATCACTGTTTTTTGCCCGAGCATACATGACATCCTTGAGGATTTCTTTGGTATCCTTTTTCCACCCTTTTTCCTCTTTAAACCGTTCAGCAATCTGCATTATTCTGGCAGGTGAAAACGTTCCTTCGGTATCGATATATACTGCTTTCTTGCCAAGCCCACCCAATTCAGGAGGTAATTGAACTGTCACAGCCAATTGGTGACACAACTGTGATTTTCCGGATCGGAATGCGCCAAAAAATTCGTACGTTTCACCGGCCCTTACGCCACCATTTCCCAACTCTGATACGAAAGTAAGATTATCGAGAGATTCGATACCAAAGGTGAATGATTGTGATGTCCGTTGCTTTTCAAGAACCTCCAAGGCATTGGTGAAAAAGCCTCCTCGAATGTTCTCGGCAATGTATGTCTGGTACTTCATAGCGGCATTTGCAGTGAGTCCGTATCGTTCTTCCAATTCTTTCACAGGGGTGGTCTCAAGTAAGCCTACGCTTATTCCCTTTTCACGCAGTGCTTTCGCGGTTGTTGGTCCAATTCCTTCAATGTCTTCCAGACTTAGCTCTTCAGTATAATCAGCAAATTCATTTGGGAAAAGGTCACGAATTGTAGTCCTTAACTTTTTAGCAGCAGGCCGGGTCAAACCAAGCTCTTCCAATTCACCAAGCTTCTTCTGCATGAGATCAAAAGGGGTTTTAATGCCACCTTCTTCCAAAAGCTTTGCAGTTTTTGGACCCAAGCCAGGAACATCAAGTAATTGCATGTCCTTAGACGTAAGAGTGGATTTTCCATTTGATGGAACCTCTGGGGTGGAGTCAATAGAATCCAAAGGATTGTCAACTTCGACAACAACGGTTTCGGCTACCTTCTTCTTACTTGCCATGTTTTAACCTCATAACAATTAGAGAGGGTTAACGTTTAAACTTACGTTCGGGACGGGGAGTGGGTTAAAAGTGAAAAGTGAAGGCAACCCTCAAAAAAGAGGCAGGTCACACCCTAAAATCGGAAATTACACTTTATTTCAATATCAAAGAGAATTCAAAGTTGATTCCTTTCCCTTTTGGCCTTTTGAATTCGGAAAATCAATTAAGCATTAAATTTCTAGGGTGTTTGAAATGGATATAAGGCAAGTTTTGCTGAAGAATGGTACCTTGGTCATTGACCCTGCGGAGATGAATATTCCTCCGGATGAATTTCTGGCGACATATGGAACATACCTTGAAAAAATTTGTCTGGTTGCAAAGTCAGAATCCGGAACCTCTTACTATCCAAGTTACAATGCCCCCAAAGATCAAAAATATGGGGACTATTTTTCCACGTTCGCACAAATTGCGTCCGATATAGGCATCAAAACATATGCCTTGATTCATGGAAACTTGGACTACTATTTCTCAAGAGATCCGAATTTCAGAATGTACCAAAGCGGAGGATTTCCTGTTGAAGGCTATGTATGCCCCAACCAATCAAGATATTGGTTTTATCTGTCAGAAATCGCCAAGGAAATCACTCAAGCTCCAATTGACGGAATACTCTTGAAAGATTTTCATTTCCCAAGAATCAACACCTGTTTTTGTGATAATTGCAGAAGGGAATTTTCCAATATGGCAATGCTTGACAGAGATTTTTCGATTGAACAATTGAAAAGGAACGAAAGATTATTTGCAAGATGGGTGCAATTCAGGGCAGAAAGACTTACCAAAATGGTATCCACACTTATTTCAAATGTCCATCAGGTCAAGAAAATCACAGTGATGCCTGAAATCATGTTTGACCCACAAACCAATTATCTAGATGGTGCATTGGAACATTTTGGACAAGGAATAGAAAGTTTGAGGACCATTTCACCCCATCTTCTAGTCCATCTGTTCCCTTGGACAGATGAGCTTCCAAAAACAGAACAGGAGATCGAAAAGTTCACGGAAGCCTTAATTCCTTTCCAAGAGATCATGAACAATGTAAGGACTTCGATCTATGTATGGGGAATTACAGACGAAAAAGCCGCTTTGGCCGAAAAAGTAAAAGACACAATTCAAAGTGAAAATCTTTTTTATCAAATGACTGTGCCACCCACTTTATTAAGTAGAAGGTCATTGCATTTGGGATTAGGAGTTTGAAGTTCAGATCAGGGTTGTTTGTTTCAAGAAAAATTTATAAAAAAATTGTAAACAAGCAGGTTAATGGCATCTATCACAAAACAAGAATTACTATATAGGATAGCCCTCTTTTTACTCGCCCTTGAGACGCAGATACAACTTCAGATTACTGCAATCATCAATACACCAACACTTGCATCCTTGAGCAGGTGGAAATACTTGACCAATCAAGCAAACCTTTTGGGGATCATTTGGCTCGGGTTTTGGATTTATTGGAGAAATGATCCTGATAAGCTGAAAAAATTGAAGGGAAAATACCATGGCGCAGTTGTGTCCTACTTGACTTTGGTTATGATTGCCTATCACTTCCTTCTTAGTTCCACAGATCAAACATTTTGGACATACACCAACATTTCATTGCATTATCTGGCACCTACAGGATTTCTTGTGGGGTGGCTCATATGGGAACGGGAGGAGTATGAATGGTCATATCTCAAGGAATGGGTGATATTTCCTATTTTTTATGCGGTTTTTGCACTTTCTCTTGGAGCAACCGGAATAGACCCTTCATACGTATATGGGTTTTTGAATGCAGATGAAAATGGATGGTCAACAACGCTTCTTTTTGTTTTGATGATTTTCATAGGATATTTGTTGATAGCTGCAATACTTATTGGCATAACCAAGAAAATATCTAACCATGCCGAAAAAAATTAAATTGATTTCTAGTGGTTTTTCAACGGATTTTCAACAAATTTGAAATTTTTTTGAAATAAATGTCCATTAAATAGGACGAGAAAATTGGAAACATGAAAGCACAACAAGTTTTCATCGGACTGTTGCTGACAACTGCATTGTTGTTATCAACGATTGTGGTTATTGGAGATGGTCCCCATGATCCAATGGATCGAGACGGAAATCATCGACCCGGAATGCCTGATATGCCAGGTATGCCTCATCGGCCAATGGTAGGAAGACAAGGATACATTGGTATGGGAGAGAATATGATTATCGAGGGAAATGTGACGGTAGATGAGGCAATCAACATAACACTATCTGTCAAACTGCCGATATGGAGGATATGATGCGTGGAAGGGGAATGGAAAAAATGCATCAGGACATGAAACATACCATGTCGGTTCTAATTACCGAACTCGTAGAATACAAGGATGAACTCGGGGATGGATATACAGAAGATGATACAGTAATTTCGGCGTTGAAATTGAATTCAACAAATCTATCCCCAGTAGAGTTTGTCAATGAAAGTGGTATAGTCACCTATAGGACATCAACATTGGATAATTCAACGTTTTCACTCATTCTTGAAGTAAATACAACTTCAAACCTACCTAATGAGTGGAAATGGTCATATGACATCAACTATCCTTTCGCAGACAGTTCATCGAAACTTGCAGTCCTCCATGAAATCCATTCTTTCCAAGGAAGTCTGGTTGCAGATCAGCATAGAATGGACAGAATAGCAAGGTTCACCCACATGAATGACAGCAAGGTCATAGCAAATCATAGCATGCTTCCAATGCTTTTCACATGGGACAGAACTGCAAATATTGATGGTACTGAGAGTGATGTGGTAGCAACTGGAAGCAATGGGACAATCGCCTTGTCATTTGAACAAGGAAGTTCCATCTATTATGATCCGAGATTGTCCATTGATGAAGAGACAATTCAGCAATTTGATCAGAGTTTGGGCTCCATGTTTTCTCAAGAGGATCTAAAGAGCTTCGCAGAAATCCTAGGCCTTCCCAATGAAACCGCCCTTATTTTGGCTGGAAGTTTAATGATCTTAGTTGTAGCATTGATAGTGTGGAAAAAGAAATGAATTTTTAATGTTTCTAGCGTAAAAGGAGGCATAGGGGTTCTGGATTAGTTGGAAGACATGGAGTTTGTTTTTGAGGATAAAATTCGAAATGAGACAAGAAAAAACATTCTTTTACTGATTTATGAATCTCCAAAATGATATCAAGATTTGGCAACCCATACCGGGTTGAAACCAGGATCAGTGTATCACCACCTCAAACTGCTGGAACCATTCGTTGAAAAACAAGCACATGGACTTTATTCCATTACAGAACTTGGAAAAAAACTTGTGGAAAAACATGGATTAATCCAAAGTGAAAACAAAACACCCTCAGTAGATGAGTTGGAATTCAAAGGAAATCCCTTGGAAGACATTTTTACAAATAGAGGAACTCAAGTCTTGATGATTTTAATTTTGGCTTTGATGATCCATATGGCTCAATTGGATATAGCAATTGCGGGAGGTGCAATCTATGCTACGTTTAAAATCTCATCTTTTGTTGTCGACATTGTCTCCCTTGTTTTGGGAATAGGAATACTTGCCTATGTTTCGTCGATTTTTCACATCAAGGACAAAATTCGTTTTGCAATACTTGTTAGATTTTACTCAATGATTCCGGCGAGTGTGATGGGACTTGGGCTTCTTCTGGCATATCATTCAGGAGTTGTCTTTTCGACAGATATCAACACCATTCTCTTTGTTGTTTCATTTATAGGAGGAATGCTGGTTTCGTTTGCGGGAACCCATTATCTCTTAGGCAAAACTGAAAAGGAATCTGCAATTTTTGCAGCAGTTGCTGCAATTCCCGATCTTTTCATTGGAATGGTGATTCTCCTCATCGAAACGTGAATTGGGATGCCTGAAATTTTAATTTTTCGAGAAAGGCGACTGACATGCACCCGTAGAGAAAAAACATCTCTCAAAATACATTCTATGGAGAGACCCCCTTAAATAATATGTGTGAAAATTATGTTTATGAAATTTATAGCGTGCACCTTGTCCATTTTTTTGCTTTGCTACCCCGCCTTTGCAACACCTATTGTTGATACAATTGAGATCGATGTTTCAGACCAAATAGATTCAATCCAAGTCATGTATCCAATGATTTTTTCCCAATCAAAAAAAGACGGTATAATTATTTTTCACGTTTATAACTCAGAAACAGCAGAACAGAGTACAATACAGTTCATAGGAAAATACTCGGGAGTAATATCGGCAACTGAGAAATTTGGTCTTTTTTTTATCCGAAATTCCACATCGTCATCCAGCAACAGATTTTTTCTCTATGCCTTTGAAGAGCAAGGAGAGGCAAAAGAGATTTTTGACACATCTACATCGGCAATGATAAATGACGAAATGATTTATTTTATGGTAACCGATTTTGATCCACAGGGTGTTTTCCCTAGCCACAATAGGCTGAAGAGATACGATATTACAACGGGCAAAATTGATCAATTGTGGAATTTTGAATTAAATTCCGTTAGCAACTATATCGAAAATGTCGAAGAAACAGGAGGAACAATCACCCTTTCCCTACAGCTTTCTGAGAATGGAGAAATCTATGTAATAATTAACCAACCTGCGAAAGTAAATGGAACTGTTTTGGCTCATACTGTCATTCTTTCATATCAACCAACCACAGGAGAAGTTGGAATTAAGGAAACTGTAGTTGATTATTGTGGACAGATGTCAGTATACAACTGTTTTATTGATTATTATTTTGATTCAGGATATTTTCTCACATACCAATTCGCAAGGTTTTCAGAATTTGCATTTAATGGATCAAAATCACATTCCCTGATGGACACTGGTTTGTTCCATTGGTATTGACTATAACGCCAAATACCGCAAGAGTTGCGTTGATAAACATGTCTTTTGTCCGAGAAACTGGTGAAGAAAACGTTAGAATCAAGGTAATGTAAGTTGACGTTCAAACAATGAAATTGGAAGAATTGTACGACAACACAAAAACAATTGAACAACGCATTTGGGACATAACCACAACAAAAGACAAAATTCTGATGGCAGAAGGGCTACATTCAACCATAGAAATTGAAATTATTAATTTTGGAAAACAACAAAGCACCGACATTAATCAAGTAGGACTCCAAGGTGTTTGGTTCCTCTTACTTCTTCTATCCGGATCAAAGTTAAAAAGAAAGAAAAGACAAAGGAAACGAAATTAGCAACCTTCAATGAAAAGAAATCAGTTGTTCCTTGATTTGAAAAACCATTTTGAAATGCTCAGAAAAAAGATTTGTGTCCATCTAATTGGCACAGGAGTTGCAACCAAATCGATAAGGTCAACCAAGCAATTTTAAATATGCTTGATGAAATGAAAAATGGCTGACCGATGAGATGGCGTTGAAAAAGCAAGGCTTGAAACAAGATAGTGGATTTGATCCGCAAATTCCTCTTGAAAATAGAGAAGAAGCCAAATGCGATCATTCAAAAGCGATAATCTATGTCCACAATGAAAATTATTGCGTATAATTCTTGCTATACGCAATTAAATGTTGACTAAATTTTGTTTCGATAGAGACAAGGAAAACAATGAAAGAATTCGAATTGGCAAAAAGATAGCAATTGCAAAGGAGATTGTTAACAAAGCCAATTGAAACGACCGATAGATAGAATCCAATTTCAAGTTTAACCATAATTGCAAATTCAAATGATAAGTGGCTTTACCCCCTAGATG
>CAZYCQ010000019.1:0-50217 GCA_964645535.1 uncultured archaeon | reverse complement strand
CCTGACGGCATTTGGAACCATTGCTCGAGGAGCACCGGTCATTGTCATCGATGATGATGTGGAAAGTGATTATGGGTATGAGATAACCCAAGATATCAGGTCTTGGGAATGGATCTTGAACAATATCGACACCTATCAAATCAAGGTTATCTCGATCTCACAGTCTATGTATGACCCGTTAATGGATAGACGTATAAACAATCTAATTACCCAAATTCATAATAAGGGAGTCACAATAGTCTCCTCCATGGGCAATGATGGAAGAAACAGAGGGGACAGTTTCCCCCAATCGCATCCCTATGTGTACGGAGTGGGTTCGATCGACCATGAAAACAGGGGGGGATGGCGAGACGGCGGTCTTTTCGGATACTACTATGATTCCGATTACAAGTCGCGTAAGGGTTATTTCTCAGGTTTGGCTGAAGAGGCTAGCTTGGATCACATCAACCACCAAGGAGAGCATGAAAACTGTGATGATTCTCATAAGCTCCCCTTCTGTTCAAGTTACGGATCAATCAGTGAAACGGCAAAACGAACCGATTTTGTGATGCCTGGCCATGGGGTATTGACGGGAACTTCGGTAGGGGGTAGCTTCGTCTTTTATTACAGCTACGGAACCAGCTTTAGCACTCCATATCTAGCTGCTGCTGCCCTGCTTGTCTATCACGCCTATGCCATCGGCGCAAATATGGGAACCGTTCCGGAAAAGTATCCGTTTCTGCCAGTGGATACAGTGCTTGACCTGCTAAAAGGTGCGTCATCTCGATCATCATGGCATCAGCTCTATGGCTGGGGCTACATTGACCTGCACAAACTCTTTGTGGAGGCAAAGGATTTGGGCAAACCGTATTGTGATGCCCTAATGAGAATGATGGGATTATGTTGAGGTGAGTGGAAAATGAAGATCGGCATTACTTTTCTATTTCTGATGACCCTGTTGATTGGGATCTTTCCTGCAAATTCCATTGAGACACTTCCCCAAGAGAGGGAAGTACAGCTCGAAATGGAGCCGAATACTCCTTATGAATTCCTTCTTAAAGGTAATAATCAACAAATCCGACCTCGGTATGGATTTTTGGTAACCTTTAATATCACCACCTCTGCAGAAGGTAAATTTTTTGCATACGGGGTTTTCGATGAAGGTTGGCAACCACCTTCAAACTGGACGGAGTTTATTCCTAAAAAAGTGAGTTGGGTTCAGGCGGTTGCCCTTCCTTACAACTATCTCGATTATATCGATAATACAACGTATATCGATAATACAACGTATCAAGATGTCCAACTCAATGAATCATCAACTATTTCATATATGGACAATCAGTCAAAAACCATCGAAATGCCAATTGCAGCATATGAACTCAACTCCACAACATTTGAGTATGTTAATTCAACAACTGACGCAATCGATACAGCAAAGCTTGTCCTCTATTCAACCACCAACTTGAATATGACATTGCACTATATTTCATTCTATGTAACTGCGACAAATGATGAAAGAACATTCATGCCATATTTCGGTCTTACCGCACTTCTTGTGATATCCGTGGTCAGAAGAAAAAGCAAAAAATCCAATTCATTAACTTTGTGATTTCTTAACTAATTTAAAGAATCCTGAATGTTCAATAGTGGAAAAAAGGAGAACCCTCCAGATGCAACTTTACATTTTCAGGAAAATAAGATGGATCAGTTATCTTGTCTAAATCAACAACAGGGAATAAGCAGATGATTTTTGTGTTCATAAATTTTTTTCTTTGAAATGATATTTGATAAAACATGTTTATTCTTGCTTCGGATAGGGATCTGGTAGAAAGAAGTACATGATGAAATTAGAGAAGAACCGCAATACGGTCACGATGAGCAGTGCGTAGGTGAGGGCAAGCGGGAGTGAACCCACGGTTCCTTTGAGCCATTGCAGGAACCATCCTCCGAAATAGGAGCCGACAAATGTCAAAGCACCCCATAACAGATTGTAGGTTCCTTGATAGTTTCCAGCTTTTTCGGAGCCAGCAATTTCGAGGATATAGGTCTGCAGGGCAGTGAAGCCAAACCCAATGCCGACACCTGCAATAATTTGGGCAGGAATGAGGTGCCACCATTCGGTTGCAAAGGCAAAATTGAGGGGCACAATTGTGAATGTAATGAATCCGTAAATTATGGATCTTCTTTCCCCGATTCTATCAATGAGCGACCCCATCCTGTAGGAAGCAATAGCTTGGACAACAGTCCCAGTGATGGCTATCCACGCAACCTCAGAAACGCTTGCATCGATGACGACCGCAATTACTGTGGGGAAGTAGCTCCAAGCAAGGCTCATCCAGAACCACCAGAAGAGAATGACGGCAAGAAATCTTCTGTAAATACGATCACGGAGAGAAGCTAGAAGGCTGTATTCTCTATTCCGTCCATTTGGATCTTTAAGATCAATCAGTATCCAGGACAGTACGACCATGATAAGGAAATTTACTGCCGAAGTTGCCATAATAACCCTGTACTGTTGGATTTCAGTTATTTCCAGTAAAGGAGCAACGAAAGAGTAGAGGGCAAGAGTAATGGTCACATAAAGATATGCGACACCGGTTATTCTTCCCATGAATCCACCTCGTTTGCTTCCTTCTGTATAATCGGCCAAAGCTCCTTGCCATGCTGGAACTAACATGGAAAGACCGAATGAATTGACGGCAATCGAAACGATGACTTGAAGAGGATTTTTTGCGAATGTAAGGGTTCCTGCGCTTGCAGTTGCAATAAACGACCCTAGGAGGAGGAAAAGTTTCCTTCCGTGTGCATCAGATATTCTTCCCCAAAAAGGGCTGAATGCTGTTGAGAAAACATTTTGTACAGCAGTCATCAACCCCATTTCAATTTCATTTGCCCCGAGTTTTTTGTTGAAGAGAGGAATGTACTGAAAGGCGAGATTTTGAGAAAAGGCAAAACTCATTTGGATAAGATAGTAAACCCAGAGAGGGCTTTTCCTCTCCTTTAATTCTTTCTCCACAGATCAGGAGGGCAATGTGTCCAATTAAACTGCTAGTTGGAGGCCAACTTTGTTGGGTAATTTTTGGAGATAAAGTTCAATTTTTGAATCTTGAGATGGATTTGTTCTGCTGTATGAAGAAGTGAAAAGTAAGTGGAAATAATTGAAAATAATTGAAAATTCTCACCACCATATATCATTTTTTCTCCAGATCTGCCTTAAGACATTCAAAGGTTGACATTGAAGACAGGAAAACAGAAAATGGAATCATATGGTCAGGTGTGAGGAGCATACATTAAATCAGGGGTGCACAGGACAAGACTACCAATAATTGGGGTGAAGTCAAAAGGGCAGAACCTGCATCTTTTTATTCAAATGAAATGGGTTCTGAATTGAGGTTTCACAATGAGCAGTGATTACGTTCATCGTAAATAGTCTTGTTCCATGCTGCTCTCAGGTAACCTCATGTTTTTTGCTTTTTTTAAGGAGGTGCAAGCATGCTAGGTGATTGTGTTCACATATGCAGATGACATAAGGTTCATGCGCCGTCCCTCCGTTTTGATCAAGAGCAGACAAAGTTCTTTTGGTGATTTTATGATCAGATTAGGCATACCAAGTAAAGGGAGAATGGAGATTGAGACTGCAGAATTCATTGATCGATGCGGTCTTACACTCCGACGGGTAAGAAGAAGATATTTGGCGAGTTTGGATGAGTTTCCCAACCTTCAGGTAGTATATCAGCGTCAAGAAGATATTGTAAAGGGTGTGGAGACAGGATTTCTGACCTTTGGCATTGTCGGCAAGGATCTCGTCATGGAATTGAGAGAAGGCAATGAACTTATCATTGTCCATGAAGGTCTTGGATTTGGGAAATGTACTTTGGAAGTTGCAGTTCCCGAAGCTTGGGAAATATCCAGCATTGAAGAACTCAAAGGAAAAGGCAATGGAAACCCATTTCGTGTTGCCTCGAAGTTTCCCAGACTGACGTCAGACTTTTTGAGAGAAAGGGAAATATCTTTCGAATTTGTATCCTCTGCCGGCACGTTGGAGGTTTCACCTGCCTTGGGCAAGGCAGATTTCATAGTCGATCTTGTCTCAACTGGTCAGACCTTGGAGGACAACAGGCTGAAAAGGTTGGAAGGAGGTCGGATTTTGGATTCTGAGGCAGTTTTAATAGCCAATGCAAGGATGCTTAGAACCGATCAGGAAGCCATGAAGGTGGCAAAGCAGCTCTTGGAGCTTTTTGAGGGTACCTTACGGGGCATGGATTTTGTTTCAGTTTATGCCAATATGAGAGGAACCCCGGAAAGGGTAATTCCCGAGCTGATATCCAAATCCGGATTGAACGGTCTCCAAGGCCCTACGGTTTCGGCGATTTTCAATCAAGACATGGAACCATGGTTTGCAATCCACGTTGTTGTGCCGAAAAAGATTCTGATGAAGGCGATTGAAAGTCTGAGAGAGGTAGGAGGATCAGGAGTGGTAGTTACTCCTACGACCTACATTTTCGAGGAAGAACCTCCTCAATATCGCAATCTGCTTGACAGTATTGGAGGCATCAGGAAATGACTGGAATTTCGCAAACAGAGAGGTTTGTCGGCTACAACCCACCTTTAGAAAGAAGGCAAAGGTTTGTGAGACTTGATTTCAATGAAAATCTCCGAGGTCCTTCATCTTTAGTTTACAGATCCCTTCAGGAAGTCGGATTTGAGGATTTGTCGACTTACCCCTCGTATGATGACCTATATGATCAATTGGCCGAGTCTCTTGATTTGGATCGCGAAGGTCTTGTTCTAACCGCAGGGATTGACGATGGATTGAGGCTCATCTTTGATGTCCTGCTAGGGAAAGGACAGAAAGTATTGACAGTTGTTCCAACCTTTTCGATGTATCATTTTTATGGACAGCTCAAGGAGGCGGAAATCATTGAGGTGCCATTGGAAGAAGATTTTTCATTTCCAGTCGAGGAAATTGTGCAAGTCGCAGTTAGAGAGAAGCCAAAAGTCGTTATTCTATCAGATCCAAACAATCCAACCGGCAGTGCAATTCCGGAGCCAGAATATCTTATCGAAGAGCTAGAGAGAAAGTGTCCAGAAACAGTTATTGTGATTGATGAGGCATATGGGGAATTTGGCATCAACAGTTATGCAGATTTGGTGAAATCTGATCGTAGGCTGATAGTGCTGAAAACTTTTTCAAAAGCATTTGGACTTGCAGGACTGAGGATTGGATATGCATATACGAATAAGGAGATAGCCTACCAACTGAAAATCATGGCACCACCCTATAATGTAAACTCATTGGCAGTCCACGCAGTGAAAGCTGCATTGAAGGACATCCCATTTGTTGAAAGATACGTTGAGGAAGTAAAGCAGTCCAGAAGATGGGTAATGAATCAATTGAGAGAAATGTCAATTGAGGTTTTCCCTTCCTATGCAAATTTTCTGTTGGTACGTTTTGGAACGATCAACAAATGGATTTGCAAGAAACTGGAGCAAAAAGGGATACTCATACGGGATAGATCTAACCAGAAGCAATTAGAGGGATACAGCAGGATTACGATCGGCCCCCTTCAAATTATGAAAAGATTTGTCAGAACATTGCAGGAAATTCTTGAGGAACCCGTGTTGATATTTGACATGGACGGAGTCCTTGTTGATGTCCGCAAATCCTATGACCGAACGATTAAGTACGTGGTGGAAAGGTTTACCGGAAGAAAAATCCAAGACAAGGATATCCAAAGATGGAGGGAGAAACCCGGGTACAACAGTGATTGGAAAGTTACTTCTGCGCTCATATCGGAAACTGCAACTGTTTCCTTCGAGGAGGTGAAGAAATTCTTTCAGAAAGCCTATCTGTATGATCCCGGGTTCAGATTCAACGAAGAGCCCCTTATTGACAAGCGGATTCTTTCTACTCTTTCACAACGGTATAGAATGGGAATCGTTACAGGACGTCCAAAGGAGGAGGTAGAATGGGCATGTGAAAGATTTGGATTTGACATGTTCCATGTTGTCATTTCCTTGGATGATGTATATGAAGACAAACCTGATCCGGAAGGGATACGCAAAGCCCTTGCTGTTCTGAAGGCCAAACGTGGGTATTATTTCGGAGATACAATCAATGATGTGATGGCAGCAAAAAGGGCGGGAATAACCCCAATTCTTGTTTCTGAAACTACGACTTTTGGAGAGGTGAAAACCATCCCCAATCTCAACAAGATGGAGGAGATCTTATGAGAGAAGCCACTACATACCGAAAAACCAATGAAACGGAAGTCAGGGCATGGGTCAAGATAGATGGATCAGGAAAATCAAGCATCAAGGTACCCATTGGTTTTCTTAAACATATGATAGAAGCCTTCAGTAAGCACAGCCTCATAGATATCGATATTGAAGCCCAAGGGGATCTTGAGGTCGATCAACACCACACTGTTGAGGATATTGCCTTGGTTCTGGGCGAAACGCTAAGGAAGGCATTGGGTGACAAGAGAGGAATTGAAAGAGCAGGGTTCTTTCTCTATCCAATGGACGATGCGCTTGCCCAAGTTGCGGTGGATTTGAGTGGAAGACCGTATCTGCAATTTGATGTGGAATTCCGGAGGCGTTTCTGTGGAGATTTTGATTCTGATCTGACGGAACACTTTTTCGAGGCCTTGGCAAATTCGTTAGGGGCAAATATTGCGATACGCCTTTTATCGGGGAAGAATGACCACCATAAACTAGAAGCGATTTTCAAGGCATTTGCCAAGGCCATGAAGCAAGCATGTCAAAAGGACAAACGAATTGGAGAGGAGATTCCAAGTACCAAAGGAGTGATATCATGACAGAAATCAACGAAGAAACAAGAATTGTGGGAATTTTGGACTATGGAGGGGGCAATATTGGAAGTGTTTCAAATGCCCTGAAGTTTCTTGGTTATAAATCATTGTTAGTCAGAAGTGAGGAAGAGCTTGAAGCCACGTCAAAGGTAATTTTTCCGGGGGTTGGGAATTTTGGTTCAGCAATGAGGGTACTTGAGGAACAGGGTTTGTTATCATCTTTGAGAAAGGAGATAATAGGTGGAAAGCCATTTCTCGGAATATGTCTAGGATATCAAGCCTTGTTTGAACGGAGCGAGGAAAGTCCAGGAGTGGAGGGATTGGGCATATTCAAAGGCAATGTGGTGAAATTCAGGAAGGGGAAGATACCGCAGATTGGGTGGAACGAAGTATCAGTTCCTTCATCAGGAAGTCTACTTGAAGCAGGGTACTACTATTTTGTGAATTCCTACTATCCTGTCCCGAATGATGAAAGAATTAAAGTAGGGTACACCGATTATGAAGACACAAGGTTCTGTTCGGCAATACAGTACGACAATATCTGGGGGGTGCAGTTTCATCCTGAAAAGTCAGGCGAACTTGGCTTGCGATTTCTACGGAGGTGGCTGCAATGTTAACAAAAAGGATCATTCCCTGTCTTGATGTAACAAATGGACGTGTTGTCAAGGGAATAAATTTTGCAGATTTAAGGGATGCAGGTGACCCGGTCAATCTGGGCAGTACCTATTGGAGAAAAGGAGCAGATGAATTGGTCTATTTGGACATAACAGCCACTTCTGACAATCAGCCACTTCTTTTGGACTTGATTGGCAGGATTGCCCAGAAAATTTTCATTCCTTTTACCATTGGAGGAGGCATCAAATCCATCGAGGATATGAGCAAAATACTTTCAGCAGGTGCCGATAAAATTTCCATCAATTCAGCGACTGTTTCCAATCCGAACCTAATTGAAGAAGGGGCAAAGCTTTTTGGAAGCCAATGTATTGTCGTTGCAGTTGATGTCAAGAAAGAAAAGGGGAAATGGAAGGTCTATACCCACGGAGGGAGAACCCGAACCAAATGGGATGCATTGGAATGGCTTGCAGAAGTTGAATCTTTAGGTGCGGGAGAAATTCTCCTTACATCCATCGATCGGGATGGGACAAAAACGGGATTTGATATTGAGCTTTATCGAGCAGTATCGGAGACAGTGGGCATTCCGATTATTGCATCAGGAGGAGGCGGAACAGTGGATGATTTTATTGATCTGTTCAAGGAAACGGAGGTTACTGGAGCATTGGCTGCTTCAATCTTCCATTACAATGAAATTTCAATAGGTACGCTGAAATGGAGATTGAAGGAGGAAGGGATTCCCATACGTTTGGAGGAACTAAAATGATAATTCCGAGTATTGACTTGATGAACGGTAAAGCTGTTCAATTGGTGAATGGCAATGAACAGATGATCAAGGTTGAAAGAGACGATCCAGTCATGATTGCCAAGGGTTTCAATCGTTATGGAGAGCTTGCGGTCATAGATCTTGATGCGGCCTTAGGAAAGGGAGAAAATAGAGATCTGATTGCACAGATTTGCACCTTGGCGGAATGCAGGGTCGGAGGAGGGATAAGGACAATTGAAGAAGGTGATGAAATCCTGCTTGCAGGAGCAAAGAAGATCATCGTGGGGACAAAGGCAGACCCAGAATTTCTTTCTTCATTTAATAAAGAAAGGGTAATAGTTGCCCTTGACATGAAAGGAAAAAATATTGCCACACATGGGTGGAAACAAACCGTTCATCAGAACCCATTGGATCGAGCAATTGAATTGCAGGATTATTGCAATGAATTTCTATTTACAGATGTCCAGCGGGAAGGAAAGCTTGAAGGGATCAATCTTGAAATGGCAAAGTTGATCAAAAGCAAAACGGAAAATCAGTTGACCTATGCAGGAGGGATTTCCTCAATTGAGGAGATCAAGCAATTGGAAAACGAAAACATCAACTCACAAATAGGAATGGCATTGTATACCTCGACAATAAGATTGACAGATGCATTTGTTTCGTTGATTGATTTCGAGAAGAATAACGGATTGGTTCCAACAGTGGTTCAGGAAGAAGGAACCGGGAAAGTTCTGATGGTCGCGTACTCAAGTCAGGAATCATTAAAGGAGACATTGGGAGATGAATGGGATCAAAGAGACCATTATGCAGTTTATTTCAGCAGATCTAGAGGCAGTCTGTGGAAAAAAGGTGAAAGTTCAGGAAACCTCCAGAAATTGGTGAAGGCAAGGTATGATTGCGATCGGGATACTCTGCTTTTTGTGGTCAACCAAAATGGAAATGCGTGTCACACCGGCACCAAAACCTGTTTCAATGAGACAAAGTTTTCAGTCAAGGAATTGGAACGAATAATTCAGGATCGAAAAGAAGGTCCAACGAAAATTGGATCGTACACCCAAAGGGTTTTGACAGAGCCGGGTTTGATTGAGGAAAAGTTACGCGAAGAGCTTTCAGAATTGCTGGAACACACAGATAGGAAAAACCTGATTTGGGAAGCTGCGGATTTGATGTATTTTTTTGTCACGTATCTTGTCAAGCATGGTATTAGGTTGAGTGAGATTGAAAATGAGTTATGGAGGAGAAGGTCATGAAAATCGTGAATTTCAAGGATATTCCTGAAAGCTGGTTTAATCGATCCAATATTGAAGTACCGGGAGGTGTTCGCCAAATTCTCAAGGATGTAAGGGAGAGAGGGGATGAAGCGGTAAGAGAATATTCCCAACAGTTTGATGGGTTTTCAGGAAGTGATTTCATTGTTAAAGAAGAAGAGATTAAACAAGCATATGAGAAGGTTGATGGTGAGTTAGTGCAAGCTTTGAAGAAAGCGGCTACAAATATTGAATCCTTTGCCCGATTACAGATGTCCATGTTTCAAACGAAGGAGATGAAAACGGAATTCGGGATCATAGGTCATAAAATCATTCCTTTACAAAGGGTTGGTTGCTATGTTCCTGGAGGGAATTATCCGCTTCCTTCAACAGCTTTGATGACGGTGATTCCTGCCCGAGTGGCAGGGGTAAAAGAAATCATAGTCTGTTCCCCAAAAATTAAACCAGAGACAATCGTTGCAGCGGATATTGCGGGAGCTACAAAGATTTTGAGGATTGGAGGAGTACAGGCAATTGGAGCATTGGCTTATGGAACAGAAAGCATACCTCAGGTGGACAAAATTGTAGGGCCTGGCAATAAGTACGTAACTGCCGCCAAACGAGAGGTCTATGGTAAAGTGGGAATAGATTTTCTTGCGGGCCCCTCAGAAGTCATGGTTGTGACAGATTGCACGGCAGATCCGAGACTTGTAGCGGCAGATCTATTAGCGCAAGCAGAACATGATGTAAATGCCGAGGCAAATGCTATCGTTTGTTGCAATAAACTGGGAAAGAAAATACTGAATGAGCTTGAGTACCAACTCTCATCATTGGCAACACATGAAATCGCGAAAGAATCGATAGCCCAAGGAATGATCATTGTTTGTCCAAAATTACAAGGAGTTGAAACAATTGTGAATCAGAAGGCTCCTGAGCATTTGGAATTGATGGTCGAAGATCCGAACATGATTCTTGAGAAGATAACCAATTTTGGATCATTGTTCATTGGGAATGCCTCTGCCGAGGTTTTTGGAGACTATTGTTCTGGTCCAAACCATGTGTTACCGACGGATGGAGTTGCAAGGTATACAGGTGGTCTTTCTGTCAAGGATTTCATCAAGATTGTAACATTCCAAGAAATTAGGAATCCCACTGAATTAATTGAAATCTCATCGTTGATAGCAAAGTCAGAGGGGTTGGACGGTCATAGAAAGGCCGCCCTTTCGCGTCTGCATAATTTATAGAAGAACCTTGCCGGTTACGAAATCGTCAAACGCTTCAGCGGTTTTTTCCAAGGGCATCACTACAGGAGGTGCCTTGAAAAGGTAAGGAGCAGGTGAAACCAGAGGACCAGTTGCAACTTTGCTGAGGGCGATTTTCATAACCCTGACTGCATCGGAAAGGGTGGCGGCACCGTTTGACCCGTCAACGGTTTCCAATTGAATGTCCAATTTGACGGTTTCTCCGAGGAAACCTTTTCCTTCAACCCAATAATAACCAATTCGGGTTGAACCAAGGAATTCAAGATAATCAGTAGTTCCGGCAGCAACCTCAAAATCGTAGTCAAGTGATTGACGAATTGAATGCTCCTTTACCGATCGCTTGTAATTCCTTCTATCGTAGTCAAGTGTTGTCAGCCCTTCCAATCCACCGGACACATCCAATTGATAGGTATCCTTAATCCTTACACCGATTTCGTTAAGGAGTTTCAAAAGTCCTTTGTGGAAAGCAGTTCCTCCAGCCTGTGATTGGAGATCATCACCCAATAGAGGAAGTTTGGCGAGCCTGAATTCTCTTGCCCACTTTGAGTTGCGGGCAATAGGGGTGGGTGTGACATTAATCACACCAATTCCAGCTTCGAGGCCTGCTTTTGCAAAAGTTTCACAGGTTTCAACCGCCCCGCTAGGAGTGGCGATCACCAGCATTTCTGCGCCAGAAGCCTTGAGTTCCTCTGCAATGTCCACCTCTTTTTCAGAGGAAACCTTGATGACATCGACTGCGGTTTCAGCCACACCATCAAGTACAGGAGCTTTCTTGACAATTACGCCAAGTTCAGGGACATCAATGATTTTGGGCATCTTGTTTGGATTTGCGAAGATTGCCTCAGAAAGATCCTTCCCCACTTTTCTTTCATCGATATCAAAAGCGGCAACCACTTCGATGTCTTTGATTTCATAGCCACCGAGTCGTGGATGAGCGATTTTTTCTTCTGAATTCTGGGTATAATATTGGATTCCTTGGAGAAATCCGCTAGCAAGATTTCCGATACCGGCAATTGCAACTTTTATCTGTGACATTATTTACACCTCCAATTCTCCTTTGATGAATTTCTCGACATTCTCCTTGGCGATGAAATCAGGGATCTGTTTGGGTGGATGCTTGAAAGCATAGGCACTCATGCTATAGAGAGGTCCTGCGATACCACGATCTCTGGCAATGGCCAATGCCCGGATTACATCGATCATGACTCCAGCAGAGTTAGGAGAATCTTGCACAGAAAGTTTGAGGTTCAAGATGACCTTTTGATCACCGAAGTTACGACCTTCAGCGTTGATATAGCAGACCTTGTTATCTTTGAGGAAGGGTACATAATCAGAGGGACCGATTCGTACAGGGATATCATAAGGTAGAACAGAGGTGACTGCTTCCGTCTTAGATATACGTTTGGTAGTGAGCCTGCCTTCGTGCTTCATGTTTTCGAAGTCGGTGTTTCCTCCCACATTCAACTGGTGTGTCCTGTCAACTGCAATACCACGGTCGTCCATCAGTTGCATGAGAACACGGTGAAGAATGGTTGCACCCAATTGTGACTTGATGTCATCACCGGCGACAGGAATGCCTGCCTTGGTGAATTTTTCGGCCCATTCTTCGTCAGAAACGATAAATGAAGGGATACCATTTGCGAAAGACACACCAGCATCAAGTGCAGCTTGTGCATAAATCTTAGTAGCATCTTCAGAACCTACTGGGAGAAAGTTAACTAGGATTTCTGCACCAGTTTCCTTGAGGACTTGGGCTACATCGACAGGTTTGACTTCATTTTCATCATAACAGTAGAAAGATTCCCTCATATGTGGGGCAACACCATCAGAGATGGGACCTGGTTGAACAATGACACCCGTCTTGGGGACGTCTGCAAACTTATTTACGCAGTTGGGAGGTTCCCAAATGGCATCAGCGACATCTTTTCCGATTTTCAGCCGATTCACTTCAAATGCAGCTACGATTTCAATATCACTTACATGATAGGGACCAAATCGCACATGCATCAAACCGGGGACTTTTTCGTCATCAGCAGCATTCTTATAGTATTCCAATCCTTGTATGATTGCTGCCGCACAATTCCCAAGTCCAGCAATTGCAATCTTGATTTTCCTAGTCATAGTTTCACCTTGGATTCTTCTCTTTTCCCCCTTATTTTATCCTCATAAAAGCTAAACGATAGATAATCACACATGAGCCAAACATTTCAAACAATGTTTCCAAGACCAGTCCATGTTTTGTTGGCAAGTTCGAAATCCTTTTGGGTGTCAATTGACATCCAGAATTGGTCATTCGGGATCAAGTAAAAGGCAAACATCCTTTCTTGTACCAATTCAACGAAAATGGTTTCCTCCATCTGCCCTTTCGTCGGAAATCGGGAAAGTACATCGGTTTCGAATAAATCAACGCCTCCATGAATTGGAACATCAAGTCTCGGCTTTTCTTCATACTTGATAATAAGATTGTCTTTGTGATGGATGATTCCATAAGGACTGACCATATTCACCCCCAACATGGTCGCAAGAACTTGTTTCTCCTTGTGCAGATCAAAAAGTGGAGTGAGTGGTGCATTGGTTAGCACGTCACCATTAAGGATCAAGGTTTTCTCTGCACTTACCAATTCGCTTGCAAGTTTGACGGCACCACCACTTCCCAATTTTTCTTTTTCAACAGAATATTGGAGATCCACGGTTCCATATGGGGTTTCCACCTGATTTCCCAAAGCCTTTTCGATTTCTTCAGATAGGTGACCGGTTGCAAGGATGGCAGATCGGATACCTTCTCTAGCGAGCCATTCCAGTTCCCATAGCAAGATCGGTTTTTCTTGAATAGGCGTCAGACCTTTGGGAATCATGTTCATCGTGACAGATCTTAGTCGTGTTCCCTTGCCGCCTGCCAAAATAATGGCTTCAATGTTCATATGAGGCATCCTCACATCATTTGGTTATAAATTCATTCGAACATTACTGGATCAGATTTAGTTAACGACGTGACGATTACTATCATACAACTTCTTAAGTAAGTTCGTAGGATATGTTTTTGGTCAGACAAATGGATCCCTATCCTCCCAATTTCTCGATTTCACGAAATTACATGGAAATAAACGGTCACAAGGTTCACTATCTCGATCAAGGATCGGGTGACCTCAATTTGTTGATGTTACATGGAAATCCGACATCAGCCTATCTTTACCGCAAGTTAATTGATTCTTTGTCAAAGGAATACCGATGCATTGCTCCAGACTTGATTGGTTTTGGAGCTTCGGCAAAGCCATCTTCCATTGACTTTTACACATTTGAAATGCATCTTGGAATGGTTGAAGGCTTTATTCAGGATTTGGATTTAGAAAACGTGGTTTTGATTGCTCAAGATTGGGGAGGACCAATAGGCTTTGGTGCCTTGGTACGTGACATGAAGAGATATCGAGGGTTTGTCGCCATGAACACCATGACAAAACCAGTGGTGGACATTCCCCTGTTATTCAAATTTGCGTTTACAGGACCTTTATCAAAAAAACTTCTGCTGAATGGGTATTTCCAGAAAACCGCCTTCGAAAAAGGATTGGTGAATAAGCTTGATGATGCAGATCTGCAAGTGTATCTGTCTGCAAACAATTCTCCTGAAACCCGTGCGGGGATCGCAGCATTTCCGAAAATGATTCCGACAACCAAGAATCATGAAAATCATCCTATCTTTTTGCAGATTTTCAGTAAGTTGGAATCCATTGACATTCCGTCCCTTGTGATGTTTTCAGACAAAGACCCTGTTTTCAAGCAAGAGGAAGGGAGGGAATTTGCAAAACGTTTAGCCAGATCTAGATTTGTTCCTATAGACAATGCGGGTCATTTTCTTCAGGAAGATAAACCTGAAGAATTAGTGAAGCATCTTAAGGAATTTCTTTCCGGTCTTTCGGCGAATTAAGGGGATTGAAGATAGGCAAATCACCCAAATTGGAAAGTTCAGGTCTGTTGTTTGGTCGGTTGTGGCCTGGTTTGTTGGAGGAAGAGATAGATAGGTCTTTGAAAGGGAACTAATGGATATGGAAGAATCATGGACCTTGACAAAAAAGACCACAGAATCATTGGTTTCGGGACTGGGGAATGAATACTCAAATTGGTTGTTTTGAGAGAGATCAGCAATTGAGATGTTGCCAGAGCTTAGTTTGGTGCCATTTTCAAATATCTGGACAATTTCGTAGGATTCTGCAGAATTATCCAGATCCATTATCTCGAAGCTGTATTTGATGGTTGTGTCTTCTATGGTAAAACGATCATTTCGAACCGTTGGGAACTTTCCTAAAGCACCGTTGATTGCCCAAAACACATCATCGATGGTATCAACGATAACGTCACCAAAATCCGACCCATAACCGAAGAAGTAGACAGGTGTATCCGTGTGACTATTTGTGGAAAATGAAGCATTTATTTCAGCCACTCTTCTCATCCTGATCTGATTGTTTTCATCTCGGGAAAGGTCTTCGCTAGGGAGAGTGGCATCAAGACCAGAATAGTCATAAACTTGCAAACCACCGGTTTCGTGATCGGCAGCCACAACAACAATCGTGTTTCCATCCTGCTTTGCGAAATCCAGAACTCTTCGCACTGCTTTTTCAAACATGATTGTTTCCATAACATTGTAAAGCGTCTTGTTTTCATTACTGTTGACCATATGTCCAGCATGGTCAATCCGTCCGCCCTCAATCATGAGAAAGAAGGGGTTTCCCTTTTGAGAGAGAAATTCCAGTCCTTTGTCGGTCATTTCCACGATACTGGGATCGATGGAGGGATCACGTTCCAATTCATATGGCATGTTTGTAGTTCCAAATACACCAAAAATTTTGGATGAAGAAAGGGGTATTGTCAATAATTCGTTTCTCGAAGTAATCGTGGTGTAACCATAGCTTTCGCCTAGACTTTTTGCGGCATCTGCCCCACCCACATAAGACACCTCTTTTCCTCCGCCGAGAATGAGATCGATACCGCTTGAAAGCAATTGGTCACGAATAGCTTCTTTATTGTCCCTATTTGTGGTATGGCTTCCGAAAACGGCAGGTGTCGCATGGGCAAATTCTGTGGTGGTGATCAAACCTGTTGCATAACCAAAGTCATCTTTCAGGTATTCCAAAATCGTCTTAACCCGAATACTCTTTGTTTCATCCATTGAAATGACACCATTTGCAGTGAGCTGCCCGGTTGCAATTGCACTGCCACCTGCTGCACTATCAGTTATTTTTCCGTCTATGTTATTGGTAACATATTGAGATGCAATCGGAAATTCGGTTTGCATGATTGAACCATTGGGTGTTCCATATTCCACTAGACTGGCAAGCTTTATCTGTTCTGGCCCCATGCCATCGCCAATCATCAAAACAACGTTGGGTGAAGTTTGGTTTGGGGCGGCTGTGGTGAAAGGAACTAGAGAGAGACCGATCAGCAACAGCAATAAGAAAATGTTGATCTTCATCAACTGTCTCTGGTCAATGCTTGTTTAATTTTTGTGATTTTGGAGAGGTTGATTTTCATTTCTTTTTTCGATTTTTTTCCCCAATGGATGAAGGTAGACTAAGCCATTGAAAATGGTAAATGGTATCCGCTTTTCGTCGATATCATCTTGGGTATCTCGGAATTCCTTGAAAAGGTCATTGGAAAGAATCATTGCATTGAGGTCTTTTGCAAGTCGCAGGATAAAATGATCTGCGGACACTTTCGCAGGCATGACATGAATCTTTCCTTTTTTGGCAGCCTTGTCAAATTCCTCCCTGTCTGCAACTTGGTATCTCAGTGCAGCATCAGCTATAACAATGATTTTTTTGAAACCAGCCTGCCGTAAGCTATCGATTGCCCGGTCAATATTTGCCAAATCTGCTTTCCCTTCGGGAGTCGGCTTCTCCCATGCCACATTAGATCCATCGACAATGACCGTTTGTGTTTCAAGTGCATAATCAGGAATGCTGGGAGCCATAAAACGTCGTAAGATTTGGTTTCTCAAGTCGGGTTTGAAATATAGAACGATAACTGAAAGGGAAAGAAATGCAAGGATGAATATATTGATGAAAAACAAGATTGTTGAAGGATTTTGATTGATGATCACCCGGATTGGAGATGTTGAAATTGTAACGGTCTGAGTAATGATCAGAACATCTACTGCATCACTGCCATCTTCATCAAAGAATACCACCCTAAAAGTAACGGTCGCCTCTCCATCTTTAAGAACAGTTCCGGTAATCGATTTTGAAAGTGTTGCCTTTGCCAAGAGTGTCTGTTTATTTGCATCGATATCCGAAAAGAAGGAGATCAAGTCGGATGTCAGAGTGAATGAAATTGTGAGGTTCGCATTTTCTAAATTATTTATCCGTATGTTGAACGAGGTGACATTGCCAGAGAAAAGTTCAGTATTTGGAGAGAAAGAACCAGTAAGCCGAGGTAAGATCCGGAAAAGGATGGCTGTGGTTCCAACTTTAGTGATTCCTTGGGCATTGCTGAAGGATGTCAGGAAAGACAGTTTCCCCACGCCAAATCTAGGAGGAGAGACGGTGAAATTGAACACAATAATTCCCTCAGGTGGAACCAAAGGTATCTTCAATGGAAATTGCGGAGCAATTAACCCAACAGGTTCATCAATCGATTGCAAGCTAACAGAAATATTGAAGGCATTTGATGCACCAACATTCTCTATTTTCAGGTCAATTGTAAGATTATCCCCTACAGTAATGAAATCCACCATGGAATGGCTTGGTTGAAAAATGACTCTTGCATCAGGATCAAGGATTACCTGAAAAGTTGTATTGGCAACTATCAGGGCATCCACAAATTGGAATGTGACATTTGCAATGTAGGTACCACTTGCCAAAGGAGTTGGAGTAAAATATGTTTCAAGAGTATAATTATAGACATCATCAATGGTAGTGTCATTTAGTAAAGATCGAGTCAGGTTCCGTTCCACATCATAAAGGGAAAGACTGAAAGGAATACCTGCCACATATGCAGAGGTATTTTCCTTGCTTATAATGCCAATCAAGATTGAGATGGAATTACCTCTTTCAACAGTAGGGGAAGATGCATTGACAAAGGGAATGACATCGGTTGAATTCACTTGGAGATCCGTTTGAGGATTGGAAGATGCTAGAGATTGGGTCGTCATTGCCAAATGGGAAGGGAGATAGATGGAAGAAATGACCCAGATACAAAGGAGGAATAGTGTTTTTTTCATTTTAACTGTCTTTCCCTATTAGGTAGGCATTTCGATCTAATAAGAATGTTTTTCTTAAATCTAAGCTATTTTCTAGATAAAAATGACAAGGAAAAGATCCAGTAAATTGATTTGGGTGTGTGAAAGGCTGATTCCATATCCAAGTGAAGATAGAGCCATTCCTGAATTTCCTTTTTTCAGAATGGAATATGGCCCACCAAGGGGTCGCAAATGATCCCATGTTTCAGCAGAAACAACATATCCTGCATCAGGAGATTGTCCATCCTTTCCATCTGTCGCCAATCCTAGAAAGAGAATGTTGGGGTGATTTTTCAAATGTTCAGCCATAAGGATCGATAAGGCGGATATTCGCCCGCCCTTTCCTTTTGAAGCCTCCTCTGTTAGTTCTATTGTGGGTTCTCCCATCCAAATAAGTGTATGACGCAATTCTTCTGTGGCGGTGGATGCTGTTTTTGCAATTTTCTTCATTATCTCAATTGCACAGGTATGAACGGATCCTTGAAGATCAATGGAGACGATCTCATTGGAAAATCCGGACTTGGTCAGCCTCTCCTGTAATGCTTTTGCGAAATCTTTCCGTGTCGTCACAAGATGAGGAGTATGATTGCGTCTGTCATCTTGTGCTACACCAAACAATTCGAGGAGGTATTCGAAGCGGACATCAGCACCCAAATCAGCAAGGATTTTCTGGAGCCAGTCCTCCATTTCTGGGTCTCTTCTCATGCCTGTCACAGTAGGTCCAGATCCTACATATGCCGGATTATCATCAATAATGTCGGATACCACCCAAGTATGGATTATGTTGTTTGGGATCAAAGCACCAGTCTTTCCACCTTTTGTCTGATCTATAAGAGCCCTAATGTAGTTTAGCTGGTAAATGTCAAATCCGGAATTCATTGCTTGTTTTACGATATCATTGTAGAGTCTTTCTGTGAGACCGATTTCGGGAAGGGCAAAGCTCGATGAAGCGCCTCCACTCACACAGAAATGAACCGCAGTATCTTCATCAAGTGACTGGAGATAATCGAGCACATGCTTTGAAGCTTCGAATGTTTGTTTGTCTGGAAGAGGATGTGAAGTTTCCACAAAAAACCAGTCAGCAGGCATTAACTTGAGACTATCTTCTGCGTAATAACCAGCCACTTGCAACACATATACTTTCTGGAAACCAGTTTTTGATTTCTCATTGCAACTCAGAGCCATTTCCAGTGCATTTTTGCCTATCGCGATCATCACTTGCTTGGGATATTGGAAGGGTTCATCATCCAGATTGAAAAACCGCCGTCTCGGATGGACATCATTGATTGCCTTCATGATACACCTCAAATGGATTTGACAGGCCTCTGACAACAAGGGAGGCAGTCTTTTGGGTGATTTGAAGTTGATCACAGGCAAGTTTCCACTCTCAAAATAGTTCGGATTTCTTCAAATTTAAACCTCCACTTGAATTTATGTTCATTTATGTTGAATGATTGTTCTGCCTGAAGATTCACAGAAAGTTGGTTACCTTTGTATATTGGTTGGAAGATGGATGCATATGTTCAAATAAAGAGAAACAGTGTAAAACATAATCAAAGGGAATTAACGTGAATTACACAGACCTTCTAAAGAAAATTTATTTGGAAACCCTCAGGGGTCGCCCTTTCGAGGAAAGCATCATTGAAACCGAAGCAGAAAAGGAAATTATCAAAAAGTTGATGGAGAAGGGATGGGTCGGTCAAGGAGCAAATGGACTTTACTTGACACCAGATGGAAGAAAACAATTCAAAGTAATTTTTACGGGAGGAGTTTATGATCTCATTCATCGCGGACATATAGAGACATTGAATGAAGCAAAGTCATTGGGAGACTTGCTTGTGGTTGTGATTGCAAGGGATGAAACGGCAAAAAGATGGAAAAGAGCTCCCATCAACCATGAGGAAGACAGACGTATAATTGTTGAAAACCTGAAACCTGTTGATATTGCCGTGCTTGGAAACAAGGAAGACCATCTCAAAACCATTGAGTGGATAAAACCGGATGTCATTGCCATTGGAGCAGATCAACATTACGATATTGAAAAACTGCAGAAGCAATTGGAAGGAAGAGGTATGAAAAACATTGCCATTCAACGGTTAAAATCAGATGTTGAGGGATTGTCAACCACGTCCCTCATCAACAGGATTCTTGCACGCTATAGGACGAAAGAAATTGAAGAAGTGAGAAAAATTGAACATTCGGAAGGTAAACAATCTTAAATCATAGAGTGCTCAAGAACATCGTGAGCCTCCCAGACGTGGAAATGCTTTGTCTCGGAAACGAGCTCCTCATTGGTAGGACAGTCAATACGAATGCCTCATATATCGGCTTGAAAATGACAAAATTGGGATACAGGGTCAAACGAATAACGACCATAGGGGATTATTTTGAAGATATAGATCAGACTTTGAAGGAGATAAGAAAGAGACGTCCTCCAATTCTTTTCATAATGGGCGGTTTGGGTCCGACACATGATGACATTCAACTTGAGGCTATTGCCAGACATTTGGGGATCCCTCTTGAGTTGAACCAACAAGCGCTTCAATTCATTGCTGAACGGTTGGGAACCACCGAAATTTCCGACACACGGTTAAAAATGGCAAAATTGCCAAAAGGAAGTAAGCCCCTTCGAAATCGGGAAGGGGTAGCACCGGGAGTAATGACACAAGTGGACAACATGCTTTGGTTCTCCCTTCCAGGAGTTCCAAGAGAAATGAAATCAATTCTGGATTGGGAAATAATACCATTGCTTGTCAAACAATTTGGAAAGGCAGAACTACATGAATTCGGATTCAATGCATATGGGATCGGAGAATCAAAAATTTCAAAAATTACAAGATCCCTTGTCAAAAAATATCCAGAATGTTACTTCAAGAGCCACCCAAAGAAAGATAAAACCTATTGGCTCGCTTTGCATGTCTACTCGACCACAATGGGGAAACAGGAGGTTGAAAATGTGGCGGAGGAATGGAGACAAGCTATTTTAGACAAATATCCAGACATCAAAGTTTCGGAGATAAAACCCGTTTTTGCAGAAGGTTTTGAACCTGAAGCGAATATGTTGGAAGATTAAGAAAGTTCTTTCAGTTTGACTGGGACTACTTTTCGATAGGATACTTCAGGATTCCCTTCAGAGAGTTTTGTCAACTCCTGCTGGCTGACAGGGAAGAAATGGAAGAGTTTTCTGTTCTCACATAGATAATGGTAAATCAGTGAAACATCTTTTTCTGAAAGCGAGGAAAATTTACCGCCATTCAATTGATCCTCACCAACCAATCGATAAGGATCCCTAATGTAAATTGCCCCTCCAGAAGCCAATGAAAAGAGATTCCCTCCAGGATAGGGAGTTTCCAAATTAACGAGATTGCCAAAATTATCGAATTTTACACCGTTGACAATCACGAAGCCTCCTCCATTCAATGGATCGCCAGCCATGAAGGATTCCGCAAGATAGTCAAGACAAGTTCCATTGATGACGACTCTGGGACGACCTCCTGCATTGATCAATGGACGACCAGCTGCATTGCCAAGTACGAATGCCTCACCGCCTTTTGCACCATACATGAATGTTTGACCTACATCACCGAAAATGACCAGCTTTCCTCTCCTCATGATCTGACCAACTTGATCCTGAGCTGATGTGTGGACATAGATTTCTGCGCCATCAAGCCCGGATCCCAGATAATCGCCAGGATTGCCATATACATCAATCCTGAAACCGTCTGAATTGGGTCCCAGTCCACTTCCGCAGAATCTTTGACCTCGCCAGTCAAAGGTGACCACATGGTTCCATCCTAATTGAAATGCTTCAACTATGCTCATTGCAGCAGCATCATCCCCTTCAGGGGGAAATCTAGAAGCATCCAAAACCAAAATATGTTCACCATCCTTTGGTTTACGTATTCTTTCACGGGTCTCATAGCCCATTCGTTTCCAGACACTTGAAACTTCCGAATCAATCATTGGAACCATTCTCAGGACATGATTCAGTGCATCTTCTAGGTTACCTCTCAACCGGCCATTCTTTGAATAGGGAAGAACATGCCAGATGTCCATAAGGAAAGAGAGGGAACGATAGACATCGACCAGATTGTTTTCATTTGCAATTTCAAGTAAGGAGTCAATGAGACCTTGGAGAGATTCCGCGTTATCCAAAGCTTGTTCGAGAAGGGAATAGTCTTTCTGGGGAATAAACCGTTTCACAGCATTTACAAGTTCATAATCATCTTTCTTGGATGGAACTTGCACAACTTGACCGAATTTGTTCGTGCAAATCATTTCCTTGGTTTTCTTGTCAACCGAGAAGATGAAGGCACCTCCATCGGTGTGGCTTCCACCTCTGGCATTCCAATAGATATCCGCTTTCGAACCAAATGCAGGATTCTCTTGGGAAAGGGATCGAAGAATAGCATCTATAGCCTGCCTTTCTGAAGCAATCAAGCCGATTGTTTCCTCCCCTTCTTGAAGGGCGAATACTTGCGGTCGCAGCATGGAAGTATCGGTAATACCTATAAGATTCATTGTATCAAGATATGGAGAATTCTGGGCAACAATGAAAAACCACGGTCCATCAGGAGAGCCGTGAAGGTGGTTATATTGAATCTTGTAATAAAGATCCCTTTTTTCATCCGGCAAAAGGATGAAGTCTCTCTCAGTTGTAGGTGCCAATGCCTCAATTACAGCCTCTATGGGATATTTATACACTCGTGAATAGAGGTCGAACTGGAGTGCCGCCACCTCCGTATCTGTAAGGAAAAGTGGATAGATATTCCGTTGAGCAAGGTACTCTGCGACCGCATGATAATTTGCAAAGTCACCATTATGAACCAGAGCCTCATTCAATCCAATGAAGGGATGTGCACCACCAGGATGCCAGACAGTTCCCTTTGTGGGATACCGGTGATGACCGATCCAAATGTGAGCCTTGAAGTCTTCAAGTTGATAATATTCAATCACTTGGTTAGCATACCCTACAATTTTCAAGACAATCAAGTTCTTTCCATGTGACAGGACAAAGGCCTTTTTCTCCCCAAGAGAGGAATAGTACTTCTTGTTGAGAAGGAATGAGTTCTGATAGACATATTCATCGGATATCTCTACGGGAGAAAATGTTTCCAGTCCGTGTGCCTTTGCAAATTCATCCAATCGATCTTTCCTCGGGATGCAGAAATAGTAATGGACAGTAGGAGGAATGACCTCAAGACCTAATTCCGAGGGGGTTGCATGTACCTCAAGTTTCCCTGATTTTGCAACATCAAATTTGCTGAAGATGAATTCTTGTTCAAGCTCATTGCGGATGTTTTCATCCAAATAGGCAACTGCGATTAGGTAATGGGAATCCAGAACATTTTGGTCAATTCCGAAGAAGTCAGGATCAAGTCCGACAGCCGCGATCCCACCTCCCTTACCATTGCCTCGATTGGTCATTTGCCTCAGAGCCGCAAGGAGATGACGTCCACCGACCTGTGAAGAGCTGGCAAAACCAACAACACCACACCCACCTTCACCTTCGGTTGAACAGTTGGGAATTGACATTCCCTTGACTAATTCTTTTCGACTTTCAATAATTTTATGCATGTCCATTACCTCCATAGTACAGCAAGTCAGTCCTACCTCTCAATTCAGAAATGCTTCGTAGACCCAAACCTGCCAAGATCATTCGATATTGCTTTTTCCAAGCCGTATATAGATTGACAATCCTTTCAGCAGCCCAATCGACGGGACGATAAAGGCTGAGTTCAGGATCTGCACTTGCAATGCCGATTTGGCAACCTCTTCCTCTTTCACAATTTCCGCAATGGGTACACCCAATTGCAATGTTTTCAGCCGTACCGATCACAACTCCATCAGCACCCAATGCGATCGCCTTTGCCACATCATACGCCGTCCTAATCCCCCCACTTGCAATCAGGGTCACCTCATCCCGAACACCTTCTTGTTCAAGGTATTTGTGAACCTTGGGAATGGCATATTCTATTGGCATTGCAATGTTTTTCTTTGCGATTTCTGGAGCTGCACCAGTACCTCCATAAGCCCCATCGATATGAATGATGTTGGCACCTGCAAAATAGCTCCCAATGGCCACCATTTCCACATCCTTTGGTGTTGAAACCTTGACAGAAACCAAGGCGGAAGGATTGGTTATTTTGATCCAATCCACATGCTTCTTGTGATCCTCCACCGAATAGACAGAATGAAACGGAGAAGGAGAAAACAATGATGAAAAAGCCATTGAATCTCGCATTTTTGCCACTTGGGCGGTGACCTTGTCGGCAAGAAGATGACCACCTAGCCCAGGTTTTGCACCCTGTGCATATTTGAATTCAACAATCGGAGCATGCTGGATGGTTTCTTCCCTGACACCGAAAAGACCTGTGGCTACCTGTGTAATGACATGATCCTTGTAAGGCAATAATTCTTCAGGATAGCCACCTTCACCAGTACAGGTAAATGTATTCAATCTTTTGGCGGCAATGGCCCTTGCCAACATGAAATTTAGACTTATGGAACCAAACGACATGCCGCCACCATATGTGGGCTGTGAAATCCGGATTGACCGTCCCGTTCCCCGTTTATTCAAATCCAGTGATAGGTCAAATTCGTTTTCATCTATGGTTGACTGATCAAAGGTTTTTTCTTCAAAGTCAAAGTGGAGCAAGTCAAATCCACCGTTACTTGCACCGGTTCTGTAATTGATTCCTGTGGGGATATCTCCAGTCAATGCCTGATAATAGGTTGAAATGATGAGATCAGTAGTCCATCGGTAATTCCCCATTGCAGCAGGGGGTGATACCTTCAGTTCTGCCAGTTTGGAAATCCCCTTGTTGATATGGGAACTGTGCTTTTGGACACGCAATTGCAATCCAGATGTAATCAATATGATACACCTCCTCCATTTTCTGCAAAGCCACGAATTTCTCCGAAGGCTTCCTTTTCGATTTCCTCCTTGAATATGGCTCGACCGACATCGCCTCTCAACCTGCGCACATCCCTCATACCCATGGCGCTAAGTACTTCCAGAAGTTGATAATGCCAAGCTGCAAGTAGATTGACAAGACGTTGACGTCCCCATTGGGTATTGAACCCATCAATGTGGATTGCACTGTCCGGTGTTCGGCACTCCCCCTTAAACTTCATCTGCAAGGCAACAAGAACAGTCGTGTTAATTGCGACAACATCTGCCCCACAGATCATTGCTTTGGGGACATGTTCAGCCAAAATGATCCCACCACTTGCAATGATGGTGATCCTGTCTCTTATTCCGTCCTTAATGAGGGTTTCATGAACCCTTCGCAGGGAATCCTTGATGAATTCCGGAAACTCAAACTGTTGGGCAAATGTCCTGCCATGGTAGTCAGCATACAAATGTACACCTTCAATTTCCACCTGCTGAAGCAACTCAGAAATCCTCATTCCAGAGGTTTCCGTAAGAGGAAGCTTGACAATCAATACCTTGCCTTGCGTCAGGGATCTGACTTTGGCGACAATTTCCATTGCATCTTTCCAATACTCCCCACTGTAGATCGAGGCTATTTCATCCTCAAAAGGATTCAGGGAAAGGAACGAACCGAGATCCACCTCGATAGCATCTGCATCAATGTTTTCCAAATCTGCAAATTTCTCTGCATGGATTATTTGGCGGCTTTTGAATTCCTCTTTGAGATGCTTGACCTGTGCATTTGAGGCAATAAAACAGGTACCAACATCAGAAGACGCCTTGGCAATTGACTCCGTCACCAATTTGCTAGAGATCTGAGAAGGCAGATGATCAAAGACAATGGGAAGCGTCAATTTGAGGTGAGGTGCAACAGGTTGATGGATGAGTGCTCCAAAGTCAGGAACTATGGAACGAGCTCCAATCATTGTTTCAGTGGAAATATATTCTCGCCCATAGATTCCGTCACGAGTGGGTCGAACAATCTCGGACATGTCAGTCCAGATGGTATCCCAACCCTCATCCGCAAACGAACCTTTGTAACCCATCCCCTTTACAGGAATCTTGCCATTTTCAGCTTCATTGATCACCAACAAGTATGGGCTTGTGGATTCCTTTGTCAAATCCTTTGCTTGCCAATAGGAATCTGCAAATTTATTGAATTCTGGATTTTTCTCGACAGTGCAGAATTCCGGAAATTCCTGAACACATCTGAGGCAGCCAGTGCATAATTCCCTACGAGGAGCAAAGCCTCCAACAGGTCCACTGAAAACACCGTAGATACATGGTCTGCTCAGCAATGCAGATCGATACTCCCTCTTCAGTAACTTGAAGTTGTATGAAAGGGTTTCCTTCACCAAGGTCTTGAATAAGCCAACTTTTCCGACTTTTGGGTAGAACGGAAAGGGTTTCGGGCGGCGGGGAGGTGCATGCTGAGTTCTAATTTTGAACCGAGTGTGCTTTTCCCAACTCTGCCCCATGGGTTCCTGTCTTTCCGAAAGGCAGACAAAATCCTTCTGTTCAGTAACTACCTTTTGTCCAATCAATATTGACAAGAGGATTCCCATCCTTAAAAAACCATTCGAAATCAAACGCGGTACCACCAAACAACAATATTTTTGGAAATTTTCCAATTTAATTCAAATAAAGCGGAAACATTCCTTATAAAAGAAGGAATGAACGGACACGGTCATTTTCCGACTTCAGACCGGAATTAACAGGATAATGGAAATAGAAAAGCTGAAAATAGAGATTAATGGAATTGAATCAATACGGTGGCTTTGGAAATTATCCAACTGAATCAAAAAAAAAATTCAGGTCATCCAAGGATTTCCGCGATCTTTTTAGCTGCAATTTCCATTTCATGAAAGATCAGACCAAGCTTTGCGTCTTTATTGGTCGATACTGTCAACACGGCATTTGATCCAGCAGCAACTGAAATGACGTGACCATCCTTCCCCTCAACAAAAATCTTCTGCAACACGCCTCGGTTAAGATTGTTGCTGATCTTTTCACCCAAGGACAGCATGGCTGCCGTCATGGCGGCAACGATTGCATCTTCGTATTCAGGAGGCATACGAGCGGCAATTGGAAGCCCTTCTATGGACACAATTGCTGCGGCCTCAATTTCCTTGACGTTTACATCTATCTCTCGAAGGATTTCGTCCAAATCTTTTGCTTTGTCATCGAATGAGAAGTCGAACATGGTCAGATCCCCAGTAATTCATTTCCAACAGAAACTGCTTCTAATGGTATTTAGTCATCCTTTAATAAAAATATATTGGAAACCCTTTGGCGATTGTTTCATTTAAGACCTCACCTTGAAGCTTATTAAACCCCTTATTGCAGAAGAGGTATGAACATCGGATATTTCCTCGGTCCTGCGGGATCCGGAAAATCACATGCCACCGCCACCCTTTATGACTGGATGAACAGAGTCGAGCTTGACGTCATCACCCTCAATCTGGATCCAGCCGTTGTTCGTCTCCCCTATGCGCCAACCATAGACATCAGGGATTATGTATCATATGAGGAAATAGTGGACAGATTTGAATTGGGTCCAAATGGGGCAATCATTGCAGCCATGGATCAAGTTGCGCTGAACATCGATGACGTCATCGAGGAACTGAAGAATTTTGGAGCCGACTATGTGCTGGTGGATCTCCCAGGGCAGATGGAAGCGTTTGCCTTCAGGGGAAGCGGACCACTTATTATTTCAGCCCTTGCCCATGAAAATATCGTCGCAGGAGCATTCCTGATAGACCCCATCCTCTGCAATACGGCTTCAAGCTTCATCTCCATCCTCCTCTTTGGAGTGTCCATCAGCTACCGGCTCAAAACAGGAATGGCATTTGCAATCTCCAAAGGCGACCTCCTCCAAGAGGCAAGGCTGAACCGCATGCAGGAATGGGTAGACAATCCCGAATTTCTTATGGAGGATCTGAGAATGGAAAAAAACCTCCTCAATGCGGAACTCTCCAAACGGATCGCACAATTGGTAATTGAAAATGAACAGCTCAATGAGTTTCCGGTGATCTCTTCGGAAACGCATCAGAACATTGACCTTGCCTTTGCGGAGTTTCAACGGATCTGGAACTCAGAGGACATGTTCAGCTGAACAACGTTCAACGTTTTTTCAAACTTTTCGGAATGTTTGATGACTGTTTTATAGGAGTAAAATTCAATAGCAGTAGTGAAGGAGAGATTTTCCCCCTATAACCTTGTGTACTCCCTCTACAAACGGAATCTGAAACGCAAGGTAAAGGCAGGAAGAATGCCCCAGCATGTAGGCCTTATCCTAGATGGAAACCGAAGGGGCGCCAACAGATTGGGGATCTCAAAGGAAAGGGGGTACAAAATGGGGGCAAACAAATTGGAGGAGGTGCTTGAATGGGCGTGGGATCTCGACATCAAAGCCATCTCCGTCTGGATTTTTTCAACAGAAAATTTTCAAAGATCCGATGAAGAGAAGGAAGTAATCTTCCGACTTGCCAAGGAAAATGCCATCAAGATACGAGAAGACAGACGAGTCCATGAAAGAGGGATTCAGGTTCGCTTTTCCGGAGAGATAGGAATGTTGCCAGAAACCCTCCAAGAGGAGTTCAGGAAAACTGAAGAGGCAACACAGGACTACCATAACTATATTCTCAACATCTGTGTTGCTTACGGCGGCAGGAAGGAAATCGTCCACGCGGTCCGGAAGATCGCAAAACATGTCAAGGAAGGAAAACTCGACATCAATGACATCGATGAGGAATTGATTGCCTCCCATCTCTATACCACAGGATTGCCGGATCCAGACCTGATCATCAGAACCTCAGGAGAAGTAAGGCTTTCAGGATTTCTCCTTTGGCAAGGGGTCTACTCCGAACTGTACTTCACAGACGTCTATTGGCCACTGTTCCGGGAAATCGATTTTCTCAGGGCAATCAGATCCTATCAGCTCAGGCACAGAAGATTCGGAAAATGATCAACGATCCTGCAATCTCCCGATCCGGAATTTGAGAATGTAATGCATCTTGTGCGTTTCCAGAATGTATTCACCGGTTTCAGGAAGTTCACGCCTACTCAACAGCAGGTTCTTTCGAACCGGCTCCGAAAGAAAGACAACCTGCCGTTCTAAATAGCGGAGCTGCGAAAAAAGATCCGGAACCAAATCCTCATTGGGAACCACAAGCTTCATGCCAATGATATGACCGTAGATGTCTTCAGGTCGCCAGATCATCAGCGAAATAACATCATCAATGATGGAAATGCGATCAATTCCCGCCAACTCCACCAATGCAGGTTTGTCAAGCAAAAGATTGACTCCAGACAATCTCAGCTCAATGGCAAGTTCCTCAATCACTCTCAGCTCCTTTGGGGAGATCAGCCGTTGCAATGAAATTCCAGAAACCTTCGGATCACATTTGAGCTGCTTATAATAGGTCAATACCTAGATTTCCGCAATTTCGCTATTTATACATTCACTATGAAAAGGACTTCAGACCTAATAATCTGACAAAAAAATGACAAATACATGTGGGGGGAGGGAGGCAGCTACCCAAAAAAATATCGAGTAGCTGCAATTCAATATACTCCACAAAAGCTAATAAGTGCTTCGGATGTGCCCATCAATCCATTGACTTTTTTCATCCAAAGCGGAACATTTTCAGCCCCTGCCACCACCGCAAAATTACAGGATCAACTACGGAAATCAATCAACTGCTTCTTTCACAATACCCTTCCGGAAAAGGGAATGAATGCGGAGAATTGCCGTGCCTTCAGAGATGCCAAGATTGTCGACAAGAGCCGCAAGCAACTCGGGATATGTGACCGTAGCATCAATTTCAGAAAGAACACGACTGATTTGAGGATGCAAGAGCCTGAAAAGGAAACCGGGATCCGAGACTTTCAACGGTTTGAATACGTAGACAGGAAGACCATGCAACTCAAGCGAATGCAGACAGAAATCCAAAGGAATCTCAGCTTTCATGAATTTGCGATAGAAAGCTATCGGATCACTTGGATCAATACCCTTCGAAAGCAAGAGGTATTCGGCAGACATATGCCCTGCGGAAATCTTGTCCAACGTTTCTTTCAATGGCTCATGCTGAGTCAAAAGCACCAATCCCGTGTTTTCCAATTGGTTAAAGAGAATGGTCAGATCCTTGTTCTGAAGGATATGCAATCCAAGGCTTTCACGGTCGTTGATCTCACCCATGATGCATTTAAAGGGTTATTGGGACTTGTAAAAGCAGTCCGTGCGGAATTAGCTGCATTTTTGGCGCAATTACTTGCAGGGGTATTAACTCGAAGTGATCATCTTATGGCAATTGGATTACATGCAGGATCTGCTCCCAATTTTCATTTTTATCCTTACATCGATTACGGAAAATACAATGTAATTCTTGTCTTGCCTAAACCATATATGTTCATTGCTTCATTAAATCTTGTTGGACTTGTTGGTGTTGCTATATCAGAGGTTGCACTCGGAGCATTCTTTTTCCCAAAATTTATGGAGATTAATATCAATGATCAATTGGTTCCACTTGAGTGATGAGAACATGCGGACACATAACAAACCAGACAAAAATAAATTATGGTCAAACAAAAGAATATTGGCCGATACTATTGCCCTAATAATAGTGTCAATCAGTTTGATTATGCTTTTGAAGATCCCAGATATGGAATTTCAGTATCAAATCATCATATATATGGCCATTCTTCTGTCAGCTGCATTACCCCTTATGATCCCATATCAAAAGGAAAATAACCAAAAACTTCAATAATTTGCTAAATCTGCAAACCAATGAGATCGATTTATAATCAAACTAATCCTTTTTTTTAAGCTTCCAACAATAAAAAAATGAACCAGGGAAAAAGGAAATGCAAGAAATCAAACCTTGAGCCTAGGACTAAGATTGGTTGGTACAAGCAACCCCTTGCCTGATACAAATTTAACTGAGGAAATTGAAGATGACCAAAAAAAAACTCGATCAATTTATCAACTAAATAATTAAAAAATAATACTTCAATGCCTTTCGGATTAATTAAGTTCATTTGCAAAACATTAACTCAAATCAACCAAAATTTCCATAAACAAACGACAAAACAAAATAACCTAAATTTTCAACATTTCACAAAAACAAAATCAAACACGTAACCATGAAAAAACATTAAAAGAAAAAGCTTCCAAAGAAAATCAGGATTGAACCATATGTGGTGAATCCTAAAGATCCGGTAGTGTAGCTTGGTAACATGCGTGCTTGGGGTGCACGTGATCGTGGGTTCGAATCCCTCCCGGATCATTTTTTCTTTGAGAGGTCCATTGAAAACTTTGAATCTGTAGATTTTACTGTCAATTAACTTGGTGATTTGAAAATTTATTACCTCTTTTGTCAGAATATGATATTTACAACTTTTCCATAATATTTGTGATCAACCTTCTCATGTTTTTGAGCATGGTTGAAATGCCTCCTTTGACATTGTTGAACTCTTCAATGAACTTATCCACCTGATCATCGATGAAGTCAATAAAGTTCTGCTTTGTATGTTGTGTCATTTTTTGTACGAAAGAATCAATATCATTATAGGTGTTTGTAAGCTGTCTTTTGAGGTTCTTGTATATTTCGGCGGCATCCTCAATCTGCAAGATTTGAAGAATTCTGTCATATTCCTCTTGGTCGATGATTGAAGGGATGTATGCATGGTTTTCACTTATTCCTTCAAAGAAGACATAATTTCCAGAAGGTGTTTTGACAGCATTTGGTGGGATTACATGGGATGCCATGTGTTTTGGCAACAGTCCTTCTGCGTCACTAAAAGGGAAAAAAGTAGGTTTTGAATAATACTTTAAATTGCTGAATGCCCTTTCAAATATTTTGACTGCATCCGCATTCACAGTTCTTGCCTTTTGTTCCAAGATGCCCAAGAATCGTGCAATGCCTTCCTGGTTTTCGTAGATCAGTTGTTTAATTGCTTGCGTATATTTGTCCTGCCTGTGATAGACAATCACTTCGCTCAGCTTGAAGGTTCTATCCCTGTTGGGGTTCAACGTCAAGATTTTGACCAATTGGACATTTTCTGGACTGTTCACTATATTGAGATCCACTTGCCTGTTTGGATTATGCATGATATAATCAAGGTACCAAAGCATGACATTTTCTTCCTTGACCTCAAATCTGAAATTGGATGGGAGCTCGTTTCCAGATCTTATTTTCTTGTCCCAATTTCCGACAGAGAGATGATAACCAGTATATGCGATGTTGCATGGCCAACTGTCCGGATTTGGAAGGCATCCGTTTTTCAACTGATTTGAGACTTCATCGGCATGTTCCTTCGCAATTCTCATTACCTCAGTTTTGGATGGCTCGTCCAGCATATCCCAGATCGGATTTATGAATGCACCAATTCTGGCTTTCTTGTCAGAGAAATAGACCATTTCATTGTACGTTTTTGCCAGTTTCCCTATATTATCCTGAAACATTTCGTCCAAATTTTCAAGCGCTTTCAGCCAGTTTGTTTGTGCATTTGAATTCCCTATGTCGTTCGAGACCCATTTTGTTGAAAAATCAAACATGTTGGCCTTATAAATACCTGTTTCACTATATGGACGTTGAATATCAAGGAAAATGCCATTGATAATTTTCTCGGTTGAACCAGTTCGGAATGGCTTTTTCAAGATAACAACCATCACATCGCTTCCATAAGAAAGAGGATCGATTTTCATGCAGTTATGGATTATTTGTGCCAATGCGGTACCATAGGCGGTCTGAATTATTTTTTCAATTGGAGTTGAAAGGGTGCTACCGAATTTTTCGGAATATCTCTTCAGTAGGTTGTTCATTCTGCTGGGTAAAGGTGAATTGGAATGAATCAAGTATGGGATCGGTTTCTGATGTGAATCCAGTATTTTGGGAAATTAAAGCGGTAAAGAGGTAATGTATGGGATCCTTTAAGGTAGAGCATCGGACCGATTTCCCTTTCAAAGAATTGTGCAAAGAATCCTTGCAGCAGTTCAGCTTCCTTTGTGGAAAAGGATGCGGGCTTGAAGGCCATGACCTCGTTTGGTTTCATATTGATAAGGGTAGAGAGATCCCCAATTTTGGCAATCTGATCAGGTTTGGTACGACCAATTATTTCAAAGAATTTACTCATCCTTTCCCGATCCTTTGTGCCGAAGAATATCTGAAATTTTGCATCATTGACGAACTGATCTAAGGTTAAGCCGTTTGTTGATTGGTACAGGACACTCATCCTTCGATGTATGATCTGTTCAACAGAGATTGATTTGAGTCCCTTAAGAGATTCTTCAGTATACAATCCAGATTTCAATAAACTATTCCTTGTCAGTTTATTCAACTGAATTTTACCAGTAATGTCGATATCTTGTGTTTCGAAGGAAGAGACCATATAAAGCAGGCATTTCCGTCTTGTCGTTCCATTTAGAGAGAACGGCATGTCCGAGGGTTCAACAGAATTGCTTAAGGTTTGAGAAATTTCCTTTGTTTTGGCAACTGCTTTGTCAGTATGCATTGTTCTTGAACACCACGCGAAGGGCGTCGAGTTTGGCGCATCCCGTTGAGACCGCTCCTGCCTTCCGAATGAGGGGGACAAATCCTGTCAGAAGATGCCTTTGATCAGGAGCAGATCAGCTCGATCCTTTCACGAGTCCACTTTCCTTAAGGGTTCCAATCGAGTTTCGGACGACCTGTCCTTGTATCTTAATTATTGTGGTTTTTGAACTTGGCATAGGTGAAACACAACTATTTTCCATTTAAAAGGCATAATTTCCTCGAATTTTTTTCATGGGTTTTGGTTTGAACCAGCAGATGGATATCAGACTCAAAGGTTCAAAATTGTAAGGAATGCTTGGTTGTCGGTATCTTTTTTGTCCATTGTTGAAATTACCCAATTTTTCATATAGTACTTTTTAATTACGTTGAAATAGTACAATTAAAATATTTTCTGGTGTTAAGAGTTTTTGAAGGGAATGAATATAAAGGATGCAAAGAATCAGGTCAAGGCATTTTTGGATTTGGAGGGGTATGTATGGCAAGAAGAAAAAGACATTACAGATGAAATTCAATTTGCCTTGTCATTTAGGGATCCAATTACGAATTTACTAATATTGATCATCCAGTCTTTTCCTCATAGGATAGATATTGTCAGCAATGTGCAATTATCCAGTGAACATGAGAAGGTATACCTATCAATGTCAAAGTCTAAACAGCAAGAGCTATTGGCTGAAATTTTTATGTGGGTCACTCCTCGAGAACCGAAATTGTTTCTCCATTTTACAGGAGAGAAAGGAGATAATAGATATAGCATCGTTTCACATGTCTACGCGGATGAATTTGGTCTTGGTCGTTTTATGTCAACGCTGAACAAAGTTATGAAATCATCAGTTCTTGCAAGACAAATCATTCAAAGTAGATTGGGAGGAGTTTCAAATGATTAATTTGGATACTGTCTACACTACATCAGGTACAGGAAATCTATACGCTGATTCATTTCAATTTCCCCTCACCAGAAGGAGCAAGAGTAAAGATAATGAAAATTTCAAAGATTATCCGTCCATCATTCAATCAATTTTAGAAAAAAGAGTTGCTTCAAGTGAGGTTCGGTCAAAGTCCAATATGCCAGCTGCATTAGCTTTTTTGCATTCTGATACTTCAAATGAGGATCACATGGAGATATTTGCATGGTCAGAAGATGATGACAATCTTGAAGTGAAAGGCAAAAAGGCAGAAGAATTTCTCAGAAAGCTAGAAAATCCAGATCCGGAGATGAAGAAACGGAGAATAAAATTTTGGCAGGAGATAATTTCAGACTGAAGGGGATAATTTTGATCAGGAAAATGCAGGGATTTCCTAAAAAAGGAATTTTTAGCCGTGATGATGATTTTAATCAATGGTATAGAAATGAAGCTTGGAACAATATGAAAAAAAATTTTTCAGTGGTATATGAATATGTTGATGGCACAGATGTTTTAGGATTTGCAACTGCAAGCATGAATGCATTCAAAATTGATATTTTCGCCAAGAAATTCAAAATTCCTGCGGTCTTACTTGGTAAAATTGCAGTCAATGATTCAGAAGAGGCAAAACAAAAGAAAGTTGCAAAAATGCTAATTGGTCACATAATAAAATTGGCAAATGAGGAGAAAGAGAAAATAGGATGTCGAATTGTTGTTGTTCAAGTACGACATAAAAATGGGGAACCGAATCATAAATTAATTAAATATTATGAGAAGTTTGGTTTTGAAAAATGTGATCAAACAAAAAAATATGTAACATTGTTTTTTGATCTTAATGACATTTGAAATGAATAACACAAATCCATCTAACTGAGAAAACGGAACAGTTTGTTTGAGTATTTTTGTTTCATGAAATGGATGATAGTAATTTTCGTTTAGTCGTTGCTATGCGCATTTTCCCATTTGTCGATTTGGGAAAAGACGAGGCATGGCAGGGAGGTATGCTTTCTTGTCAGGAGGGCGGGGAGTGACATGACTTCGCATCCGGGATATTTTCTGTAGCTGGAAATGAGAAGGGTGATGCCGATGTAAAGGGTTGATCCGATGAAGAGAGGAAGATTTTGAAGGAAATAGCCAAGTCCCATTGTCGATCCCACAATTCCGTTTGCCAGAACTGCGGCGGAAAAGCCGTTCAGAGTGACCCGTCCGGATTCAATCAGCCTATGCAGGGCGTAGTAGACGATGAAAATCCCGAGGAAAGCGACAGCAGAGGCGAGGGCATCGGCCAGGAAGTCCCTGGTGCTCACAAGGAACACCCTGAGAGTTATTGCAAGGAAAAGGATGCCCATGACAGCCCTTCCGGTTCTTCCGATGGGACCTGTTTGTGGGGGGTTGCGGAGTGGAGCGGGTTCATTCACAGGAAATGGAAGGACATTTTCAGTAGATTAAATTTTCGATTTGCGGTCGACTGAATCTAAATTCTCACTACAAAAAGGATGATGCCTGTATTTCTGTTTCTAGGCACTCGCAGGATGTTCTGATTTTCTGCTTTTTGTTCAAAAAGATTAAGTGCTCAGGAGAGGAAAGGGATATGAGGCCGACCCAGTGACAGAATACCTGACTGATCTTTTGGGGATGTTGACCCGCAAACCCCGTATCGGGATTGTACTAGATTTGGGGGTTCTGGAAGAGAAGGGTCAGGTCAACCTGAATGTCTTGGACAGTCTACGTCAGAAATTTTCGGAGATGGGTCAGGTCAAGGTGGCATTGATAATTTCCCCTCGTCAGATGAAGGCAGCGGAGCTTGACGTGATTCAACGGGCAGGATTTTCGGTGAAGGTATTTCCCAAGACTTTTTTTGAGTTGAGTTTCCTGCTGGAGGTGTATGATCTTGCATTGGACGGGAAGGTCAACATCATGGTGCTGGGATCTAAGGATGAGGGATTGGTTCCCCTGTTCACAGCCTGTCGGAATGTCCTGAGTGAAACCATAGGATTTGCGTTGGAGCTTCCCAGTGAGAAGGTGGTCAATTCCTTCAACTCATTTCTTACGCCGGATCGTTTGGAAGGATTTGCATTGTTTGAATCGAGCGAACCAGAATATGACATGGTCAGGAACCTGATGACCTCAACGATCCATTCAGAAGGGATGACATCCAGCAGTGAGGAGAATGGGATTGAGGAAAGCTCGGACATGCTTGAAGCAGATCTTTTCGGACCGGTTTCGGAGAAACTGGAAGAGGAAGAGTTGGAAAGGGAGGAATAGGATTTATTGTATCCAAATGGCGCTGATTCTGAGTAGCCTTATCTCATAATAGATGCTCATGGGGGTCATGGGGTTGGTGATGGGATATACCTTGTCCATGATCATGTTTTTCAGGGGAATCCGTGAATGGAGGGTGACTCTTCCGTTCTTGCCGAAAATATCATGCAGGACGTCCGAAACTTCAGAAGACCCTTGGGCAAGAATTTTGTCGGAATTCATTTTGTATAGGGTAATCTCAGGGTGGAGAACATCCTTGAGATCTACCAGTCCCGGAGAATTTATTGCGATGTAGAACTGGTCTATTACCCATTCTGGAACATTTGGATGGATCAACTGTTCAGGTCTGTAAAGTGTTCCCTTTGAGATGACGTATTTGATGGAAGTGGTAGCGGATATGTCGTTCAACGGATTTCTTGAGAGAATAAGGAGATTTGCAGGAGATCCGGGGATGATTTTCCCGAGGGAGGGGTCTCCAAATACCTTAGCGGCATTGAGGGTTGTTGCTTGCAGGACTTGGGCAGGGGTCATTCCTGCTCTCACCATCTCTTCCATTTCCCGGTGGATGGATGGACCATGCAAAGTTCCTATATTTCCTGCATCGGTGCCGGTTGCAATAATGGCGCCTGCTTGGGCAAGTCTTTCAAGGTTTTGTTGACCTATGGAGGAGATCGGTGCTCTTTCGACTGCATCTTGGTCAAACATGTCAAACCAAGAGGAGATGACATCTGGATTTCCCCATCTTTCCTCGAACAGGGAGATCATGGGAGTCTTGGAGAGGACATCCCGGTAGCCGGTGCGGACAATGAGGGTAGGGATGTAGATGACCTTGTTTTTGACCATCATTTCGATGAATTCATCGTCAACCAGTGTATCAAATACACTATGGACAAGGATGTCTGCCCCCTGCCTGACAGCGACCTTTGCGGTTTGCAGTTCGGTTGCATGGACAGCGACCCTGATCCCGAGACGATGTGCCTCTTGGATGGTTGTCTTGACAATATCGGCATCCTCATCAAATTTTTCGGGTCTATAGATGAACCAGATCTTGATGAATACGGGAATATGCGATGCAATCCGTGTAACAAGATCGATAGCCTCTTCAGGGGTTTCTGTTTGAATGATGGGGGGGTCTCCCAGATCCAGCTGGTCTCTGCTGACTGTTGAGATGAGTGGCCCTGTGACGGCGGTCAGAGGGGCATTGGTCTGCATGGATGTGTCACGTACCTCAAAGTTCCAGAAGGGGCCACCGCAATCCACCACGGCAGTCACACCGGAAGCCAAGTACCTTTTGAAGGTATCGTCGAGGTTGTCACGTATCCAACGTTGTTCATCCTGATAGGTTTTGAGATTTCGAAGGTCAATGACATCCGGTCGGGTGTATAGCCCTCCACTTTGGAAGAAATGGATGTGGGCATCAATGAGACCTGGAAGAACGAACAAACCCTTGCAATCAATGGCATTCGTGTCATTTTCCGTCATTTCCTGCCGCATTGACTTGATCAAGCCATCCTCAATGGAGATTTCCTTCCATTGTTCGAACTGGAGGGTTTCAGGATTGAAGAGCTTGACATTGGTCAGAATGACCATATGTTGATTAAAATGTCCATTAGATAAATCTATTCCAATTAATAGAGGGAAGCCACAGAAAATGAGCAGGAATTGAATTCAAATCATATAGGAATTTTGACGGAATATTCTCAATCAGTTTTCTTACCGAATTTTGCATCAGGTTCAGGATTTCTCAGTGTTGCTTGAGCAGCAGCCAAACGAGCTACGGGAACCCGGTATGGGGAACAGGATACATAATCTAGGCCAATCCTATAGCAGAAATCGATGGAATCGGGGTCGCCTCCCTGTTCTCCACAGATTCCAACTTTCAGATACTTTCCAGCTTTTTGGGAACTGCCTCGTCCGAGGGAGACACACATGTCCATAAGCTTGCCGACTCCATGGACATCAATGGTCTGGAACGGATCCTTCTTGATGATGCCTTCTTCTAGGTAGAAGGGGAGGAATTTTCCGACATCATCTCTTGAAAAACCGAGAGTCATCTGATGAAGGTCGTTGGTTCCGAATGAGAAGAAGTCAGCTCCTAATTTCCCTTCCGCAATTTCATCAGCGGTCAAGGCAGCCCTTGGGATTTCGATCATTGTTCCCACCTTGTATTCGATACGGTCATTCCATTCCTGGAATACTTTTTCAGCCGTACGGTCGACAATCTCTCGTGAGAGGAGGAATTCTTCCTTGAAGCCGACCAATGGGATCATGATTTCGGGATGGACTTCGATTCCCTCCTTTTTGACCTGCAATGCAGCTTCGATAATAGCTCGTGTCTGCATTTCGGTTATTTCGGGGAAGAGCAATCCCAGTCTACATCCTCGCAGACCAAGCATTGGATTTGCCTCTTGGTAGTAGAGAACCTTTCGGAGGATTTTGATGTTTCTGGCCGATTGTTCAGGGTTGAGGATCTGTTGCCAAATCCGTTCCCTGATCTCCAATTCTTTTGGCAGGAATTCATGGAGGGGAGGGTCAAGCAACCTGATGGTGACAGGCAGTCCATGAAGTACGCGGAACAATTTGGTGAAGTCTTCCCTCTGAAGTCCGATCATCTTATTGAGAGCTTCAAGCCGTTCTTCCTTTGTTTCTGAAAGGATCATCTCTTGGACAAGATCCAATGCATCGAAGAATTGGTGTTCTGTTCTTGCCAGACCGATACCCTGAGCATTGAATTCTTTGGCAGTCAGTGCATCCTTTTCCTTGTCAGCGTTTGCCCGCACCTTGATTTTTGCAAATTCATCAGCCCATTCAAGGACTGTCAGAATTTCTTGGGGGAGTTCGGTGGGGGTATAGATCGGCAGCTTTTCCCTGAAGATTTCGGCTTTGTCAAAGACTTCCATCGAAACGATGTCACCTTCATTGAGTACTAGTCCAGACTTTGTTCGTAGTTTCTTGCCGAGCAGGTCGATGCCTGAATTGCTGGCTCCGACAATTACACGTTTGCCGATCTGCCTTCCGACCAAGGCGGCATGGGAAGTCAATCCCCCGGTCATTGTGATGATGCCTGCTGAAGCTACCATTCCATGGAAGTCCTCAGGAGATGTTTCTTTTTTGACGAGAATTAGGCTAGGAACCTTCTTGCCACCAGTTTCTCTCCAGACCTTGACCTCAAACGAAGGTTGGGTTTCTCCTTTCACAATTTCCTCAGCCAAGTCCGAATCAAAGACGATATGACCAGCCGCGGCACCGGGACCAGCAGGCAATCCAGAACCGATGACGGTTGCCTTTTTGGTCGGAGCATCCTTGATGACCTCGGTGAGGGGTTTCTTGTGAATCTGCTCATCAAAATCGGGAATATCATAATATAGATGTTTTTTGGGGTTTTCCCAGACAACGCTTGGGAACATACTGGATTCAACATCCCTTGGCGAAACCCTCATTACAGCTTCTTCCCTTGCAATCAGACCTTCATTGACAAGATCCACAGCAATTTTGGCAGAAGCAGTGCCTGTTCTCTTTCCTGCACGAGTTTGGAGGATAAAGAGCTTCCCGCTTTCGATGGTGAATTCAATGTCCTGCATATCCCGATAGTGCCGTTCAAGGGTTTTTGCATAGGTTTGCAACTGCTCATAAATTTCGGGCATGAGTTCCTTGAGTTTACTGATGGGAAAAGGAGTCCTGATTCCTGCCACCACATCCTCTCCTTGAGCCTGAAGCAGAAATTCACCATAGATCTCATCCACTCCGGAAGCGGGATTTCGTGTGAATAGAACGCCAGTTCCGCTCCGTTCATCTAGATTTCCAAATGCCATGCTTTGAACATTAACTGCGGTACCTATATCATCAGGAATACCCTCGAATTTTCGGTAGTTGATGGCACGTTTGTTATTCCATGATTTGAAAACAGCGTGGATGGCCAGTTCTAGCTGACGGTACGGATCAGACGGAAAGGGTTCACCGAATTTCTCTTTGAACAGTTCGAGATACCGTTCAATGACCCTATCCAGACTTTTTTCTGTGAGTTGATAGTCATATTCGGCACCTGTTTCTTTTTTCTCGCGATCCAGTATTTCCGAAAAGGGTTCCGTATCCAAGCCGCAAACCACATCAGCAAACATGAAAATAAGTCTACGAAAGCTGTCCTTGACAAATTTTGGATTGCCAATTCGTTTGCCGAATGGTTCCAACATTTCTTGGGTAAGACCTACGTTAAGGACAGTATCCATCATTCCAGGCATGCTTATTTTGGCACCAGATCTGACAGAAACAAGTAATGGAAACTCCAAGTCACCGAATTTACGATCCATCTTTTTCTCGACTTGTTTCATGGCTTCCAGAACTTCATTCCAAAGTCCTTCTGGAAAGGTGTTGTTGTTGCGGAGATATTCCATGCAGGTTGGTGCGGTAATGGTGAATCCCGGTGGAACCGGCAGACCCAAACGGGTCATGGTTGCAAGTGACGCACCTTTGCCGCCAAGCAGTGCCTTATCAGGTTCAATTTCTCCAAAAAGGAAGACGCGTTTCATTGGTATCCCAACCATTATTTTATGGTTATATAATACCGAAAACCTACCCTATAAAAACGATTCCCCATTCATTAGAGGAATAAGACGGAAAAGGAAAAGATATTGAGGAAGACACAGCTTGATTCAGTTGGATGACTTGGTTTTTTCCACAAATTCAGGAAGGGGGGGAAGTGATGTCTTCAAATGGTGACCTGTGTTCATTTCAAGTTTTTCAGTTAGTTTCTTGATTTCGTCCTGAATTTTTTCAGCTTCACGAAGCTTGCGTTCAACGATTCGTTGCATATCTCTTTTTGCCCCCTCAAGGGTATTGGTGAGTTTGGCGATCTTGCCTTCAATATCTTTTTCTTCAATTTCTTTGGCAATGCCCGTCTTATCCTCCATGAGTTTTCTGCTCTTCTCCCAAATCTCTTCCAGTTTACCGTCAAGCAATTCTTTGAGATTATCGATTGCTGTGTTTTTCTTATCGCGTTTCATCTCGATTTCGTTGCTTTCGAGCAGGTTCATGATGTCCGAGAAAATGGTTTTCAATCCAGTCACGGATGATTGCTTGGCAAATGCACTTGCGGCATCGGTTACAATTTCTTTGGCGAGGGATACATCTATTTTATCTTTGCTTTTTGAGGATTTGTTGATGAATTTTCGGAGGGCTTTGCGGATCTCGGTCAAATAGTTGTCAAGTTCTTTTTGCATTTGGCTGAAAGCTTCGTCCACTGTTTTTTTCTTGTGGAAGAGAGGGGAGTTTTCAAGTTCTGCAATCTCTTTCATGATGGAATCAATCTGATTCTGAAGCTTGTTGATGGTCTGCTCCTCCATTTTCAATTCTTCAATAACTTGAAGGTATCTCTTTTCCAAATCGAGGATGTCATCAAGTATCCATAGTCCCTCTTCAATGGAAGCTTTTGGATTATATTTGTTGACAAGGAATTTCCGGGTTTCTTCCAAATCCTTGAAGATTCGCAGATAAGCCTTATCAAGTGACTTGACCCGTTTTCCATATTTTCGATCAAGGAGCTTGATATATTTGCTGAAGACATTTTTCGTGAGATTTTCCAGTTCCTTTTGAATGGTATCGAGATATCGGTTGACAGATTGCAATGTTATTTTTTCGGGGGGGTCAAGTTGCTTTAATGTCTCCACAACACCTTCATAGATTTTGTGGCTGTATTTTTCAACAGCACTGGTATCATTGGACTCCACATTTGGGACCCGGAATTCTTCTGCAATTTCCATCATATCGTTAAGGTGCTTTTCAATGTTCTTAAGGAATTTATCTCCCAATTTTCTCCTTTCTTTTGAAAGCTCGTTTCCTGCCTCTTTTTCGATCGTATCCCTTAACTGCCTGACTTCTGTGATAAATTCCGAGTCCGCCATTGAATCATTGAATCAACAGCCATTTTTCTTTCTTTGGATACCAATTCATTCCTTGTAACTAGATCTGATTGTACATGGTGCGCATGATGATTTCTCTGGAAACGGCTTGGAAAGCCTGTTTGACACCTACCCCTTTGGTAGCGATAGTATTGATCGCCAAGGTTTGGGGATCAAACCCCAATGCCTTGAGCAATTCTTCACGGGGCATGGCGTTGGGAAGATCTCGTTTATTGAGTACGATGACCAACGGAATTTCTGTTCCAAGTTTGTCACCCATGAATTCCCTTAATTCCTGTGCTGCCTCGACATTATGTTCAAGCATTTCGGGGTTTGAATCGGCAACAAAGACGATTCCATCAACACCCCTCAGGATCATTTTCCTTTGATCCCTATGCCTTCTTTGCCCAGCAACCGTGTATACGTCAAAAAGGACGTTATTGGTGGCAGAAAATGGTGAAAAATCAAAATATACAGTCCTTCCGGAAGGATCCGCAATCGAGGTGAGTCCTCCTTTGATCAAGCCTTCCACTTGGTCATGGAGGTATTTGAGCAAGGTGGTTTTTCCTGCGAGGCTTGATCCTGTAAAAACGATCTTGAAATGAATTCTTCCCTTGGCATCCTTACGCATAATTTTTGCACTCCGTGAAGAAAGAGTATCTTCCTATGACTAATTGATTTAATCATAGTTAATACTTATGATTTACTTCATCCACATTTTCGCAGAACAAAAAAACTTGAGAATTTTGTGGCTTATTCTATCAGACCGGATTCGCCTTTTTGTCTCGGATTGCGATCACGACATATTCATCTTCCAATGCCACAAGAATCTCACCTGTAGTAATATCGATAGTGAAAAAATTGACTTCACCACGATCAATTTGTCTTACGGCATTTTGAGCCCGACCAACCAATGCTGAAAAAAGTGCGGCGGTTCGTTCAGCGTCATCGGCAGAGAAATTTCCATCCCTTGACCTGAAGGTGAGTGGAAAGCCTTCTGCACTGGCTATCACTACTGCATATACCCCTTTATGACTCATAAGTGAATCCAAAATCTGCGTAAAGTTTCCTCGAGAGAGCATTTTCAAATCCCTAATGAATGTTTACGTATTTTAGTATTTATACTATTAGCAGATCAATCAATCGATTTGAGAAGAAAAGCATCTTATTTTCTGACGCTGATGCTTTCGATTTCCACATTGTATTGGTTGGCAAGCTTGATGAGATCTTCGGCCTGTGCCTCCTCCGAGAAGACCACCGTATAGAGGTTCCGAGGAGTCCGGAGCTTATACTTGATCTTATTCCCACTTCGCACAGCAGTGATCCGTGATGTTCTTTTTATAAGGTCTTCATTGACTTCATCTGGAGAAATTTCCTTGGGCATGTTCCCCTCTTCTCAAGATTGAATAAAAAACCTCACTTAAGGCACAGGAACCTGAATTAATTGGAAAAGAATTAAATATCCAAAGGAAGTAACAAAATTATAAAAATCAAAGAGTGATGGTTATGGCACCTTTCGGAAGCGCTTTCAAAAACGGCTTACTTTTCACCATTTTGGCGATACCTGGAGCTTACCTTTCGGCAACACTGTTTGCCCAAGGGCTAATGTTCCTATTCTACAATTTCAACCAAAACGGGTTCACAAGAGTGGATCAAACAGGAATATTGATTTTGATGGGGTCGATCATCTCTGCAGCATTATTGATAGGAGTGCCCTTCTTCAAATTCATGTCGGATACCGTAGAGGAAGGAATGATTGAATTTTAGGTTTCTTCATATACTACTTTTTGAAATTCCTCAATAAATGCGTCTATTTTCCGATCAAGGATTTCAGAAGCTTTCAATACAATGTTTTCTGGGATGAGTGCACCCGTACTTTCCAATTCAAATATGATGGTTGACCGGTCATACTCCACCTCAACGGAACCTTCCTCAAAACCATTGTGCAGGCATTCCTCACAGATGCCGTCAAGGACATTATTGACCTCCACCTTGTTGTTCTTAACTCTGAAATTCTGTTTGGGGCAACTTTCAAGGATCTTTTGATTGAATTTTGCATTTGACTTGATCTTGACTTTTGGCATGAAACGGAATACAAGGGTTCCAACAGGTTGCCATTTGGCATGTTCCCTTCCAGTTCCGAATCGGGCTATGGCTTCCAGGATCAACCGTTGATCCTTCCCCATTTTCATGATTGGGATTTCATCCTGAATGGGATAGATTCGGTGATCCAATGGATCAAGATCTCTGCTGTAAACCATTTTTTCATTGTTCCTGTCCGTTTCCTGGGTCAATGTCAAGGAAACAGTGCACATGTTGCAACCTTTTCCTTCACAGGAGGGACATTCGTCAATCATGTAAAGGTCATCAATTTCGCTGTTCAGGGGGATCATTCCCAGCCGGTGGGCAATGTATTCATCGAAAATGGCAGTTGTGTTCTCAATCATGATTACATCCTCGATCGCAATGGTGGGGACGTCGAGGAGAATGATCCTTCGGATGGCATTGACAAAAGCCGGAAATGTGTCTTTGATGATGAATTTAAGGGCATCCCTATTATCAACTTCAATTCGTTCTATTTCAATCAAACCGAGTCACCTAGTCCTTGAATAAATTTCAGAGAGTCCATTTAAAGGAATGTCGATTCAGAACAGGGAGCCGAAAAAGAGGGTCAGTTTTGCAAACTAAAATCGGGTTTATAAATGGTCACACCTTAGGGAGAATGGAAGGAAGCAGTCGCTTCCAGGATGTGAGTAACGAATGGATCGATTACCAGAGAATCCAGTTGTTGCGAGCCTGATCAAGGCGTTGAAAGTCGCTGCGAACAAACATGAGGCTCCCATCTGGCGAACAGTTTCAAAGAAATTGCAAAGGCCACGCCGCAGGAAAATTGTGGTCAACCTAAGCAAAATCGCAAGATACACGAAGGACGGCGAGGCCGTTGTGGTTCCAGGCAAGGTTCTTGGATCCGGTGAATTGGACAGACCCATTACAGTGGCTGCGGTTGCATTCAGCAAATCAGCACAAGAAAAGATTGCAGCTGCCAACGGCAAGGCAATCAAAATCATGGACCTTGTTGAGGAGAACCCCAAAGGGTCTAGGGTCAGGATAATCGCATAATAGGTGAGAAGGAAATGGCAGAAAAGGTTTACATTGATGCAACAGGACTCATCCTTGGCAGACTCAGCTCTGCAATCGTACCCATGATCATGGGAGGCAAGGAAGTTGTCGTGGTCAATGCCGAAAAGGCAGTAGTCACCGGTAACAGGAGATTCATCCTGAACAAATACCTGACCCTCAGAAGAAGAAGGACACTGACCAACCCCAGAAGAGGGCCCTTCTTCCCAAGATTCCCGGACAGGATCGTCAGGAGAACTGTAAGGGGAATGCTCCCCTACAAGACCACCAGCGGACGAGAGGCCTTCCGAAGATTGTCAGCCTATATCGGCGTGCCGGAAGAGCTTGAAGGCAAGGAATTCACAACCATTGAACAGGCCAAACTCAGGGAGACTGCTCGAAAATTCATGACCCTTGAGGAAATCGGACGTGAAATCGGTTGGACGCATGACAGGTGATTGAATGGCGAAGAAAGGAGACAAAAAGAACAAAATCATTCTTGCATCTGGCAAGCGAAGAACAGCTGTTGCAAGAGTAAGAATCATGGAATCCGACAGTAACCCGCAATTCAGGGTGAACGGGCAGCTCATTGAGACATGGCCAAACGAATTTGCCAAGAAAGTCATGATGGAGCCCATCATCCTACTTGGGGATCTGTACAAGAACAATCTCAACATCAAGGCAAAGGTCTTCGGTGGAGGTTGGATGGGACAGGCCCAAGCAGTTAAAATTGCCTTGGCACGGGCTCTCAATGAATACTATGGAAGCTCCCAAGTTACTGCCATGTTCAATGACTATGACAGGACGTGGCTTTCCGGAGATATCCGCAGAACCGAACCAAAGAAGGCCGGTGGACGGGGAGCACGCGCCCGGTTCCAGAAATCATATCGTTAGAATCAACATCCTTTTGTGAAATATACAAACCGAAACGTATGGAAAAGATATCCATAGATGGAAGTCAATTCGAAGGAGGAGGTTCAATTCTGCGCGTGGCAGTACCGATTGCTGCCGCACTTGGAAAGGAAATAACGGTATACAATATCAGAAAAAAACGGGCAAATCCAGGTTTAAGACAACAACATCTCATTGGATTGAAGCTCATCACCGCAGTTGTAAATGGTGAACTTCAGGGAGGTGAAGTGGGAAGTGAACAAATCACCTTGGTGCCAAGGGCATACAAAAGGAGAAATCACCAAATCAGTATTCCTACAGCAGGATCCATCACCCTAATCATGCAGATCGTTCAAAACTATGTCTCAGCTAGTGGGAATGAGGTTGAATGCACATTTTCCGGAGGAGGAACTCACACCAATTTCTCACCAACTTGGGACGAAGTCAAGATAGTCACCGCATACCATTTCGGAAAAATGGGTGTCAAGTTTGAAATGGATCTGCAAAAGGTGGGCTTCTATCCTCGAGGAGGAGCAAAGGGACACTTCAGGATCTGGAAAGATAAAATCACCAGCGTCCCCAGATTCGAGGAAGACACGGATGACCAAAAGACAACGGTCATTTCATTGGCAAGCAAAGCCCTTGAACGGGCAAAGGTTGTAGAAAGACAGATCCAAGGATTCAAAAAGCATTGGAAGGGAAAGATCGAGGAAATTTCAGAATATGTGGATACTGATCCCGGTACTGCCTTGATCGGGATCTACAATGGAAAATTCAGGAAAGGCTACAGTAACCTTGGAGCCAAGGGGAAACCGGCAGAGAAGGTAGGGGCGGAGCTAGCTGACCTGATGGCAAACGATGCAAGCAAGGATGCCCTTGACATTTATGTCAGCGATCAAATCCTTGTTCCGCTAACATTTTCCCCATCAGGGAGTTCCGCAAGAATCGTGAACACGGATCATGTCCAAGCTAACCTGCATGTGATTGATCAGATCCTGCCAGAAAGCTTGGAAGTCAAAAATCTCGGAAATGGAATCCTCGAAGTGACCAAGCTATGAAGCCATTTCGTAAAGGGGAAGCGAGATTGATTCCTTTTCCTGAATGAAATGGGAAAAGGCAAGGATATTCATGCTTTTTCCGTATTCCTCCTTCAGAAACTTATAAAAATCACAGGATCGACAGATTTCAGCCTTTGGTGCACCATGGCGTACCGGGTTGCAATATGAACCGGCAATGTAGGCACAGGCCCTGCCTCCGTTCTTTCCACCAAGAAATCCATCAGCAGCCTTATATGTCGCTGCCCGACAGGTTTTCTCCTTTCCGCATTTCATGTATTCCCAGCAATTCATCGCAATAATATGGACGCCAAGCTTGAAAAGCTTTATTGACCGAAATTCAAGGAATTTGTGTTCAGTTCATTCAGAGGAGTCAAGTCTTGAGACTACCAATTCAAGCAAGTCAACCACTTTCAGATCAGCCCCGGTATTCTTGATGCCATCTTCAAGCATGGCAGTACAGAATGGACAGGAAACGCCAATGTAATCAGCACCAGTCTCAGCAGCCATGGCAACACGGGTTCTGTTGATTTGTTCACCACCGGCATCCTGCTCAAACCACATCCGTCCGCCTCCTGCGCCGCAGCACATGGCAACTTCCTTGTTCATGGCCATTTCAACGAATTCAACCCCTTCAAGGTGATCGAGGATCTCCCGAGGTGAGGAATATATTCCATTATGACGACCAAGATAACAGGAATCATGATAGGTCAACTTGACAGGATCACCTTTCTTCAATGGAAGCTTTCCGGTTCTCAGTAGTTTGGCGATGTAGTCTGTGGCATGATAAACCCGGTATATCCCTCCGAAATCAGGGAATTCATTGGCAAGGGTATTGAAGCAGTGGGGACAGAAGGTGATGATCTCCTTCACTTCGTATGAGTTGAGAAGCTGCACGTTTTCCGTGATAAGCTCTTGGGCAAGAAATTCATTTCCCAATCGCCTTACGGGGTCACCGGTACATTTCTCTTCCTTCCCGAGAATGGCAAAATCAATCCCCGCTGCCTGAAGAATCTTGACAAGAGCTGTGGAAACCTTCTTTGCACGTTCGTCAAATGACCCTGCACATCCAACCCAGAACAGCAGATCCGCATCAGGATTCTCCTTCATCGTCTTGACTCCGAGCCCTTCAGCCCAGAGATCACGATCAGACTTGGAAATACCCCAAGGATTGGAGTTCCGTTCGACATTGGTGAACATCTTGTCGATACCTGAAGGGAATTCACTCTGCATCATGGTCTGCTCCCGCCGCATATCGATGATCTTGTCAATATGCTCGATGAACAGAGGACAGGCCACTTGGCAGGCATTGCAGGTAGTACAGGCCCAAAGCGTTTCCTTAGGAATAACCTCACCTGCCAAATGCTTGTAGTGAATCTCCGCATCGGGATTGTCATGTGCAAAGGTGGCAACTTCAAGAAGGTTTTCCCTCAGATCAAGAATCAACGATTTTGGAGAAAGAGGCTGGCCGTTGATATATGCCGGACAGACCTCTTGGCAACGACCACAGCCAGTACAGCTGTACAGATCCAACATCTGCTTCCAAGTGAAATCCTCAACCTTGCTGATTCCGTATTCCTCAATACTTTCATCCTCGAAATCCAAAGGAACCAACCGACCGGACGGTTTCAGATTCCGGAAAAATACATTGAATGGAGCGGAAACAATATGGAAATGCTTCGAAGGATAAAATCGAGGTACACGAATCTGTGTCCCGAAAATGTAAATCAAAAAGAGAAAGACCGAAAGGGAATGACCCCACCAAAGAAGATTTTCCAAAACATTCAGGTTGAAGCCTTGGGAGACAAACCATCGGCCAATTGTCAAGGCGATAGTGGGTCCCATGGCAGAGCTCTCCAACGAATGACCACGATCCGTGATCCATGGATGGACGCCTCTTGCAAGCTCAGCAGCCTCAAGCAGGACGGAAAAGGTCGCATGGATGGCAACTGCATAGATGATGATGATGGCGTCCCTTCGAAGACCCTTGCTCCCTTCCATCCGAACCGAGTTCGTGTATCTCCTTGCCAGACCCAAGGCAAGTGCAATCATGAGAAAGAAGATCAGCCAGTCCTCAAGCCAGAGAATGAAATCATAGCCAACACCGAGGAAACTGAGAGAAAATTCTGGAAAATAGGCTCGGATAAACACCTCCGCCGCAACAATATTGATGGAGATGAAGGCATAAAATATCACAAAGTGACCCAAACCTGCCGGATGACGAAGCAATCGCCTCTGACCGAACACATAGACCAGCACGGATCGAATGCGTTCGCCGAAATCACCCCAGCGTTCAGGAGCGGGTTTTCCTCGCTTGAGTTGCCGATATAGTTGATATAATGCCTGAAAGGTGAAGTAAAGGGTCACCAAAACCAGAAGGGTGAACCCTATCGACCTGAAGACATTGAACTCTGCCATATGATGGAAAACAAGCATGCATTCAAAACATTTTGTGCAAGAATGGACAGAAATTCCTAATTTTGCAAGATTATTTTATCAGCAAAAAACAGTTCAACGACGTCGACGGGCATGCCGAGGAGTTTCAGGAGTTTCTTCTTCAATTTCCATGTTGGTGACCGCATCACGGAAGGATGCAACCAAACGCTCCTCCAAATCCGCCTCATCATAACCAGCCTCACGGAGATGCTGCACCACCTTCTCGTATTTCTCCACAATGACCACCAGTTTCTCCTTC
>CAZYCQ010000018.1:33602-50248 GCA_964645535.1 uncultured archaeon | reverse complement strand
CGTATTGAGAAAGGTTTTGAGAAAATTCTTGAAACTGGCATCCCAAGCCATGTTCGTTTCCGAACAACATAAGTTAAATCAGTTGAGATGAGAAGTCAGTAAGATGCATGAGATTTTCAGAAACATTACATTCAAACAGACGAATTGTCAAAATATGGTTATTGACCAACAGCAGGAGGTTAAGTAGATACGACGAGTAAATGAGTCAAATTACAGGTGGACTTGTCAAATTAACAGAATATAATGTATTCCCCCCAAAATGCAGATTATTGGATTGCAAAGTCCCATAAATCGGCAGTCCGTCCGTTTATGCATTTGTCATTGATAACCATCCATCATTTAGAGGTTTATCAAGAATGGGTCAATAGCCAATCTCTGAGATCATCAATGCTGTGGACGGGATAAATTGTGTCCTTTCGTCGGCTATCAATAGATTTGCCGGCAAGCTCTTCAGACCAGCCACCACCCCCGACAAAGGCGGCAATGGGTCGATTGAGTTCCCAAGCGGTTGCCATTTCGTTCAGTGTTCCTGCTCCGCCCCCTATGGCAAGCACGGCTTCAGCATTGAGTATGATAAGGTAATTTCGTCCTTTACCTAGATGAGTGGCGATTTTCACACCGGAATGGGCATTCCCTTTGGAGGGATTTTCCAAGGGAAGGATGGCTATAAGTCTGTGGGGTTCAAATGAAGGAGAAGAGTGTGCGCCTTTTGCGCTTGCTTCCATGATTCCTCCCATACCTCCATTGATTATGGTATGGCCCTCATCCATGAGAAATCGTCCTGCCCTATAAGCAAAAGCATTAAGAATCTCATTGCCCTGGTTTGAACCGATAATGGCAACTCTCATGCGTATTTATTGAATTGGGACGTATAATAAGCTTTCAAATAATCATATTGTGTAAATTGATTCGTCCTTCTAACCTTAAATCTTGGCCAGTCATCCATTATGGCTTTTCCCGGCAAGCAACGGGAGGAAATCCAAGAGGAACTTAAGGAATGTTTGATCAAAGGCATAAGCATGATGTTTTGCCGGGAAAGCTATTTACGTAGCCGCCTTCTTTTTCTCAAAAGCAGTGGAATCATGAAGACACCAGCAAGAGAAAGAGAAACCGATCTGGTTTCAGAATAGACGGGAAGTTCATCAAATGAGGCAGGAAATAGCAATCCTGTCCGTACCATATAGCTTTCAAAAACGAATTCCGCTTTTCCAGTGCCTTCATAGAATAAAAGAACCAAAGATTCTTCAGGATTTAAATCTGGATAAGGAACATAGGTCGTGACAAACTCCTTTGTCACAATGAACCAAGTGTTTAGGAAAATATGGGGCAAGAAACCATCTATCGTGACTTGAACCAAGGAAGCAATCTCCATATGGTCTTTATCCAATCTCTTTGCAAAGGTAGAAATATTGCTCGTATTGGGCAGGTGAGTTGAAAAGTTTTCAACAAATGAATACCCGTTGAGGTAATCCAAATAATTGTCATGATCATTGACGTCTGTATTGGACATCAGCAGGATTGTCAAAATTCCTTGTGCAGAAATGTTATGCAATTCGACGACCATTTCTCCAACATCAAGCATCTGTTCTGCCGTCTCCCTAAAAATACTTTCAGAAGAAAGAGAAACTTCTTTCGGACGGATGCCATAGTATTTGTAGTGATCCTGCACTACGGATACGGTCATTTCAGCACTGGAATTACCTTCAAAGTAAATTGCGAAGAGTGCAGAGTCAGAGAACCGTCCGGGCTTCAATCCGAGATCAACAGATGCATTGCCATCCACCTTCAGGGGTTGGATTGCTGTGTAATTGCCATCGTCATTCAGTTCATCCCACCATGTACCCTCCCACGACGGATCAGAGATACCGTTTGAATTGATGGTATATGGCAATTCCTTGAAGTATTGGTCTACAACGGCTCCAATTGTTGGAGGAACGGAAACATTTCTCGCGTAGAATGCCACAAGGAAATATTTACCCTCAGCAGTTGCATCCGTGATATGAAGCCTATTTGGAGGAAAAACACTTCTCTCACCTAAAAATGAATAGGCAGTTATATTTATCCAGAAGGCATAGGGATTACCTAGATTAATAGATATCCGAGTTGGGGGCATTAAAGTGAATTGATCAACGTCATTCACTTCAAGATAGCCATTGACAGGCAGTACAAGAACAAGAAGCAACAAACAAGCGGCCCTCACCAAAAGACAACGCCTCCAGAATAATGTTCATTCAAGTTAATTTTTATGTCTCCATAAACGATCAATGCATTACAGAGAATTAGTATTACAAAAAACCCCGGAAGTTTTTTTTGCATATATTGTGAAATTTCATAGAAAAAAAAACTTTTCGACGATAGGTGGGAAAATTAAAAAGGGTATTCGAAATGGTTGATCAATGTCAAGCAGACAAGCCTTTACAGAAGGAGAGAAAAAGTAAGAAATCTATTTCGGTAGGATCTGGTCTACAAGAAAGTCCGCATCGAATTCCTGTAGGTCGTCATATCCCTGTCCCACACCAAGGTAGAGAATGGGTTTGCCGACCGTATGGGCAACCGACAGTACCGCCCCTCCCTTCACGTCCGAATCCGCCTTTGTCATGATGACGGCATCCACACCGACACGGTCTGCAAATTCTCGAACCTGTCGGATGACATCGTTGCCTGCAAGGGAATCGCCCACAAAAATGCGGAGATCCGCCTCTGTCTTGTCAATCACCTTCTTCAGTTCGCGGATCAGGTTGTCATTGTTCTGCATCCTTCCGGCCGTATCAATCATGACCACGTCTACGTTTTTGGCAAGGGCATGATCCAAAGCATCGATGGCGACAGCAGTGGGATCACCGCCCTGCTGATGCTTGATCGTCTTGATGCCGAGATTTTCACCGTGTTTTGAAAGTTGGTCTATTGCACCGGCACGGAAAGTGTCTGAGGCGGCAAATACAACTGAAAAGCCAGCCTTTTGCAGCTTGTGCGCAAGTTTTGCCATTGTCGTGGTCTTGCCCGTGCCGTTGATTCCCTCCATTACAATGATGTATGGTTCCCCTTCCTCTCTCTTTTTCCGGATTTCTTCAAGTAGGTCAATGCCTCCATTCTCAGGTGTGATGACCTCCTTGATCGCAGCTCGAAGAGCTTCCCGTAGAAGGGGGCGGACGTCCTTAAAACGTTCCTGTTCCGTTCCCGCGGCAATAAGCTCTCTTTTGACCCGTTCTCCAATTTCCATGGCGACATCAACAGCCACCTCATTCTCGATCATCAGCTCAATAAGTTCCTGGATAGGCTCCTTCAACGACTTTTCATCAAGTCGTTTTAACTTCAGTTTCTTGAGAATACCACCCATCCCTTTTTTCAGGCGGCTGAACATCTTCTTTCCAAACATATCTCAAAAAACGTGCCAAAAGTTATGAACTTTGTTTTAGAAAGCAGTCAGTCATTCTTGATCACTTCGCGCACACGTGAAAGATAATCCATCAGATGTGTCAAAGATGTCTCTGACTTCATCTCGGCAAAGGCATAGGTGCGAAGTGCACGATAAATTTGGGCTTGTGTTATCAGCATCCCTTCAGGATAGAATAAGGCAATCAACGCAATGGGAATGATTGCAAGAAACGCAAATACAAACCGAATATCTGGATTAATGGCAAAAACAAACCAGAAAGTCTGGATCAACGAAAAGAGAAGACCACACACCCCTGCAATTCGCCAAAGTAGAAGCGATCGAAGGACACGCAAATCTTGTATCAATGGCTTCACTTGCCAATGAACATAGACAAAATAGCTGAAGGAAAGCAGACCGAAGAGATTGCGGATTTGGGGGAATTCAGGGGAATAGACCAGACCAAAGGCAGTAAAACCAAATGAGGGGGGTTCCGCAAACGGGTACCTGGGAAATATCCATGAAAGATCCAGTAATGGTCGCCAAAGAAGAACTAGAAGGATCAATGTAAGAGCATAGCCACCCATGAATATACGAAAGGAACGGTGAGTAGGGCAGTTTGGAAGATACATGTGATTAGCATGATGAAAGACGCTGAAAAAGAATGCTACAAGCAAGATTTCACGGATTTGCCAATAAAGGGAAATGTGCCAATTGGAATTGAGCATGGAGGCAAGAACTGCTGTTCCAACCACAGTCATCCACAGGATAGACAAAAGGATGAAATCTCGAATACGCGTCTCCCAATACACTTTGAACGTCCTTGCCAATGGAATAGCCGTTATCAGCGCTACTAGAATATTGAGTTGCGTAATTTGCAGCAAACAAGTTATATGGATGCTTCAGGGATATAACATATACGTTTATGAGATGTACAAATTATAGTGGACAACCCAATTCAGCTAGGTTCTCGAGGAGAGGGGGGTTGAACAATAGTTGGATAGCCCCCCTTAAGCCCCAACCGGGACTTGAACCCGGGACCTGCTGATTACAAGTCAGCTGCTCTGCCAACTGAGCTATTGAGGCAATATTACGTCAATCTACTTCGCCTCATTTTTTTATTTATATTTAGTGATATGGTTCGTGTCTGTTTCAATTTTTGTTGTTGTATTTTCTGATGAGGATAGGTATTGCGATGAGAAGGATGGTTCCGACGAGGAGGATGGGGATGGTATCTTTTTGGAGGGGGATGTTGCCGATGAATACATAGTTTCCGACAAGGCATTCATTGATTGTTTCTCCGTTGAATGTATTGTTATTGCAGTTGAGATCAATCTGTTTTGAATTGTGGTAGACCATTTGTGGTGCATTTATTTTGTTGTTGGTAAGGGTTATTGAGACATTGTTTTGAGTGAGTATTGATGTTGCAATTTTGGTTGAGTTTATGATGTTTTGATCTATATTCACAATTCCTTGATTTTGGATCATGATGGCTTCTGCTTCGGGAGCGATTGCATTGATTATGTTATTGGTTATTTTCGTGAGGGAGTTTGTGATTCTGGAGTTGATTGAAATTGTGATTGCTTTTGTTGTTGAGTTAGCGAGGAATGTTGAGTTTGTGATTTCAGCGAAGTTGGATGTAATGGCAGCAGCGGTGACGGCATCATCCGATTGGAGTTGGATTGAGTTATTGATCATGGTTATGGTTGCATCAGTGAATGCAGAGATCCCTTGAAGTAAGCGTTTGTTGAATGAGGAATCAGAACCATCAGTAGTTGCTTGAATACTGTTATTGCTGAGGGTTGCATTAAGGGCATCTGCAAGGATAAATATTCCTGTGAATTGTTTGCCCCCAGGTCCTTTAGAGATGGAGATATTTTGTATCGTGTTGTCGGATATGGTGGCAGTTGAATTTGGTTCTTTTGTTGCGATGAGGCTGATGGCTTCGGACTGAACGAGTGTTGTGGTTTCGGTATTGAAAGTGATGACATTGATGGAATTTTGGGATATTGTGGTTTTTTCAGAAATTGTTGCAGTGATAGGATCGATTGCATTTGCATTGAGGTTGTGAATGGTATTTTTGGAGATGGTTGCCTGTTGGGCTTCTACGATGATTGGATAGAAGTTGGCGAATTTGGCATTCCAGTTCAGGAAGGAATTGTCGGCAATGGATGTGGTTATGCTCTGTGTGATTTTGATTGCATTCATATCAAATGTGACAGGGTCAACTGTGGACAGATTGGAAAAAGTATTGTTCTTAATGAGAATAGTATTTGCGTCAGAAATGTTGAGGATTGCTTGTTTGGTATTCAGATCTGCATAGGACATGTTGATATCGGTAAAGGCATTGTCTTGGATTGTGATGGATGTGACAGAGGAGAAGAGGAAGATGCTTAGATTTGTTTGGCTTTTTCCTGAGAATGGTTTGATATTGTCAATATAAGTATTTGAAATGGTAACTTGGTCAGTATTTTTTATTTCTACGAGGGAATCTGCAGTTATCCCCCCCACTTCACCATTGGAAAATGTGAGATCATTGAGAGTGACGTTGCCAACATTTTCGATCTCAAGGTTGTCATTTACTCTGAAGTTGATCCAGTGAATGTTTGACATGATTACAGCTTGAGTGTCATCGATATTGATTGCAGTGGTGCTGAGATCCAGATTTTCGAGGAAAATCAGGGCAGCATTGGTCAATCGGACACGAGTGACACCAATAAAGGGTTTCAAATCTTCAGAAGTAAGAATTCCACCATTCCCATTGATTATGGCAACAGGAGTTCCATCTTGGATTGAAGGGGCAGCAGTGATGGGCAGGAAAAGCAGAACCAAAACTAGAGGCAAGAACATTTTCTTCATGGATATTAAAGAGAATGCGATCCATTATAATATTTTTCAACACACTATGGAAGGACGGAAGCTTTGCAGAGGCATATTATTCTTTGATTCTGGTCAATTTGATGATCTGAGCAACCTGCACAATATAGTCACGAAGATCTTCTAATTCCTTTTCATCTTTTTCTTGATCTATGAAACGATAAGCGAGGGCAGCTCTGTAAATTTGGGAGTATGAAGTGATGAAACCCTCCGGAAGAGCAAAGGTGATGATACTCAAGGGGATAATGGCAAGGAGGGCAAAGGGGAGGCGAATTGATGGAGTGGGGAAAAAAAGAAACCAAAATGTCTGGAAAAAGGACCACAGGATTCCTCCTACCGCGGTGATTCTCCAAAGGATTAGTGCCCGTTTTGCATTTCTTAGTTCTGTTTCGGAAGAAATGAAGAAATATGCAAAAAAAGTAATCAAGAACGCAATGAATCCAAAGAGATTTCGGAACAAGGGATAAAGATTGGAATAGACTAGTGATCCCCATTGAATGCCGTAATGAATACTGAAATCGGGTTCAGGAGGAATGGACAGCTTTATTGTGGGTAATTTTCTCCAGAAAAGAACGACAAGGCTCAAGGTTGCAACGATAAGACATTCGAGGCTTACCATGACTTTGAGAATGTAATGGTCATTGGTGAAAATCCTCCGTTGCGCATGGAAGGAAAGGGAGAGGAAGAAGAAGAGGAATGACAACTCACGGATCTGAAAAAGGATCAGTGTTTCATTGCCTTCAAGGATGAAGACAGAGGAGTAAGAGGTAACTGAGGCGAAAAGCCAAAGGAAAGAGAAGTAAAGATATTCGTGGACATGGGTTTTCCTGTACAGGTGGATTCCTCTGGAGAAGGCAAACAGTTCCCCCGTACCAAGTATGAGAAGAGCAATGGAGGTGGGTTGCAATTGAACTATCTTTAACATTCTGAAATTAAATATTTTTTTACATTGCATAGGTTGATTTAATCACAGGAGGAAAGTACGGAGATCTAGGAATCTCCCGAAATGAAGGAGATTTGAATGTCAAAGCATTTAGATTTGATTTTCCTAAGTCAGATATTACCAAATACACATCTTATGTCAAAATCCATTCACAAGATCAAACGTTTGCTGAGTAATTGTTTGGAATTTTAGAGATTTGGTCAAAGAATTTCAGAGTTAGACAATTGACAATTAATCGGATTGATCCTTGCTGATTCTGAGCATTTCAGTTACTTTTTCAAGGTATTCTTTAAGGGCTGTTTTTTGCATGCGTTCAATAAGATCGGCATTGGAATATTGTAGGGTTTCCCACATATCAGAAAGATGGGTCTGCAATTCATTCATTTCCTGATCGATGATGGTTTTGAGATAGTTGAGTCTTTTTTCATTGCACACGATTTCTGCTTCTTTCAGTAGATTCAAGGCTTCCTCTCCTTTGAATTGAGCTCGTTTCAACCTTGCCTTGATAATAAGGAAATGGACATAGATGGTGAAAGATTGATTGGTCAGGGAACTGTCGAGCATCTGAGACAGGAGATTTTCAATTTTACGGAGGGGTTTTTCAGGATTGATGATTTTAAGTTCAAGAAGATAAAGGTCAATTATCTCGATCATGGCCTGAAGCTTTAGTTCTATATCATCCAAAGGTTCTTGCAGGAGGTCTTCAAGTATTTCCAAGGCTTCAAACATGGATTTGGGAGATTCACTATTTTTGAGAAGAATAGCTTCCAAGAGTCGATTTCGTTGTTTAATACTTCGATTTGCGGTTGATTTTGCCAGTTGAGAATGAATATGGGCAAGATTCTTTGCTTCCTCTAGAGCCTGTTCCTTAAGGAGAAATTGTGCCAAATGAAATGTACTTTCAGAAATCCATTCTTCATTTGCAGTCTCCAAGAAGAGATCAACAGCTTGTTTCATGCATGACTTGGCGTTTTCATTGTCACCGAGTTGGATATAGACCAAAGCCAAGGTTTGAAGAGATTGAGCCATTTCTTCTTTTGATCCTTGTTTTTCTCGGATGAGGAGACTTTTATGGCTCATTTCAAATGCCTTGGATATTTCTCCCATTTGGAGGTAGAGACGGGCAAGTTTCAGATATGTCCAAGAAGAGGCAAGTTGGTCGTCCATATTTTCTCTAATTGCGAGAGCTTTGGTATAGTTGGAAAGTGCCTTCTCGAAATTTCCTTCCTTTTCATGGAGAACACCTAGTGTATGATGGTTTTGAGCTAGGCGATCCATAGCATGGATTTGTTTATTATGTTCCATGATTTCGAGGAGCATGGAGATTGCTTCGGATCGTTTTTGCATTGATTTGTAAAGAGATACGAGATTTTCCTTTGTTTGGAATTCCAATTCTGAGTTTTTGAGAAATTGAAAGGATTCGATGGCTTTATTGTAAAAATGTTCTGCACTTGGGGGATCAAGTTTGTGGAATAGAAGACCAAGATTGTTGCATGATTTCCCCAAATAAAGTTTAGAGGGATTATTAGTTATGACCTTCTTAAAGTGGAAAATTGCATCCTTGAATCGTTTTTCGCGGAATGCACGGATTCCTTCGAGGAATGAAACTTTGTAGAGTGGTTTGGAGGGAAGGTTTTCAAGTTGGTTCAGAGTTTTTTTAAAGCCTTTCAAATCTTGAATGAGAAATTGAAGATAGGCTTTTTCAACGAATATTTCCTCTTTGAGGAAGTGATCCGGCACATCCTTCTTTTCGAGGGATTCAAGTCGTTTCAGCAAGAATCGCACAGGGTGGGCAGCCATACGATCCTGTTTGATGAGATAGAGTTGACTAGCAATATCGTTTTCAACTGGTTCAATCCATACGTTAGCAATGCCTCGTTTAAGGAGACCCAATGCAGGTGATGACATATGGTTGATTAAATGACGTTGAACAATTATTTCAAGTTTTTTAGTAAAACAAAGGAGGAAACCCAACAAAGTAATAAACACCCTCAGGATTGTTATGTAATGTCCAATGAAATGCAGATGCAACGAATAGGGTTGACATTAATAGGAGTGCTCTGTTTTGGTTTCATCTTTGATTCTTCCATCGGAGGAGGCGTGATTCTTAGATTTCTTGCGGTGGGAATCCCATTGGATTTATTTTTTGTCAGTCTTGTCTTTTCAACCATCTTGTTTTCATTTATTTGGCTAGGGTTCAGGTTTTATAGGCAATTATCCCTAACTTCATTTTTTTTGATCTCAGGAGTATCTAGTTTCCTCTTTATTGGGACCATATTTATTGCTCAAGAAACATTGAATACAAGGGTGTTTTTGTGGCTTGTTATTCCTTCATTCAATTTCACTTCAATTTTCCTTTTCACGGAAGGCACAAAGGCATTATCTAGGATTTCATTCTATCGGAAAAGAGGATTGCTGACAGCAATTGCAGCCATCATTTCCTTAACTGTAGGAGCAATTTCAATTTATTTGGGTGTGGAGCAGGTTGAATTTCAAGGCATCAGGATAACCACCATTATTGTTTTGGCATTCACCCTTTCATTTGTTCCAGTCTTCATTTACCTGACAAACCAAGGATGGACGGCATTTGAGCAACATGGAATAGACTTTTTAGGGGAGAGAAATCACATCTCATTTAATTTTGAGAAGGTTCCGAAAATAAGAAATTCCGTATTGGCATCTGCTCTTTTTTTGATGGGAAGTGGAATGGCGCATGGAGTCTTGGTACAAAATTCCATCGGCACTCAAGAAACGAGCAGGGCATTGGCATATCTCTTTACCATTCCATTTCTTCTGCTATTGGGGTTCTTATCAGATAAGACTGGTCGAACAATAATAATTGTGGGAGCAATAACATTGAATACCACCTCCCAAATACTTTCGTACTTCCATGGGAATCCCCAACTTGTTGCCTCCTTTGAAATTGCAGGATATTATGCGATACTCCTGTTTATTACACTTAAATTATCTGATGAAATTTCTCCATCAAGATGGCATCTTATGGGGATATCATGGGCATTGATTTTAATAATCGATTATTTGGGAGGGCTATTGGCCATTTCTTTTCCGTTTACAGCAACAAACCTATCAGTCATTTCAATTTTCCTAATGCTGATTGCCTTGGTAACGGCACTAAGAACACCGGATCCATTTTTCAATCGAGAACGAGTACAGGGATACATGGTTCTTGAGAAAGATGAGGTTCTCCAAGAGAAAGGTGTTGATGAAAACATTCGTAGGGAGATAAAAAAAATCCTTCCGACCATCTCTGTAGAAAATCCAAAACCAATAGAACTTGAAAAGGGAGTTAAGGTAGCCTTAAGCAAAAGTGGAGATTTCACAGCTGTTGCGTTTCTCAATTTTCATGATGAGGAAGTTCTAAGAAATCTTAAGGAATTCGCGGATAGGGTTGAGGAGGAAAACATGGATACTCTCCTTCAGGATTTGGTAAAAAGTTTTATGGATTTAAAAATAGATGTGGATGGGGTGGATGTCAAGTTTATGGAATTATGACATTAGTGCAAGAGTTCACCATAGAAAAAGGTTGTCTCGGCCTTTGTAATTCTTACCGTCTGAAATGTCCCGAGAAGGGTGTCAGGTGCATTGATAACAATGGGTTTATAATGAAGGTTTCTGCCCACCATGCCGCCTTTAGATCCCTTTTCAGTTATCAAAACCTCTCCACTCCATCCAACCCATTTTTCATTGTCTGCCAATTGAATGGAAGTTGTCAGTTCCGCCACTCTTCGCGCCCGTTCCTTACGAATCTCATGAGGAAGTTGAGGAAGGTCGGCGGCAGGTGTTCCTTTTCTTTCCCAAAACCTGCTGATATTAGTGATGTTTGGTCTTGTCTTTTCAATGGTTCGTAAGGTTTCAATAAAGTCTTCTTCTGTTTCTGTGGGATAGCCGCAGATGACATCAGTTGAAAGAGTGAGTTGAGGGAATTCCTTTCGGAATGCCTCCACAATGGTTTCATATTCTTCGACGGTGTATCCCCTCCTCATATGTCTGAGAACTGCGTTGCTTCCTGCTTGAACGGGAAGATGGAGGAACTTATAGACCTTTGGGGAATGATAGGCCTCAACAATCTCATCTAGGATTTTTATGAAATTGTTTGGATTGCCCATTCCTACCCTCAGATAGAATTTCCTGCGGATCTTATCGATATCATTCAATAGATTTGCAAGGTTGTCGTTAATGTCAAACCCCCAACATCCTGTATCTTGACTGGTCAACCAAACCTCAGGCGTAGGATTGCTGCGGATAGCTTCAATTATACTGGCTCGTGGAAAGGAATGAAGACGTCCTCGTGCCTGTTTGGTTGCACAGAAAGTGCAAGAATTCAAACATCCTTCATTGATTTGGACGATGTTCAGGTAGGGGTTCCATTGGGTGCTTTCCAACAACGGTTTATTGAATGGAATTTCCTGGGTTAGGGGGAGAAGATTATCAGATCGAAGAGCAGGGAGAATAAATTTAGCAGCATTGACACCCATGACAATGTAATTTGGGAATCTACTCTTGATCAGGTCTGGATTCGCTTGGCTCAAACATCCAGTTACTACGACCTTTTTCTTCCCTTGAAGATCCTGTAATTTTCTCATAATCTTATTTTCTGTTGGGCTTTTGACAGTGCAAGTATTGACCACTACGATTTCAGCCTGATCTTCAGAAACCAGTTTATAACCTCCTTTGAGGAGTTGGGCTTCAATCAATTGAGAATCCTTTTGATTGTGGGTACATCCGTAGGTGATGACTGAAGCGGTTTGCATATTCCATCAGATGTTTCCTGGAGCGACTCCCCAGTTTCCACTTTGAAGTTCTTGGAGTTTGGCCTGTACTGCTTGAATTTCGTTGACCTTTTTCTGGATTTCCGAGCTTATCTCTTGAATGAGTTTTTGGTAGTTGGTGGTTTGTTCTTCAACAAGTTTGATTGCATCATCCAAAGACTTCGGAACAATTGTTCCTGCACCAACATTCACGAGGATTTTCTGCCAATTGGTGATTTTTCCTTGGATATAGACACCACTGCCAATTGGGATCAGGATTTCCTGTTCATTATCGGGATCCTTAAGTCCTCTAAGAGTTGCACCTGTCTTTGTGAGATCTGATTTGAGAGTTTCTGCTTGCAGACGCTGTTCTTCGAGAGCCTTGATTTCGCTCTCCAATTGTTGACCGTATTGCTGCAATTGCATAAGTTGTTGGGGATCCGGACTGCTCAATTAGTTCACCATCTCAAGGGATGTAGAAATCCTCTGCATCAATATCTCGGAATTCAGGATTTCTAACCTCAGAAATATCATCAATTATCTGAATTCCTCCATCTTTCGGTATGAAAATCTCATTTCTTTTTGCACCATGTCGACTTCCAATTTCTGCATAAACCTTTTCGAGAACTTCGGATTCCTTGGTTGCCCGAATCTCCATGGTCAAGGGGATTTTCCTTTTGTTTTTGCGGTAAAAACCTGAAACCTTGTAGATTTTGATCTCTGCCATATACTGCTGTAGGGGTTCATTGTTTTTTAACGATTCGTTCAATAACGTTGTTCCCAATCTATTTTGAAGTGGGAAAATCAGTGGTATAAGCCCATGGAAAACCGTGTTTTTCACAGACATCAATTATCATCCTTCGAACAGGTCCCCTGGTTCCCTTTCGATCAATAAGGAAAAACCTTTCTTTTGCTTGAGTCCGGTTCCAGGCTTGTATAATCATTTCCTCATCCAAATCATTATGGACATGCTTTGGGGCAACATGTCCCATATAGAACATTCGTGCATCAAGCCTCTTGACAAATGCAGGGCAGTAATGACCGCCACCAATACCTATTGCAGCCTTGAGTGTTTCTTCAGGAGGATCGATGAATGTATTGGCCACATCATCAATTGCGTGCCCAACAACGGCAGTTGCGTCAGTATCTTTCCATTCCGTTTCTGTTCCCCCGCACTCCATATAGAGGACAGGGACATCAAGATCAGTAGGACCGTGATGTGTGCATTCCATTCCCACCCAATAATCAGTAAGCGACGAATGTCCAAGATGTCTTTTTAGTGAATGGTAGCCTTCGTAGATGGCAAAGGCAGGAGCAATTGCGAGCGTTCGTGGCGATCCGCTGTCTTGCCAAGGATCAGACCAGTTTCCTGTGGTATGAACCAAAACTGCCTTCATTCCTGCCTTAGAGCTGTGTTTGGATGCAAAGATCAGGAGGTTTGTAGAGATATGCCCTTTGAGATAGTCAGTATGAATTTGGGAATGAGGGATCAGCAGAATACCCTTGGTGCCCCTTTGATTCTTCAGAAGCCTATAATTGTCCCCTTTCCATGAATCAGGAATTGAAAATTCAACTTCAGAATATGTATCCAATCTAAGCAATGTATCCAACATGTTCATTCCTGCTAGGTCAGTTTGTGAGACAATTATTAAAACAGGGACGTTGATCATGATTTTGAAGAGGAGATGGGTTTGAAAAACTTTGGGTTAGCCTGAAAGACGGAGAATGTCTGAGATGAAGGAATTCATGAGTTCTTCGTCACATGATGCAGCAATACTATATCCCTTGCTAAAGTTGTCAATCGGGATTTGTGAATCTACAAAGTCACCTATAATCCTGAAATGGCAACCAGCTTCTTCTGCAATGAGCTTGCTTGCTGCGAAGTCATGAACCTTGACTTTGCCCCTCAAATCAAGAAACATGTCAATATTTCGGGTGATGGCAAGTACCAATTCCCAAGCGACACTGCCAAGAGATTTGAAAGTATACTGTCCATTGAAGAGCTTTAAAAACCGCTTGACCCGTTTGTCATAGGAATAAATGTTAATTTTGTTGTTGGATTCTTGAGGAAGGGGGTGGGTATAAGGGAGTCCGTTTTTCCTGACGCCTCGACCCCGAATTGCAGTGTAAATTTCATCATCATAAAGATTGAGAACGATTCCACCATGGAGATCCGCCAAAGTAGGATTAGAAGTTGCCGATCCAAATGCAAGAGAGATACATCCCACTTTCTTTCCTTTTTGATAATTCTTGGATCCATCAAGTGGATCAAGCAACAAAATCAGGGCGTCTTCTGCATCAGGATCACCAAAAATTCGGATACCGGATTCTTCGGAATAAAGAGTTCCATTCAGCCCAAAAGCAAGAAGATGTTGAAAAAAAACCTCTTCGGCCACCACATCAGCACGGATTTGTTTTTGTCCAGCAGCGTTGGTTGATGGGATAGGGTCTTGCAAGGATGAAGTGGGGAAAATAAGTGCATTTTTAGCCTGTTGCATGGCGAAGATCAATTTTTCGCTAGCTCCCTCAAGAGTATTTTTCATTCCAGTCGCCAAGGCCATAATTTCCCCTTCTCTACACCAAAATATTCTTTCAGTATAAAATACTTTATCTTTCATGTTGAACGAAATTTAGACTTTTTCGAGATTTGAACAAATTCACTCATAAGGCTCGAAGGAGGGGATGCTGGGGATTTGGAAATTCGTTGCTTTGGGAGGTTCTTTCGGTTCTTCATGGAGGAATATAGATTTAAAGAGTTCTTCACTGATTTTCTTGTATTGACGTTGGCCTATTGATTTTAGCGAAACTTTGGCAAGTTCCTTAAGGACACGAAGATTCATGAGGATTGAATACTTGTCCGCCAGTTTCTGCGTGATTATATCCTCTAGCTCTTCGGCGGAATAATTCTCCACTTTGATATTGGGGTCTTCTGAATTTTCAAGCTCACTCTTTACAACTTCTGCTTCTTTGATCAGATTTTCAGTGACCATATCGCCGACGCGTGTCCTGAATTCACTCAAGGTTTCACCAATTGCCAAGGCATAAACTATTGAGGCACCGTCTTTATCGGTTATAGGCCCCATGACCTCTAAGTTTTTCATTTTTTTCACAAATTCTTCTAGGAGGGTGGGGAAATCAAGGTCAAGATCTTCAGCAAAATGTCTCAATGTTTCCACATAGTCCCCATGCAACCAAGGTTCGGAACCTTCTTTGAATACTTCAACAACTTCATCCAAAATTGCTTGGGCACCTAGGACTTTGTATTCAGACCTGCCAACACGATCAGTGACATAGTTGTTACCCCTATAGAATTGTTGGTAAAGCAAATCCCTGATAATATCTTCAAGTTCATCGGGACTGAGAAATTCTTCACCTAGTTTTCCTTTCTTTTCCCTCAGATAGTTGATGTTTTTCGTAGTTTCCCTTGCTTTCTCAACGATGAGAAAATGTCCTCGGATGCGAAAATTCATTTTATCTTGGGGATGAATATCCAAACGTTTTCGGTATTTTGCAGGAACAACAATTTGTCCCTTGTTACTTACCTTATGTCCATGTGCCACCATCGATTTGTTCGCCTGCCTCTTAGGAACACATTTCAAATCACACATTTAAACCAATCGAATACCAGAAAAACTGTAGTCAAGTTTAGGTTCAACTTTTTTTGATGTTTGTTTGAAAGACCAATACTCAGGGAATTTACAGCCCAAAACAGCATGTCCGAAATTCGTCCAACGTTCAACCTATCGGCTTAACCTCAATGGTCTTGTGGGGTCTTCATAGATCGGCAGAACGCCACGAACATGGTCTGAGAGGAAAATAAGAGCGGCAGCCCGCTCATCAGGACGATTCCCTTTCAGGAGCTTATTTCTTGCTCGTGCCAAATTTTCCAAAAAGTCATCTGCATTGGCTTCTATTCCATAATACCTAGTGACGGCACCAGGATTAAGTTCTTCTGCTTGGGAAAAGAGAAGCATAGCCGCATGTTCAGGATCTTCAAGCTTTGTGATAGGATCAAGTCCTAGAAGGATACGGTGCTTTTCAGGAAGCTGGGCAGGAATAATGCCGGGAGTGTCAAACATAAACAATGAATTGCTGACCTTTATTTTTTGCTCACCCCGTGTTTTGCCCGGAATTGGAGCTACCCCTGCTGCGGCTTTTCCTCGAAGGGTATTGATTAAGGAGCTTTTGCCGGTATTTGGAAAACCTACTACCGCAACTACAGCTGTTTTTCGTTTGGATGCCCTCAGGAGAACCTGTCGAATGCGGGATGTCCCCAATCGTTTTGCAGCGGACACTCCCGTAGCGATGAAATCTTGGTCGGCAAACCATTTGAGCCAGCGATCAAGCAAATCTCGTGAGATGAGGTCAGTTTTGTTAAGGCAAATTACCAAATTGCAATGATCTTGGGAAAGAACATATTCTTCCAATCTTGAACTACGACATATAGAAGGGAATCTGGCATCAACAACTTCAAGTACCACATCAGATCGATCGACCATACTATATACTATTCCCCAGAATCGGTTCATTGACATACATTAATTCAATGAATTTCGGGTTTTAGAAAGCTCTGATAAGGCGCAAAAAAATAATGCAACAGTTGCTTTCTTATCCAGGTTCGGAATGTTTCTGGGTGCACACCGGCTCTATGACCGTAATCGTAATACAGCGTGACGCCTTTCCC
>CAZYCQ010000018.1:0-33502 GCA_964645535.1 uncultured archaeon | reverse complement strand
GATCCCTCGCGGAAATCAGTACATGGGTCGTCCGATGCCGGGCTTAACTCTCTGGAGAAAGCACCTTTGCGGGGACAGGTCACTCCCAAATCCAGGTTCGGAATGTTTCTGGGTGCACACCGGCTCTATGACCGTGATCGTATCACAGCGTGACGCCTTTCCCGATCCCTCGCGGAAATCAGTACATGGGTCGTCCGATGCCGGGCTTAACTCTCTGGTGGGAGAACCCTCCGGATATCAACCGTAGTTGATCTTACATATCAAATCAAATTGCCATAGTATATAAGAATTAAATTAGGTAACAAGAAAAAGTAACTGAGGGATGTTTTATGAATGTGACCAACCCTATCTCTCATAAATGATCCTATTAAGAGAATGATATGGAAGACATATGGCCGATCGTGGTTATGCATAACATAAGCTCTTCAAGTCGTTGTACGGAATTTGTTCGAATTGCCTCGGGACTTGGATACAAAACTATGGTTATTTCACAGGCTCAAGGGTCTGCGGCACAGAAGGGGGTGCCTGCGGCTCAAAAATTGGCCTTTAAGGAACGTGCAAATTTTCTGGTTCTATATTCTTTACAGGATGTAGTTGATCTTTTCTCTCCTGAAGAGGTGATTCTTGTTGCACCACCACCCTATGGAAAAGAGAAATTGGATAAAAATCTAGCAGAACAAATCAAGGGGAGAAAATATGCAATTGTATTCGGAGGAAGCGATCCAGGCCTATCCAGAAAAGACTTGGACATGGGAAGATCGGTGCAACTCCCTGTTGGAGATATAGGGTCTATCGGAACGCTTTCAATTGGTCTGGCCATTCTCAAAGGGCTTATAACGACGGATTAAAATAAACGAGATTGAACTGCTAGATGTTGCAGGATTCTTATGAAAAATTTTTGAAGCAAGAGGTAGACAATTCGGAGAAACCATTCAGCAAATGCGTGATGGGAGGGACATTCGATAGGTTACATGCCGCACACCGCCTTCTTCTCAAAACAGCAGCTCATTTGGCAAGAGAGGTTTTTGTAGGCGTTGTTGGGGAAGAACTTGGAAGGCGTCTATTTGCCAAGAAACGCCATGGAGATAAGATACAGCCGTATCGAGTCAGAAAAGCAAAAGTTGAAGAATACCTATCCCAATTTAAGGCGAGAGCCATAGTTGATGAATTGAAGGATCCTTGGGGCCCTGCCCCTTATGACGAAAAGGCAGACCTGATCGTGGTATCAGAAGAGACATATCCTGCAGCAGAAAAAATCAATCAGATGAGAAAGGAAAACGGATTGAAGCCGTTATTCATTTACACCATCCAATGGGTCACTGACGAAAGAGGCAATAAAATATCATCAACAATGCTACGGGAAAAGGAAACAAGGGAACAGAGTCAGAATTGAACTTCTTGTTTACGCATAAGTGATTTGAAAGATTCAAGCACAATGATTGGGATAACAGCAAGCGATAAGCAAATTAACCAGTCCATAGGGCCAAGCCACAATAAATCCACTCTGAAACCATGCTCAGCAGCAATAATTTGAATGGGAGTGAAATACATAGTAATAAGCAGGATGAGAGGGCCAAAGACCACCATGAACCAAACAAAGATAGAAGCATCCTTTACAGATTGAAGGAATGATTGGTTGATTCTCCGAATAGAGAAGATGAAAAGGGATTCTGTCAAGTAGATTGAAGCGATCAACATGGTTCGTGCCTTAGCTTGCGAATATGAGGTTGGATGAAGAGAAGACCCATCAGTTTGCAATATTGGAGTGATGCCTTGCAAATTGACTTGAGTTAGGGGGATATATTCGTTGTAACTGAAAAAATAGATACCGATCAATATTGCTGAGAAGGGCAGAATGAAAGAGAGCATTGCCATGAACAGCCGTTTGTTGATCACCGCATCGTGTTGCCGAGGTTTGAGCTTCATGATGTCCTTATCCATGGAATCAAAGATCAGGACTGCTGGAGGGATACCATGCATTATTGAAAAAATAAACGCTCTTTGGGCATTATTGAGCAACACAAAACCAGGAAGAAAAGAAGTGGAGAAGTAAACGATACCTTCAGCAATATTTACTGCAATGAAAAAGAAGATCACCATCCGGATTTTTTCAAAGAGAGATCTGCCCTGCTCAACACCCTTGACAAGGCTTACATACGAATCATCAGCCAAGATAATGTCGGCAGATTCTTTGGTTACTTCAGTTCCTGTGATTCCCATGGCAACACCTGCATCTGCACGGGTGATGGCTAGGGAATCGTTGACGCCATCGCCCGTCATAGTAACCACATCACCTCTTCTTTGATATTTATCCACAATGATCTTCTTGTCCTGCGGGGAAACTCTAGCAAAAACAGAAACTTTGAAAAAGTCCTCCTCGGACAGTTTCGGAATTTGTTTTCCCTCAATGACTATTTCATCAGGGTCAAGGATGCCGACCTGTGCTGCAATTGTCGAAGCTGTTTTTGGAGAATCACCGGTAATCATGATGGGAAAAATCCCAGCTTCGTCAAGCTTTCGGACAGCTTCTTTAACACCAGGACGAGGAGGATCCAAAAGGCATGCAAATCCTATAAAGGTCAAATCACTTTCCATCCAATTGCGTTCTTCATCAGGATTTGCAAATTCAGGGATGGAATCAATTGCTTTATAGGCAACTACAACCACACGGTAGCCGAGGTTGGCAAAGCTATCAATATCCTTCTGAATAGCCTCTTTTTCTTCATTTCCCAATTCCCTAACCTTTCGACGTCCTTCATTGCCGATTTGGGAACATCGGGGAAGAAGAACTTCAGCAGCTCCTTTAGAAAATACCATGTAGTCATTTTCGAGGGTATCATGGAAAAGTTTGGTCATCCTTTTGACGGTTGAGTTGAAAGGATAATCACGAAGTTTGACATACCTCTTTCGGATATAATCCTGATCTAAAGCGGATCTGTAGGACAGGATAAGAAATGCGGCATCTGTTGCATTTCCCACGGCTTCCCAGAGATTCAAGCCCTTTTCACCGTAGACATCCTCAATGATCAGATTGGCGTCATTATTCAGAGTTGTTGCAGTGAGGAGAAGTTCAAGTGCAGAATCTCTCGGTACTTGGTTCATTTGAGTAAAGAGGAACTGTTCAAGCTCTGTTGCATCCCGTTTCATGGTCTCATCGATTTGATAGATTGAAACGGTTCCAATTTCATCAAATTTGACGGCATAATAGTTTTCCGTATCCCAGATCCGTGAAACAGCCATTTTTGAAGTGGTCATGGTTCCAGTCTTGTCAGAACACAGAACAGATGTCCGCCCCAAGGTTTCGATTACGGACAGTTCCTTGACGATTACATTTTCCTGAGCCATACGTACAACACCCGTGATGAGGATTATTGTTGTCAGGAGTGGGATGTTGATTGGCATCACTGACATAGCTGTGATAATACTCTGAACAAGATCTTGGGAGATGGCTTCTGGAGTCATGGGAAGATGGTGGGTAATTCGGATATAGAATTTAAAGATAACTGAGGCTACAAAAAGGACAAGCATGACAGCCACAAGTTTTTTTGCAATGGCATTAACCCTGCTTCGCAAGGGAATTTCCAATGATTGCATTTCAGAAATTTCTTGGGCAATGGATCCAAGTTCAGTGTCATTGCCGGTGTTACAGACAATCGCTCTAGCATTTCCAGTTTGTATGAAGGTTCCCATATAGAGCATATTCTTTCTTTCGGCAATTGGGGTGTCTTCAGGCAGTCGGATAGAGCCATCTTCAACCTTGTTTACTGCCTTGCTTTCTCCAGTAAGCGATGCTTCATTAACCGTGAGGTTGACGGATGAAAGAATTCTCATATCCGCAGAAACCCGGTCGCCTAATTCAAGGATAACAAGATCACCCGGAACAAGAAATTTGGCATCAATTTCAGACACAACTCCTTCCCTGATGACTTTTGCCTTGGGTGGTGAAAGATTACGTAAGGCATCTAGTTTCTTCTGAGCACGAAATTGTTGAAAAATAGCGATTGCCATGTTGAAGGCGATAATTGAAAGCCAAAAAAGAACTTGGCCAAGAATTGGCGGATACCAGATCGCCAGAATGACCAAAAATCCAGTCATGATCAGGTAAATGGTGATAAGAACATCAAAAAGCGGGGCTAGATATATCTTCCAAATGCTGGGAGATTTTGTGATTATTTCGTTTTCCCCATATTTCCGGTAGTGTTCCCTTACTTTTTGGAGGTTTAGACCAGATCGCCTGTCAGTATGGAGCTGAGACAACAATTCATCAAGAGGGATAGCATGGGGAAGGGAAATTGACATATTTTCAAATCCGAACAGAGCTTTTATGTTTTTAAGCATTGATAGGGAGATCTACCATTTAACGAAAAAAAGAAGAGGGAATTGGTTAGTTGAATGCCTTATGGAAAATCTGCACTAATTTTTCCGCCTCCATACCCAGATCTTCGAAAAAGTAATCATAGCTACTAAGATAATCCAAATGGAGGTACTTGCGTCCGTTAATAATCCATGGTCGGAGATATATCTCTTCGGGATAAAATTCCAGCATCCAACCATCCTTGGTGTAGATCAGCAGACGAAAATTTGTAATGATATATGCTTCATCCCCTACTGTTCCTAGATCGATAATCGTTTCGTCACCTGACAGAAAGGATTGAAGTTTATCAAGGCGGCTGTTTCCCACAATTTTAATTGGTGCAACTTTCCTAATAGCTTCTTTGATCTGAACCCATGGCCAAGGCAAAAACAATTGTACTGAAAATTATTGTGTAGAAAGGAGATTTCATGAGGTTCACTTTGAAAATGGTCTTCCGTCCTTTATTTATTGGAGGGGAGAGGTTGACTTATGGCAATGCATCTAGACGCTCAGTATCAGTACATGGATTACCATGACCTAAGCGTCACAATGTTCACTGAACCGAATTCAGCAGTTCAATCAAAGGTCTTTAGAGAGGATATGGAAATTGCAAGTAGGTTACAGGACTATTTGATCCAAGAGTTGATTGAAGATATTATGGGGAGTCTAGGATTAGAACAAAAGCTTGAAGCAATTGAAAAATTGAGCGAATGGATAGAACCCACACACCATAAATACATTGCAGACCTGAAGAGGATTTGCATCCATGAGAAAAATGTGGCAGTCAGAAACTCTCTCAAAGACCTTATTGATGCACTATCCTTTTAATTTGGGGCAGAACAAGGTCTTTTTAACTGAAGGAGAGAGTAGAATCCTTAGGAATGGATGATTCGGAACAGATACAGAGTTTGATCAGGCACTTGGGGATTTCACGGAACCAGATCGTCACACGACAGGTAGACGGGGAAATTAGAGTTGTGGAACTTTATCTTTCTGAGATGAGACTGGTTGAGATTCCCTCTTCACTAAAACTTCGGCTACCTTATCTTGAAAAAATTGATCTCCAGCTAAATGACCTTAACACAGTTCCTGACCACTTTTTTGCAAAAATGCCAAATCTGAAGGAAGTCAATCTTTCCCGTAACCGATTGGAATGTATTCCAAAACAACTTTTCTGGAATAACAGAGAGCTAGAAAAGCTTTTTCTCGGGGAAAACAGGATCAGACAAATTGAAGAGGGCACATTTAATCATCTTCGAAATCTTCGCATACTTGATTTGCATAGGAATGCACTGAATGAAATTCGATCGAACCTTGTAAAAACACTGGATCTGGATATTCTAGATCTGTCCAATAACGAGATTTCGAGTATACCGGATGGATTTTTCCAAGGAATGGAAGTGGCAAGGCTCAACCTACGAGGGAATCGACTCTTCTCTTTTGATTTGATGCAATTGCCCCTTTCCCTTGTTGAATTGAATCTTTCAGAGAATAATTTGGTGACCTTGAAAATTGGTTCCAAAAAAGAATTATATAGTTTGAAAAAGCTTGATCTTTCCGGAAATGAATTGACAGAAGTACCATCAAATCTAATCAAGCTATGTCCAAATCTTGAAGAAATAAATCTGGAAGATAATCCAATTGATTTTTCGTTTCGGAAGAAAATACGGATTAAGTAAATATTCAAATCACTGATTTGTCTTTGCCTGACGACCCCGTTTAATACCAGTTCTACGAGCCGCAATAAGACCAACTTTTCTCCCAGGAGGAGCATTCCGTGAAACGGTAGTCGATCTTGGAGGAGATTGGTGAGCACCACCACCGTGTGGGTGTTTGACTGGGTTCATCGCAGTACCCCTGACACGAGGATACTTGTGACCCTTGGCACGTTTCTTGTGGTATTTGTTACCGGCCTTGAGGAGGGGTTTTTTGGTGATACCACCTCCTGCAACAACACCAACAGTAGCCCGAGCTTCTGGAGGAAACTTCTTGATTCTTCCAGAAGGCAGTTTGACAAATACCCATTTATCGGTCTTTGAATCAATGGAGGCCGTTGCTCCAGCAGTTCGGACCAATTTACCACCATCACCTGCACGTAACTCAATGTTGAACACAGGGGTTCGCACCGGCATGAACTTCAAAGGCAAAACATTGCCTGGTGCGATTTCAGCAGTAGCACCATAGTAGATTGTGTCACCTACTGCCAAGCCCTCAGCGGGGAGGACATATTTACTTTGTCCGTCTTCAAACAGGACTTTCGCAAGAGGTGCACCCCGTCCAGGTTCATGGTGGAGCGAAACTACCTTTCCGCTGAACGAAGAAGTCATCTCCTCTCGTGAGATTTTCCTGTATTTTATTGGTTCGATTCTTTTATGCCCTGCTGCCCGAAATACTGGTCCACCACGGCCACGTCTCTGTACTAAAATTTTCTTACCCATTCATGTCACCTCATTAGAACAAGTTGAGCTCAGCAGCAAGGTCGTCGGCAGGATATTCCTTAGCGAGTTTGACAATCGCTTTTTTGACTCCTTGAGGAGTGATCATTGTATTCACCTTGACAACCTTGACGTTGTACAGTTCCTGCACCGCTCTTTTGATCTGGAACTTATTCGCATTCTTGTTGACCTCGAAAAGGATCTTATTGTCCTTCATGATGAGGTCATACACAGCTTCCGAGAAAACTGGTCTGATAATTACTTCATGGTTCTCCATTTTGATCACTCCATCTCCTCAAGCTTTTTGATTGCCTCTTCTGTCCAAACAGTAAGTCGAGCAGGGTCACCACCGGGGGCAAGCTTTTCAACCCTCATGTGGCGGAGTTCAATTACTTCAACACCCGGAATATTTTTGGCAGCCTTGGATAGCGGACATTCTTGTGTCACCACTATGAGGGGACCGACCTTTCTTCTGTATTTTCGACCACGTCGTTTACCTTTTCCAGCCCTGATTTTCTTGACTTGGCATCTTTCAAGGTCAGGTCCCAACCCTAGGTTTTCAAGAACAGCCTTCACCTCTGCGGTTTTGGAGAGCTCAGTGAATTTTTCCTCGATAATGAGTGGGAACTGAACCTTTTCGTTTATCTTATGACCTCTTTGTTCGACATATGCCCTTTCTTTTGTGGCAGCGATAGCAGATTTCAGAGCTAAACGGTGTTCTTTCTTATTAATTTTCTCCACAATGATTTTTTCAGGGGTTGGAGGAAAGAGTAATTTTCCACCAACAGTACTGTGGACGAACGCACCTCTACCTGCTGAAGGTGTCCCACTTCCATGTGTCCGAGGGATTTTTGCCATAGCTCGTCCAGGACCAAGAGAGGAAGCAGCTACGATTCTGCCAGCCAAGGGATATCTGCCCTGAGGTTGTTTCTGTTTGGTCTGTTCGCTGAGAACGGCTCTACGGATCACATCTGGCCTATATTCCGTTTCGAATACAGGAGGAAGTTCAATTTTCTTTCTGGTTTTGTTTCCTTTCATATTAAGTACGCTTACCATTAATTTCTACCTCCTAACGCATGTGGGACTCTTGGGATACAAAAGTGATCCGCGGCTCGGCAATAAGCTTGTTCTGACTTCGGACACCGTCCCTGAGAATAACCATCCGTTTCTTTGGTCCAGGGACTGAACCTTTGAGCAGAACATATCGGTTCCTGACCTTGCCGTATTTGATGAAATCACCTTTGGGATTGATCTCATCAGGATTTGTCCCAATCAACATTACCCTTTTGTTATATTCTGTTCTTCGGAAGTAACCCAATTGACCATAGCGGGGCAAAACCCATTGAACCCTTGCAGGAGTCCAAGGGGCTATTGAACCCACACCCCTCTTGGTGTGCTTGGATTTATGCTGAAGAAGGGTTACACCATGTCTTTTAACGGGACCTTGGAAACCTTTACCCTTAGTGATGCCGATAACATCGACATATTGTCCAGGTTTGGTGAAATCTTCAATTTGAAGTTCTTTGCCCATCCGTTCCTTCAACCATTCGATACCTTCTGAAGCATTCCTGCAACCGACTCGGATTTCAAAGATACTTGGTTTCTTGGTTCCGATGCCTGTAAGATCCGGTTGGGTGTGAATAATGGCTCTTAGTTGTACAGCCTGATCAGCGGTTTCCTCAACCTTCTTCAATTGTTCCTTATACTTCTCCTCGTCGGGGAATCTTACTTTGATTCTCTTGATGTGCTTTGAAGGACTTTGAATTTTGGCTTCTGCCAGAATCTTCAGACCATAAGGTGTCTGTTTGTAAGTCCTCATACCCATCAGAATGACAGGAGGTGTTTCGATCACAGTCACAGCAGTAATTCTGTCTGTATTGGCGAGGTGTGACTTAGGAGAATCCTCTTTATAGATCAGTCGGGTCATTCCTGCTTTGAAACCAGGAAATGCCAGAATCTTGGGATCACCTTCGTATTTTGGCCAACCTCTTACCTTTGGTTTGTGACTGCTTGCACGAGACCTTCTATATCCTAAACTACTTCTATGTGGTGAATGTTTTGTACGTGCTGTAATTACGCATCACCTGAAGCTAGAGGCCTATGGTTTCTTGCCTAGGCATAGTCTTCATCTTTCATCGGACTTTGCTTGATTTAAAACTTTAGAAGGGTTGCGCGTTTGAACAGAAAATGATAAATTCACATATCCAATGTCAGAGTGTGCGAGGATTGTTTATTGCTCGATTTCAGCCAATTCACCGAGGTCACATTGAAGTGATACGGGAAATCCTGCAACGGGTTGACGAACTTCTGGTGGTAATTGCAGCGGCACAGATAAGTCATACGTTGAAAAATCCACTGACAGCAGGAGAGAGATTGGAAATGGTAAGAAATGCCTTAATTGAGGCCAAGATTCCCATGCATAGAGTATGGATACTCCCAGCCCAAGATATTTTTGATAACGCACTTTGGGTGACACACCTCAAACGACTTCTTCCCCCATTCGATGTCATGTTCAGCAATAATCCGTTCACCATCAACCTGTTCAAAGAAGCGGGGCTCAAGACAGAACGGACAGGAGTCTATGAACGAGAGAAGTATTCAGCAACTGCCATCAGACAGGCAATAATCGATCAGGAACCTATTGATCAGAATGTTTACCCATCAACAATTGAATTGCTCAATCAATGGAAAATACGAGAAAGGTTGCTTTCGATAGTCATTACAGATGAACCAGAACAATCGAAATCCGAGACCGCAGGAACAGAACTGACAAAGGGACATTAAATTGAATCTACAGGTTGGTATGTGCCAAAAACCTCTTTCATAGTTCCACAGATTTCACCGATCGTACATCTTGCACGCACTGCATCAATGACATATGGGAAAAGGTTGTCAGTTCCACGACAGGCCTCCCGAAGTGAGTGCAAAGCGTTGGTCACAGCTTCATTGTCCCTTTGAGCCTTAATTGCTTCAATTCTCTTGATTTGTTCATCACGGATCTTTTCATCAACTTCAAGGATGTCAAAGTCCAAGTCCTCTTCTTGAACATATGAATTGACACCAACAATTTTTCGTTTCTTTGAATCGATTTCAAGTTGGTACCGATAAGCGGATTCCTGGATGGCACGTTGAATCATTCCAGAGGAAATCGCTTCGAGGACACCAATCTTTTCAACTTCTTCAATGAGTTGAGTGGCTTCCTCTTCCAACTTATCAGTAAGCCATTCAATGTAATATGATCCACCAAGCGGATCAATGGTGTTAGGGACTCCACTTTCTTCGGCGATGATTTGCTGAGTCCTTAGTGCAATAGTTGCAGCCTTATCGGTTGGGAGAGCTAAAGCTTCGTCCATGCTGTTTGTATGCAGTGATTGTGTACCTCCCAACACCGCAGCCAATGCTTGAAGAGTTACTCTGACAATGTTGTTTTCAGGTTGTTGGGCAGTTAAGGTGCTTCCTGCGGTTTGTGTATGGAAACGAAGCATCATTGATTTTGGTTTTTTCGCACCGAATTCTTCCTTCATGATCTTTGCCCACATTCTTCTTGCAGCCCTGAATTTTGCAATTTCTTCAAGGAAATCATTATGAGCATTGAAAAAGAAACTTAATCGGGGTGCAAAGGCATCAACATCCAGCCCTGCATCCACTGCGGCTCGCACATACGCTTTGGCATTTGCAAGAGTGAAGGCAAGTTCTTGAACAGCTGTTGCGCCAGCTTCGCGAATATGGTAACCACTTATGCTGATAGTATTGAATTTGGGATGATGTTTTGAGCAATATTCGAAAATGTTTGTGATGAGCCTCATTGATGGTTCGGGAGGAAAGATATACGTACCTCGTGCAATATATTCTTTCAGGATGTCATTTTGGATAGTACCTGAGATTTCTGTTGGATCAACACCATCTTCTTCAGCTACCACAATATACATGGCCAAAAGTACCATGGCAGGGGCATTGATTGTCATCGACGTCGATATTTTGGAAAGGTCAATACCTTGGAAAAGAAGTTTCATGTCCTCCACGGTATCAATAGCAACTCCGACTTTGCCAACTTCCCCTTCAGTACGCGGATCTGATGAATCAAGCCCCATTTGAGTGGGAAGATCAAAAGCAACTGAAAGTCCAGTCTGTCCGCGTTCCAAAAGGAGATGGAAACGACGGTTGGTCTCTTCTGCCGTTGAAAACCCAGAATACTGTCTCATTGTCCATTTTCTTCCACGATACATGGTGGGATAGACACCCCTGGTAAATGGATATTCACCAGGAGCAGGAAGGTTAACATCATATTTTTGTAGAAAGGGGGGAATCTTGATACCTGAACTGGTAAAAAACTCTTTCTCATCCATAACAATCACCTAAACGCCTGCTGGCTTCACGTTCTCTTTCACGAATTGCACTATTTTTTCCAAAGGTGCGCCAGGGCCAAAGATTTCCTTTACCCCTAATTCTTTCAGATATGGGATATCCTTCTCTGGAATTACGCCTCCACCAAACACAACAATATCAGTGGCATTTTTCTCCTTGAGTAAATCCATGACTTTTTTGAAAAGCACCTTATGCGCTCCAGACAGTATGGAAAGCCCAATGGCATTTGCATCCTCTTGCAAGGCAACTTCAACAATCTGTTCGGGGGTTTGGTGAAGGCCTGTGTAAATCACTTCCATGCCTGCATCACGAAGGGCACGAGCAACAATTTTGGCACCACGATCATGACCATCTAAACCAGGTTTCGCTACTACAACCCGAATTTTAGAACTCATCTAATTATGAAAGGGACAATGGCTATATCTGTATTTTGGCTTTTGACTCACTTGTTGGCTTTTTTCCTGTCTGCAAGTACCTTGTCCACATGGAAACAGGCAACATACCTGTCCTTACCGATCTTTTCCATTTTTGGTCGGGTTTCACAGATATCGGTCTTATATTTACATCTTGGATGGAACCTACAGCCTTTAGGTGGGTTGATTAATTGAGGAACAGAACCAGGAATGGTTGAAAGCTTGCCTTTTCCTTTTTTGAAGGACGGAATTGATTCCAACAGCGCTATTGTATAGGGATGATGGGGATCTTTGAAAATATCTCGGGTAGGACCAGATTCCACCACCCGTCCACCGTAGAAAACATGAATACGATCAGTGTTTTCAGCAACGACACCTAGATTGTGAGTGATGAGCATGAGTGAGAGACCCAATTCCTTTCTCATTCTTTGAATGATATCCAAGACTTGCGCCTGGATAGTAACATCAAGAGCTGTTGTTGGCTCATCTGCAATAAGAAGATTGGGTTGGAGAGCAAGTGCTCGAGCGATAAGAATCCTTTGTCTCATTCCGCCAGAATATTGGTGGGGATAATCATCAAACCGTTTCTCAGCCTCAGGGATACCCACTGCCTTCATCATCTCAATGGCGATTTCAGCGGCTTCTTCATCTGTTAAACGGCGTTTGACTTTGACAATTTCGGTCTCTCCATTGGGCTTGCGGATTTCCCGTTCCTCTGTTTTTCTCCGATGGAGTTTGATGACATCAACCATCTGTTCACGGATTGAAAGAACTGGATTGAGAGAGGAAAGAGGGTCTTGAAAGAGCAAGGCAATTTCCCTTCCTCGAACGGTTCGCATTTGATCTTGAGTCAGATCAAGAAGGTTTATTCCCTTATAATAGATCTCTCCAGAAACAACTTCACCATTTTTTGGTAGAATTCTCAGAATTGATCTGGAGGTCACTGTCTTTCCGCAACCACTTTCACCGACTATACCGACAGCCTCATTTTTCCGAATGTCAAAAGAAACACCATCAAGAGCCTTTACTACACCGCTTTCTGTCCTGAAATAGGTATAGATGTCCCGTACATCCAGAATAACTTCCTTTGAATTTGTTGATACCGTCTGTTCTTCTGTCTTTAGCTCACTCATTAATTCTCACTCCTCTTCATATATTTCCTCCCCAAACTCTTCCATCCAAGGCAACGATTGGGTGGAAATCTGAACGGTTTTGTCATCATCGGATTTGAAGATCTCCCTTTTTTGCAAATAGATTTTCAGGCTTTTGTATCCACCCTCCATTAAACCAAGAACAATCATAGGAACTATTTGGACAAAGGTAAGAAGAACCATCATCATAAAAGGATGATAATGACCAGAAAATACCACAAAATTGTTTGTGTATCGATGTTCGATCAGTGTAGGGATGAATTCATTCCAGTTGAAATGCAAGTTAGGATCTGTCATTTTTGCCATTTCCATTCCAAGTTTGAAGGAAATAAGTAAGTTGATCGCAAATCTTGTAACAATCCAAGTTTCCCTTTTTGTATGGAGTTTGTACATAATTGTGACGACAGACGCTGCAATTATCGGTAACCAAACCATTCCGATGAAGAAAGCATTGCCCTTCTGACCAAAAAATATTACCTCGTAGCCAAAAACATTGTGACTGAAAAAAGCATAGGTTTTGTTGATTTGGCTGAAATCAAAATACGGACTGTTATATGCCCATCCTGCTTCTTTGATAAAAAACAGAGCCAAACCAAGGAAGACAACCAAGAAAGGAGTAAAGATCCAGCTCATAATTCCTTCTGCGATTGGAGAATCATATGTAGAACGGGCATTCAGCCCATAATGGAGGAAAAGAGAAGCATAATAATTAGGTGCAGATCCAATTGATTCGATATCATATCCTGTCCTCACAAAGTTGAAAATAATAATTGCGAGTAGGGAGAAAAGATAGAGGGATGCAAACCAGATTGTTGTGGGACTGGTCAACAAAGATATAAGCACGGATTTCAAGCGAATAAATATAGGTTTCAAACGAACAAAGATAGGGTTCAAATAAGCAAATATAGGTGCAAACAGAGATCGAAAACGACCAAATATAGATTTCAATCGGGATCTCGGGATTTGAGTCTCTTCTGTCATGACTGTTCAGCCTCCACCAAATCAAAGAAAATGACCTGTTCATCTTCCGGATAATGACAGGCAGCCCATAGATTTGGCCTTATCTCTTCAAGCAAGGGTTCTTCTTCATGGCATTTGTCTTGTGCCTTGTAACATCTAGGTGCAAAACGACATCCTTTTGGTAAGTTAACGGGAGATGGAACATCACCTTCCAAGATAATCCTTTTCTTTTTGATGTCAGGATCCGGAAATGGAATGGCGGATAGTAAGGAGACGGTATATGGATGGGCAGGCCGGTCAAAGACCATATCGGTTGGACCGATTTCCACAATTCTTCCGAGATACATGACAGCAACCCGGTTTGAGACATGTTTGACAACAGAGAGATCATGGGCGATGAATATCATTGAAACATTGAACTCTTGTTGTAAATCCTGCATTAAGTTAAGAATTGAGGCTTGGACGGAAACATCAAGAGCAGAGACCGGTTCATCCGCAATGATTAATTCAGGTTTCATTATCAGGGCTCTGGCAAGGCCAATTCGTTGCCGTTGACCACCAGAGAACTCGTGCGGATACCGGAGCGCATGGTAATCCTCAAGTCCGACCTTCTTCAACATCTCAATTACTACTTCATCTTCCCTTCCTTTTTCCAACTTGTGGATAATCAAAGGCTCCTTCAGCGTGTTCTTAACCAATCTGCGGGGATTAAGGGAATTATATGGGTCTTGGAAAACCATCTGAATGTTACGTCTTACAGCCATCAGTTCCTTTTTGGATTTTGGATGATGCACATCAATAAGCAGTTCTTCATCTGAATCATGGTTGAAATAAAGAACCTGTCCGGTGGTGGGTTTTTCAAGTCCAATAATGGTTTTCGATAACGTGGATTTTCCACATCCAGATTCTCCGACCAATCCAAGAATTTCCCCTTTGAAGATTTGCAAATCAACTCCATCTACGGCCTTGATTTGACCGATGACCTTTGAAAAAAGAACAGACCGGCTCTGAATGGGGAAGTATTTTCTTAGGTTTCTAACCTCAAGAACAACATCATCCCTTCCCTTTGGAGAGCCTGGAAAAATATCCTCATCCGATTTTGGGGAAGAGGGCATTTCTGCAGAAGCCATAGGTTTTCATCGAACCTCTATTCTTAAGTAATTTGGATAACGACATTGATTTTAAATGCTTTTTTAGACAATATTGAAAACTATTTTGGTTGACAAGTCGAAGAGAAGGAGGATTGCAAGACCGGATATCAGATACCGGATACCTTTTCCAGTAAGTTCTTGTTCAGACGTTTCATGGGGTTTCTTTTTGAAGAAACGTTGCATTATTGCCTGATAGGACGGTGAAAAGCCGAACCAAAGTATCCAAAATGAATAGAGGAGAAAATATAGCAACTGTATTCCTAACAAGAATGGAAAAAGCAGAACGAAAACATCTATCCCAAGGTAAAAGGTGATGAGTGAAAAAGAGACGGTGAGACCTACCGTCAAAATTCCAATGAGAGCACCAAATCCAATTTCACGCCCATAAAATTTAAGCATGGAAGTGTTGTCCACAATAGCAGAAGGGATGTGAGTGATAAGAACATTTCTGTCCTAGTTTTTAAGTTTAGGATCAAGTGCGTCTCGTAAGGCATCTCCGAAAAGATTGATGCAGAGAACTAGGAAGAATATGGCAAAGCCAGGGAATAGGGACTGTTCAGGATGTTTGGCAAGCTGCGTTCTTCCGTTGTTCACCATGATGCCCCAGCTTACGGTATTGGCGGGGTCACCGATACCGAGGAATGCAAGGCCTGCTTCTGAAAGAATAGCAGATGCCGTAAAAAGGGCAGTGATGACAATGATAGGGGCTGACACGTTAGGAAGTATATGGACAAACAATATCCGGGAATCTCTTGCCCCCATAATCTTGACTGCCGAAACGTATTCCAGAGCAGCTACCTGTTTGACATTTGCCGTAACCAGTCGGGCTAGACCAGCCCAACCGAAAAATCCAATGACGAAGGTAATGACCCAGACCACGGGCATGCCTTGCAACACTTTTGCCTGTCCTGAGGTGATGAGCTGAACAAGAACAATCGCGATCAACAAGAACGGAACGGCAAGGAAAAGATCTACGACCCTCATAAGGATTTCCTCAACCTTACCTTGATAATATCCTGCCAAAAGACCTACAAGGACACCAATGATGACGGAAATCAGTGTTGCAAAAATACCTACCAAAATTGAAATTTCAGAGCCTGCCAATAGTCTCGAAAAGATATCCTGTCCAGGTTGATTTATTCCGGCAGGATATTTGAGTGTGGGAAAGGCATTGACACCTCCACCGAATTTTGAATCCTTGCCAGGAGCTCGTTCAATAGGGTCAAAAGGAATGAGAATTGGATAGAATATTGCAATGAGAACGTTCAACATGATGTAATAGAAGGCCAGCATAGCAACTTTGTTTCGTCTCAGGCGCTCCAGTACAATCAACCAAAGGTTCGTTGACTGGCTCACTTCTTTAACGCGTACTGTTTTTTGTTCTGATGTAGCGGTACTCATAACATTCACCTACAGTGTAATTCTTGGATCAAGCTTCGTATATGCGATATCTGTAAGCATGTTTGCAAAAAGTATCATGAGGGTAATGATCATCGTCAGACCCACAATAACAGGACCATCCAAGACATTGACAGCAGCAAGATACTCAACACCCAATCCTGGCCAGCTAAAAACCGTTTCTGTGATGGGGGCTCCCGCCAGAAGACCGCCAATGCTTAAGCCTAAAAATGTAGTGATCGGCAACATGACATTGGGAAGAGCATGCTTAATTACAATATTCCTTTCAGAAATACCATTGGCACGAGCGGCAAGAATATAGTCTTCTCGTAGCACCTCCAGCATTGTCCCCCTAGTCAATCGTGAAAATGTCGCCATTGTTGCGAAAGTCAAAGTTAGAACAGGTAAGACAAGATGCCACACAAAGTCAGCGGTATACACCCATGAGACTTCAATGAAATCACTCCAAAGACCAATGTCCGTCCAATTCCCGTCAGCCCATAAGGTATCCCAAATAGTTTGCGGAGAGTTGCTACAGGGATCGCATTTTGTAGCCAATATATGATCCAATGATTTTGCACCCCCAAATGGGAACCATTGGAGTCCAGTTCCAGTGAAAATGAGAATTGCCAAGATACCGGAAACGAAAATCGGCATTGAAAGCCCAAGCAAGGCCAATGATGAAACAGCAGAATCAATGGGAGTTTGATGGAAATATGCTGCAAGAATACCGATTGTTACACTAAGGAAGAAGGAAACGACAAGAGCGGGCACCTGCATTCCTAGAGTGGTCCAGAGCCGGTTGGCAATATTCTGAGTTACTGGAATAGATTCGCTGTAGGTTATTCCAAGATCACCATGGGCAAAATCGATAACATAATTCACGTATCGTTCCCAAAAAGTATATTCCCGACCGGTTGCTGGGTCGACCAAACCATATTGGATTTTGATTGACTGTTCCAGCTGTTCCTTTCCAAACCGAACTTGTCTGATGCCGAGAAGGAGTTTGACTGGATCGACCAATTGGTTCAGCAGGAAAAATGAGAACCATGAAATGGCAATGAACATAGGAATCATTGCTATATGTCTACGGACGGTGAACACAAATATGTTGTTTCCAAAAAGACTGGTCACTTCACCATTGTGAAGCCAATACCAAATAAACAAGGGAAGAAAGGTCAAGGAGAGATAGATCCCAATCAAGTTGCTACTGGCAATCTGGATAAGAGATGCTTGCAATATGCCAATTATAAACGCCAGATATTTGATAAATCTTGGAATCTTTTCTTGAAAGAAAGGTTGCATATACAAAATCAAAGTATAAAGATCCACTAGCAACAGACTAGCAACAACAAAATATAGTCGCCGGGTCATACCTAGAAAGGCAATTGTATCCAAATTTCCTTTGGTTGCGATTTGAACGAACACAAAGGCATTGAAGAGGATTGCAGCAATGAGGACAAAAAGTGGACCTCGTTCGGTGAAGTCAAAATAGTTTTTTTCTTCCTTTTGAGCAGAGACTACAGTTTCCATGGTGATCCCTTGATTGGGATAAAATTTGTACACTTAAAATTATTGGGGCGCGTCCAAAAACAAAAGATCAGTCCCTCGTAATTGAATCTCTCAGATTGACCATATGGGGAAGGATTTCTTCTTCTTCTTCACGGACAGGGACTTTTCGGATGGCAAAACCGAGCACCACAACAAAAATCACCATGACCGCAAAGGTAAGTGCAAAGGCAATCTCCCCTCCGGGAACAGGGTCTTCAACAATGATGGCAGCCGCGGAAATATAACCGAAATAGGGAACAGGATTCGTTCCATTGTAAACTACTGAAATGACGACAACTGAATCTTCAGTCAATACAAGGTTTGGAAATTCATGGGCAATGTTGACGGTATCTGTCAAAAAGGTGATTGTGAAATTCTCGACTGAAAGTTCCAAATCTGTGACAGTTAAAATAATGTCTTGAGTAAAACGATTGTTGGTAGTATCGAAGAGATCATATGGTGACCATGCCAAATAGACTTTTCCATCCCTAATTGCACCACTCATTGATTTGATTTCTTGGCTAATGTAATCAAGTGAAAAGAGGTTGCTTTGCCAATCCGCCTCATCTTGTGAGACGTTCAGATCCTTTAAATATGCATACCATGCGCCATTTCTCACCCAACTGCCTCCCGCCAAAAACACCCCGGATTTGTAGGGGAATATCTCAGGATAGGTAAAGACACCTGCAACCGAGTTCACACTGAATACATTTTTATAGACATATGCTTGCAGAGATTGATTGGTTGTTGAATTGGAAGGATCTTCAGGAAAATGGGCAAAATATATCTGAGTATCTGCCCCTTGAGGACTACGATTAGTGAAAGCCAAGTAAACGCTCCCATTCTGAATGACAAATGCGGGATATTGAATTTCCATCAGTCGACCAGGAAGAATCTTATTTCCAATTTGACCAACCACATCATAGTATGTCCAACCAGAATCAGTTTTCATAGCAAAATGAACTGATCGAGCACCAACAAAGCCAAATCCCATGGGAAAAATTTCACTGGCACCAGATTTGTAGCTTAATGCATAGGTAATCCGGGGAGTTCCATCAGATGCCAGATCAATATCTGGAGACCATGCCCACCAGTTATTGGGGTCTGTCACCTGTTCTTCAACCCATGTGCCGTTTGTTAATCTAACAGCATAATACAAAGTGTAGAGCCCACTAACAAAAACAGTGTGAACTTGACCTAGATCGTCGACAACAAAGTCATATTGTGATGGGTAAACGAGCTGCGAAGTAACATTTTCCAACGTTAGTTCTCTTGTAACATTATTAAAAGTTCCATACATTAGAATTTGGTCAGGAGTATAGGAGGTACCAATAGGATCCGCGTCAATTGAGGGTCCGACCAAGAATGTAAATTGCCAAAAAGTCTCATTTCCTTTCAAAACCAAATGAGAGCTGGATTCGGGCAACTTAAACAGCAGTTCCTCCTCGCCGATTTTCTCCACAGGATCAGTTACAATTTCTTGACCCTTACTCACTAGTGTAAAGACAATTAAAAATACAAAGATAAACCCGCCTATTTTTTGAACGGAAAGCATTGAATCACCTTTTGGATGTGGCTTATAATCCTTTGGAAAATTGATGTACCTTCTTCTCAAAATTTGTTTAGGGAATGTAATTTTCAGTTGAATTAATATTGTTTGATGTTTAATTTAGAGATTTGATATTAGTATTTTCTGCGACGAATCACTATAGCGACAACTGCGCTGAACATCATTCCGAGCACAACAAATGTCATTGAGATTGGAGCGCCAGAAGCACCAGTTTCAGTGTTGTTTTGGGTGACCACAACAGTTGAAACTGCTGTTGAAACCTCAGTTGTCACTTCGGTTGAAACGGAAGTCGAAGTCTTGATATCAGCCTTGAAAACTTCACCCCACTCCTGTGAAGAGGTTGAAAGCAGGATAGGATCAATACCCTGGATTCTCTCGCTCCAAGCCCAATGGCTTTGAGGATACACGATAGGAATGACAGGGAGATCGTCATGAATGGCTTTTTGCACTGCATGAGCCTTTTCAATCCTTGCATCGGGGTCAAGTTCAGTGGTGTAGTTTGCGATCAAAGCCTCCAAAGTGTGATTCACATAGTTGTAGAAGTTACCACCAGTTGGTACAAAGTTGGATTCTTCATAAAGACCAGTTGGATCCCAATCAAGTCCCCAACCATAACCAACAAAGAAGATATCATAACCACCTTCATCATAAAGACCAGGAGGACTATCTGCACCAAAGGTTCTGGGGATAATGTCACCCCAACCAGTGGAGACATGCTGCTTGACACCAATACCAATCTTAGGCAGTTCATTGACGTACAATGAAGCCCATTCATTCCTTGCAGGGTTAGTATTTGGTGAAAGCACAGTTATTTCGAAGAAGAAGGTTTCATATGTTCCATCACCATCTGAATCAGTAAGCGTGGAGTAATCGAAACCTGCCTGCTCCATAAGTTGTTTGGCCAAAGTTACATTGTATTCATCTGCTTTGAGGTTTGGATCCCAACCAACGGCTGCGGAAGGCATGGTAGATGCAGCAGGCTGTCCAAGACCTTCAAGGATTTCATTTGCAATGAATTCTCGATCAACGATGTGGGACATTGCTCTCCTGATAAGAAGGGCATCCATCGCATCATCAGTGTGATCACCGTCAGGTACGGCAGAACCGTTGCCCCACCATTGGCTTTTGTGGTTAAGGGAGATTTCCTGGTGTGCTGGATCACCGACGATTTCCTCATGGATACCGGTGTAAGCACTGAACTCATCAACAGTAGGTACATATTGTGAATCCATGATGTCGATGTCACCAGAAACAAGTGCGGAAATTGCAGCAGCCTTTTCAGCGATCTTCTGGTAGACGATCTTATCGGCCTGGACATCAACTGCACCATAGTAGTTGGGGTTCTTCACAAGAGTGACGATCTCATTGGTATTATCAATGGAATCAACCATGAAAGGACCGGCACCCTTTGCATCAGAACCGTCAGGAGCGTTCCATTCACAATCTGCGGCAGTGCCTGCAACACAGGAATCATACCTAGTTTGGAAAATTGCCTTCTCAATGATAGCAGAGGACAACAATCCCAAAGCGAAAGCATATGGTTGATTGAACACGAACTTGACAGTCTTGTCATCAATTTTGATGAATGAGGAGTTGTCAAAGTATTGGGACATGACGGAGTAGCCGGCAAGGTTAATTGAGGGAGTGACCGCTACCTTGAATGAAAAAATGACGTCATCAGCAGTAATTGGATTTCCGCTGGGGAATTTGATACCAGGTCTAAGGGTAACAGTGAATTCAGATCCGTTTGCAGAGACGGTTGGGTACCCACCAGCCAGATCAGGAACCCAATCCCTAAATGCAGCGTCATCCCTTTTGAAGAGACCGGCATAGACAGCCGATGTCCATTGGGCAGTTGCATAGGAGTCCTGTGTCCAAATTGAATATTCGTCGAAGTCATATGGCAATGCATAGACAATGACCATTTCATCATCTTGGTGTAGGGTTGGTGTTGCCCTTACGGTAGATGAGGACACAAGGCTCGAAAGCAATACGATCAACGTAAGTTGAACGAGTACTTTATTCTTGAAATTCATGATTATACCTCATGTTTTTTGCTTTCCTCATTTGAGGATACGAGCAATTCTGCTTGAAATCATCTTTTTATTAACTTATCGTGAAGAGAGTGAATTAATTTTATAGGGGAAGAATAATTTTCGGATGTATAGAACGCAATCCGGATTGGTTTTTTCACTCTTTTCCAGCACGCATGTATGGATACCAGAATGATTTGGGTGGATCAAAGGTCTCCTTAATTGACCTTACTGAGGTCCAACGGATAAGATTCAAGTAGGAGCCAGCCTTGTCATTGGTTCCGGAAGCTCTACCTCCACCGAATGGTTGTTGACCAACTACCGCAGCAGTGGGTTTGTCATTAATGTAAAAGTTACCGGCGGCATGTCTAAGCGCCTTGGTCATCTTCTTTATAACAGCCCTATCTTTAGCGAAGATCGACCCCGTCAATGCGTAAATCGAAGTTTGATCGCACAACTTAAGGGTTTCATCAAATTTATCATTATCGTAGGGGTAAACAGTCAATACAGGACCGAATATCTCTTCCTCCATGGTTTTGAATTTGGGATTGGTTGTCTCAATGATTGTTGGGGGAATGAAGTATCCAACTGATGAGTCAGGGGTACCTTCCGTAATGATTGTTGCTTCGGAAGATTCTTCGGCATAGGAAATATATTGGGTGATCTTTTCATATGCAGCTTGATCAATAACTGCATTCATCATTGTTTCCACATCTTCAGGATCACCCATTTTGAATTCCTTGAGTTGTTCTAGCATGATGCGTTTGATTTCTGGCCAAAGAGATTTTGGAACATACATCCTTGAGGAAGCAGAGCATTTTTGTCCACAGTATTCGAATGATGCACGAAGGGCAGCCACTGCCACTTCAACAGGATTGGCCGATTCATGGACAAAGATAAAGTCCTTTCCTCCGGTTTCACCTACGATCCTAGGATAACTCTTGTAAGTGGCGATATTCTCACCAACAATCCTCCACATTTGTCGGAACGTTTCCGTGGATCCAGTAAAGTGAATGCCTGCAAGGTCAGGGTGGGGAAGCACAACCTTACCAACATCCGCACCCCGTCCAGGAATAAAGTTAATGACACCTTTCGGCAGTCCAGCCTCCTCCAAGAGTTCCATAATGAAGTGAGCAGAATAGACCGCACTTGAAGCAGGTTTCCAAAGAACTGTATTACCCATCATTGCAGGGGAAGTGGGAAGGTTTCCCGCAATTGAAGTGAAATTGAATGGGGTGACCGCGAACACAAAACCCTCAAGGGGACGATAATCCATTGTGTTCCACATTCCTTTTGGACTATAGGGCTGATCCTCATAAATCTGTTGCATATAGTAGGCATTGAACCTCAAAAAGTCAATCAGTTCACAAGCGGAATCAATTTCTGCCTGAAAGATGTTTTTGGATTGCCCAAGCATGGTTGCTGCATTAAGGGTTGCCCTCCACCTTCCAGAGAGAAGGTCAGCAGCTTTGAGGAAGACAGCCGCCCGTTCATACCATTCATAGGATTCCCATTCTTCCTTTGCCTCTTTGGCGGCTTCAATGGCTCGTAGAAGATGTTCTTTGCTGGCTTTTGAGTAGTGACCGAGCACATGTTGATGGTTGTGCGGCATGACCATCGTTCCCTTTTCTTCGGTGAAGATTTTTTCTCCGCCAATGACCAAAGGAACATCAATGGTCATGTTTTTGAGTCGGTCAATTTCAGCCCGAAGGGCTTTAAGTTCAGGAGATCCCGGCATATAACCAAGAATGGGTTCATTCGAAGGTTTCGGAATTTTTGGGACGCTATCGAATGTCATCAAGTTGGGTATTGTCCTGTTTTTTTTTGAAGTATTGGCTTCAATACATAATCTTTTGACAAAAAAATTGAGAATGTCTTAAAGCCAAGGCTTTTGTTGTGATTAAGAGAATTATTTCTTGAATGTCTTTTCCTCAGCTTCCTTCCAAGTATCAAGAGGAAACCTTTGTGCTTCATGAGTCCATCATGCCAAAAAAAGTTCAGAAAGCTCTTGAAGGCAAATCTAAACTTGTCATCGTTTTCGACAGAGGGTTGGCATCTTTCATTGAGAAAAGGTTCAAAGGAAAGGAAGTGGATGGAAGCTTTGGTCGTCTTTCAATTCTCAGGAGGACAAAGGAAGTAATGCTTGTCTCCTCAATTGGAATTGGCGCCCCTGCATTGGCAGCCACTATTGAATATTATAGAAGAGGAGGGATTGAAAAGTTTTTGACAATTGGAACAGCAGGGATTCTTCCAGAGACACCTTATGGAATTGGAGAGATTTTCATTCCTGCACAGTCTGTAAGGGATGAAGGTACAAGCCATCATTATTTGAAGCCGGGATCACTCGTGGATATCCCACAAAAAACCCTGTATTTTAGATCAAAGGCCGCTCTTGAGGACGCAGGGAGTATAGTGATTGAAAACATTAACCTTTCAACAGATGCACCTTTCAGGCTTACGGAAAAAGAATTGAATTACTTCAGGATGCTCAAAGTTTCCACAGTAGATATGGAATTATCTACACTTTATGCACTTGGTCACTTCTATGATTTGGAAGTGTGCGGGATACTTGTAGGAAGTGACATCACCCTTTCCGATGGTACTTCTGAAAGTTTCCCTGCACTTGTTCGGGAAAGGCTGGAGTGGGTAGCAGAACAACTTATTTCGAACGAGTGAAACCAGTCGATTCTGGAAGATTTTGGATCATTGGGTTTTGATTAAGCAATGAAACAAGAAATGAACAAATGGTATCAATATCACTAGATTGGACAATCCGATCCAGATTCTTAATGAGAAGATCAAAATGTTCCATCTCCGGATCTTCACGAACAGCTATGCTAAGTCCTTTCCCAAGGTCTTTGATACTCTTGTAGATTTTGTTGAAGCTCAAGGTTTGTATAACCTTTTCCAAATCGTCATCTGGATGTATTCCAAGAGGAGGTAAGTTCGCATGTTCAACAATTTCAGTATCCTTTTCAATTGTGACCACAAGAAGTTTCGCGTGGATATGATGTTCCAAAGGAATGGCATCGAGAAAAGTTTGCAGAACAGAAATATGAGAAAGGTTGGCAAGTAACCAAAGTGATTGGCCATCATGCAATAAAGCCAATGGCTCATCCACATGAGAGGTATCGCTAAATGGATGGGTGGAAAAATTGATTTGAAGTTGCTGTGGAAGCAATGGATCTTTCAGTTTCAAAGCAATGGAGGGTTGCAAATCAAGGTGGAGATAGGAGAGATTGGTCATATACCATACCCAAGGCAAAAAATGATATCTGGAGGGACGTTTACGTTTCGAGAATTTTGCAATGGCGGGAGATTCATCAAACATGATTTGACCGATAAACTGAAGAAAGAATGACTTTGAAAATTGGTGGCGAAACCTTTTTCCATTTCGTCTGGGGAAGAAAATTCTCCAAAGGATCGCCTTGATGCGTGTCACAGTGATTTACCATCCTCGTCAGCTAAATAACCTTTTTCCAGTAGATAACCATCAATCGTAATTTGCGGATATGGAGAACCAACAGCATGAGCATCATTATATAATAGGCAGAACCATATAATGACAGGAAATAGTTTCTTTGTGTCACTAACGGGAGATTGAGGGAATAAATGATAATAGGCTTGAAGGTCATATAGAAAAACCTAAAGAAAGGAAGGTTGTAGACTGCAAAGCCAATGACAAAAACACTTGCAAGAAAAGAAATTAAGATCACTCTTCGATCATCATCCAAAATACCGGAGAATAAGGTGAGAATCAACCATGGAAGTGTGTTCTGCTCACTAACCCATGAAGCTACAGCCATCCACAACGCATAGGAAACCACCATCAGATCAAGAGCAAACAAAAAGGAAACATCCAAGCTGACATTATTGTGAAGGTTCCTGCCTATGATCTGCATGATTAAAAGAAGAAAAATACTGTTGATTGCCCAAAGGAATCCAAGCCAATCATTTCGTACGATGAATTCCACGATCTGCTGAAGATACAGAGAATGGTTGTAATAAGAAAAAAGGATTAGCATGTGGAATGGGGAAAGAGTTCCATAGCCCCTATTGGTTTGCGATGTCAAAACCCCCGTGATTTCTGCTTGATCCCATCCAAGAATGAAAAATGGCAAATATGAAATAAGCAAAAACACTATTGTGGTGACTGCCCCATAGATAAAAGGAAGAAGCCTAGATTGAGATTTCCATTGCAACACAATCATCATGGAAACGGTAAGGACGGCTGGATAAAGCTTGATTCCGATCGCCAAGGAAAGGAGCATGGAGGACAAAAACCACTTCTCTTCAAGAAGTCTGTCAAGAGAGATCAATGCCAAGATTAATGCCAATAAGTCAGGCATTCCCCAAAAACCAGTAATTAGAATTGCCAATGGGTTGAGAAAGATAAAGGCATAAAAACGCCTTTCAGAACACGAGACAGGAACATTGTACTTTTTGCAAAGATGTAGCAGATAATAGGGAAGATAGAGATCCGTAAGCATCAAGGGGATTTTCATGAAAAGAGAAAACATATTTGTTGAATAGGGCAAATGAGCTGCAATTAAATAGGATATGAGCATCCAAACGCCCATGATTACAGGTTGACCCAAGTGGTCATATGGGGTATAAGGAGATTGGCCTTTGCTAAGCAATTTTCCAGTTGTCCACCAAATGCCCATATCATAAGGATGACCTGTCAAAGGAGAGGGAAGTAGCCGAAGAACTATTCCCATCATTGTAATGTAAGAATGTTTTCGGAGGAAAGAAATCCAGTGCTTCATCTCAGTGCTCTCCTGAGGTCTTCAAATCTGAACCGTACCCACGGAAAATAGGATCGGCGCCAGAAACCTCGCATTTTTTTGCCGCCAAGCCTTGCAATTTGAGTCCATGTATGATGAAAGTAGTGGTTCGCCATTTCCGGAAAACCAAGATCCGAATAATATTTCCTTGTCCTTTGTTTGGCCTTGATTGCCTCAGTTTCTGAATAGAGGTGGGTGTTGATGACATGGATCTCACCTTCCTCTCCAAGATAGCCAAGAAGAGAGGAGAAAAGATTTGGCAGATCTTGAAAGTATTGAAGTGAACTAGAAAGAATGATGTAGGTGAACCGTCCTTCCAAGATCTGTGGATAAAAAATATCATCGCAGATAAACTCAAGGTTTAGGAAATCATAGGCCTCTGCTGCCTGTTCCAGTTCATAACGGTTGATATCCACTCCCGTGACATGAAATCCATGCCGAGCAAGAAGGGAGGAAAGCCAACCATTACCGCAGCCAACATCCAGTACTGTTGCCTCCTCTTTCCCTAGATACCGCAACAGTCTTTTGGCAGATTGCAATCTCACTTTCCATTCTTCAAGATGGGGAAATCCAGTAAGATCGGGAAATGCCCGCAGTTGTGGAATTGTCAACAGTCGGTTTTCCTTCTGCCTGACATCAAGATACAATGCCTCAAAGACAGCCACACCTTGAGGTGAACCCAATTTCAGCGTTGCCACACGTTATTTCCTACTTAGAAGGATTTAAACCATTGCAGTCGGCTATTCAAGAAAACGGGTCACCAATTCTACTTCTTGGGTATCGTCATTGTATTTCACAAGGTTGGCATTTCTTAGGTCGAATATAGCCTGTCTAACCACAAGTAATCGGCTACCAGAAGCTTTTGCCAATTCTTCCAGGGTGTATTTTGCTTTCTCTCCATGAAGGATCAGCAATAGTCTTACATGGACTGAAGAGTTGAAAACATCACCCATGAGAACCAAGTAAATATCCAATAGTTTCAGCGCATCCACATCTTTTTTCTGCTCCTTACTGAATGTCTCCAATTTCTCCACGGCTTCCTTGAACTGCTCTTCAATATGGGTCAGCTTAGATTGAACCTCCATATACTTTTCCTCAAGATCTGCTTTTTCCTTTTCCAAGGTTTCAATTTGAGATTTGAGATTTCTTTCAGCAACTTCCCTTTCTGAGTTCAGTTCTTCCCAAAGAGAATCCAATTCCTCTTTGAGTTTTCTGAACCTTGCTTCTGCATTCACATTGACGCGTTATTTAGTCATTTCTTAAACCTGTTGTACAATATGATTATTGTAAGGATAAAACTTCGAGTTGTTTAGGCAGTGAATTCCCCGTTTTTGTTAAACCTTTTTTGTACTTTTGCTCTGAAGCGAGTGAGGGTGCTTTTGCGATGCCCTGAAAAATGTCCCTTATAGACCTCTCTGCCAACACGAACTTCATCGTTCCATGAGAGACGTTTCAGTCGGGAAATGGCACGTTTCATTTCCATCCAATCCAAAAGACCAAAAATCGGAAATGACAGTACCAAATCGAGAATTCGCTTCCGGAATGTCGGACGAGTGCTTTTAAAGGGATATGGATTAGAATTAGGGCGATATGCATATCTCCAATTATTGACTTCCATGAATCTTCGATAGAAACCTTCATCGTAGACGGGAACCATCATCGCAAGTTCAGTGGCAACATAGAGATTTTGATCCATCATCATTGCCTGATCAGAGGCAGAAACCAAATAATTGAGACACAGGTCAACTTTGGGTTTCCAAAGTCGAATGGCCAAGTACAGTATAAGCCGAACCAACCAAAGCCGTCCAGGACTTGTCACCACGAGGAAATCTAGATCATCACTTTCAGATCCATTTCCTGCGGCAACAGACCCAGTCAGGAATACCGCGCGAACACCCGGCAACTGACCAAGCTTATGCCCCCATTGCCTTCCTTCAGTAATCCTTGCAGAGGAGATGCCATTCCGTTGTAGACGACGAAACAATAGATCAGAAGAACCCCGCAATGCAACATAGCCGTTCTTGAGAATAACTCCTTCCATTTTCTCAAGGCTTGCTTGAAAGTCAGCTTCTGAAATGGCAATTCCCACCAATCTATGCAATTCCCTGATCGTTGGTACGAAGTCAAAGACTTCAAAATATGTCAACCCTTCATATACTGCACGAACAAGCACCTCAAAAGAACTCTTCATTCAATCCTCCTCCAAATGGAATATTCTGTTGTTCTTCTTCTCAATATCAAGACCATAAGGAAGAGCTCCAAAAAAACCAGCATCGCAAGGTTCAAGAGATCCTTGATTGAATGCAATTCCGACAGTATGAGTCGTGAGGCCTTCCTTGGAGATACACTGATCATTCCTTTCAATGTGGTCGATTTATCGCCCATCGAACGGAGTTGTCGATGGCCAAGCAAGATTCTCTCTCTTTGCCAGATGTACCCACGTATCGAGTTAGGAACTCGAATGATCACCTTTGCGGATGGGACAACACCTACTCTCCACCCTCTTAGAATTGCTCGTCTAGCAAGAAAAGCATCATCATTGATCGTTTTTGGAGGTAAGGGGTGTGCCAAGGCCCGCTTCATTGCCAGCAATTCTCCTGTGGCGTGGCTGTTGAAATCCCCATTCACGCGAAGAGCCGCACCATGCAGACGCCACAACAACCCCATGGCTCCTAAAGAACGGGGATGCGCAAGAGGAAACCCAGATACAACTCCTAGGTCTGGCATGTCCTGTAATCGATGAACCAATTGAAGGATAGAATCTTCATTAATCCAAACATCAGCTGGAAGAAGAATGAGATAATCTCCCGAAAATACTCCAAAGATCATGTTGAGTGCATACCATTTTCCCCTTCGTTTTTTCTCAACAATATGGATGACCCGATGCCAGCATTTCTCCATGAATTCGTCTACCACCCCAATCATCTCATCCGACACACCGCTAGTTACAATTATCACTTCATAAAAGCCGGAAAATGAGTTAATACGAGCCAACAGTGGGGGAAGTGTACAAATATCATTGGTGGCACAAATGCCTATAGAAATTAAGGGAGCCACTACATGAATAAAAAATGCCATTTTAAAATCTACCTTTTCAAGAGAAAGTGACACCCCAATTTTTTTAAACTGAAAAGAAAAATTTGGGGTAATCATGGACAATGACTTCAAGTTTCAAAAGTATCATTTGCTGGAACTTATTCCCCTGCCATATTACATGGCGATACTAATTACCGCCTCCTCAAAAGGAGAGGCGTTTGGGATACCATTCAAGAATTGGATTGGCCATTTTGTCTCCTCCACCATTATTGCCTTGATCCTATTGCTCTTCATTTATTGGAAATTTCAACTCAACGATGCAAGGGTACGCCTAGTATTTCATCTTGCAAACTTGATTTTTATGAGTGTGACTTATGGGAAAATCGATGAATACACAGGAATCAACGATCCAGACACTGTATTGACACCTACAGTCCTCATCAATTACGTTATTGTCTTTCTCCCTGTTGTGCTCGTCTGGCTCGGCACATTCCTAGCCTTGCTCAACACCTTTGAGGTTTGGGAAAGAAATGTAAGAACCTTTTCGAGCAAAATCAGCAACCACGACTATCATGCAAGATTGGATGATCCACAAATTCTTAAGGATGGGTTCTTCAAAATCGTTGCAGACCTGCTTAACACCATGGCTGAGAAAAACCAGCATTACCTTGAAAGCCTGAAAGCTGCCCAAGATCAGATCGAAAAAACTTCAATCTCAATCAATGCAGATATCGAGGAAGTAGCTGCTTCTGCTGAACAAATCACCGCCACCAGCGGTGCAATGGCCCAAACCTCGTCCACACAGGCAGAACAGCTCTCCCAATTGCTGGAAACTATCCACAGCAAACAACAGGAAATTGCTGAAGTCCTTGAGACCATGCTCAAAAAGACGTCCCTCATCGACGAGATCGCAATTCAGACCAACATCCTCTCCCTCAATGCAGGAATTGAAGCATCAAGGGCAGGCGATTACGGAAGAGGGTTCGCAGTTGTTGCACAGAATATACTCAAGCTTGCAGAACAGACGCAACAAACAGTGGATGAAGTCAAGCAAACCATCAACCAAGTCACATCCCACCTCAGTACAATGATCGATGGCATCAGGGAAAATGTCGAGAACCTTGCGGCAATTGCTCAAGAAAGTGCAGCTTCCTCCGAAGAAGTGGCTGCCGCCGCAAAGGAAATCGCAAGTTCACTTCAAAACCTCACCGAGCTGACAAACCAACTCAGAAATGAAGTGGAAAAGTCTGCAACCCTCCTTTAAAATTTATATGTGCATTTTAGCATAGTTCATTACCATGGGGGAAAATCTCTCTTTTGCCAAAGGTTACATATGCCCCAATTGCTGTATCCATTGGCTCCGTTGCCAATGTCAATACATCCCTTCCAACATTGATTTGGATAGGCTCAAACTGCCTTTGCGATTCACCATCATTGACATTGAAACAACAGGAATGAGTTACAGGAAAAATGCCATACTCGAAATAGGAGGAGTATGGATCAATCTGAAACAGCAGGAAATCAAACCAAGCTTCCATGCAATTTGCAATGAACTACCTGAAAAACCAGTAGACCCTCTGAACCAATGGATATTCCTCAATTCCAATCTATCCTTCGCCGAAGTGATCAATGCCCCACATTTCAACAGAATAAAGGATCAACTGCAAGAAAAAATTGAGAGAACCACACTGACCGCCTTCAACAAACCCTTTGATTTCAACTTCCTCACCCATAGAGACATCGAAATCCATGACAGCACCACCTGCCTCATGCAATGGACACGAAGAATCATGGGAATAAGGCATGAAAGATTGGGAACGAAAGTACCCACCGCTCAGGAAGCATGGAACTTCCTGTTTCCAGACCAGCCAAGGAAAGAAGCACACAGAGCACTCCTCGATGCAGAATTCGAAGCATTCATAACCCTCAAGGCATGGAAACTACTACAAAGAAAATTTTAATCATGAAATCATTAAAAATCCAGATTACGCTGAAATAGCAAAATGAGATAAACCTTAATCAAAATCAAAAGACATTTCCATCATCCAACTCCACAACACTTTCCCAATTTTTATAAACATAAAATTAAAACGAAATGTAGGAACTTAGGTTCCTAAAGCACTGGTAGTTTAGTGGTAGAATTCGTCCCTGCCACGGACGGGACCCGGGTTCGAATCCCGGCCAGTGCATTTTTTCAACACTATACCCCACAACGAATCATTTTTCTGTACATGAGACTTGAGGGATATTTGATTCTAATTCTTGCCATGGTTGAGTCTATGGATCTTTTCTGCAAGAATCCTGTAGTGGCCAGATTGGATGGGGTGTCTCAAATCTTCAGGGTCAAATTCGACATCGGTTTTTGGCTCAAACATACCTGCAAGTGAATTCCTCCATTCCACCATCCAGCAGCCTTCCTTCAGATATATCATCACCTTCCTTCAGACATATCATCAAGAAGAGGCGTTCAGTCAAATCCAGGCCATCGGGAATACAGGATCATGTTGCGCGACGCCAGAGGCATTTTCCTGAATGTGATGATAAAATAATCTCCAACGTGTGTGAAAGGCCAGTAGAAAGCAAGTCTTTTTTCGATTTTTTCCAAGAAACGGTAGAAATTGGGATACTTTGCGGGGATATGATTCATATAAGGGGGAGGGACAAAGGTGGAAAGACCCTGAATACCGACATATTCCATGAACAAAGGCATGGCATTTCTGATTTGGGAAGGGGAGTAGTAATAGGTATTGACAGAATGGCCATCGATGTTTGCTTTCACAGGTTTCTTTTTGAACCAGTTGAGACGTCGAGTCGCAGTTTTCCAGCTCCATGGAAGGTTTGCGAATTCCCAAAGGCAAAAGGGGTTGAGAATGGTCAGAATGGCAAAACCACCTTCATTGAGGAGATACGGAAATTGCTTGAAAACCTTGGCAAGATGTGGTGTGGTGTTGAGCCCTCCAAAATTGGAAAGAATGATGTCAAAAGTCTGATCCAGATCCAAATTCAGAAAAGACATCTGTTCTCCCTTGAGGTTGGGGTGAGTCTTACTTTTGATCATGTCAACCATTCCGGGAGCGGAATCGGTGGCAAGGACGGAGTAACCCATTCTGGCAAGGTTGAGGGCATCAAAGCCAGATCCTGCATTGATTTCGAGAATTTTTGCGGGAGGTTTTCGGAGGCGGAGGATGTGGGAATACACCTGCCTGCGGGTAAACCGGACAATGGGATTATGCAATGATTCTCTTTCATACTCTGCCCCTTTGGAAGAAAAGGCTAAATCAGGGGGAAGAGGCATCAATCAGATAGGAATATCGGTGGAATAAATTTTTTGTGGGGGGTACGACTGCATAGCGAAAAACATAATTAACGAATTACTGAGAACTGTTTGTGGATGTCCAGGTAAGTTACGACAAGCCATACTATTTTCCGGGAGATTGGGTGACCGCCACGGTTCACCTAAGTGGCAAGCCCCATGGACGCACCCGGCAAATACTTGTGTTTCTGGAATCTGTGGAGGAGACGTGGGTTCGTGTCCAAGAATCGCACCGAGACATTGATGGGGATTTACATTCCGGGACAAGATTGTATCATGAATCGGTGGTTTATAATCAAGTCTTTCAGGAAGTTCCAGTGACTGAGCAAATCAACCAGACTGTTGTTCTCCGTTACCAATTGCCGCCATTTCCCAGTCAGGTGATAGACATTCCAGATCAGGTTCGCGTCTTTCATGGAGTGACCGTAAAACAAGACATTCGGCTGGGAAGTGATGACATCAGGTTCTTTCCGTTGAATATGGTTCCTTATACGCCCAATGATTTGACAGCGGTCTTTCCCAATGAGGCACGTGACCAGGCAGGTCGGTTTTGGATTGGCAATGTGTACCTTTTCAGCAATGATCTAGTCTCTTGGATGTTTGAGGTAGCTCCAGATGTGAAGTACCGTTCACTGAGACTGGAGCTTGAATGGTCTGTCAACGCTCGTGCACGCGGGAGGAGCAAGAGCTACAAACAGAGCATGGTGATTGCAAAATTTGCGGAGCCGCCCAATCCGTTCCCCCCGATCCAGATACCACAATTGCCTGTAAGTACATTGAAAGGGCACAATTTCTCGATCACGGCTGTCCTCAAATTGGTGGTCGATAGACGATTGGCAAGTGATTTCAATTACCTAATACCCGTGAACCTGTTTGTTCCCCCTCGGGCAATGGCAGGAGGGGTCACTCCTGCACCGGAGCCGTTGGCAGTGGGTACAAAGATCGATCAGGTGCAGGGAGAGGTCGCCTTCTGCGAGAATTGCGG
>CAZYCQ010000017.1:0-50423 GCA_964645535.1 uncultured archaeon | reverse complement strand
TTCCAAGTCTGCGAATTGTTGAAGCTATAGTTGATCTCCATGAAGACAGGAATATTTGCATTAGGGTCTGCATTGATGCTAGTTCCATCCGCAAATTGAAGGTTGTTCTGTGCAACAATTACAATATCTTGGTTGGGTGCAACGAAACCACCAGTTGGTGAGATACCACCAACATAGGTAATGTCAAAGGGAGGCAAAGGAGCAACAGTAAAGCTTCCTTGGACTTCACCAAAGGAGATGTCTGATGCGGGTTTCAAAGCGGTAACGGACCAATTGACAACATCACCTTCTTGGAACATGGTGCCCGGGATGCGAACCACGTGGCTGTCACTTCCCAATCCTTCTCTTGAACCAAATTCTTTGTAGACGGTTGCTGAGTAATCAGTGAGAACATTGCTGCGATTGATGGTGTAGTCAAATCTTACAATACCACTGGTATTTGCATGATCATTGATTGTATTGCCTGAACCGTCATGAATCCAGACGTTGAAGGCCATGACTAGATCAGAACCTGCGGTAAGTTGTCCACCTACGAGGTTATCTCTTTCTTTTGACAGATAGCCGACGACGGGGGTACCTGCTAAATTTCCGGTAGCGGTATCAGTTATGTCGATCCTCAAGAAATGGGAAATGGTGACAAGTTCAGTGTCAGTTTCAGCAGGAATTCCCGCTTGTGAAGGAATGACATCAAGTGCGTTTGTTCCATCTCCACCAACAGTAAGTGCTACAAGACCGATGGAAGCATTGGCAGGAACATTGGCGCCAAAGAGAAAAGCGTAGGTAAAGTAATATTGCTTTGTTTGATTTGTGGAAATATAGTTAAAAGTATAACCAGGCTCATCAACGGTACCTCCGTTGTCATCAATCACACTGGGAGTTGAGTCCCAAAGATCTCCGTGGTTCTGTTCCCAGCCAGCAGCCCAATATTCTGCACCAAAGCCACCAGCAAAGTTGAATTGCCTGTACCAGCCTGCACCACTCATATCTGTAAATCCAGTACCAGCACCAGGATCGGTGTCTATGAAGAGCATGGTACCGCCATTAATGACATCTTTGGTCAGGCTTACCAGAAGACCAGAACTGTTGGCTGTAACAATCATCTGGGTTAATTCCTTATCCGGATAGAAGGCATCATAATCTGCATCCGGAATATAATAACGATTTGCAGGTCCAGCAGTATTAATCTGTATGGGGATACTAGATGCAAATCCTGCGGATCCTACAATCAGGATGGTAAAAACAAAAATCATAAGGCTCGTTTTTGTTTTGATAAAAATCACCTCTCTAAAGAGTTACTTCTCAGAAAATTTTCTCGATTTATAAGAATAAAGCTCACAGTTCATCCATTCAACAAAAAATGAATGAAGTTTCAACTGCTCGATAAATCATAGATCAATTCACTTTTTTAATGAAAGTTTTTTCCGTTAGTTCATAGTAAATAGTCAGTTACCTATCTTTGTGATTAATGAAAGAATACTCAATACAAGAAAATCAATGAGAAAATAGCGTGTTTCATCTATTGTTTCTTTTAGGGAAGGGACACTTTTAATTGGCAGGTTGCAATCATATAGTGCCTTGACCAAATCTACATGTTTCTGTAATTTTCTTGGTGGAAGGGTAGGATCACTATTCCAATGGGAGATTGCGTAATCCAGCTCTGCAATCATTCGAATAATCAAGAATGAAAAATCAAAAGAAGGTAGTTCTTCAAATATGGTTTGCATACTCCTATCCCACAATTGAGAGACAATTTCCGAATTGGCATTCCGTTCAACAAAAAAATACGCGATTTGATTGGCAATACCTGAGGACAGGCTGGCCAAGTCATATTCCGGGTTTCCAACCATTATATCTTCAATATCCAGCAATATTACCTTATCTTCGGAAAAGACAAACTGGCGCCACCAAATGTCGCCGTGAATCAGAAATTGGCCTTCTTGCAAACGTGCAGATGATTGTTGTTCAAATGCAGTAAAGTTTTCTTCCCATTTGTCAAGACTGGATATGAAGGGTGAGTGAAATTGATACCAATTTTGGAGGTACTTTTTTACACGTGTCAATTTTGCCTCAAATTCATCGCGGAGAGAAATCGCAAATGGTCTAAGCTTATTTTTCAATCCAGGGACATTTATGGATTCTTGAAATTTTCTAATTGTGGCGATGGCAGATCTAAGATAATAAAGATAAGGCTGCAAAATACTATCAATATCCCCGTTGTCCAATACTTTATCGAACAGAGCGCCAGTCATGGCATCAAGATTATCCATAGGGGTGATTTCCTCAAACAATGAGGCAAGACAGTGCATTTCTTCATTTATTTCAATTATGAAGGAGAAAAGAAGTTTTGGGACAATTTGGGCATCATCCAATGCTTTTGAAACGGATGCCTCTACAAATCCTTTCTTTGTCCGAGTGTATTCCTTCATATGGTATATCTGACCAGTTTTTGTTTTGATCAGATAATGCAGGTTGGTTGCATCGATCGGTAGTTTCGAGATGCTAACTGCATTCAGGTCAGGAAAAAGAACATTCAATTTGTCAATGGATCTGAAAGTCGGATACAAAGAATTCCCTCGGCGGTACAGGCACATTATAACTGAAGTCCCTTCATTATCCTTCACCATACAAATGGCGAATTCATCAAGGTCACCATGGACAATTTCGACCAAATATTTTTCTTGGTACTGAAGACCAAAATTTCGTAGAAAGACTTCAGGTTCTAGTGAAATGGCCGTCTTCAACAATTTACGTTTGAATAGGGTAACAATAAAGGTTCCCTAACTTGACGATTGATTTTCAGTTACAGTAATTGAAATCTGAGCATTCTTGACCTCTTTGGTAAAGTGAAGATAGATTGTCAAACCTTGAAAGGTGTTGAATAATTTCCCTTCTTCGAGAGACAACGGATAAATAGGTTCGACAAGCAAACGGGAACAGCCATCGGGGATTTCAAGATGGATTTTTGGCTCCATTGGATTGGAACAGGAAAGAATGATGGACTTTGCTTTGGGAATTTCAAAGAATTCGTCAGAAATCTCGTACTCGGATTCATTAGAGTTTATTCGGATATTTTGAACTGCATCATCTAAAGTCAAATTAATCTCAATTACACCAAATTTTGGTATACGATGATAATGAACAGACAATCTATTGTCCAAGATTGAGTATGATTTAAGCCCCCAAGTCCCTGTGGCTTGGGCACTAAGAGAGGAAGGGTGTATCTCCATCGAGGAAGGGTTAAATTGGGCAAGTCTAATTGATTGTGCGGTTTTTTTCTCGAGGAATTCTTCTAGCGATATGGACTCCAAGATGAAATCGATAAATGCATTTTTGCGCCAAAGGTCATAGGTCAAACCATCAGGATGATAAGATTCTGGCACCCTTCTTAAAGTAGTGATAAGATTGGAAACAGTAGGTTTGAAATCCAGCTCAGCCAGCGAAAATGAGGGAGATGGATTTATGAAGACTGAAAGGAACCGGTTTTCAAGAATCACATCGTCAGTTCCATCAAAGTCGTAATCAATAATTTTTGCATCACTATAATTTTCAGAGATCAATGGTTCTATGATCCGGTCTGCTTTCAATAGATAACGAAAGGTCCAATATCTCAGGAAGTAGAAGTAAAGACCACCGAATTGTCCATGCCAATATACATCATTGCATTGGGCGGCCAGAATATATCGATAAGCAACATCAAGGTTAGAAGTCTGTCCCACCAATTGAATTGCCTTTTCAAGTTTTTTTCGTGAGTAAAGCATCCTTTTGTGCATGGCATTGGATTCAGGATATTTGACCAAAAAGTTTCTCCAGAAGGACCCCTTCAAGAATTTAAGGAACACTGTATTCAAGGATTGATGTTGTTTTTCAATGATTGCACCCGATTTCAGTAATTTTTGGAGCGCTTCAAGTTCCTTTCTTGCGGGGGTAGGGAGGGCCCAGACGCCCATTTTGTCATAAGAAGCGGTGGGAAGGTAAACAAGGCCATGTGGCCTAAACTTGTCAACGTACTCAGACGGCAGAAGACTGTTCACCCAAGGAATATTCTCGGTCAGATGAAACCATTGCTGTATCCAAGAGGGGTGATCATCAACAGATCCATACACCCTATCAAACGTTTTTGGCCACATTCCCAACTTTTCTGCATCATCAATATTGGTAATCAGAAGTGATTCATCGACTTCATTGCTTTGGCTTTTTTCAGCAGCCAATTGGATTTGAGAAGAAAGATAGTTGAAAATCTCTTCAGGTTCTTTCCATGGGACCAGATACCGGATAGATTCATTAATCGGAAAGATGATTACAGATTTTCCTTGATCCTCAGTATTGAAGGTATGATGGATGTCAGGTTCGAATATACCGGCATTTTTAATATGAAAATCGTCGATGAAAATGAATTCCAATCCAGCTTCTACGATTGAATTGACAAGGCTTGGTTCCCAAGCCCTTTCAGCAAGCCATGTTCCTCTTGGGCGGACACCAAAAATCTCTTCAATTTTATCTGAGAGTAGTTTAAGTTGGGCAACTCGGTCTTCATTTGGGATCACTGCAAGTATTGGCTCATAATATCCCCCACCAATCATTTCAATCTGGTTTCTGTTGATCAATCGTTTCAATCGTTCAATGAATGCAGGACGGTTGGTGATGAGCCATTCTAGAAGAGGACCTGTGATATGGATTCCGGCCTTTACACCAGGATGTTCCTCCAAGGTAGAGATCAAAGGATCGTATGAAAGTCGAAATCCTTCCTCAAAGACAGAATGAAACTGACCAATGGGCTGATGAAAATGAAATACGTTTACGAAGTTTACTTTACCCTCGATAGGATTTTCAATTGAATCAATCTTCAAAGTTGGAGAAGATTTTGCCATTGATTCTTACTGAGTCGACATTTTTTTAGCATTATTTTCCGGGTCAGGATTTTACATTTCCATTGGTCATTTTACGTTTCAAAACAGGAATGGAGAATAGACTAGCAATGAAAATCCAAGTGGGGAGAGACAGGAAACCACCACCGGATGGTTCATCATTAGGGATGGTTGAAGAAGAACCACCAGTATCGGAGAGCATTAAAGTTACCACAGCCTTGCCAAAGCGGTAAGCGGTTTCATCAGGTCCATCGAAGACAAGGAGAGAGAATTGAATTTCTCCAGTTCCAACTTCGGATTTTTCGATGGTAACAGTAAAGCTATTGGAACCGTTGGTTAATGGTTGGTCATCTGCCAAAAGAATATTTTCTGCAAACAGGTCGAAGTGATCTACAGCCACATTGTCAAAAGCAGTGAATTCAAAAGTTATGGTTAATTGACCGTTTGAATCGTATGTCATTTGAGTTCCATTGGTTGGAGAGGTGATTTGCACTGTTGGAGCAATTTCGTCTTTTGCGAAAGAAACTTTGGGACCGACACCAATTACTTCCGCCTGCCTTTGTTCTGCAACGGAATAATCGGACAAGATAAGATCCTGATCTGCACCTTCAGGCACCAACATATCTACAACATTGGGGTCATATGGTCCATCATCTCCACCGCCAAGCTTCCATTCGCCAGCAACGGACAAACGTTCACGATAGGCTTGGAAATCTTGGGAACCCACCAGAACCACATATGCCCAATCTTCTGTAGGTGTTCCAACCATTGAGAGTGGAGCTGTAATGGTGATTCTTTTCTCCAAGGTATCCGCAATTGCATCAACCCCACCAAACTGCGTTAGATCCTGATCAAGACCATACTTCAACCATCCATCTGCTCGGACAAGTGTTTCCCAAGCAAAGTCAGGGGAGATTTTTACATTGGCATTTTGGTCGGGTTCAACATTTCCAGATCCGGAAATACGATCCTTGTCGATATAGACTTGGATAAGGGGGTGGGAAAATCCGGAAGGAGCATTCCACGGATTGGTGATTTCACCAAACTTCATACTGATAATGAGGTTCTCTGTATCGTAACCAATCTTGAAATCAAGGATGTCAAATAGCCCGTGATAAGGTTCAAATGCATTGTTAAGAGGATAATCACCCCATTCATCTCCTTCTGGGTCTTCCATTTCAAAGACAACATTGAAGTCCACACTTGTCAGGGGCACTTGGAAAACCAGCGGGCCGTCTTCAGGGGCGACATCAACTGTTCCTGAAGAGTTAGTATATGTTACCCTGATACTGAAGAAATCACCACCGGTATAATTGAAAAATGAAAGTGGGATGGCAACTTCCAAAACTGATCCATAGGATGCCAGACCACCAACGAAGGAGGCCTTGGTCCAACCTGATTCAGTGGCTTTCCAATAACTGAGTTCGGAACTGTTGAAAGTATAAACTACTGCGAAATTCAATTGGAAACCAAGAGCATTTTGTACATTTGATCGATCTACTCCTAATGGATAGATATCTCCAATATTTGAGCGAGGATCATTAAAATAGAAGCCAACAAAGTCATTTACAGAGAATTGATTCAAATCAATTCTAAATAGCAAATGGGAAAGGTTATCAGCAATTCCAGTGTAAAGGAAGTCAATGGTTCCATTATCGATCACAGTATCATTGATTCGGTAGGAGAGATCCCACTCGTTAGCGCCTACAGAACCATCAATTGAAAAATCGGTCATTTTTCCGGGAAAGTTCGCAGCGATACGTGGGCTTTGTTTGAGGAACAATAATGGGTTCCGATCCAGAATTTCATCATTAGTGTATCCGATTGCCGTATAGACACTACGGAGAAGAGTCTTATATCCCCAATCAAAAACCTCATCCCTAGCAGAATCCTGATCTGCCCCATACCACCAGAACCAATCAGAACCTTCTGCCGCATAGAGAGCCTCCCATGCATCGGAAGTATTGTATCCGGGATTTGCCTGTTCAAAAGCAACAAGATCATTGCGGGTTTGAATAAGCCAATCCCAAGCAATGTTTTCTTCAGGTTCACCGATCCAAGTATTTAGTTCACCAGAAATCCATGAACCAGAAGCCAAATTAGTGATTTCTGGCATTGAATCAACGGAGAATTGCTGAAGAAATTGATTGGGAGTAACTGTTTTTAGCCACCCTTCATTTTGGGCTTGTTCGATCTTCTGATAAAGTGTTTCTCGGAAGAGGTTTCCAGTATATTCGTTCTTGCCGTCACCATCAATATCATAAGTATAATGTTCCCAAGCATTTTCCCCATCGAGTGCAACAGTAACCAAATAGGGGATTGACCCTTGGGGAGCAGATTGCAAACTATCGTATCTTGCACGAAGTTCATCGATGAAATCCTGAGCTGCGTCATCAGGATGCATTCCAGAATAAGTGAAACCGATCTTGTCGGACAAGGCCGTATCCCTGAAAATAGCTGCCACCGAGGAACCATTGAAAGAAACCTTGTACATCTGATAGAGTTGCTGTGGGGTCAAGTCGGCAACACCCAAACTATTTGCAAGGATTTGGCGATCTGATACGAACCATTTGATTCCAGCATCTGCCATAAGAGGGATAACGTCCTTGGAAACTGCTTCCTCACTGGGCCACATCCCGTTGGGGACGCCTCCAAAATGATCCGTGAACGACTGGATTCCACGATTTATCTGTTCACGGGCATCTTCAATCCAGCCTGTGTTGTTCTCTGGAAGAGGAAGGTTCTCATTGCCAGGGGATTCCCTAGCGGAATTTAGATCAATGAGAAGAGGAAGGATTGGGTGATAGAATGGAGTGGTTGTGATTTCTAGATTTCCCTGCTGCATAGCCTCAATATGCCGTTGAACAACAGACTGTAGGATTTGACGACCTTTGCTCAATACTGTATTTAGATCACCATGGCTAAACTTGGCCGTGGTGACATCTGCTTCATCAATTCTTGCATCGAAGGTGTTCAGAAGGAAATCGTTCTTTCTGTATTCCTCATTTATCCATCTCAGGAAGAACATGACTTTGAGATCCAAGATTTCTGCGTCTGTAAAGGCTGCAATCTTTTCTGCCATAGTAGGATATTGACCCGCCTTTTGCTGAAGATATTCATACCTTCCAGTCACGAATTGAGGATTGATGTCAAAGAAATACTGCAAAACAACCGATTTGTTCTCATCACTCATGCTTGCTTCGTCCATCAAAGCAACCTGGATTCTTCGATCAAATTCAACCTCATTTGCATAGTCATCCATTTGTTTCAAGAGGGAAGGAGTTATGTTTATTGTTGCATTGACATCAGGATATTTCTTATGGAGATCAGCCATCCATGGGTACGAATTAGTTGAATGCATGTATACCCAAGGTTGTTCATAGATATTTGTGGCAGGATCCAAATAGGTTGGTTGATGTTGATGCCAGACAATTGACAGATATAAAGGATTGGTATTCTGCGATATGCCAATTCTTGCCCCTTGAGCCGCATTTAAGGCTGAAGGCACAAGAGAGAGGACAATTATTGCAGTCAAAGTGAAAACAAGCGAATTGGTTTTCTGTTTCATAGTTTCACCTATCTTATTTCCAACGCACAGACGTTAAATTTCAATATTGTTGAACAAGCCAAAATTTTTGCAATTCAATCAGATGGAAAATAAAGTTTAGAATAATCAAGAACCATTCTATGGGAAGAGAACTTAGGGCCAACTGATCGAATGGATTCTTTCATCTTTTTGACCCATTGATGTGGAATTCCATGTTCATTTCTTTCATAATAATTCGGAATTATCTCATCCTGTAATATCCTATAGAAAGATTCAACATCAACTTTGTCCTGTTCTTCTGGGGAAAGATTTGGATCATATTTGCCGATTACCCAACCATTTTTGCCATTATAGGCTTCTGGCCACCATCCATCCAAAGTAGATGCATTCAGCACCCCATTGATTGCAGCTTTCATTCCACTTGTTCCAGATGCTTCTCTCGGCACACGGGGGGTGTTTAACCAAACATCGACACCAGCCACCAATTTTCTTGCTACAGCCATATCATAGTCAGGAATGAAAGCAACCCTACCTTCAAATTCAGGATCTGATGCAAAATCCAATATTACCTTAAGGAACTTCTTGCCTTCTTCATCTTTCGGATGGGGTTTCCCAGAAAAAATCACTTGAACAGGCCTTTCGGAATTGGTCAATAATTTTTTTAGTCGATCCGGATCTGAAAAGATGAGATTTGCGCGTTTATAGGTGGCAAACCTACGTGCAAAACCAATCGTAAGAATTTTAGGTTCAAGTAACGGACCATTTACAATCAAATTGGAAAGGTCAACTTTGGAACCTAAATGAACCCGTATTCTATTTCGAACAAATTTGATCAATGAATACTTATCTTGGAGGTGAGCAGACCACAATTCTTGATCAGGGATTTTCGTTGCATCCCAAGGTCGTTGATCGACCATTGAAGTGGCAGATGAAAATTCACAGTATTTGTCCAATAGAGAATAAATATGAGGTGACATGAAGGTATGAGGATGGATGCCATTTGTAATCGGTGTCAAGGAAAGACCATGATCCTTTAGGAATGGACCCCACATGTTATGTAAGGCCTCAACATTCAACTTGCTGACGCCATTCGCCACACGTGCAAAGTTTAGACCGAGAACAGTCATATTGAACCCTAAACCATACCCAAGATCGTACATTCCTTGTTGGAGCACATCATTCAATGAAAGTTGGCTTTTCTCAAAAAATCTTTTCAAGGAAATCTCGATTTGATCCTTGCCGAATACATCATGACCGGCAGGAACCATTGTATGAGTAGTAAAGACGATTTTTTCTTTTATTTTTTGTTTTGCAACTTCTTTTTGGTTGCCAGAACGAATCGCCTGATCCCAAAGTGCAATTGTGGCAAATGAAGTATGACCCTCATTGAGATGGAACACATCAAAATCCATTTTCTTTTTTTCTGCAACAGCCACTGCTCCAAAACCTAAAAGAATTTCCTGTTCCAGTCGGTGCCAGCTATCACCACCATAAAGTTGATCTGTAACCTTTCTATCCTTTTCATTATTGTTGGGAACGTTGGTGTCCATCAGGTAAATCTTAACGGAACCAACATTCAATATCCAAACTTGAAAATATAATTCATGATCAAAAAAAGGGATCGAAAAAATTTTTGTCTTGTTTCCCTCGCTCAATTTTTCCATTGGGAGAGATTCAGGCCTGAATTCTACAGATTGCACATGTTGTTCATTTTTACCAGAAATTATCTGTGAAAAATAGCCATGCTGATACAGTAGACCAAAACCGGTTAAAGGAAGGCCAAGATCAGATGCTGCCTTGATATGATCTCCTGCTAGGATGCCCAATCCACCGGAATAGTTGGGAAAACTTTCGTGTATACCATATTCCATACAAAGGTAAGCAACGCGTTTGTTGATCCAGTTGGTTTTCATGGGCTCTGCAAACGTATAGTCAGGGATTTCAATTCCTGTTTTTTCAAGGAACAATCGAGGATTATATCCAACTTTTTCCCAAACCATAGGGTTAGAGGATTGGAAAAAATCTCTTGTCCGGATGTCCCAACTCCATCTGTAATTGGAAAGAAATTCTGAATTCAAAGAGGTTGCCTTTGCCACACGTGTTCATTCTTGATGTTTCTTTTAAAGTCCATGTCTCATTCCTATTCGGAAGTAGATAATCTGGACAAAAGGAATAGTCTAAATTTTTGAGAAAACTTGTGAACAAAATGGCAATCCCACCGATTCCTTTTTCATGAAGACGGGTTGTTTCGATTTGAGGAATCGTTAAGATGCCAAAGAAATTCACCTTACTTTTAATCATCATTTTCTTCATGTCAATAGCCAATTCTCCTGTTTTTTCACAAAATAAACCTTCTGTCCTGATTGGTTTGGATGGAGAGATTGGAACATTGGTCAAGGAGAAATTGGAAACTTCATATGAAGTTGAATTAGTACCTTCTGCGGAACTTGTCGATGATGCAAATCGAAAGAATGTTTTGGGACAGGAACCGGATGCCATCATTGGATTATCAAAAGACATTCCACTTCTTGCCACCAAGAACATTATTGTTCCTGTAAGCAATACATCAAACAAGGATGTTTTTCCTGGAATTGAGAGAGCCTCAGCATTCTTTGAGGTAAGCCCAACCAGCAAGTTTGCCGCATCAATTATTAATGGAACCGTTAAACTTTACGGGTTCGGTTTTGGAGCAGTTGCAGACATAATTCTAGTGAATACAGCAATAGTGGATCTTGCAGATGCCGATTTTTCCACAATAGAAGGGATTGCCAGTGCCGCAGTCCGGTTCAATGATCAAACAAATCCAACAAACAAGATATATGGACTAGGGTTTCAAGATGCGGTTCATGGTCCCCTTGCCTTGATCTACAATTTCAACGGAACCCTTTTCAGGGACAATGTTGTGGACTTGGAACATTTAGCCCTGTCTGATGAGCAAACAAAAGAAGCCTTTGGAGAGATCAATAAGTTGGTTAACCTTCGGAAGGTCACTCCAAGCTGGGAAGAGCAGAAAGACGGCGGATCTGAAAATCTTTTCAAGGAAGTTGGAAAACTAGGGGTTCTCTTGGCAAAGAGTACAGTGCTGGCAAATATTGCAGAGAGCGCAGTTTTCGCAAACCAAGAAAACCTTGCCGTCTTTTCCTATCCTCAAGGAGGCAGAGTTGATGCCCTCACAGTTATGACAACCGATAATTCCAAAATTTCAATTGCTGAAGAAATAGCCGGAATTTTGCGAGAAACTTCTTTCCAAAACGATCTTCTTTCCAAAGGAATCATTCCATATTCCGAGAAGGAAATCAGTGATGGAACACCACATGCAGATGCACTCATTTCTGCTGCCACTAATTATATCGACTATCCGCATGATCCAAAGTGGCAGATTGTCGAAGAAAAGTTTGACATACAGATGACAAAATTGTTGAAAGGAGACCAAAATGACACAATTACCCTTCTGGGTCTAGAAATTGCACTAAAACTGGAAATTCCACAAACAGTACCGTGGGCAGCCTTACCTGAGTTTCCTGCATCAGAAACCACCACTCAGGCAGATAGTCCATTGGAGTTCTGGCTCATCCCAACCTTTTTCTTGGTAGTGGTTACAATCCGAAATAGGAGGAAAAAAGCATGAAACGAAATCATTTACTCATTTTTGAACTTATGATAATTGCTTTTAGTGTTTTTAGTGTAACGGCCGCCCAAACAGAAAGTAAAACAGTCGTTACATTTTGGTACACTGAAAATTCAAGTGAAGCACCAGGAGTTCTTCGCTTGATTGAAGAGTTTGAGGCAACCCACCCAGACATTGACATCGATGCTCAAGCAAAGGGGTTCTTCAGTGCAAAAGAAACCTACTTGACACAATACACTGTTGAACTTGAACCAACAGTTTTCAGAGCGGCGAGAGATTGGGTAGTTGAATTCGCATTTCAAGGCCTGATACAGCCGGTTACTGATTTCATGAATGAAACAGACAAGCAAGATTTCATCAGCGATGCGCTGAGATTGGTCACTTATCCAGACAGCAATGGAGAGGAACAAATTTGGGGGTTCCCACAATTAGTTGATGTACCTGCCCTATTCTATAACAAGCGTCTTGTTGAGGAAGCGGGAATTGACACTGCTTCTTGGACCACAAACACCTCTTTCACATGGGAGGAGTTTGAATCAAACATAAAGGCAGTATGGGATGCAAATCTAGATGATGGGCAAGGAGGACGGGTATATGGCTTTACTCTCCAAGGAATGTTTTTTGGAGGTCAGCCCATCTATTACGGTCATGGTGCAAGGTTTTTCAAAAATGATATCATCAGTGTTGAAAACATAAACATCAATTCAACAGAATCAAGAGAAGCATTGACATTTTTGAAGAAAATCGTTGATGCACCCTATACACCCCCATGGGATCAACAAGGTTGGGAAACAATCAACACCATGTTCACCACGGGACAGGTTGCATTCATCCAGCAAGGACCTTGGGAGTTGGCGAATTTCCTCAATAACGCTCCAGAATTCAATTCAACAGTGGACAATCGTCCATATGCAGGTCCCGACAACTTGGGAATCATGAGATTGCCTCATGATGAGAATGGAAATGAAGGAGCGCCATTAGGCGGACATGCTTATGTGATTTCATCCAGAGCTACAGGAAAAGTACGAGAAGCTGCGATGGAATTTGCCAAATTTATGTCATCAACACATGCAATGGTCGAAGGAGCCATTGATTATTACCATGTTCCAGCAAGAGAATCGGCGTATCAAGATGAAACGCTAAGGAATTCAAATTCTTGGAAATATATAGAGGCAATAAAGAGGATCATTGACAGATCCTACAAGAATCCAGTGGATCATCGTTGGGCGCAGATAGAAACAATTTTTGGAACGGAATTGGATAACTATCTTGCTGGGGAAGAAACTCTTGATGAATTTATAGCATTCGTCACTTCATTTTGGAGTGAGATTCTAGTCGAAGGAGTGGAAAATAATGTTGCTTCTCCTACGTCCATTCAGACAGGTCCAATTCCAACAATTTTCATATTATTGGGATTGTTTGTAACTGGAGTTGTTTGGAAAAGAAGAAAGAGCTAAGGTTCTAATTCCCACATCTTATGTATTAGATCTGCAATTCTATTAGCATAGCCCCATTCATTGTCATACCATGAAAGAATTTTAAGTAGAGTTCCATCAATCAACATCATGCTTGGGAAATCGACAATTGAGCTCAAGGGATTTGAATTGAAATCTATGGAAACAAGGGATCTCCATTCATAACCGAGTATTCCCTTCATTTCATTTTTTGAAGCCTCGATAATTCGTTCCTCAATTTCTTCTTTGTTTGCGGCAGGGGTTTTCAGTCGAACGGTCAGATCAACTATGGAAACATTCGGTGTGGGGACGCGTAATGCCATACCGTCCAATTTTCCTTTCAGGTGAGGCATCACATCTCCGATTGCCTTAGCTGCGCCTGTCGTAGTAGGGACAATGGACATTGCAGCTGCCCGAGCTCTTCTGAAATCTTTATGCTGCATGTCCAATAGTTTTTGATCATTGGTATAAGCATGGACGGTTGTCATAGTTCCATGTTCAATTCCGTAATTGTCATCCAATACCTTACACAGAGGTGCCAAACAATTGGTGGTGCAAGATGCATTCGAAATTAGGAAGTGTCGTTTGGGATCATATTTGTCAAAGTTGACCCCCAACACCACAGTTATGTCAACACCCTTGCCAGGAGCGGAGAGAATGACTCGTTTTGCACCTGCATCCAAATGTTTCTGCATTCCTTCCCTTGTTCTAAACCGGCCGGTAGATTCCACAACATAGTCCACATCAAGTTCTTTCCAAGGAAGGTTTTTGGGATCTGGTTCAGTGTACACAGTAAACTCATCACCATTAAGGACAAGGTTGTGTGTTTCAGGATGAACTTCGACCGATCCCTCAAAGCGTCCATGGACACTGTCAAATTCAAAAACATGTGCCATCATTTCTGTATCGGCCAAATCATTAATTCCAACAATATCAACACGTTTGTCATGATAAAGGAGAGCTCTTGTAACGAGTCTCCCTATCCTTCCAAATCCATTGATTGCAACTTTAGGTATATCAGCCAAGTAAACACCTCGGAGTGCCTCAATCCGGAATTAATAAAACCCTATCTCTTAAGTGTATTGCTTTTCAGTAAACACATCAGCTTTTCCCTTGCATTTTGCCGAAATCATTATTATAGCTTCTTCAGGGATAAGGATGAAAAGAGGAAAATGGAAAAATTCAAAGAAAATGTGCTCATTTTCTATAGTAGATTGGGAATGGGACTTCCGGAAGATGTTCGGCAATTGATCGATAGAGCAGATTGGAGGTTCAAAGCGACATTTTGCATCTTGTGGAAAAAAGCACTGGAAAAACCAGACATCTCGACGTATGAACTGTATATCCTTGCAGCTAAATTAAGAAGGATTTGGATCGACGAATTGTTGCCAGACCAATATGCATTAAATACCAGCGCCAGAGATTTGGGACTGAGGATACCTTTGGTAGGAATCTGGGATTATTGGGTATCTGTGAGAGAAGTCTTGGATTTTCCCCAAAAAATCATAGATATGACATCTCGAGCCATATGGTCAAAAAAAAATGAGGGGTTTGAAGATATCCCCAGCACCTGTGCAGTCATTCTCTATAAAATAGCAAAAGAAAGCCGAAAAATTTCTCAGAAAGCAATAGCAGCACAGTTTAAGATTCCCCTATCTCGTTTTAGAAAATACCTTTCTTCGATAGAAGTATAACCAAATGGAAAAGAAGACCATCATTGGGATTGAAAGAACAATAATGGCAGTGGTAATGCCTGTCTTTACATTCATGTCTTGAGTAGGGTTAGGGAGAGTTACTTTTGGATCAGTCCCTAAAAACTCCCAAATCCAGTTCAGTGTCAAATCAAATACGGTGAATAATGATTCACCACTTACAGCACCTAAATTGTCATTTACAGTATGATGGAATGGGAAATCAAAATCAATTAAATCCACTGAAGGAATGCCTCTTCTCAAAAATGGGATATGATCGTCAATAATTGAATAACCAGGCGTATCAACAAAAGTATCCTGATACCCTAATTTTGCAGCGAGATCCCAAATTCTTTGATTGAGTGTTGAATTGCTGTTTCTTTCCATCTTAATTTGAAGGTTCTTGTCACCGATCATATCAAGGAGTAGGAACATCTCCATATCATTTACTTGATTTTCTGATAAAGCTGCAGCAAATACAGTTGAACCTTGTATCCAACTCCAACCAGGAAGTCCATAATCTACATCATATCCCTGATCCTCTCCGTCAAAAAGGACAAATCCTACATCTACATCTTCATCATCCAAAGCCAACATTAAACCCAGAATTACTGCAACCCCAGAAGCACCATCATTTGCTCCGGGAACTGGAAGATCTGAAGAAAATGCATCTTTTGTTGCCCTGGCTCTTGAATCAAAATGGGCACCGATGAGTAGCTTTGGAAATTTAGAGGAATTATTTCCTAACTCGGGTATGGGAATGCTTTTCTTTGTAATCAGAAGATTGGACATTTCAACATCCATATAGGAGAAATTTTTGAAAGATAGGTTCCAAGAACTTGTATTTGTAACAAAATCTTTCATATAATTCTTGAACCGTTCAGATCCTTCTGTTCCAGGAATTCGGTACCCAAGGTTGAGTTGAGCTTCCACAAACCCAAACAGATCTTCAGAAGTCGGTAAATCATCTCCGAAAATTTGCAATGGACTAGAAATCAAAATGAAGCACAAGGAAATGCTCAACAACGGAAGAAATTTCATATCACTGCAAATGTGAAATGATAGGTCACTATTAAATTTTTATCCTTCAAGCAGATTTCTTTTTGTGATTGTGGATCTTATTCAGAATTTATCTTTAGAAATCGTCATCCATTCCTCCACCTGGAGGAGCGTTGTTGTCACCACCACCCAGATCCTTTGCCGAGACAATGTCATCAATTCTCAGCAAGATGGTTGCAGCTTCTGCCGCAGATGAAATGGCCTGATCCTTCACTCTTGAGGGTTCAAGGACACCGAGGGCAGACATGTCTTCAACCTTTCCGCTGAAGGGGTTGATACCATATGAGGTTTTGTTTTCGGCAAAGTAGTTGTTCATTTCACCGATCATTTCGATGGGATCCAACCCTGCATTTTCTGCCAAGGTCTTGGGGATGACAAGAAGAGCTTGGGCAAAAGCTCTGATTGCAAGTTGGATCTTTGAGGGCTGGGTATCCGCATATTCGTTCAGTGCCCTTGAAAGCATGAGTTCAATGGCACCTCCTCCTGGTACAAGAGCCTTGTCTTCAATGATATTTCTGACAACAGACAATGCATCATGGATGGATCGTTCATATTCATCGAGAACGAATTCAGTTCCACCCCTTATCAATATGGTGACTACACTTGAGTTGGGAGTGCCACTGATGAAAATCAGGTCATCTCCGGCAATATTCTTCTGTTCAACAAGCTTTGCGGTTCCAAGATAGGATTCATCCAAGTCCTCGAGGTTGGTCACAATTGTGGCACCAGTAATTTCAGAGATCCTTTCAATGTCAGATTTCTTGACTCTTCTGACAGCAGAGATATTCGCATCAGCCAAGAAGTGCTGGATGGTGTCATCAATTCCTTTTTGAGCAAAAACAACATTTGCACCGCTCTTGATGATCTTGTCAGCCATTTCCTTGAGCATGGCCCTTTCTCTTTCAAGGAACTTCTGGACTTCCTCTGGGGTGGAGATTGAGAGTTTGGCATCGAACTCTGTTTTGGTAATTTCAAGAGCCTTGTTGATGACCAAAACCTTTGCATTTTTAATGACTGTTGGCATGTCAGGATGGACGAATTCCTTGTCAACAACGAGACCATCAACCAGTTCAGTCTCTCTCAGAGAGTTTCCGATCTTCTTGACAATGACAATGTCATCAAGATCAACTTTGCTCTCACCATCCTTCTTAGTGGCCACTTTCAAAACTGCATCAACGATGATCTTTGCAAGATGATCATTCTCAACCTTGACAATCTTGGATGACATGGAGGTCTTAGCAATATTGATTAGAGCCTCACGGTCATCCTCCTTGATTTGAATTGCATTGTTCCTTAGGAGTTCAAGAGATTTTTGCCTTGCTAGTTTGTAGCCTTCAACGATGACGGAAGGATGGATGTTCTGGTCAAGAAGATCTTCTGCCCTCTTGAGAAGCTCACCAGCAAGGACAACAACACTTGTGGTACCGTCACCGACTTCCTGGTCTTGGGTCTTGGCCAATTCCACTACGAATTTTGCGCCGGGATGCTGAATGTCGATTTCCTTCAGGATTGTAGCACCGTCATTGGTGATCACTACATCCCCGAAGTTGTCGACAAGCATTTTGTCCATTCCTTTTGGACCAAGCGAGGATTTTACAGCTTCTGCGATGACTTTTGCAGCTTGAATATTGTTTCTGAGTGCGTCCTTTCCACGGGTTCTTGTGGTACCTTCTTTAAGAATAATTACGGGTTGTCCTGTCAATGTCATGGTTCATTACCTCTCTTTTGTATGACTAGCATAAATCGGTAATTGTATGCAAGCTACTATTCTCAAGGTACAATAAAAATCTAAAGTTACTGTTCAAAACAACCCATGTAGGTAAATTTAATGGTCTTCGGGTTATTTTTTGGATTTCAAACATGGGGGAAGTGGGGAGAAAATCCACCTCGTTGACTATGGTATAAAGAATACCCTACTGAAAGTACATTAGAAGCCGAAATCACAGGAAGCAGGATGTAGTGAAAAATCACCTGCGCGAGGTGACATATACCCCAAATAGGATAAGGAGACCACCTATGGTTTGAGCGCCAGTCAAAATTTGATCTAGGAAGACCCACGCGATCAGTGTTCCCAACAAAGGTTCACCCAACGTGGAAACGCTAACAATGGCGCTTCTGACACGACTCATTGCATATTGGAATGAGGCATGACCCATAATACCCGGAATCAAGGCAAGAAGAAACCCATAGTAAATTGTGGAAAGGGAGACTGGATTTTTCCCAATGAACAAGATCCAAAAAAGCAGAACCATTGCTGCAACGAAATTTACCTTACCGAAATAATTCCATAGACCATATTCAGTCACCCCTTTCTTTGCCAATGACAGATAAACCGCCAAAGCAATTGCTGAGAGGAAAGCAAAAAGAAAGCCATTTAAAAAAACAGTGGAATCATTGAAAGATTCAAGGCTTAGAATTGCAGCTCCCGAAATTGCCATAAGAACGCCCCCAACTTGAAGAGGAGTTGTTCGTTCATGATAAAGCAACCAGGTAAGGATTACCACAAAAATAGGGGCACTGTTTGTTAGGGCAAGAGATATCCCTACAGGAAGGTAATCCAAAGAAATGAACCATAGGGAGAAATGAAATGCCAATGAGCCCCCTGACAGAAGCACAACCGCCCACATGGGGATATTGGAGGCACGTGTTTCCTTATGCATATTGGAACGCCCTGGATTTAGTTTAAACAATCGGTAGAGGAAAACATAAGAGAAGAAAGACGTAAACAGAACACGGTAAAAGGCAAGCACGATACGATCCCCCATGGAATTCGAAATTTCTCCTGCTTCAAGGACAATAAATGAAGAGGAGGTCACCGCAAGGATACCAATTACAAGAACCATGGTTGGGGAAAGTTTCAGCACCACAATACATCTCCCGATTTGTCAAATTTAAGATTGTGGGCAGGTACCCTATACAGAAAAATGAGGATAACAGGGGTGTCAGTGTTGTCAAACAAACTGACCAATAAGCAAATCAAATTTGAAACAATTTATAAAAGGTGAGTCCGAATAACGCAATTGAGGATTATTTGATGCGCGATAAATTGGACACGATTGACCAGAAAATCATCCAGATCCTTCAAAAAAATGCACGAGAAAAGAATACTGAAATCGCAAGGCAATTGAAGATCACAGAAGGAGCAGTGCGGAAAAGGATAAAGAAGTTAGTAGAAAATGGAATAATTGAAGGATTCACGGTAACATTGAGTGAGCAGATGGCAGGAATCCGTGCGATAGTGGGCGTGAATATCGGTGGAACTGTTGGACCTGGCATCATCAAGGACAAGATTTTTGAGAGGATTCCTTCAGGAGTTGAAGCGATCTATGAAACGACCGGAGATATCGATCTTTTTGTGGTTCTGCATATGCAAAAAGATCTCCATCTGAAGAATGCCATTGAGACAATACGTAAAATCAACGGAGTGCAGCAGACAACAACCTTTGTTGTACTGAACAAAAGCGTCAGTCAGCCCAAACTCACACCTTGAACAAGAAGCCTTTTTATTGAGATTGCCTTTACTTATGATATGGTAGCAGAGAAACACCTAGAGATTTTAACTGAAAGAAAAAATGAATACACCATTTTTGTTCGGGAAGGGAGTAAGGTGGAAAAGATATCTGATTGCAAGATTCTTGCAATGGATGAAGTTGGGGTGACCTTTGAGGAAATGAACCGGGTTGCCAAAAACAGAATCAATTTTGTCCCTTACATCAACCTAGTAAGGATTCGATCAGAATTGGTTTAAAAACCAATAAAATGAGGAAATAAGCCCTAAAGCATCAAGAAATCCAAGAAAGACATTGAGATAATCATTGATTCCTTCCTGAATGATAATTGTCAAAGAAAAAAGCATATCCATTCCAAAGAATAAAACGAAGAAAGTTAACGCAGAAATTCTGTTTTTTCTTGATTCTATATTCCAGAAGGAGGAAAGTAGAAGGAGGAAAAAAAGGAGAAATTCGGCACCCAAGTAGACACCATTCATATCAGACCATGAATAAAATATAAAATTGAGCAAGATCACCACTACCACCACTGCCAAGGGAAAAAGTCCATTTTTGATGGCGGCACCAAGTGCAATTCCGAGTTCCTTGACAATGGAAAAGAAAAAGTTTGTAGAACCTTCTGAAACTTGATCCATGGACGCCTTTTGGTAGAAACCTATTTTACATTATCCGCATTAAAATGGTCTAATATGGGGTTGGTAGTGTTTCATTGATCTTCAACAAGGTTTGATCAATCTTATCAATTTCCGACCGTACATCCAGTCTTCGAGTCATTTGAGCTTCAAGCATGTCAATGATTTTCTGGATTGTTTCCTGTACCTCTTGAGAAGTTGTTTCATGTGACGACAACTCCTCAACAGACGAGAAATGATTTTGAAGGAATTGCTTGAGCTGACCCACCTCCTTAATTAGGGAAAGAGTAAGACCTTCAAACTCTTGGAAAATCTCCCTGCTTTTTTTCGCAATTTCCTGAAACTGCTCGGCTTCCGAATTTGCAGCCTCAATGGCAATATTGATGGTCATCAGATTAAGCGCTTCCGATAGAACCAAAAGTTGGTTACTTATGTCCCCAATAGTATTTGCGGATGTTTCAAACCAATGTTTTGTATCATCTTTTAATTTTCCGAGATTTTGAATTATAAATTGCTGATCAGTCAACAATGAAGAGAAGGAATCAAGAAAATTACGGAAGTTCACACTCTCTTTATTGAACGTTGAAATTTTGTTTGCAACTTGACTAAGTCCATCAATTACTTGGTCAAAATATTCCTTTGTGATATCCAAATCATTAGCTACCTTCAAGGTTGCTTCATTGAATTTTCTCGCAAATAACCGGAATTCCATTGCTCCCAATTCAAGCAATCTGATGAATATCCCTTTTGAACCATATATCGTCAGAGCTTCCGAAAATTGTTCAAGAGGAGAAGTGATTTGCTCTTCCAAGCCCCTCTTACTGGAGAAGAAAAAGAGAAAACCCACCAAAAGGAAAACAACTGCCAGCCAGACGGGATCCCAAGATTTCAGAAATTTAAGAAACGAATTGGATGAAGTTATTTCAGGGGAAAAAAGCCGACCGTCCAGAAGAAAGAATGCACCCATTCCAAAGAGGGCACCACCAATGAAATTCAAAAAAGAGAATCTTCTTTGGAGACGAACAAGACTACCTGGTGCATATTTAAGGGAGTTGAGAAAGGAGATGAGCCCAACAAGCATGAAGATGATTGATATTACCACGGCGGTAACCTGAAAGACCATACTGCAATTTCAATTATGCCAAATTAAATTCTTCTGCCAAAAGAAAGGAAAAAATTAGAAAATATATGGAATCCATTGCATATTTCACGATGCAGCTACGTTGACACCCCATTTCAGAGGTTTCGGATCCTCCAAAAAAAGTGAACTTAGGGGTCTTTGCTTTTCATCCATGAGGGTTACTGACTTTGCTACATAAAGAGTATTACATACGGGACATCTGAAAATCCCATTTTCTAAGCTTGCAGATCCCTCCGACAAGGCCAAGATTCGTTTTGAGAGACCTAGGATTGCAGGGGAGAAATCAAATGAACAAGATCGATTCTGACAATGAAACTGGATGTCTTCATCAGGGAGTTTTTTATCGTATGGGACTTCCATCTGCAAATCATCGATCTTTTTTTCGGCTATTAAAAATTTTCCATGTTGTTTGCAAATTGCAAAATAAAAGGAGAATCCAGCAACATTAATGGACATTTAGCGCTCTTTCAGGAATAAATGAGGGAAAAGCGCGCGCTTTAGAGAAGGTTAATCATTTGTTTAACTTTTTCAGTTCCCAAAGTCAAAAGAAACTGAGCGGCATTGGGTCCTGCGGTTTTTCCAAGAAGTAGCAGATAAAAAGCTTGGAAAACGGATTTGATGGGGATATCATAGGATTTTGCTGTATCTCTGATGAGTGCCATTACATCATCTTTTGACATCTCTTCTTTGATTTGATCCAAGATGGATAACCAAAGCTCTTGCATTTTTGCATCCCAAACTTCTCTTGCCTTTTCAGGAGGAGAATTGAGAACTTTGAACTTGATTGCATTTGGTGCATACTTGTCTAACCAATATGAGGTTTGGTCGAGCCGTGAGGACAATTCGATCAAGGAATCTTCAGGTTTGATTTTTCCCAATTCCTTGAATTTCTCGATTGTCTTGTTTTTATCACGTAAAGTTATCTGATAGATCAAGAGGAGTTCAGAGGTAGAGATGTCTGCAGGGATTACCTTCACCTCTTTATCTTTCAATGCAAGACGGACAGCCATCTTCAACTTTTCTAATTGTCTTGTAGTTCCAGGGTATTGGTAACCATTGAGCATTCTTCTAGACATGACAAATTCATCGACAAGTTTCATATAGTCTGGAGACATATAATTGAAATCAACATCTTTGCGAAGGTCATTTTTGAAAACTAAAAAGAAATAGGCCTGAGGGTCTAGTAATTTCCGTAGATCCTTTGCGGGGATTCCCGTCCCTTTGCTTCCGCTAAGCTTTTTCCCTTTCATGGTAATGAAACCATATCTGGGCATGATAGGGGGTGTGGCGTTGAAGATTTTCCGATGGATCTCTATAGTTGTATCAATGGAACCTCCAGCAACGGAATGATCTTTACCTGCGGGTTCAACAGTTACCCCCAAAAATTTTTGACGGGCAGGCCAATCAAGTCGCCATTTTAGTTTCCAATTATGTTCATTGATTGAAGTCTCGCCTTGAAACCCGCAACCTTTGAATTCTCTTTTTGTTTCACATTTGAAAATGAGCTTTTCGCCATCAATTCCGAGTAATGTTGTTGTCCTAAGGTTGCCACAATTGGTGCAGACGACATTTACGAAACTGTCCAATCGATTGCCAGCCACTTTTTCCATGATTTGTTGAATCTCTTCTTCTTTTTCCAAGAATAACTTGAGATATTCATCATAAAGACCAGCTTTGTACATTTCTGAAGCATAATGGATGTTGACATCCAGTCCCCAATCCTGCATTGCCTCGACAAAAGTCATACTGAACCTGTCTGCATAGGATTCTGACTGTCCAGTAGGATCAGGAATTTGATTGATTGGTTTCCCCAAAAAAGGCCGTAGCGTGTTTTTGTAGGATTTCATTGTTGAGGGAATCCTATCGAATGAATCAAAATTGTCGATGACAAACTTCAGTTCTGAATCTTCACCGATGATTTGCAGGTGGTGATGTATAGCATAGGCAGTTATTATCTCCCTTGCGTTTCCGATATGAAAATCGCCAGAGGGAGACCATCCCCCGTTTATTACCTGTTTTCCAGGAAAATGCCCGATTGCTTCTTCTGCGATTTGTTTCGCCCAGAATCCTTCAGTCCCCAGTTCGCCTTCTTTTTCCATTCTACACACCTACCTGCGGTATACGAATTCAATTTCATCCCATTTCACAATTTCAACAGAATTCTTCAGTAATGCATCAATCTGGTCAGAATCAGGTTCAAGAACTACATGGAATAGTTCAGGGTTCCAATTACTTTCAAGGAGTTCATTAATCTCTTCAATCGTATCCACAAAATCAACAAGTTCCTCATCACCTTTGACTGCAACCAATTGGATCACTTTGGGAAACGGAAGAGACTGATTGATTAAATCGAAGATATCTTCAACAGAAGAGGGGAAGGGAATGATTTTTTTTGCGTGGATTTCCTCGACCTTAAATCCATAGTTTTCCAGTCCCTTTTTTAGCCAAGCGTTGGGCTCATTGATCATGACCTCAATGTTTTTCACTTTTTTGGAGTCACCGACGGAAATAATTCCCCGTACAATTTCATCTGCAAATGGAGCCATATCACCCGCATTTGCTTCAAGCCAGATTTCCTCAATCAAGAGAAGGTCGTGTTTGTAACCGGTTTCCTCATCAAAGTCTTCAACAATGGACATCACCATGAATCCTCTTGGAGTTTCATTCAAGTTAATTGAGAAGAAAAGCGACGTATCCAAGTTAGCGATATATGCCAGATCTTCTGTCAAAATCTTGGCCTCTTCAGCAGGTAACCTTGATTTAAGGATTGAACCAATCAAATCCTCCTTATTTTCTTTGACTTGAACTAAGCTCATAAACAGATTATCAATATCTGAGACATTTAAGAAGTCGTGCTTAATTACGCAGAAGGTTTATCTTCTTCTTCCCCCACCCTTGAGAAGGAGTTCAAAATAGGCCACGAAACCCGCATCCGCACCATGTTTGAAAGGATCAACTCTTAACCAGCAAGAGGAATAACTTTCTTCAGCTCGCATTTTATTTAGGTCAATAGATCCACCTTGTGAAATGGTGGGAATTTCAGGAATTGCATTCATCCTAACAGGATAGGCTTCCCTCAAATCATCGGTGAGGACAAGAGGTGAAAAATAGCCCTGTCTAAAGGTCTGCACCAATATATCTTCGTTTTCACTAGGATCGAATGAGTGGGAAACATAGGCAATTTGTGCCTCATTTTCTCCAATAAGGGTCAGAGCCCTTATTGCTTGGAACTGATATCTTGCGAAATTTACAAAATTCTTTTCTTCAAGATTGACAAAGGGGTTGGGACGTCGACCGATTTCGGAAGAGGGGAATTCAATGAAGAAATGAGTGAATTTCTTCCGGGGGCGGCTCTTTGCATACTTATCAATGGGATCCTCAATGAACTTGAATTCCTCAGGTTCCAGCCGTAGTCTTTCAATCGTTTCGACAACTGCTTTCTTATGGGATTCATTGTGGATGAAAATGGCAACTTTTGATCCTTCGGGAGCTCTTTTCTTTAACTCAACTGCAACCTCGCCATTGTCTTGAGCAATTACCAAGATATATGCAGATTTGTTTTTCTTGAATTTCAGAACATTCATCCCTAGGATTCTTGGAAGTGTGGTCACAGAATACAAGCCGTTCCGGTACCTTTTTTGGTGGTGAACGGTAAAGACATCATACCGCCCTTCCAATGTTCTGATGGCGATCCTACCAGGAGATCGTTTGATTTCCTCACTGCTCAACTCTGCAATACCATGCGCCACCACATCATAATACATGTTTTGGATTGCAACTTCTTGATGAGCCTGAATATTGCCACTTTGGATTATATCGCCTGAGACAATGGAAGCACCCATTGAAGCTTCAATGGATGCCTTACGTCGAACCACCACTGTCGGAATTCCTTTGCGTTTAATATGCTCCGGGTCAAACTTGTTGATAACTTCGGAAATGTCCTCCCCGCTTTCTTTTGCTCTCTCAATTTCTTGCTCGAATTCCTTTTTTCGATCCTTTGTTTTTACAGCAATGACATCCCCTAGGTCCTTTCTTATTTCATAATCATACCCTTGGATTTCAATTTCCTTGATTACCTTCTCCATTACCTTTTCCATACTCTTTTCTTTTGGAGGAACATTGAGGACAAGGAATTGATTCTCAGCGGCATCCCTTACCCCAAGCATCAGCCGGATGGCTTCCCTTGTTCCCAAAAAATAGCAAAGTCGAGAACTAGCGTCCTCATGGTATCTTGTGAGACTTGCAATGTCACGTAGGAGATGTGAAAGGACCCTTGACATAAGTGCAGGTTTTCCCTCTCCCTTAAAACCTCGTTCCTCCTGACACACACCATTGCTTAACAGATAATGTTTTTTTTTGAACCAAACATCAATAATATGAGGAAATTTGATGAAATTTTGAAATAAGCATCATTTTTGACTTATTGATTTCTTTGAAAAGATTAAAAACAAATGGGCTCAAAAAGGGCAATTAGAGGAATCGGAAAGTGGAGTTGAAGGAGATCGTTTCTGACAAGATTGAGATCGGCACGGAGTATTTAAGCAAATATGAAAGAGCGAGAATAGTGGGGGCAAGGGCGCTGCAGATCAGCCATGGAGCACCTACTTTATTGGAGTTCGAGAACATGTCCATATCACCCATCGAAATGGCCCGTCAAGAACTTGCTGCAAGGGTTTTGCCTATTGGAGTCATGAGAACCCTAAAGAATGGAAAGATGCAGATTGTACCGATCCAATGGTTGAAGGATGGGCAATATATTGGCCAAATTGATCCTGAATCGGAGTTCAAAAAATTCAAGAATTCAAGACAATAAATGATGCAAAAGTGGGATAGGGATTGAACAAAGTATTTTTACCGAGTTGTGCAAATTTTCCCTGTGACCACTGAAAGCCTCGATAAGAAGCTTGTCTTCTCAAGGTTCGGAGAACTTACGGGATTACGGCAAAATCTCTACAAGGACTATGAGAGCATTGATGAAAATGAGGAAATAGCAAAAGACTGGATCAAGTTTTCAGAAGATGTTGTTGCTCACCTTTTGTTCGTGATTGATCTGACACGGAGTCTTTATGACAGGATAGTTGACGAGCTCAAAAGGGCGCCAGACAAGGCGGATGTAGCAGACCTCAAACGTCTTCAATCAGTAACCGGATTTTGGCTTGATCTTAGCTTGTTAAGCTATGCCTATGCAACTTTAGGGAAAACCAAGTTATTCAAACAGTTTTCCAAGGGATCAACCTCAGGGTACTATAGAACAAGATTTTCTTTCGATGAACTCCTTCAATTGGGCTTTTCGCAACAGGCATCATTTACACCGGAAAGTTTGGCCATACTGCTTGATTTGTTAAAACAAGATCAGTTGAGAAAACATCTAGGATATTTCCAAGAAGTGGATTTTTCCGAGGAAGAATTGGGAATTTCAAGGAACCGAGCAAGCCTTTTGGCAGAATATGATTTCAATCAGGCTTTGTTTGTTCTCAAAAATGTAGGATCAACACTTGCCAAAGTTTCACAGTCATGGTGGTGGAAGGATCCCATTGCGATCCATGCCAATTTTTCGCATGCCACCTTTCATATGGAAAAGGCCAGCGAAAGAAAAGAGGAGATCACTTCAGACTTGAAGCAGAAAATAATCAGTTTCAATCAAGCAAATTTTGAATCAACCGACCTGCTTTCAGATGCATATCTTGCGTTCCATTACCGCACACTTGCAAAACAGGCATTAATCAAAGGAGATTTGGATTTTGCCATCCAATATTTCCAAATGGCAACAGACTTGATCACCAAGCATGGGCAAAACAAAGCCCTTTTTGCACCTTTAGCGTGGGCTAGGACGACCATTATTGAAGAACTCCATGTAATGCAATTTGCGAATGTTGCAGCCAAAGCATCAAAAACTTATCACAGGATCTTTGAGAAAATTTCTTCAGAAGGAACTGAATTGGACTTTATTGAAGAGGTGAAAAATGTTCAGGATGAGATTTCTGAAAGCCTCAAGCATGGTGACGTCCCCCTTTTGTCATCAATTCTTTTGGTTTATGACAGTACTTTTGCATACCTTCTTGATAGAATCAATGATAAAGATCATTTCAATCTAGATCATCTTACTAAATTTATTGATGAAAGGTTCAATCTTCTTGAAGATCGATTGAATCAGTCATTCCAGCAGTTGACAGCAGATTGGATGTCGGCATTGGCCAGTGGAGACGAGAAACATCAACTAGAACATGTTGGAAAGAATTTGGAAATTTTGGAACTGGCCATCCTTCTTCTTCCAAAGAATGAAAAATTCAAAAAGGAAGCACAAATTCAGCTTCACGCAATCGATGAAGCCACGGAAGCAATTACTATTGGCATAAAAGCAGAGGAAGAGTTCGGAAAGAATCCTGTCAAAGAATTAATGATTAGGGCAAAAACGTATTTCCTTGTTCAAGACGCGATAACTTATGCGAAGAAACACAATCTCAAGGCATTATCAGAGACAGTTGAAAAATTTCTGAAGCCATTGGCCGACAATGCCCTTCTTAGGGGATTGATCGCAGAAATTCAACTGAGAACAGCCCTTCTCCAATTTGCATTCATCAATAAGGTGGCAGCAATCATTGACAGCAGTGTTATTGGCTCGAGAACACTCAAGCAAGGATTGAATGTTCCTCAAGACATTAGTGAAATCAATGAATTCAAGAAATCGATGCAGGACCTGTTGGTGGCTGTAGAAACCCTAATCAAAAACAAGCAACCAATCAGGATAAAAGGTTCTGCCGTTAACTGGGAATATTTCCAAACACTTTATGCCAATATTTCAGGAGCGATTTCCTTCATAGATGCAATTTCAGAAGCAATTAGGGCTTCGAACTTCCTTCAAGCCAAAAAATTCTCTGATGCGGCCCTTCATTGGAGTAAGGCAAAAGATTCCACTTTCAAGGCGGCAAACGAGGTTGCGAAAGGAGGTTCAAAAGAAAGTGGGGCATTGAGTGAGCAATTGTTTACCATTGCCACTATGTTTGGGGAAATGGAACAGAGTGCTCGGGACAATATCATGTCGACAAGGAAGATTCCTGAAGAGATTTTGATAGGTGTGTTGCAGGAATTGGTAATGACTTAACTGCTCAATTTGGTTTTATATGTGTATTTTTCCCCAGGAAATTCACCACTTCTAACTTCATTGGAATATTGTTTAACTGCTGTTTGTGCAATATTTTTGAGGTTGGCATATCTTTTGACAAAGACAGGCTGGAAATCAGAAAGCCCCAACATGTCGTGCATTACCAAAACCTGACCGTCACAGTGGGGGCCAGCCCCAATTCCAATGGTAGGAATGGTCAGGTTTTCAGTGATCATTTTAGCAGTTTCATTCGGCATTCCTTCAAGAACCAATGAAAAAACACCAGCATCTTCAAGTTCCTTTGCCTGTTGAAGTAATTTTTCGGCATCAGACATGGTTTTTCCTTGGATCTTCCATCCTCCAAGCATGTTTATTGATTGAGGAGTCAATCCAATGTGGCCTTGGACAGGAATGCCTGTTTCAACAAGACGACGAATGATTTTGCAAAATCGGCCAGCTCCTTCCAGCTTCACGGCATCGGCATTTCCTTCTTGAACAAATCTACCAGCATTCCTGATTGCTTCATCCTCATTGATTTGATAACTCATGAAAGGCATGTCTGCAATGACCATTGCATTTTTCACTCCTCGGGACACCATTGAGACATGATAAACAGCTTGATCCATGGTCACTGGAAGGGTGGTATCATGCCCTTGCATCACCATCCCCAATGAATCGCCAACAAGGATCATATCAACAGAGGCAGTTTCATCAATTATTTTTGCAAAAGAATAGTCATAAGCAGTTAGTTCAACCAATTTTTTTCCGGAAGATTTCGCTTCAACTGCTTGCTGAGGACTGAAACGGAGAGCCATAGACTAGCCTTTAACCCATCGTTTAAAGAATTTCCTTTCAAGCATTTTGTCAAATATCAGAAATCAAGGATAATGTTAAAACCTGATCAATCACAGAGATTAATGGTTGACATGGATGTTTCTGACACGACCCTCGAAGACATTTCCTTTTCCAGATTTTTATGGCCAGTTATCTTCATTTCCATTGTTCTTGCCCTCACATCCAGTGCGATCGGAATTCAGAGATCAATTTTGGCGATCTACTCAAAAGGCTTGAATCAATCATATTCCAACCTTTTAGCGGGAGCCATCACCTTGACGTTGTATGGAAGTGCAAAAGCGATTGGGAATTATATTGGCGGTTTTTTCTCTGATAAACTAGGTCGAAAAAGAACGATTTTCATGGGAACGGTGGTTATAGTTTTTGGAACCTTGTCATTCCTCTATGTGGAAGGGTTAGTGGGTTTTGTACTAGGAAACGGTCTTCTTGGTGCAGGTGCAGGATTTGTCTATGCAGGATCTACTGTTGCATTGACAGATTATTCAGGGATAGGGAACCGAAGCAAGGCAGTTTCCTTAATGGAACTTTCCGTTTACCTTGGTACCGCCTTTGGTTCCTTTATTCCTTCAATCCTTTCGCCTTTCGGGTCATTTTTCCTTTTTTTCCAAGTTTCTTTTGGAATTGCAGTGGCAGGGGTTCTTCTGGCAATCATTGGTTTACGGGAAAGCAAAGAAATTGTTGGATTGGAGACAGAAACCTTCACTCTCAAACCGGAAAATATTCTGCACAAAATCGAAGTGGTGTCTAAGGAACATGGAATAAAAATCCCGAATGAAATGGAAGAAACTTTTGCGATTGTTCTCGAAAAAGGCATCACTCCAAATGGTTTGGAAAACGAGAAGCTAAACGTTTCGATGTTCTTCAAACCTACCTTGATTGTGATCTTGATGACAGGAGTAGTTTCACGATTGTTGGATACGGCATTTATTCTGGTATATCCGCTTTTTTTGACAGAAAGGTTCGGAAATACCACTACACTTTTTGCTCAGTTGAATACCATTTTTGTTTTGTTTTGGGCAATCGGAATTTTCATTTCACCCTCTTTGGTGAAAATTGCTGGTCGAAGATTTCCATTGATTTTCGGCGTATTTGCAGAATTTGCGTTGTTCTATTTTGTTGTCGATCAAAATTCAGTAGGATACATGTTTGGGCTTATTGCTGCAACAGGTTTAGGGTTAGGAATCTATTATCCACTTCCCAGTTCAGCAATGGCAGATCTCGTCCCTCCAGCAATACGTGGAAGAGCGCTTGGGGTATACCGGCTTTTTCTTGATCTAGGCTATTTTTTTGCTTCGATATTCCTGATCTCATTGGAGACAATAGTTTTTCCGAATTTTTTTGCGGAAATTCCTAACATCAGGATATTTGAAATTCTTCTTCGTCTTGTCGGCCTGATAGGGATCGTACATGCAATGATCCTTATTCTTTTTCTCAAAGATAGTAAGCCGGTTTGGAACCAATTGTCCTATCTTCAGGAACATATTAAAGCAATACGGAAATTGGGAAATGAGATTACATTAGGAATAAAGGCATACGCGGAAGAGAACATGGAACAGGCTAACCTCCGACTGAAAAATGCGAAGAAGTTCGAATTGGACGGAGATGAGATTCTCATGGATCTGACTAGAAAAACCTATTCAGGAACATTCCCAAAGAAGGATGCGTTTGAATTATTGAAAATTGCCTCAAGGGTAGACAAGGCTGCAGGAAATGAGCTTAGAGGATTAAGAAGGTTATTGAAGATCAATGAGCCGCTCCCAAAGGAAATATTGGATCTATTGGTGTTATATTCTGTCATCGAGCTTGCGTTGCTGGAATTTCTCGAAAAATCCATCGATTCACTAAATCTGGGATTGGGTGTGGCAATAACAAGAGCCATGGAAGTGGGAAATGTTGAGGAATTGCTTGACGTAATCTACCGACTTTTGTGGGATCAACTAGCAAAGGTGAAGATGAAGAACACATTTGATTTCATTTCTCTAAAGGATGCAATTGAATTGATGGAAAAAAGTACAAATCAATTAGAGGATGCAAGTGAAATAATTAGATTGTTAGGCTACAAATATTATGTCTAAGGTTATTTCTTTCCTTTGAGGTCTTCGAGTGAAACTCCAGCTTCCTTCATTGTTTCAAGACCACTGACAAGGTTTGTGAAGAGGCTTGACACACCATTTGAAGGAAGAATCAGTTTGGTGCTATGCTGTATTCCTCGAGCAATGGATTCAGCGACTTTAGCCTTGGCTTCTGCATCAATTTCGGCCAATTTGACATGAATTCCTTCTTGTGTGAATTTGGCAAGGGCATCAGCCAAAGCCTTTGTACCTTCCGCTTCTGCCTCAAGTTTAAGACGGATCGAATCTGCTTCAGCAGATGCCTTGAGTTTGAGAGATTCCGCATCTGCCTTTGCTTGAATCAATTTTGCATCTGCATTACCTTGAGCAATCATACGTTGCTGTTCCGCTTGCGCATTAGCCTCAATGGCAATTCTTTCTGCCTCGATCTCGGCTTCTCTTTTCTTTTGGGCATTTATGACATCCATTTCTTTAAGTTTGAGCTCACGTTGCTTTTCAGCAACTGCCATTTCCTGTTCAAGCCGAGCCATTTCAGATTGTTTCAGAGCGTTTTGCCTCTGAATTTCAGCTTCAGCCCTTTTCTGAGCCTCCACAATTTCTGCGGCACTGTTTTCCTTTGCTTCTGCTTCACGGGCAAGGCGTTCCAATTCGGCAGATTTGACTCGTTCCATATCAGCGATGACTGTTGAGCCAGGTACATCGACAATATTCTTGATGTCAAAAAGAACCACCCTTATTCCAATTCTTGCAAGACTGTCATTGGTGGCGGCAAGGATTGCCTGCTCAATTTCGTCTCTTTCCCTCATAATGGTGATCAGGGTTTGTTTCATCGCCTGTGCTCTTGCAGCAGACTGAATGGTGTCATCGACAATCGGTCGAATCTCATCAGGAGTTGCTTGACCCAATGCTTTAACAGCAGTCCTTGGATCAGATATTTGAACCTTGCAACTTATTTCGACACCAAAAGGAAGATTGTTCATATCCATCAGTTTGATTCTGGGTATTGCAATTTCCAAAACCCTCAGAGGAACAATGTTCCTCTTTTCAAGATAAGGGAAGTAGAGATAGGATTGACCTGCGGTATATTCTTTCACTTTCCCTTTCCCGGAAAGAACGTGAACCTCCTGAAGGTCGACAACGGTATAAGCTCTCAATAAAAATAGAAAGATCACGCCGAGTACAATACCCAGGAATGTACCTGCGGTGGTATTGATCGTAGAAACAGCAATAGTTGCAGCAATTGCAAGAACTGCATAAATTCCAATTAATTTTGCGGACATTGTTTTTCCTCCGTTAATTATGATTGATAGTCACTGGATTTCTGCAAACAGGGCATTGTCCTTTGGCAGAAATCCATGATTCAAAGTGGTCCTTGTGGAATGGGGTTTGGCAATGGGGGCATGTTGTCAGCTTGGCTTTTGAAATTTGACCATAACAGATGCCACAAGTTTGACCCGTTGATTTGTTTGCCCACACCAAGTTACGAAGCATACCTCTAAAGGTTGGCACACGGATTCTTCGTTTTCTAGGTTGAAGAGAGGAATCGTGGGATTCCGATACCTTTTCAACATAGGCAAAAGGCGGGTCAAATTCCACAACAATTACCTCATCACCCTTCACCAATGGCTTCAGTTGTTTATCCGAGGGTTTTGCAAGCAAAAATTGTCGTCCCCAATCTGTTTCAACAACAACCTCCCCGGTGGACTCAAGATCCGTCTTAACAGTTATCCTTCCTTTTTGCCCGATGATAAGATCACGGTAGTCCTTGTTCTGGACAAAAGCAAAATACATGAGGATAATTAGGACAAACGGTATCAAAAAGCCAGTAAGGAAAGATGTTGGTTCACCCAGACCAATTAACAATCCAAAAACACCCCAAAGAAATAAACAATAGGGAAGGGCAAAAAAGAAGCCGACAAGGAACGGCACTTCCATATCGGCAAACTCATTCACAAGAAACAAGATGAAGCCAATGACAATGAGCGAGATATAGAATTCCATCATAGGACCACAATCACCTTTGTGATTATGTAATGTGGAGAAAAAAAGGAATATAAACTTATTGGGCAGAATATTTTTGATTCTCTTAAATTTTCGGACAACAGTTATCAAAATTGAAAATTCCGACATTTTTGCACAAATTGTCCTCCAGATTGGTTAATTTGCAAATCCAAAAGATTCACTTACGGCATTCGTTTGCGGGAAAACATCTCATAAAATTTACCTTTAGACGAGAAGGACAAAAAAGATGAATATAGGTTAAAAACAATGAAAATCTAATGATTCATTATCTTTTTGTCGTAGATACCTCAAAATCAGTGGGATTTGAGGCATATAACGACCAAAAGTACTCCCTTCCATCAGAGTTGCTAATTTCCTTGATCCAAAGCATCCTTCTTTTAGGAAAGCAGATGGATGCAGGAGATCCAAAAGGGGAACTCAGAGAGGTGGAAATCGGAAATATCCAGATTTCATCTATCGAAAAGGATCATTTGGCGTATATAGTCATTCAAGACACCTATGACAATGAACCATTCACCAAGAAGACCTTAAGCAATGTGATTGATCGTTTCCATGATGATTTCTTGCAATCTGATTTTTACAGAGGGATACCGAATGAAGAGAAAATCAGAGAGGAGATCAAAAATCTGATCACAACAATGGCATTCCCCAAGTCTGCTCTTCCAGAAATTGAGAAGGTCTTTGAAAGAGAATTCAAGCAGATGCCAAATGTGGATACCTTGTTGATTGCAGATTTGGACGACGGGATTGTCAATATTTGGAGGGAAGGAAAGGGACAGATCATACAGCTGTTGATGGAAATCTTAAGTGAAATTCCGTTTGAAAGATCATGGATTGGAGAATCCAGATTGATTGCACCCAAGCAATTTGGAACCAAAAATTTTCAATATGAGGGATGGGTCATTCATCGAATAGGACTATCGGATTTTTGCATTCTGGGTCGGGCATATTACAATGCACCTCAAAGAGATGACATTATCGATCTTTTTGAAAGAATGTCATCTGAAATCAATACAATAATTGATCGTCATAGTTAAGATTTCGGTAAAAGAAATTTTTGAATTCCTCTGTTGAATCAAATTCTTCTTGAATTTTCCCATTGTCAATGAAAAGAATACGATCAGCAATATCCAACATTTCCCATTGATTGGCCGTGCAGATGATTGTAGTTACTTTTTTGAGTTGCTTGAGAAGATTCAAAACCTTTTCACTTGTCCAGAAGTCTAAACCTAAAAGAGGATCATCCAGCAAAAGAAGTTCTGGGTTCATTACTAGAATACCCGCAAGGGCAATCAGTTTTTTTTCTCCAAAACTCAACGAGCCAATTTCTCTTTCAAGAAGGTTGATGATACCAATTTTCTTTGCTACAGAAAGAACCCTATGATTCACCTCATCACGGGGCAATCCATAGTTCCTTGGTCCAAAAGCGATATCATCAAAAACGTTGGAAAGGAAAAGTTGATCATCAGGATTTTCATGGAGAAAACCCGCCAAGGCAGGAATTTCCCCAGGTTTAAATTCAGATGGTTTTTTGCCAAGAATTTCAATATCACCAAACTCAGGGATAATTGTTCCGTTGAAAACCCTCAACAAGGTGGTTTTTCCAGATCCGAAGGGGCCAACCAATGCCACTAATTCCCTATGATTGATCTCAATGGAAAGGTCTTTTAGAATTTTTTTGCCTTCAAGTTCGACACTTATTTTTGAAGCTTTTATGGCTGTTTTTTTCATGATATCACCTAGATCCAGAATCTACTAAGAATAGTTACCAATGAAATGGTGAAAGCAAGTCCCTGTAAAGTTAAACCTTCACTGGATATTGGTTGGACACTAAAAAACAGATTTCCGGTGAACCCACGTTCTTCAAGGCTTTCAGAGATCATTTCACTATATTTGAGGGATTTTTGAAGCAGATTATTGAAGAGTTGCATATAAATCGGAAGAACAGAACGCCAGCCACCCCTTAATCGCAATGTCAAAACTGCACCTCTGTTAACCATTGCAATTTTCATGCTACTGAAATCTTCCCATAACCGATTGGCCATCCTCAACGAAATAAGAAGGACGGTGACAATCGGTTTTGGAATACCCAATTCCCTCATGGCTTCAATGTACCTGAAATAGGATTCTTCTGATTCAAGGAGAAGCGATGAATGGACAAATGAAATAAAATATCTGAATCCAAGCTTGTAAGCCTGCTCCACATCTTGACCTTGAAATCCCAAAAGGAGTATTCCAGTCAACAGTATTGTAAATGGAATGGCGATGGCGATTCGATTGAAGAATCGAGTTGAAGGGCGATAAATGAAAAATAAGAAGACGGCTGAAAGAAAGATTATCAATTCTTGATAAAATTCAAAGGACAACGCCAAAGCGATCAGAAAAATTCCTGTTGTAATCAACTTGCTTCGGGGATCCAATCTGTTGTATCTTCCTATTGGGTCTAGATCCAATTTTTTAAGATATCTGTCCTTAAGGGCGCGAGGAAGAGTTCGAGGGGAAACAAGAAGAGAATATTCACTTGTATCTTGACTTGCCAAAACCCTAAATAGAAAAGCAGACAAGATTCCTTCAGCAATCCCAAAAATGGATACAACAGCCAAGAAAGAAATAGCAACAACGTAATTTCTGAAGACATGAGAAAAGGTCAATTCCACGGCAATCATGATTCCAACTGTCCAATAGTAAAAGAGACTGAGAAAAAAGACAAAAAGACTTCTGAGACGAGACGATTTTTTTTTTTTTATTCTAATCCGAACAGGAAGTAGGACAATCGTGGATGAAAATACAACATTAAGTAAATTGATTCCAAAAGACCCAAAATATCCAGGGATCAACATGGCGGCTAAGAGAAGAGCTGCACTGGTAGAAAACAGACCTAACCTGAATCCCAAGGAAAGAATGGTCAATGGAACAGCAGAAACCCCTAGCGCAACGGGAAAACCGAAAAGAGGTATTTGCATTATCTGGAGCAAAAATTGGAGTGAAGTGAAAACTGCGAGTTTAGGATAGGTTTTGTTGGATATATTTCGGTTTTGCCGACCCAAAAACACGAGCCATGGTATGGCGAAAAGCCATCCGAGAAGAGTAAGATATTGAATCAACAGACCGTCAGGAATTCGCATTCATTTTACAAATGGAAAACAAGGAAAAAGGTTTTCTTGGAAAAAAATCATTTTTGTTGCCTTATATCATCCAGAATGGCATTGCTGACAAACTGGAAACATTCCTCAATATTTTCACCGGTGAGGGCTGAAGTCTCATAATATTTCATCAATTCTTGTTCTAGGCCATAGGTGTCCCTAAGTCGTTTGAAAAATTGTTCAACTTCGTCCTCTTTGACCGTATGATCCTGAAGATCATTTTTGTTGCCAAGAACAGCAATGACCATGGATTTTTTAGGACTGGCTTCCCAAAGTTGGGAAAACCAATAATCAAGGTTTTCAAATGTTTCTCGTCTTGTGAGGTCGAAAACAAGCATCGCACTTGAAGCGCCCTTGAAAAACCTTTTCCGCAAACTTTCGAAACCTGGCTGTCCTGCCAAATCCCATATTTGTAATTCTAATTGGGTATCTGTATCTATCTTCACTCGTTTGATGGCAAAATCTGCCCCAAGAGTGGAGAGATGATCCCTTATGAACCCATCTCCAAAGTAAGCCCTCCGAATACTGGTTTTCCCGACTGCCAAATCGCCACAAAGTACCAATTTTGAAACTAATCTTTTCATCATCTGGTATTACATTTTCTATTGAGCCTCAAATCTTTTATATTTTTGCACCAGCAGTTACTTTTTTGTAGGAATAGTTGGTATGCTTTCGGTCAAAAAGTCAATTTATTTGGGAGTAAAGCTTTCACAGGAAGTCACATTGGGATAGTCCTTTTTCAGAACCAAACAAAGGAAGCTTCTTCCTTTGAATTTGCAATTCAAGCAGAGTGAATCAAGGGAGACTAGTTTTTCCCTTAATTGAACGGATTGGTTAGGGGTTAGTACGTTTATTGTTGACATGATGGTTTACCTTTGAATCGTCATTTGATTGATTCAATAGGTCGCAAACGATTGCTCGTTTATAGATGACATGAACTAAATTGTTAGTTCCATTTCAAAGGTAGGATGACAAAAATAAAAGGATTCTTCTACACCCGTAGAAGTCCCCTATAGGAAAAATGAAAGAAAAAAGATTATTGTTCAAGAATTTCAGGTTGAACCATTTTTGTTTTTACACTTCTGTGGAAACTTTGGAAATATTATTTAACTTGCAAGACACCCCACTCTTGTGACAATCATCATATCTGGCGGTCAATTCGGGGATGAGGGAAAAGGAAAAATCGTTTCATATTTGGCAAGAACATTGGATCTTAAGGCAATTGCAAGAGCAGGAACGGGTCCAAATGCAGGCCATACCGTTGTTCATGCAGGGGTTGAATACAAATTGCGATTGGTGCCTTCAGGGTTCTTCAACAAAAACGCAAAACTTTACATTGGTGCGGGAGTTCTTGTGCATCCACCAACGCTTCTTGAAGAAATACAAAGAACAGGTGTAGAAGACCGAATTTTCGTCGATCATCAGACAGGAATTATCGAGGAACAGCACATTCTTCGAGATAGAAAAGATACTCACCTTAAGGACGTGATTGGTTCAACCGGATCAGGATGTGGACCAGCAAATGAAGACAGAGCCCGAAGAATTTTGAAACTTGCCCGAGACATTGATTCATTGAAACCATATTTGACAGATGTTTCGGCAGAATTAAATGAAATCATCGATTCTGGAGGGGAGGTACTGATAGAAGGATCCCAAGCAACTCATTTGAGTTTAATCCATGGGACGTATCCGTTTGTGACTTCAAAAGATGTAACTGCATCTACTTTTGCCGCGGATGTAGGTATTGGACCAACAAAGGTTGATGAGGTAATCGTTGTCTTCAAGGCCTTTACAACCCGTGTAGGTACCGGCCCTCTGAATGGAGAACTATCTGAGGACGAAATCAGAAAAAGGGGATGGGTGGAATACGGAACTGTAACAGGACGTCCCAGAAGAGCGGCACCTTTTGATTTTTCCCTTGCCAGAAAATCAGTTCAGCTCAACGGAGCAACTACTTTAGCTCTTACAAAAATGGACATCGTATTTCCAGAAATGGCGGGAAAAATTTCTGAAAAGGACATCACCCGAGGAGCAATGGAATTTATCGAAAAGGTTGAGGATGTTGCGAAGGTTCCGGTCAAATATGTCTCAACAGGACCAGGTTCAGAGCATTTAATTGTACGTGACATCTAATCCACTGACAAAATCCATCCCCACAAGGGATTTATCCCAAGGTGCTGAGAGAATGACCTCCTCAATCTCTAAATCCTTCAATTCATCCAACCTTTCCCAAATTGAATCAAAATCAACTTCTACCCTTTCCCGGGATCTTTTTTTCCCGACCATCCTATTTACCCAGGTATCATACCCTTTTCTTGTTTCAATTGGAAGATCAGGAAGACTGACGGGAAGATAGGCAGTCACCAATGAAGGGTTAATGAAGTCCAAGAACGCAGTTATTTCTTCAGGGTCACCAGTATTTAAAATTGCTTTCAGACCAAGGGAAGCTGCGAACTGAACCAGTCGTTTATTTGAAGAAGCGATTCCAGAAATGAGAGAAAGGTTTTCTTCAACTGTTATTTTCAGATCATGGATGCTCCTATTTGTGGAAAGAAGCCTATGTCTGTCACCCAATCCAACAGTGATTGTCAGATCCTTGAATTCCCTTTGTAAATCCAATAACTCATTTTTGAGTGGGACAACAAACAAATAGGAAATAGTTGCAATTCCAATTTTGAATCCTCCCCAATGACGAAGCCGTTGGACTAGGCAGGATTCTTGGCAAGCAGGAGAAGTTCCAAACCAAAGTCTATTCTGGACTGATTGGAACATTGAGGGAAAAGCATATGATGATATCCCCAACCCTACCTGCAAAATCACTACTTCCGTATCAGGTCGATTGAATCCTTCTCGAAACCCATTTCTTCAAGAAGGTCAAGGATACGGAATTCATGATTCCCTTGTAGTTCAATGGTTTCACCCTTGACAGTTCCACCACACGCAAGCTTGGTTTTCAGGGTATTGGCTATCTTTTTCAGGTCAAATTCCTTTGGGTCAAGCCCCGTGATCAGGGTGTAAACCTTTCCCCATTTTCGTTTTTCAAGAATTACCTTCAGCCTAGCTTCAGTTTTTGCTACTTCAGTACAGATGCAAAGGTCATCAGGCAATCCACATGTTGAGCAAGTTTCAGTTTCATCATCGAATATTGTCATTCAACCTCTTCAAATTGAATTTAGTGTTCAAGTTGTTCTTGAACAAGCAAATTTCTCCAACAACAGGTTATAAGGATTTCTAATCGACCGATCGGATTTGAACGGGAGTATATCGAATCCTGTTCTTGAGTTCTATACGTTGGTGGTTACTTCGGCACCATCAGGGGTAATGATCATGGTATGTTCATGTTGGCTAATTATCGCATCCTTTTCTGTCGCACGGAGAACATGATATTCATGAAGCGCACCGGCCTTTCGCAATTCCCTCATGCCAACCCTTATCTCAGATGACTTGAGACCATGGGTAAGGAGCCACCGTTCTGCAAAAGGCATCCCCCCAAACTCATGAATGGCTAGTTGCTGAATTTTCCGAGCCGGTTTGGTTCGCAGAGGAACTTTGAAGGGGAGTATCCGGAAAATATTCACTCTGGATAAATCTTCTTGAAGACCACCAAGACCTGTTGTTGCAAAGGGTTCAACAGCAATGATATCCCCCTCTTCAAGAATATCCCCGTTTTCAATGAATATATTTGGAACAGCCTTCTGTCCATGGACAACATATCTTTCTATTGAATGACCTCGAAGCTCTTTCACTGGAGTAAAGCCATGATCTGAGATGGTTTTTTCGATCACTCCTCCAATAGGACCGGTATTTGCCCCAGGACGCATCAATTCAATGGCGGCATTAAGGGCTTCTTTGGTTGCAGAAACCAATTTGGAATAGCGACCATCCAAATCGACACTGGTAGCGGTATCAGAGATAAATCCGTCAATAGATACTCCAATGTCGATTTTAACCACACCAAATTCGGGAACAAGAAGTTCATCCCCTATAGGAGAGGTGTAATGGGCAGCGACATCATTTATGCTAATGTTTACAGGAAATGAAGGTTTGACATCTGCCTTTCGAATAAGTTCGTCTGCAAGATTGCAAATTTCCATGACTGGTTTTCCAGGTTTGATGGCAGCAGCCACTTGATCCCTGATTTGTGCGCCGATTTTTCCAACCTTCCGCCACATTTCCAAGGCTTCTTCATCAGAGTATTCCTTTACCTTAATGGCCGGGTGTTGGGTTTCACCTTGCATCAATATTTTTCTTCGGTTTGAACCAAGCATTCTATCCTTTGATTCGAGCTTATGCAATTAAAGGTTGTTGTAAGACAGGGAGATGATGGATTACCTAGCCTTAATCTTATGGACGATTTCCGGTCTTGCTTTTTCCAAGATCCGATAACCACAATAAGTGCATTGGATTCTTTCCTCAACAAGTTCACTTGGATTGATTCTTTGCTTGCAGTTCATGCAACGGTATTGAGTCATACGTTTTTTTCTTGAGGGAAGTAGTATATTTACCTTTCAGTAGGTCTTATTTTTCTTGTTTCCCACTTTTCCTTTGTTTCTTTTTTCCACTGGTCGATTTTTTCTTGCCAGTCTCCTTTTTCTTCCCATTTCCTTTTGCGTCATTCTTTTTTTCGGAAGGAGGGGAATTCAACTTTCGATACTCGTTTTTAAGGTCTTCAAAGGAAATGACATTGAAAATCAATTCACGAATGATGTCAGAGGTTTCTGCCATTGGAATCCGATATTGTTTCATGGTGTCACGATCACGGATGGTAACGGTATCATCCTCAAGAGTTTGATAATCTATAGTCAGGACAAAAGGAATTCCAATTTCATCTGATCTGGCGTACCTTTTACCAATCTGACCAGATTCATCATATATTGCATCAATTCCTTCATCCTTGAGTTCCCAAAAGAAATCATAGGCAGTTTCCTTCAAACCATCTTTTTTCATTAAAGGTGCAACCACTACCTCGTAGGGTGCTACTGAATAAGGGAATTGGAACCAAGTCCAATCACGGTCGTTTTTCCTATAGGAACTTAACAGAAGAATGTAAAATAACCTCTGAACACCAAAGGAGGGTTCAATAACATGAGGGATTACTTTTCGCCCATCATCTGTCGTCATATGCAGTTTGGTCTTGGATTTTTCGGCATGTTTCTTGAGGTCATAATCCGTTCGGTAGGCATTTCCGATGCATTCTACCACACCGAAAGGAAAGGCAATCTCCAAATCAAAATTGGCCTTGCTGTAATGTGCAGTTTCTTTTTCCAAAAGGTGACGGAACCAGAATTTATCTTCAGGGACACCGAGAGATTTGATAAACTCAGATTCTAGCGCCATATAATATCCGAAAAATTGATTGGGAATCAAACCATCCTGCAAGGCTTGCTCAACAGTGATTTTGATAGGTTTCCCACCAGTTTCCTGACTTTCCCGTGTTAGAATTGAGATCTCGATATCTGCAATTTCATCCCATCGAGGATGTTCATTCAACTTTTCAGGATCCACAAACATCTCGATTTCCATCTGTTCAAATTCACGCATCCTGATAAGGAAATTACGGGGGGAAATTTCATTCCGGTAGGCCTTCCCGATTTGTGCAATCCCGAAAGGCAGTTTCGCCCTCATACTATGACTGATCCTTCTGAAATTCAGAAATATGTTTTGGGCAGTTTCCGGACGGAGAAAACCCCGGTGGCCTGATGAAGGCCCTATTTTCGTCTCAAACATCAGATTGAATTGTTTAGGAGGACCCAAAGGTCCTTTGCATTTAGGGCAGGTTATTTTCAATCGTTCGAGTTCTTTTTGGAGAACCTCTAGGGGAAGTCCATCGAAATTGGTTTCAGGTTCGACTTCGTGTAACAGATGATCCACCCGGAACATTGATTTACATTTTTCGCATTGGGTAAGGGGATCATTGAAAGTTTCAAGATGTCCACTTGCCTCAAATACCTTTTCGGGTAGAATCGTTGATCCGGAAATTTCAAAGATGTTTTCTTCAGAACGGATGAAATGTTCTCTCCATAAGTTGACTAAGTTTTGGCGTAAAAGCTCCCCAATCGGGCCAAATTCAAAAAACCCTCCTGCACTCCCATAAATCTCTGCTGTTGGAAAGACTATTCCGCGTCGAAGACATACATCTATAATTTCTTCCTGTAATTTCTCATCGGATTTAGACATTTAGTTCGCTTATGTAAACTGGGTATTAATCCCTTAAGGTAATGTCCGCGAAGACCGATCCAAAATGTTTAGTAATTACCCTCCCAAAGGACGTTAATGGCAAAGAACACAACAAGAGTTGTTTTCACATGCCCTGTGGAACTTGCACAACAACTTACCGAAGAGGCAATCCGCCAAGGCATAAGCAAGTCAAGACTCATTACTGAATTGCTTGAGTTTGCCTTGATCTCTCAAACTGAAAGAAAACAGTTCGAGATGTTACAGGAAATGCAGAAAAAAATAGACCAGATCTGGGCATGGTATTTGGAGCAACAGAAAAGCTAACGATTGTACTTATGTCCCTCTTTTTTCAAGGTATCACTAATTTCATCCTCTCCAAGAATTTCAAGATCAAATCCGCGTCCGATTCGAGTTCCGTTCTTCAATTGAAATCCACTTGCACAGATGCTATTCGCCTGCCGAATGGCGATTCGTCGATTGATAAGGCTGATGAAATCCGAAAAGGAAAGTTTTGCGACTCCGGTATGCCCATCAGGGATTAATTCCAGCTTGGCATCGTATTCTTTGGCGTCTGATTCCGTAAATTGTCCGTCAATGAATTTGAGTACAACTGCCATGTTTCATAATATTCCTTTATCACATAAAAGTTTAAAGGTCAAATGTCTCGGGTAGTTTGATTCCAAATTTAAAGATGAGAAGAGAAACCAGAATAAGATGTTTATTGACAGTCATTGTCACCTTCATGAACCATGGTTTCCCGATGACTCAATGCCAAAAGTGATCCAAAGAGCAAAAGCAAAAGGAGTGGATCTTATTGTCAACTGCTCCTCTGACCCTACCACTTTCGAACAGGTCAGAAAATCAGGCATGTTTCCTGAAATTTTCACAACGCTAGGTCTTCAACCCACGATAGCACCAAATTTTCTGCAAAAGGATCTTTTTGGCATGTTTTCGGAACAGCTTGATTCATCATTCGGAGACAGAATAGTTGGGATTGGAGAGGTGGGACTTGACTACTATTGGGTTAAAGACGAAAAGCAAAGAAAGAACCAAGAAGCAGTTTTCATAGAGATAATCAAAGTGGCGAACCAATTGGATAAACCGCTAGTCATCCATTGTAGAAAAGCTGAGGGACCAACGCTTTCAATTCTTGAGAAATATGCAGAAGTGCCTGTCTTGTTGCATTCTTTTGATGGAACCGCAGAAGAGGCAAAAAAAGCCGTTGATCTTGGCTATCCAGCAACAATTCCCACCAATCTTACACGGAGAAAAAAACGGCGTAAAACAGCAAAAAGGTTTGGTCTAGAGAACATCATGATCGAGACTGATTCTCCATTCTGCGCTCCACTTGAAGACATTGAACGAAATGAACCCGGGAACATTCCGATAGCTGCAAGGAAATTAGCAGAAGATTTTGAGATCGAGATCAAGGAATTGGCTAAAATCACATCATCAAATGCAAAGCGTTTCTATAAAATTCCCTAATTTTGGATTGAATTTGAGGTTCAATACAATAGCCCATCGAAATAGTTAAAGTCGAAAGAAAGATTCAGGTATCGAGGGATTTAAAATACTCTGCCCACGATGTAGATCCTATTTCGTTAGATATCCATGCCCAGAATGTGGATTGACTGAGCAAGAAGCCAGTGGGGGAGAGTTTGAACAGCAGGACGATGACACGTTGGTTAAACCAAGTGAAATCCTGACCAAAGAGGCTGAAAAGGAAGATCAATCCAAATTTTTCGAGGAAGAACATGTTGTCAGACCTTCAGAAAGACTTAAAGAAATTCCAATTGCGGAAATTCCAGGGGAAGATCGACTTGTCAGACCTTCGGAGGTATTGAAGAAAGGTAAAGCAGAAGAAACAGGAGGTTCTGAACAGCACACTGTAACAATAAAGAAAGAACCTTTTGAAAAAGTCAGAACCACGATGACAAAGGTTGAAAATAAGACGAGGAATGATGGAGAAACCGATTCAGAATATAAAAAGAGAGTTCGTGAAACCCTTGAAGAAGTTGTAAATCTTCTAGAACGATTGATGGAATGAGCCAAACAATTTTGCGAAACGGCCTTGCAATTTGGAGCTAATTTTTTAAAAGAGATAACTAGTGTTATTTACTGAGCACCAATGTTTTGGAAGAAGAAGAAACCAAAAGCGAAACAAATCGTGAAGAAAACAGATGACGGTAGTGAAAACTATTTCATCAAGTTAGTGTTGATGGGGGACGGTGCTGTCGGTAAAACCAGCTTGAGAAGAAATTACCTCGGAATGGGATTTACAGAAGAACACATAATGACCATTGGTGCCGACTTTGCAGCAAAAGACGTTTCCTATAAGTTTGGAGGAAAGCAATACAACATCACCTATCAGATTTGGGATCTGGCAGGTCAGTCAACCTTCAATAGCGTGAGATCGATGTATTACAAAGGGTGTTTTGGAGGTCTATTAGTATTTGATCGAACCCGTCCAACATCATTTGAAAATATTCCCAATTGGTTAAATGAGTTGAAGAAGCATAGCTCTCGCGGAAAGGTACCTGTCATCATTTTGGGAAACAAGGCAGATTTGGTGGAAAATGCCGATCCTGAAACCGTCGTGCCAGACGAGAAGGTCCAAGAGTTTGTTGAAAAACTAAATGAGGAATATGCGGATGAGAAGTTCAACATTATCTATCTCAGCACCTCTGCCAAAACTGGTTTGAATGTGGAAGAAGCCTTTTATTTCATGGCAGGATCTATCCTCTCATGGTTGGGAATCCTGAAAAGACCGCCTCAAAGCATTGAGGACCTGAAAAGCTTCGAAAATTCAGAAGAAGGAGAAAAGAGTCCTGAGAACTAATTTCAACCATTTCCTCTTCTGGGAACTTTATTAACAACGGAACAAGACCAGTGTCATGAAGGATGACAAAATCACACTGACAAGTGTGGGAATTGACGTCGGTTCATCTACGAGTCACTTGATTTTCAGTAGACTTCATCTTCAAAAAAACCTCAAATCATACTCACATAGGTACGAGATTGTTGAAAGAGAAGTCATCTATAAATCACGAATAATCGACACACCATTGATTGACAGAACAACGATTGACATGGATTCACTCATAGAATTCTTTAGAACTGAGTATAAGAAAGCAGGATTGACTCGAGACGATATTCAGACAGGAGTTGTCATCGTAACGGGAGAAACCGCAAAAAAGGAAAATGCGGCGGAAATAGTAGAGAAATTATCAAAGGATGCAGGTGATTTTGTCGCTGCAACAGCAGGTCCAAATTTTGAATCTGTCATTGCAGCATTTGGTTCAGGTGCAGTCAAAAGATCAGAAGTCCAACAAAAAACCATTTTATCATGTGATATAGGAGGTGGAACGTCAAATATAGCTATTTCAAAAAACGGAAAAGTTCTTGAAACAGCCTGTATTTCCGTAGGAGGAAGGCTGGTTGCCTACAGCGATGACATGAAAATAACAAGGATTGACCAGCCAGGGGAGGAGGTAATTAATAAACTGGGCCTCAAATTGAAAATCGGTGACATTGTCACACAAGAGCAACTGGAACAAATTGCAGAGAAATTTGCAGATGTCCTGATCGATTTCATTAATCGAAGAAAGACCCCAATAGTACAGAAATTGGTAATGACGGACAATCTCACCATACCAATAGACGAAATAGATGAGATCATGTTTTCAGGAGGTGTTGCGGAATGGCTGTACTCCAATGGAAAGCAGAACTCTTTCAAGGATATAGGCTATATGGTTGCCAATAAGCTTAGATCCAAATTTGCAAAATTGCCTGCGCCAGTTTATGAGCCAGAAAACAAAATCAGGGCAACGGTCATCGGCGCAGGATCATATACTCTCCAAATATCAGGATCGACTTGTTTCCTTGATGATGACAGCCTTAAGTTCCCACTTCAAAACATTCCAGTCATCGAAGTCGATGTAGATAGAAATTTGCTTTCAGAGGAATATGTAAAGGAAAGAATACAGAAAGCGCTCACACGTTATGATTTGGTAGAAGGCGACCAAATTGTCGCACTTTATTTTGAAGACCCGGTCAGATCTGCATATCAGAAACTCAAGACCTTTGCACATGGAATTGAGATGGCACTTCCAAGGACAATTCAGAAAAATCTTCCAATTATCCTGATTTTCAAAAGAGATATCGGGAATTCCATCGGAAACGTCATCAGAAGGGAAACCAGCATCAAGGATAATTTGGCAAGTATTGATGAAATAGAGGTTGAAGATGGGGATTGGATCGATATAGGGGCACCTTTAGTGAATGGACAAGTTGTTCCCGTAACTGTGAAATCTCTTGTTTTTTCAAGAGGAAACAATTAGCAAAAGATATTTTGGACTGAAAAGATACAGGTTCATGAACCGTGTCCTAGGAATAGATGCGGCAAGCTCCGGTGCAGCAGGAGATATGCTTGTTGTAGCTCTAGCTGCACTATTTTCGGAAAGAAAAGAGCTAGAAGCAGAGATAAAGAATATTCTAACGCAAGCAATTGGTCAAGAGGTCAATTTTGAAATTAAGCAAATAAAAAAGAAAGGGATTTCGGGGTATCAACTGAAATCGCTGAAACCAAAACTCAAGATTGGAGGAACCAAAATCACTGAAATTTTCAAACAATTGGAGTCAGAACTGGGGGATTTGGGAAATTCAATCCTGCAGAAGGCGTGGACGGCAATCTTAGAAGCCGAAAAAGAGATTCACCAGTCGAATGATGTCTCGTTACATGAATTAGGTGCCTTTGATACTGTTTTCGATATTTTTACAGCTGCATATCTTATCGATCGGTTGGATGTTCATTTCCTGACCATGGCACCGGTCAATACAGGAATGGGAACCGTGAAAACCAGTCATGGGATCTTACCGGTACCTGCACCTGCCACACAAAGAATTTTGGAGAAATTTCAACTCCCCACAGTTGCAGATGGATCTGGAGAGCTGTTAACTCCTACGGGAGCTGCAATACTTGGAGCCCTATTTTCTTCCCTCAATAGGACTAAACAGGTAGTTTGGAAAAAAAGCACCTTTGGATTTGGAAACAAGGAATTAGAAGATAGAGCAAATGTGGTACGTGTTCGTATTGGAGAGGTACAAGAGACGGAAAGTGAGATTACTGTTTTGGAAACAAATATCGATGATGTTTCGGGAGAAATGTTAGGAGATGCCATCATCCATCTAATGGAAAAAGGAGCCCTAGACGTCTCTTACCACCCCATATTCACCAAAAAGAACAGACCGGGTTGGCAAATTCAAGTAATCACCAAAAGGAAACAAGCAGACGAATTGTCACAATTGTTGATGCGCCTTACTGGAACATTGGGTGTAAGAATAAGAAATGTCCATCGTCACATCGGTCAAAGAAAGATAAAGAAAGTAAAAATCAAGATTGATAACAGATTTTTTGAGGTGAGAATGAAAGTCGGCCCATTTACCCAAAAAATTGAATTTGAGGATCTAAGAAGACTGGCAAATGAACTCGGAAAAACACCGTTGGAAATCCACAATACGTTGAAAGTTGTTCAAAAGGAAGAATGATTTTATTGAGATTGGAAGATTGAACCGAATTCTTCCTCCATCAAATTCAGATGATTCAGCAGTTTTATAGCAAACATTGCAGCTCCAAAGCCATTGCCGATATTGACAGTAACTACACCAGAACTGCATGATTGCAAGGCACTCAACATTGCAGCTTCACCCTTTCCTCCCAAACCATAACCTTGAGGACTTGGTACAGCAATCACCGGGAGCTTAGTGACTGAATTCATTACAGAGAACAGAGCTCCTTCAAAACCGGCGACTGCAATGATAATCTTCAATGAATGCCGAAACTTCTGGATCTTTTGGAGAGCAATCTTCAAGCGTTCAAGATTCGCAACACCAATATCAACAGCATGAATACTTGGAATTCCATGGTAAGAAAGGGTGATCGAAATCTCTTCAACAATTGCCAAATCCGAAGTCCCTCCCGAAACGATAAGAACTTGGGGATCATTGAACCGCATCTTGAAATCACCTTCTCCCACTATCGCAGTTCGATAGTTCGTATCCACCGTTCGGATAGGAAACCGTGAATCTTTCAACAAATTGAAGTGATCTGAATTCATCCGTGTGAATAGAAACAATGAATTGGGAATTAAGGGTCTGAGATCTTCAAGAACAATTCTAAATTCCTCCAAAGACTTTCCTTCCGCGAAAACGGCCTCTGCAATTCCAATCCGCTTTTCACGTTCTGTGTCAAAGTTGATATACCGACTATCTTCTGACATGACCGCAAGTCATTGTTACGGATGCCCTATATAACAGGAAAGCTCAATACCATCAATATTAGCAAAAATTTGTGGAAGGTCGATGGAAAAACTATTTATCCATGGACATTATAATTTAAGGTGCAATTGAAATGACTAGGGAAATCTCGTTAGAAGAATGGGCAAACATGAGTGAAAAGGAAAAGGTGACCTTCTTTGTCAAAAAAAAGGACATCCCTCCCGAAATCTTCATCATAGCAGCTACAGATTCATCCATGGTTGTCAGGGCAAATGTAATCACCCATCTGAAAGATATTGTAACAAAAAACCCATCTCTCATTAAAATCATGAAATTGGTTGCAGAAAAGGATCCTGAGCCGACAATTCGCAAAGCGGCAAGATTAGCCCTCGAACAGATTTTCGTATAAACTTTTAACATCTAAAAAGAAAAGTCATATTCAGTGAGAATTGTAATCTTTGGAATTGATCGATTCATTGGAGCTACACTTGCCCGATACCTAGTCGATAAGGTAAACCCTGAAAACCTGATATTATGTAGCCCCACTGGAGAAGTTCCAAGAGGAATATATCAAAAATTTACAGTCAACATTGCAGACATTAGGTATCCAGAACACCTTAACGTTATTATCAAGGAAGGAGACATCATATTCAATGGACAAGTCGATACATCCCTATTCTCACCCATGATACCCATGGATCAACTTGTCCTCAATTTCCAAGGCTTGATAAACCTTTTACATATTGCTAGCAATAAAAAAGCAAAACACGTTATCACCTACATTCCTGCATTTTTGACATGGGAACCCATACCCCATCCGATAAATGAGCAAACCATACAAAGAAGTGAATCACCTAGTCACATCATCTTTCAAAGAGCACTAGAAGTTTGCGAAAAATATTGGGAAGGTGAAGAATTTGGAAATATCGCCACACCGGAGGAATGGTATGGAATAGAAAAAGAAGACCAACTGCAAAAAGAAACACCAGATGAAAAGAAAGTAGAAGTGGAACAGTCAAACAAAGTTTCAAAAGCTACTCCTCCGATAGTAAATGCCAAAGCATCGCCCCCAAAGCTAGATGCAAAACCTACTTCACCCAACCTCGATGCCAAACCCAACTTAGATGCAAAACCACCAAACCTCGGAGCTAAACCATCTCCTCCAAACCTTGGGACAAAGCCTTCCACTCCCAATCTCGATGCCAAACCCAACTTAGATGCAAAACCACCAAACCTCGGAGCTAAACCAT
>CAZYCQ010000016.1:28413-50766 GCA_964645535.1 uncultured archaeon | reverse complement strand
AGAGAAGGTCAATCTTGATTTTGAATTGAATCAGGAAAAGTACCAGATCGATCCTGAAACCATTAGAAAGGAATTTGGACTTGAGGAGGATCAATGACCTGCCTTCATTCTTGCCTCTCTGAATTTCATCAAAGCCTGTTTTTCCTCTCTTGTCAGCTTGGATGGAACTTGGATGGTGATGACGTAATACCCGTCACCGACACTATCTCTTCCTCTCATCTTTCTTCTGAAACCAACACCCTTGATTTTCAGTTGATCTCCGACTTTTGTTCCTGATGGAACTTTCAGCGTTGCCGTTCGTTTTTCGTCTTTCCCGGAGATCACAGGGACTTCGATTTCACCACCCAATGCAGCAATGTCAAATGGAATGGCAAGCTCCATGTAGGTATCGAGACCATTTCTCTGGAATATGGGATGAGGTTTCATACTGATCCTGAAGATCAGGTCTCCTGGTTCACCACCGTTCTCTGAAGGATAGCCCTTTCCTTGAACTCGGATAAGCTCCCCTTCATCCACACCAGGAGGAATCTTGACTGTAATAACCTCTCGTTCCTCAAGATGGCCTTTTCCTTTGCAAGTCTTGCAGACCTTTCCGGGGATCTGACCTCGACCTTTGCATTGTTGACAGGTGGATCGAGTGATATGAACAAACATTCCCTGTCTGCTATGCTTTTCCACAACACCGTGTCCACCGCACTCAGGACAAGTCCTCATTGGACTGTCAGGAGCGCCGCCAGTCCCTTTGCAGACATTACAAGCCTTTTTGTATGGAAGTTTCACTTTTTTAGAGGTTCCAGAATAGACTTCCTCATAGGTCAATGGGAGATCGAGAACTGCATCGCGACCCTTGGTTTTTCTTGTGGTCTGCCGAGCAGATCTTCCGAACCCAAAATCATCAAAGCCGCCTCTTCTGAAACCTCCGCCAAAGATATCTCCAAAAATCGAGGAGATGAAATCGAAGGGATCTGTCTGGTAAACGTTACGGTGGATACTTGGATCTAGACCCTCATGACCAAACTGATCATAAATCCGTCTTTGTTCTGGATCAGAAAGGACGGTATAGGCCTCATTTAGTTGCTTGAATTTCTCCTCAGCCTCTTCTTTGCTTCCTTTGTACCGATCTGGGTGATATTCCATTGCCTTTTTGCGGTATGCTTTTTTGATGGTTGCTTGATCCGCATCGCGGCTGACACCTAAAATTTTATAATAATCTTCTTTTTTCGCCATTTGATCATCCGTCCTCTATTTTCTTTAAACTCAATCCCCACAAAAGGGATTTCATACCCCACATCCTTTAATGAGGCGAGGAAGGTCAAGTATTATACTTTATGCTTAATTATCGTCGTCCTCAATCTCATAATCCACATCTATGTATCCGTCATCGGAAGGTGTGGAGTCAGAGCTTGAGGATTTGGCGGTATCGGGAGTTACTCCGAAATCACCTTGGTTGGGCATTCCACCTTGGGCTGCATAAAGTTTGGTTGCATATTTTTGGAAGTTGTTGGTCAGTTCCTCCTTGGCACGGACAATGGTATCCATATCATCGGATTGGATTGCTTCGTCCGCTTTCTTGACCATTTCCTCAATTTCCTTCTTTTCTTCTTCAGTGAGCTTGTCTCCAGCTTCCCTTACAGTGTTTCTGATGCTTATGGTAAGGGCTTCAAGTTCATTCTTCTGCTGGACAAGCTCCCTGAATTTTCTGTCCTCTTCAGCATGGAGTTCAGCCTCCTTGATTTTCTGCTGAATTTCTTCCTCGGTCAGGGATGTCTGTGCCCGATCAATGGTGATGGCCTGTTCTTTACCGGTTGCTTTGTCCTTAGCGGTTACGTGGACAATTCCATTGCTATCGATATCGAATGTAACCTCAATTTGAGGTACACCTCTCGGAGCTGGTGGAATTCCAACCAAGGAGAACTTACCCAAAGAGATGTTGTCCTTGGCTTTTGGCCTCTCACCTTGGAGCACATGGATTTCGACACTGGTCTGGTTGTCCGAAGCGGTGCTGAATATCTGGGATTTTCTTGTGGGGATTGTTGTGTTCCGTTCAATAATTGGGGTCATGACACCACCAAGTGTCTCAACACCCAATGTGAGTGGGGTGACATCCAACAGAAGGACGTCTTCGACTTCTCCTGTCAGAACGCCTGCCTGGATTGCCGCACCTTCAGCAACAACGAGATCAGGATCAATTCCCTTGTAGGGGTCTTTTCCAGTGACCTCCTTGACCAGTTTCTGAATTGCAGGAATTCTGGTTGATCCACCTACCAGAATGACCTTGTCTATATCCGACATTGTCTTTCCAGCATCTTTGACAGCCTGTTTGAGTGGACCGACGGTGGATTCAACAAGATCCCTTGTCAGTTCCTCGAATTTGGCTCGAGTCAAGGTCTTGTTGAGGTGTTTCGGACCGGAAGCATCGGCCGTGATGTAATTCAGGTTGATGCTGGTCTGCATGACCGTGGAAAGAGCGATTTTTGCTTCTTCAGCAGCATCCTTAAGCCTCTGGAGGGCGATTCGATCATTCGAGAGATCGATGCCTGTGTCCTTCTTGAATTCCTCGATCAGCCAATCCACGATGCGTTGGTCAAAGTCCTTTCCACCGAGCTTGTTGTTACCAGATGTGGCCTTCACTTCGAAAATGCCCTCATCAAGTTCCAAAACGGATACATCGAATGTACCACCGCCAAGGTCATAGACAAGGATGGTTTCTGCCTGATCCTTGTCAAGCCCATAGGCAAGTGCGGAAGCAGTGGGTTCAGCCACTATCCTAAGAACTTCAAACCCAGCAATTCGTCCAGCATCCCTTGTAGCAGTTCTTTGGCTGTCACTGAAATATGCAGGTACAGTAATCACTGCCTTGTTGACGGGTTGGCCGAAGTATTCTTCAGCATCTTTCTTGATTTTCTGAAGAATAAATGCCGCAATTTCCTGAGGAGTGTATTCCTTGCCGTAAATCTTGTATTTCTTGTTGGTACCCATCCATCTTTTGGATTCGATGACTGTGGTTTCTGGTTTGGCAACTGCCTGCCTTTTAGCGAGGATACCAACAACTACACTGCCATCCTCATTGAAGCTGACTACAGACGGAGTCAGATTTCCACCCTCTGCTGAGGGGATGATCTTTGGTTTTCCATTTTCCAAATATGCAGCTACAGAGTTTGTAGTACCGAGATCAATACCGATCACTATTTCTTTTGCCATAGCTTTCACCTCTTGTTTTCTTGATTGGTTTTACTTGGGGCATCTCCTGCCTTCTTGGGTTGTTCAATGGCTTTGGAGATTACCACCTTTGCGGGTCGAAGGACAGTATCGTCCTTGTAAAAGCCATTTGAGACAACTTCCAGGATGACGTTAGGCTCGACCTCATCAGTAGGTTGTGCGAAGACAGCTTCATGATATCGAGGATCAAATTTTGTTTTTTTCTTGGAGATCTCGATGATTTTCACACCTTCCTGCTGGAATATGGAGGTCAATCTCTGTTCGAGCGCCTTGATGGATTCCAAATGGGTTTCGGGAATATCCTTCTGTCCATGATCGATCAATCGCCTAATGTCATCAAGAAGGGGGATCAATTTTTTGAATACCTTTGCGGAGGCAAATTTCTGGAATTCCTCCTTTTCCTTCTCAACTCGCCGTCTGAAATTGATACTGTCTGCTCTAGCCCGCTTCACTTCTTCAAGTGCAATAGCTTCAGCATTTACCAATTCCTCATACCTTTGTTTAGAAATTTGGACAGTTTCTTCTTTTTGTTGCACTTCCTCTTTCTCCTGTGTATCTTGTGTATTATTTTCCGAGGATTCCTTGGCATCATTCTTTTCAACTTCATCGTTGGAAGGAGGAACCTCCTGTTTTTCTTCGTTCTTGAGTCTTTCTTTTTCTTTCTGTTGCTGTAAAACTTCTTGTTCTCCTTCAGACATGATGATCACCGATTTTTATGCGAGCAGTATGATGCCCCAAGTATTATATCCAATGTATAATACTCCAGATACTATATAAACTTTTCCATCCAAATCGCGTTTGATTCCACTTGGTACTTTCACAACCGAAGCAGTTAGGGTCGAACTCCTGCAAGAATGGCAATAAAAGTGACCGCAGTTGTCAGCGCCTCGATGGCACGAGGGGTATGGCCAACCAAGGATCGTATCAAAGCATTAGTGGATTCACGCCCATCCTCGGTAAGCAACCCGCCATTGGCAATGGCATCTTTTGCCTGAACCTGTACCCGTCTAGCTAGATCAGATCTGTCAGTGGCCATTAGGTATGAATCCTTGAATTCACTTAGGAGGGAGAGATAGGTATGGCCTATCGATTGTACTAAGTCCTCAGATTCACTGTAGGCTTCTTCGAATGCCTTGATGCCCTTTCCGAAAATGATTTCGAATGAATTGGACAATTCCTCATAGATCAGGTTCTGCATGCTTGCCATCTTGAAAAAATCTAGCAAAGACATGTCTGCTTTCTGAAAATCTTCAATGGCCTGAGCGATTTGGGCATTGGCCAACGAAATCATGTCCCTATCACTCACATCAAGGGTGAAGAGAAGTTCTATGACACGAACCACATCATCCGGCATGGAGCTTTCTATGAATTCTGACGCGGCATCCCGAAGGATTTCCATATTGAAATTACCGGAGATGGAATTTCTGAAGGAAAGTTCATATCCTGCACCGAGGCTCAATGGGACATACAGAAAAATGGAACGGATCAGCCGGTCATTGCCAGACTGCCATACCTTAACCTGTTTGTGGGCTTGTGAAAAGAGAATGCCGAGTTCCACCTCAAAAGGGTCTAGGTATTCCCTTTGGCACAGGACACCACGTTTGGCAGCATCGAAGTAGGTGGAGGAAGATCCTATATTTGCGAAGACATTCCGCACAAAGCTTTCCCAATAGGGTTTTTCAAGATTAAGAATACCTTGAAGAAGAAGGGGAGAGTTGTGGATTGTTAAGGCAATAGATGCGCATTGGGCGACATAATTGGCCAAAGTGGAAAAAGACATCTCCGCAATGCCATCTTCCGAGCTGTCAAAGCTGAAATTGGTATCAAAGCCCACAAATCCCTACAGTGAAGGTTTTTATTTAATTGTTCTGACCAATAAAAGCGAATTTTACTTTCTGTTATCAATTTCGCAGCGCAGGGGTCGATTTTTCCCATTGGCTCATGAAAGAGAGCCTTAACATTGTAGCAAATGATCTGTCTTCCACAAAAAGCCCTGTAAATTCCTTTTGGGTGTCTTCATTTGAATGCAGAGAGTAGCAGGCCACGATTCCATATGTCTCATCAACAATCATGGCGATGTAATTGATTTCACCATCTAAAATTCTCACTTCGAGTGGGTCAATTCGATGATAGGCTTCAATCTCATAAGGGTCATTTATGCCGGCCACATTAGTGACAATCCGAATTTTAACCCCTTCTTGGTATTTGGAAATAAGCAGTTTGGCTAAGCGTCCACTGTTCAGTTCTGACAAGGTATCCAATGTCAGGCAGATTTCGTTGTCTGCATTGATAATCAGCTCTTTCAAATGTGACGTCAGTTCATTTCTGCTGGTAATGGTATAGGCAATAGGAAATTCAGGCCATTTCAACCGTTCCTGGATTTCGCCCAATGCAACTTCTGCTTCAATGAGCAGCGCCTCATATTCCTTCCTTACCATTGCCAAAACATCATTTGGAGGTTTCGCCACATAGAGGGTGGGACTCCCCTTACCCTGAATCTTTTCTACAAAGCCATTCCCACTAAGTTTGTCAAGAATTTGATAGACTTTATTCGAAGGGACAGAGCTGTTTTTTGCGACATGGGATGCAGTGGCCAAACCGACCTTGACTAATGCAGCATAGGTTTTTGACTCATATTCCGACCAACCGAGCTTCATCAGGGCATCTACAGCTTTGTCAAGGTCCATTACAATTACGTAATGAATAAAGACGTTATTAAAGGTGCGTGTGGAACTATGATGACTTTATTCTGGGATTGGAGGAAGGTGACCAAGTAGGTTTATCAAGGTATACAAAAATTGGAAATTAGTGAAGGATTCAAGTGAGCCATTCGATTTGCTTATGGTCGCATTTGAAATTTCGGAACGGCTGAATGGCATCGTTGAAGTTAGAAGCGAAAAATCCAGAAGGTACAAACTCACCATGACAGAGGACGGTAGAGCTCAAGATCAGGTGAACTGGGATTATGGCATTTCCGTAAGACATCGAACCCATTCAAATGAAGATTTCTTTTCTACTGACAACTTAAGATCATGGAGTATCGACCTCAACTCATTCATAGAAAGGATCAGACGAAGGAGAAAAGAGGACAAGATTGATGAGACACACATTTCTTCATCCCAAGGGAAACTGAAAATCGGCAATATAGATTTTGATGCCATAACCGAAAAGATCAAACCAATGGCAGTCGATTTAATGCAGATTGCAAAAAGCAATCTTGGAGACAATTTTGCAATCCAGCTAGACTTTCAAGCGATTTCCACCATCAAAACTTTTACCTCATCTATTGGGAGCCATATAGTTCAAGCCATTCCGACAGCCACCATGACAATCCATCTCACCAACAAAAGCCATCCATACAATGAGTTGCAAACAATGATTGGAGGAAATGAGAGACAGCACCTTTCTTGGGAAAAGATGGTGAAGACATTGAACACGCTTATTCAGGAGGCAAAAACCATACCAAATGCTCGAACCATTAAGGAACCTTCCACAAATTTGATTTTTTCCCATGATGCGGCCTGGACTTTGATTCATGAATTAATTGGACATGCAGTCGAGAAATCGACAACTCATCCCTCATACCTTGACAGAAACGAAGGAACAAAGATAGCCCCATCCATGCTTTCCGTCATTGATGACAAGGGGATTCCAGGAGTTGGTACCTATGGGTTTGATGATGAAGGAAATAAGGCAAGTGGAACCGTGATCGTTGAAGAAGGCATCCTGAACTCTTTTCTGTATGACCAGAACACTGCAATTAGGGAGGGAACGTTTTCAACAGGAAATGCCCGTGCGCCATCAGTAAGACAACCTCCATCGGTTCGGCAATCCAATCTTTTTGTTGAATCAGGGGACAGAAATGATGGAGAACTATTTGAGGAGGCCAAAAGCGGATTTTTTGTCGGTCCCTCAGCATATGCATTTTCTGAGACCATGAGAGGAAGAGTCACCATCCAACCGCAATATCTCCAAAGATTTGAACGAGGTGAATTGAAGGAGATGTATCTTACAGGGCAGCTATCTTGGGATTTCAATCAAATTATTCCCAAATTGAAGGCCTTGGGGAAATCCATGATCAACCATCCCACATTTTGTACAAAAGAAGGCAGAACCCTTGGAGTTGGAATGCTCTCTCCCATGATGATGTTTGAAGAGGTGAGGATTAGGACATGAATACGGATCTTGAGGCACTTATTGTAGAAATTAAGGGGAGGCTTTCAAAGATCAAGCAAATCGAGGAATATGAGATATTTGTGCAAAATGCCAGAATTCAAAACATTGTGATAGAAGGAAAGCCAAGTGAGAAAACTACTAACATAGAAGGATTGGCTCTCCGCGTAATTACAAAAGAGAGAAAAATGGGATTTTTCACAGCATCTTTTTCCCAGATACCGTCTTTAATGGCACATTTTACAGAAAGATTAGGAAATCTGTCATTTGTTGAAGAAAGAACCTTTCTTGATCTGAAAAAAAATCGTGTTTCAGTTCCAAAAATATCTGAAGCTATGACGGAAAGAATCAGGGAAGAAGCCATGGAAGGAGAAATAACGGATGTCAACTTGCATCAGGCAATCCATTTTATAGAGGAGAAAAAGTCAATTTCGAATTCATCCTCAGGAGACCTTATTGTCTCTGAGCAGAACCGGGCAATTGTAAATCATTTGACTTATACGTTTCCTGCCATCAAATTTCGCTGGTCAAGTAATACACAGATCACCTCAGGGTCCAAACTTGAAATCCAAAAAAGGTCGTTTCTCACGGAAGTAAAATCCAAGGAGGAGACAAGGTTTACAAAATTGAAGGAGAAAACCATTGTGGTGCTTACTCCAAATGTTCTAGGAAAATTATTGATTGAAATCACGGATTTGATAAGAAAGAATCCTTCAATGATTTCTCCATTCCTTGATGAGGATCTTTCAATTTTTGATGACCCTTTCCATCCATTTTCCTTTACGTCGTCTACCATTGACGATGAAGGTCTAAGAACACAACCAAGATGGTTCTATGATTCCACGGTTTCAATTCCAAGGGAGAGGTCTATCGATCCGCGGTACATTCAGCATGGCGGAAATGGTTTTAAAATTTCACCATATGAATTTTGGCCGAGACTCTATTCAATTCCACCTACAGGTCATTTTACCAACCTTTTTCTCAAGGGAGGGTGGAACCGACGAGAATTCATTTTAGGAGAAAAGGAATATGTCTTGATTGATGATGCAGACATTCAACTGGATCTTAACCAGAGAGTTCCAAGCGTGACTATCCAGATCAAGCAGGGAACAAAGTACTCGAAAAGTAGGTCATCAGAAGGTTTGTACGGCGGGAGTCTCCAGACGGATTTAAGGACAATTCTCCTATGTGAAAACCTGACAAAAGAAGCAATTGGGATTCTCCATTATAGTAATATGATCACCACATTCACAGGTTATGCGGCCATTCCTCCCGACAGGTTGGAATTGTTACCCTAAGGCTACTTTCCCAAGATTCTTGAAGTTGAATTGAGCACATTAAGAGAATGTATTTAAACCGAAATTCTTCCATGAGACGTAGAAAAACGAGCTATTGCTTTGATTAATCCGTCAGGTAGGTTTTAGACTTATGATAACCAGAAATATGACAATAACGGCGTTTATCCTCTCATTGCTCATTTTGTCTTTTGGGTCTCCCGTCTTTTCTTCGGAAATCCAGAAGATGGAACGAAGCAACCATGAAATGGTCAATTTTAGAAATACGTTGGATCAACCAACACTAGGAACCCTCCAAATCGGTGAAAACCTTTCAAGACCGATACTTGAGAGTGTTTCCTTCTCAAATGGTTCCGCAGTCAACTTTTTGAGAGAGAGGAACGATAGCCTTGGCCTTGGCGCTATTATTGAAGGCAATCTGTATGAAAACTACACAATCACCTACCTAGTTGTCAATGGAACACAATCAACCAAACCATTGCTCCACACCAATGCTCCAGGAATGAACTCATCATTGGACTTCAATAACAAAGCAGTTCCACAGATGGATTATGTAACATCGGAAAATCGAACTGAATTTGTTCTTCCCTATGATCCGGAAAATCCATTGGCAAACGTTACCGTTGCTAGATACAAGATTGTTATGAATGTTACGGCAGATTATATTATTTTCTATGCCGAGGTTTCAGGAATTTCGGAAGACAGGGATCAGATCAGGAATCTAATTTCAGTTGATCTCAGTGTCGAAACCAAATCCAAAGATGAATTCTATATCCAGAACGAAAATGTAACCATTCTATTGGACGGGACAGGCTACAATTCAAATGCCACCTTTGGAGTCCAATGGAGGGAAGCTACAAAGAGTGTATACAAAACCGTGAATTTCACCAGTGTAGTTGTAAACCAAACATCAGGAGAGTATTCTGCAAATGTTTCTCTTGGTAGATTTGAACCGGGAACCACCATCATTTGGAGAACCATAGTTTACAATTTTGACAATATCAGGAACACAACCATCCTGATTAACCTTATTGACACCCAATCTGTTGAGATCGGTGATGGAACGCCAAAGCTTTCCCTGGATTTTGAAATCCCTCATGAATTTCCGATCTTCAACCAAACGGTGTACACCAATGAACCCAATATGTTCATCAACGCTTCAGCAACGGTTCCGAAGGGAAACATCACACATCTAGAAGTAGAGATTTTGGATCTCACCACCAATCAGACAACCAATTTCATCAACTTGGCCAATACAACTACCGTGAATACAACATTGGAAATGAATAAGGATTTCAATGTTTCAATTTCAGCATTCACGGACAAGAATCTGAATGACACAATCATCTACACCGTCATTACCGACAATGTCAAACCATCCATCAACTCATTTGCAAAGGATACTGAAGATCTGAATGTGATCAGGTTTAACAGGACCGTTACCTTCTTCTTCAACTTTACCGACGATCATGCAGGAGTTGAGTTAGCCACCCTTGACCTAGGCAATGGAGTTGCAGTTGATGTAACGGGTCTTTCAGAGTTTACCTACGTTTATCCTGATTTTGATGATTATGAGGTCAAACTTATAATCTGGGACAAGGCAGGAAACATGGAAAGCAGCTCGATTCTTTTCACACTAGCTGAACCAGACCTCCCACAGGAAGGAGCTTTGTTTGATCCATTCTGGGGAAGTTTCATGGCATTGGTCATTGGTTTGCTGGTCATCTATTTAGCATACACTTGGTTCAAGAGAAGGTAAACATTCACAATAATTCGAATTGCTCAATCTGATTTTTTGCTAAATTGATAAACTCCTGGTCAGCAGAAAGCAATGTAAAATAGTTTCCAAAGGCATCCAGCCTACCAATCAGCAGAAATTTCCCGATAGTTCCATTTTTAAGGAATATGGCATAATCATCGACTTGAGCTTCGACATTGACTTTGACAAAATTCAAAGCGGTGTCTGACTGAATTGGTTCCAAGTGATCAACCAAAACCTTATGGTTTGTGAATTTCACCTCTTCAAGAATTTTCTTTTTGGTAATTTCATGAAGAGATCCCAGAGAAATAAAGATGAAATCAGACGAATCAATGCTTTTCATGGAATCCAAAAACAATTCTTCAAAAAGCTCTCGTGGGATTGATGCAAAAGCAGTGGATTGAGGGAGTTCAGAGATTTCCTTGACAATCAAACCAAAAATTGCATGACCCTGGTATGCAAATTCTTTCATCAATCGGTAACCGCGTTCGTTTACGGAGATAAGTTGAATCTTGTTTCCAAAAAACTTAATTTCAAAGTTTTCCTCACCCATATATTCTACAAGAGAGAACAATCGACCTATTGGACCCGTCAGTCCAAAGTTTCTTGTTTCCCTTTCAAGCATTTTAACGACCATGGGGGTGAGAGGATCAAGCAATTCGGTCTCAATTTCATTTTGGATATTCTCTAGTAGGTTTTTCTCTGAGATTTGCCGGTTGACTTGAATGACAAATGCCCACCAAGAGGTTCCAGAGGCTTGGAGCGGATCGACAAAGTACAATGGATATACAAACCAAAAAGATTCGGAATCTGAAACAACAACAGACTCGTTTTCTACACCCAATGAAAGATGGAGCATTTCGACCGCGTTTCTCCATGCATATTTGGAAACTTGTCCCAAAGACCTTTCATCGTTTTCTAAGATGTTGACCATCCAACCTTCGGAAGTCAGAAGCGCGAGGCGGTCAATATAGTCAAGTCTTTTCATTGTTTCATCCATGAATTTGTTGATCCGCGCCATGGTCATGGGATTTGTAGGGAATTTATTTCCAAGAAGAAGATTCAGTCTTTCTGTCAGGGGATTGAGGGTGGTTTTGTCTCCGAATGATCTCAGCACCAGCTCTTTGTATTCCTCTACCAATCGGAGTGCCTTCTCCACAAGATTTTGCGAACCGGTATCGCTCATGGAGGAAGTGACTCTTAGCGCCACCAATATTTCTCCACATCGTCCATAGTAGATTGCAGAATCAGAAAGCACTTCCTTTTGAATGAGTTCCCCGGTTGTTTCTTCTCCTAAAATGTCCTGTGCCGAGATTCTTCCTGCTCGTAGAACCGAATCCGCATCACCTTCCATTGTTTGGTACAAATGAAGAATAGGCACGGAATTTGCGATGATGAAGAACTCAAGGACGTCCTTATGCATGACCCTCACAAAACGAACATTGTTTAATTTCATCTGACTCTCGTCAACATAAAGGTTTCCAAATGCAATGTCAGAAATTGTCTTCAGCGGAAAGACTTTTTTTTTCAGATATCCAATTGATCATGCTGGATCGAGGACTTCCTGAGGATTCCGATGAGGTGAAGTGCAAATCCAGCACTATCATTAATTTTGGAGAACAAATATACCTTTATATTGAAAGAAAAAGGACGTTAAATTATGCAATAGTACAACATCTTGTACAAAACCACTTACTGGAGGTCTTAATTATAGGCGCGAAAACATATGAAGAATCTATTAAATACAAATTAACGGCAGAAATAACCGTAGATGGAATGGCAAATGAGTCAGATATCGTAGGCGCGCTGTTTGGACAGACTGAAGGACTCCTGGGGGAGGAAATGGATTTCAAACAACTCCAAAAAGCTGGACGAATCGGTAGAATTGTACTAAGGATCAAGCGATCCAAAGGAAAAACCGTTGGAACCATAGAAGTTCCATCCAGCCTGAGCAAGACTGAAACAGCCATCATTGCAGCCACGCTAGAAACAGTTGATCGGGTAGGTTCCAATGAGGCAAAAGTCAGACTTGTATCGATTGAAGATGTTAGAAAAGAAAAACGTAGTACTATTGCAAAAAGAGCGGCTGAAATCATGAAATCCTGGTCACCAGAACCAGAGATAGAAAACCTGATTGAAACCGTGGAAAAAACTGCGAGAGTGCTTAAGCCGATCAAATACGGCCCAGATGCCTTGACTGCGGGACCAGATTTGCTTAATGCTGAATCCATCATTCTTGTGGAAGGAAGAGCGGACGTACTTAACCTGCTCAAGGCACACATCACCAATGCGGTAGAGGTTCGAGGTACGAACATTCCCTCTTCTCTGAAAAATCTTTGTAAGAGAAAATCCGTCACCGTCTTTCTCGACGGAGATGGTGGAGGAGACCAGATCCTCAAAAACCTGCTTTCACAGGGAATTTCCATTGATTTTGTTGCAAGAGCGCCAAAGAACAAGGAAGTTGAAGATCTGGACAAGAAACAACTTCTGAAAGCTTTGGAGAACAAAGTAAGACTTGAGGATGCCGGATTTCTCCACTATGATGACAAGATTTCCGATTTTCAACGATCCAAACATGGAAAGAGGAGACGAAAGGCTTCGTCGTTGGTGACCAAGAAAGAATCCAAGGTTGCCAAAGTGAAAGTTGAGCCACCAGAACAAAAACCATCCAAAAGACTCTCTGAGATGAAATTGAAGAAGAGTTCAGGACAAAAGACTGTGGCAAAACTCAAGAAACCAAAGATATCATCTGGAAAGTTTACCAAATCCTATTCCAAAGGAAAAGGTCAACGGAAATTGCCAAGGTACAGTAAGAGAAGTTCTTCAGAACCAAGAAGAAGGACAGCCCGAAAGGTGATTGTACATACCGTACCTCGACCGCTCATTTCCATGATCCGGAAAATCAAGCACTCTCTGAGAACCGTTTTCCTCGATGAAAACTACAATCCAATCCAGACTGTTCCAACAGCACAGGCTTACGATTATCTGACAAGCCTTGACAAAGTCCATTCCGTACTTATCGATGGGGTAATATCACCCCGTATGATAGAGGCAGCACGAGAAAGAAACGCGACCTATCTATTAGGTGCAATCATGAGTGATCAGATCGATCACAGCGTTTTGGAATCATTGACAAATGACGGCCTTGTTTATGCCTCTTTCCAAAAAATCAAGCAATATATCTAATCATTATCTTCCCTATGCGTAAAAATTTTATCAACAATCAATTCAGGACGATTTTTGATCTCTTCAAGTGATTTCCTTGTTTCACGTTTCTTGATAAGTTTCTTTCTCTTTTGAGTTCTGTACTGTAACCTGAGCAATTCAATCGCGAGATATATGAAAATAATGAATGGCGAAAGATTGACGAGATTTTGCAATGTCAATCCCTGCTGGATGTTCCGGATGTAATCGGCACCGTCAGAGAGGAAATTTCTTGGCAGGACACTGACGAACACGGTATCCTTGGCAATGTTGCCTTGGGTGTCATTCACCACCAAGGTATAGTTGTATTCTCCCTCCTCAAGATTGCTTACATCCAAAATTATAGGAACACCAGAGATCCATTCCCCTTCATCGAAAAGAATATCATTCCTGAAAATCTGGTACGCGGCAGGATCCGTGTCGATGACAACCCATGAAATGAAATAGGTCTCGTTGGAATCAACCCGGTATTGGATATTCGAGTGCGGGGAAATAAGTGGACCAACCTCTTCATCGCCAATGGGCATCTCATTCAGAATATTGTTGAAGATCAAATTCTGTCCACTTTGACCGTTCAAGGAGACCAAACGGTCAACGAAAACCGCATGGTTTTCCTGAATATTCAGAAAGTTCGTATCTTCCAGATTGAATGCACTTGTCTCCAATCCCACAAGGCTTGTAACATTCTCAATGTAGTTCCCTTGAACATCTCCGAGATTGACCAAGGTGAAGAACATACCGAATGCATTCTGTCCAGATGAAACAAAGGAAATCTCGTTTTCATTGATCATGATGTTTTGGACATTATAGAGTCTGATGCCGGTTGAGATCGAGGTTCCTCTTGATTCAAGTTGTTTCACAGAATTTGCAACAATGGTTTGGTTTTCTGAGGTTTCCACGTAAATTCCTGCAACATAAGTCGCGAATTGGGGATTATGTCCAAATAGGTTTTCCATGGCATTATCAGTAATCAATGACTGATTGGACTTAAACAGGTAAATGCCAAAGACCCTGTTGACAGAAACAGAGGAGGAAAGGTTGGCCAAAAAATTATTTTCGATCGCAACATTGTTGCTGAAAACCGTTCGAATACCCAAGGCCAATGTTCGTGCCAATGGGGCAGCACTGGCCCTGATATTTGATATGGAATTGTCAGAGACAAGAACATTAGGGCTGGAATCAACTTCAATTCCACTCGAAATATATGTTTGCCTGGATTGGAATTCATCATTAGTGAGAGTTACATCATTGATGATATTTCCACTGATTATCGTATCAGGACTGTTGACAACCTTCAAAGCACTAACACTGCTAGTACTTCGAATTCCAAGAAAGGTGTTGTTCCGGATAATGCTGGATGGAGAATCCGTTAGGGTCAATGTAATGCCTTCAAAGACCTGATTTTCAATAATGCTTCCAGGAGCTTGCAGAATCTCCACTTGAGCAATCTTTGCAAAATTGACCAATTCCCAACGATCGAGTGGTCTTGATGAAAGAGGATCAACAATGACCAATTCGTATGCAGTCGCCACTATCCTAATAGGACTGCCATTCGCATCATATGTCAATTTCATGGAAGACAGAGGTGCAGCTACAGAAGGATTGAATGGGATAGGCACCAATAGAACCAGAAAGAATATAATCCGGAATTTCACGTCAAAAAGAATAATTGAATTGGGCACTATTGAATTCATCGAGTAAGGTGAAATTGAAGAAGAGCCATCCAGAAATGTCAAAAAAGACATCAGAAGACATTTACACTACATTGGCGGTGGAACTAGATTCCCTCGATTGAGGAGAAAATCAGGATCAACGATTTGTTTCATTTCCTGGATTTGTCTGATACCCTCTTCTCCATATTGGAAAAAGAGGGCAGGCTTTCCTTCAAACTTTTTCTTTCCCAATCCATGTTCTGCTGCAATTGAACCACCAAATGCCACAACCTCCTTCATTAGACGAACCATCAATTTTTTTGCGAAAGCCACTTCTTCAGGCGTGCGGGGCAAGAAATTGAGGTGAAGGTGACTGTCACCTGCGTGAGCCCAGATGATGTACCCAAAGGATGTAGAAGCTGAGTTCTGCTTTTGGAATGTCTCAAATTCCTTCCCCATTTGCTGTGCACGGTCAAGAAGTTCCTGAAACCGTTCAGAAGGAACGGAATAATCAGTCCCAAGCTTAGGTTGCCCATTCGACCGGACCATTCTATTGACCGTTTCAGGGATCAGATGTCTCAAAAATTTATGGTGTTCGATTTCTTTGTGTGTTTGGGCAACTGAAGAGGATGAAATGCCAATCTCATCAAAATAATCCACCCAAAACAGTATTGCTTCCTCAATTGTTTCACTTGATGCATCCTGCTCCAATATGATCGCCACCTTGCTCGGGGGTATGCTCCCATCCGAGCCTCTCATGATATCAACTGCTTTCTCATCAAGAAGTTCAACGGAGAGGGGAACAGGAAACCTTCCGGAAGCACGTTGTACCTGTGCTTTTTGCACCAACTTCAGAGCCACATCCCATGAAGGGCAAAAGGCGAATATACTGAGAATTTCCTGTGGTGGTCTGATCAACCTCAAAGCAATTGCCGTAACTACTCCGAAGATTCCATTGGCACCGATAAACAAATCCAAGGGCTCTGATTTTTCTGTCCAAACAACACCTGCAACATTCTTTGTAACTTTGGGGAGTTTGTAGGTTGGTAGAGGGATACGTTTATCCTCCCAGATCAAGTAATTTCCAGACAAGACCAGTGATGTTTCTGAACCTTCCAAGAAATTCAGTGGCAAACGTGAGGTATATTTTTTCCGAGACAATGCAAGTTTGCGTCCATCAGGAAGCACTACCCGTAATCCAGCAACCCAATCCCTTGTCGAACCGAACTTGAAGGTACGCGCTCCAGAGGCATTGGTAGAAACATTTCCGCCAATAAAGGAGGACCTTTCAGTTGGATCCGGTGGATAAAACCAACCACGTTCCCTCACAAAGTTCTGGATGGATTTCAATCGCATCGCCACAGGCACGATCAGAATTGCCTCATCGCCATATTCGATCAATTTCAGAGAAAACCGTTCATTGAATTCCTCATCAACCCAAGTCTCAGCTCCATCCAAAGGAATTTGCCTCATGAGATCTGTGGCGAGGATCCATCCCTCCAATGGAACCCTCCCTCCGGAGATACCTGTCCCTCCGCCAGAAACAGTGACAGGGGTCTTTCGTTTAGAAGCATCTTTAAGGATTTGGCAGACTTCCTCCTCATTTTCGGGAAAATAAATGGCATCAGCCTTACCATTGACCAATCCGGATTCATCGTTAAGGTAATCAGGATATTTCTCGAGCACAGCTCTTTCAACTTTCACTGATTATCTTGTGATCAACAATTCATGAACATATGTGAAGCGAACTGAACCAATACTCAAACCTGAACTGATGTCACTTCCTCGATCACCATTTCCGCAGAAATGTCCTTGACCTTTTCAAGATAAGCCTCCAGTCTCCAATACCAGAACATTGCAATGGAAAAAGGCAGTATGCTGGTATAGAAGGCAAAGAAGAGAGGGACAAAGAAGGGGGAACTGATTCCAGCGTTCAAACCAGCGTACAGAAAGAAGATACCAATCAGGAAAAGTCCCAATGTGCCAAATGCATACCTGCGCTTCAAGGAAGGAATCTCTGGTTCATTTGCCTTCTTTCGCTTGGGAGTACGGTTGAAAGACACCTTGATTCCGAGCCAACCCTTGAGCACTGCAAATAGCATCAATGGTTGACCTGCCATTGAAACAAAAAAGAAGAGGACGGTGGAAGTATATCTGAAGAACTTCCCCTTTCGGACATAAAGCAGAAATGGCTCATCAAAAAGCAGCGCCCCAACACCTGCGATGAACGGAAGGGATCCGATCAAGGAGACAACTAATCCAATAAGGGGAAAGGTGAATGGACCGATCATGATCGGTTCGGAATACCGTATGAGAGTACCGTCAATCAAAGCAAGATATGCAAAGATGAAGCTTGAAAGCCATGCCAATACTCCCATGGTTGGAATGAACCATGCATAGAACAGATCCACCTTTGAGTAGAAAGGAAGATTGGAGAAAAGTATTCTGAACCATCTAGCCCTGAAGCTTCTTGTGACACCAGTCATCCATCTCCAAACCTGCCTGACCAAGGACAGTGGATCCCAAGGCACCAAGGCCCAGGATCCCACATGATCAATGTATTCCATGCGATAGCCCTTCATAAGCCATTGAAGGGAGGTATCCGTATCCTCTGCAATAGTCAATTCATCAATGCCTCCTTCCTTGATCATGAGAGACTTGTCAATTAGGGCGGTGCCGCCCGCAAAAACTGCCTTGCCATTGACCCTTCTGGCTCGTTGCAGGAGAGAATAGAAGTGAAGATGAAGAAATGCACCGATTGTAGTTATCATGTCGACCATGTTGACAAAATCGATTCTTGCCTGTACACCTATCGTATTTTCCCGCCATGCATTGAGGCAATTGATGACCAAACGAGGTTCAGGAATATGGTCAGCATCCAAAAAGAGCACTAAGTCTCCTTTGATGCGTTGAAGGGCATAGTTGATTGCACCCGCCTTGAAACCCTTTCTGTCAGAACGGGTCATGTAATTCACACCATTGCTTTCGCAGAATTTCCTCAGGTCATCTCCTGAAGGGGAATCATCAACAACATTCACATCGAACCTGTCTTTGGGATAATTGAGATCCAAGGCACCCAAAAGGGTTTTCCGAAGTACCGGGAAGTGTTCTCGATATGTGGGAATAAGAACGGAAACAAAAGGGAGACGAGCATGATTTGCAGCCAAGCCATGCGGACCATCATCATCGGTCAGTTGCATACCCAAATAGCCGGGAGCACGTTCAACAGGGATGAAACTTCTGAAGAATGCCCAAAGCAAGAAAATGAAGTAATTGCCAGTCATGAATTCAAGAACAAGAAGGATGACATTCAAAACCATTATGACCCCATGAATTTCACCAATCTTCACTGCGGATCTTGCAATATAGAAAATGAACACTGACCAGAGCCCAATAACAAAAAGCAGGCCGAACCTGTAGACCAAGGGATTTCCTTTGACTGCCGAATCATACAAGGGAAGCAGAGGACGTTTAAGCAACCCTTCTTCCTTATAGGTAAGTTCCACAAACCAACCATTGTTTTTACACTTATAGAATAATCGGTAGATCCTTCAACTAATCCCTTTTCACATAGATGGTAATCCCTTTGGGGTTTTCAAGCACATCTGCTGGTAGCAGGCAGTCACTTCCAACGTAAAGTTCTATCCTCTGGATATTGGGCATTGTGGCAACACCTTCCGGGAAGGATTCCAGCACCAAGGAATGCACACTGATGAATTCAAGATTCCTGAGCCTTGTGATCTCAGTCGGAAGTGTGCGTAAAGGACAGTTCTCAATGTTCAATTTCTCCAAGTGAACAAGGTTCCCGATTTCGGCTGGAAGAGAATCAACTGAAGTTTCCCTAAGAAAGAGCCATCTGAGCATACGTAGGTTCCCGATGGAAGGAGGAATTTCCTTGATGGGAGTCTGCCAAACCAAAAGCGTGGTCAAGTCTGTTGCAGACCAGACGGAATAAGGGAGAAAACGCCCGTAGCACTCAAAGAAGCTGAGATACACCAGCCTCCGCAAATTCAAGGGAGGCATCTCCTCCAGATCCACCTGCTCCAACTGCAATCGGAAAAGGTTGGGAAGACGGCCAAAGAAAGCAGGAACCTGACTGATGTAGGTCTCCCTGAAGTCCACTTCGATCAGTTGTTTCAATCTACCGAGGCTTTCAGGAAGCGATTTGATTCGATTGCCTCTCAGTTTCAGAATCTTCAATGAATGGAGGTTGCCAAGAGTTTCTGGAAGCCGATAAAGATTGTTCTTGCCAAGGTCAAGGTATTCAAGCTCCCTGAGCTCTCCGATCTCCTCCGGAACAAAGTTCAACCCTACATCAAAAAGGATCAGAGTCTTCAGCCGTTTCAGACGAGAGATGCCCGTGAGATCCAAACGGACATCAGCTATGAACACCTCAAGATCTTCCAATGTCTCCAATTCCAAAACAGGATTAATGTTTCCGGTGATGTTGCTCAGTTCCAGACGAATCAGACGCGTCTTCAGGATTCGATCCGAGAGAACATCAAAATGCATCCTCCTCATGGAGAGGATCTCAAGATCACCCAACTCCTTGTTGGAAGGGGGTTGAAACCCGATAAGTTGAAGCATGCGTAATGAAGGTTGATTCCCCCAATCAACCATTCGAACCCCCAGTCCCATATTGACCAAAACCAAACGCGAGACCCAGGGAAAGGTGGGAAGAGGATCAAGATCTTCCGCAAAAATGATCAGTTCACGAACAGAAGGAAGCTCGTCCAGAAAGCGGGGGATCGAATGAAGATGACGGAGATGCAATCCAATCACCTGACCCTCTTCCAATCGCCAAGCAATGACATCCTTGAGACTTGTCCGCCTAGGATTTTGAAAGTAGTCACCCAACTGGATCTCTCTGAAGGCAAGCAATACCAGATCCCGTTCAAAATCATTCAGAACAGAAAGATCGCTTGTGTACCCGACGAGCATCCCCTGTGTCATCAACAATATTCAGATTCCGTCACTTATCAAGGTTTGCAGCTGCTAAAAAGAGAAGAGTGCGGTTCCGTTTATCCAATGGAGGGGAATCCAGTTAACCTATCCTATGAAAGGCAATCATTGCATATAAGTTTAGATGATGTCAAAAAACAATAATCAAAATTATTGACCATAAATAACGCATAACCAAGCCTCAAAAATCAAAAAATTTTTTAAACATTGTTCAATTAATAGGCAATGAACAAACTCTTTCTATTTCTGACCATCGGCTTGATCGGTCTGTCCATTCAAGCGTTAGCAATAGAAAATATAGATTCAACTCACATGAACCATCAATTTAGAGACAATCTGTCTTTTTCGGATCAGAAATTTGCCTCTATGAGTAGTGAAAACCATACCAGAAAGTCAAAGGCAAATTATCCCCTTGGAAAAGTGCAGAACAACCCGAAAACCACCGTTTCATATCCAATAGATGCATTTGTATCAACTTGGAATACTAGTATCGATGGTGAGTTCACAAGTGCAAGCGATACGATTTACCTCCCCTTAGTCTCAGATGGAACCTACAACTTCTTTGTCGATTGGGGAGATGGTACGAACTCCACAATAACCTCACCAAATCAGTTTGAACGAATTCATAAATATAGCACACCTGGAGTTTATACCATTGTGATCACAGGAACCATCATTGGATGGAATTTTTATTTCACCAACACCTATTATTCTGATGCACCTAAGTTAATTGAAATTTCTCAATGGGGAAAATTGAATCTCGGAAATTCGGGATACTATTTCGCAAATGCCGAAAACCTTGTGCTCACTGCAACTGATGCTCCAGATCTAACTGGAACTACGGATCTGTCATATTCGTTCTTTAAAGCCAAAAGTTTAGGAAACATTGGAAGCATGGAATCTTGGGATATAGCCGGGGTTACCAATTTAGAAGGAATGTTTGCTTATGCAACCACATTTAATCAATCACTCAGTACTTGGGACGTGTCTTCAGTAGAAAACATGAACAGCATGTTTGCCTTCGCAAGCTCCTTCAATCAACCCATTGGTTCATGGAATGTTTCCTCGGTGACCTCAATGAATGATATGTTTAATGGCGCAAGCTCCTTCAATCAACCACTCAGCAATTGGGACGTGTCTTCTGTGAAAAGCATGGACCGCATGTTTAGCTCCGCAAGCTCCTTCAATCAGTCCCTCAACTCTTGGGACGTATCTTCCGTCACGTCAATGCAGTATCTGTTTGCCTCTGCAAGCTCCTTCAACCAGCCCCTTGACTCTTGGGATGTCTCTTCCGTGACTGACATGTCCTCAATGTTCCAAAATGCCATTGCTTTCAACCAACCACTTAACTCTTGGGATGTCTCTTCCGTGACTGACATGTCCTCAATGTTCCAAAATGCCATTGCTTTCAACCAACCCCTTAACCTATGGAATGTCTCTTCCGTGATTGACATGTCCTCAATGTTCAAAAATGCCGTTACCTTCACCCATAACCTCGACTCATGGGATGTATCTTCCGCAATTAGTATGTCCTCAATGTTCTACGGGGCAAAATCCTTCAGGGGAAGCGTGGACGAATGGGACGTGTCTTCAGTAATCAGGATGGACTGGATGTTTGCACAAACTCCTGTTTTCATCTCGGATATCAGCGCGTGGAATGTTTCCTCAGTGATCGACATGACAGGCATGTTTGCGGGATCAAAATTGTTCAATATGGATATCAGTAATTGGGATGTTTCTAATGTAATGTATATGGGACAGATGTTTGCAAATGCTACATCTTTCAATCAACCCATCTACCAATGGGATGTCTCAAATGTTATAAATATGTCCTACATGTTCTACAACGCAACAAGCTTCAATATCGCAATAGGATCATGGAACGTCTCAAATGTCTGGGAAATGAAAAATATGTTCTACAACGCAGTCTCATTCAACCAATCAATAAATCAATGGGACGTCTCATCTGTGACAGACATGTCGTTCATGTTCGCAAATGCAAGTGCATTCAACCAACCATTAAATCAGTGGAATGTCGTACAGGTCAGAAATATGTCCTACATGTTCTATAACGCAGTCTCATTCAACC
>CAZYCQ010000016.1:0-28313 GCA_964645535.1 uncultured archaeon | reverse complement strand
AACCATTAAATCAGTGGAATGTCGCACAGGTCAGAGATATGTCCTACATGTTCTATAACGCAGTCTCATTCAACCAACCATTAAATCAGTGGAATGTCGCACAGGTCAGAGATATGTCCTACATGTTCTACAATGCAACCTCATTCAACCAACATTTTGCATCCTGGGACGTATCGCTGGTATCAAACATGACCGCAATGTTCACCTACGTTACCCTATCAACTGAAAATTATGATTACACTCTCTGGGCATGGTCACAATTAGACCTCCAAAAGGATCTCACTTTTGATGCTGGAAATTCAAGATACTCTCAAACAAGCCTAATGAACAGAAGATACATAATCGACACCTACAATTGGACAATCATAGACGGAGGGCCCGCAGATGAACAAAATACTCCAACAACTCCAAGTCAACCACTAAACCTCGTGGCAACCGTTGAAAAACAAAACATAACACTGTCTTGGGAACAGCCAGAGAACGACGGAGGCTCACCAATCATAGAATTCCGAATTTATAGATCATCAGGAAATGGATACATATACATAGGATTTTCAACAACAACATCCTTCACAGATACCTCAATTAAACCAAAAACCACATACTCATATGTTGTCAGAGCCGTTAATGAAGCCGGAGAAGGAAAACAATCAGAAGAAGTAACCGTCACAACACAAGAGGAACAAACAACCAACTCATCCCCAGAGGAACAAACAACCACCACATCCCCAGAAGAACAAACAAACACACAACAAACAAACTCAGCAACCGAATTAACATCTGAATTATCTGACAATCAATCACTACCTTTGCAACCGACCTTCATATTTGTAGGCCTCGCATTCCTCATGACACGAAGAATCAATAAAAGAAAATTCAGTACCTAATAGTAAAACAAAGTCTTTAAGAGATCCATAAAATTGATCCTGAAAATCGTTATGTAGACATCGTCAAAAACATATTCCGATTTATTGATGATATACCTAAGTTTGTTGATGAGACAATCTCTCCATTTTCAAATCAAATATGGATAGAGACGACAATATGATGCAACTATCGACACAATTGTCCAACAAATTTTAGAAAGGCAGGAAAGGATCCGAAAAAGATCTTAAATATTGCAACTCATTTTTGGTTTAGTTTCCGTCATAAGAAAATTCATCTAAAAAACAAAGGGATAGCCCTGCCCGGATTTGAACCGGGGTCAACGGATCCAGAGTCCGCTATGATTGGCCACTACACCACAGGGCTGTTCAATTTTGGTTATTTTTTGTTTTCAGAAAAATATTTCGGTAGAGTTTTCAGAGGTTTGCGGTTAGTTGTATTAATTTTGCGATGAGGTTTACCACTCTTTCGTACAGGTCAGGGATGTTATAAATTAGGGCCGGGTCATCAGATTTTTCGGCTACGTCTTCTTGGTCAGTTTCGAATACAGCCCCAGCGAAGTCTGCACCTTGTCTTTTGGTTGCGATAATTTTTACGATTTCGTAGTCGATATTTTCTTTTTCTTCATCTTCAGCGATGAATTCGAGTTCTGCTTTTGGGATGTATTTATTTTTCTTTGTCATGAGGTAAATTTGTGTTGCAAGTAGTCCATTTTCGATTGCAAGGTATTGTTTTTCCTGTTCGATCGATTGGTTTTCTTCATCAAGGAATTGAGGTATTGCGAGTATTTCAGTTATTTTGTTGAATATTTCACGTAGTGCATTTAGAGCGTCCTGTTTGAGTTGAGTTTTGTCGATGTTAATATTTTGGAAGGGTTTATCGTTATTTTTGAGTGATTTTGCCTCTTTCATGGCGAGAGATATTATTGGGGAGAATCCTCCGAGGGATTCTTGGTTTGGCAGTTGAGATTGGAAGCATATTGTTTGGTTTATCATTGTAGCGAACATTGGGTTATCTCTGTAGTTTTTTATGATTTCAGAGATTTTGTTGACGATTTTGTCGGCTGGCTGGGATGGGTTGTCTTTTATTACGAATATGAAGTTGAGGTCGGATACGCCAGAGAACATGTTTCCTGAGACGCCAGATCCGTATAGGATGATGTCTACGAGGTCTTCGTCCATTTTCTGGAACATTTCCTTGGTCAATTTTTTCTGCAACATTTGGTATTCCATTGGTAATGACATATGATTGAGGTGAGATTTTTATGGATAAAACCTATTCGGTAGGTGGGTAAGCAATGTCTAGAAATGATTTAAATGATGGAATCTGAAGAGGTGGTATGGATCAGGAGAGCATAGAGGAGAGTTTTCACATTGTGCTGTGTTATTTTGATGAGGTCATAGGTCCAGAGCTGGTGACGGTTTCTCCTAAGTTTACGAATCCTTTGTCGGAGAAGATTTTGGGTCTTCTTCCTTCCTTGATGGACATTCAGGACGAGATTTTGTTGCGTGAGCCTTTTATTTTTTCGAATCCGTATTTCATGAGTTACAATCTGATATTTCGGGTACCGAGGAGTAGTGCTCGAGGGGGTACTGATGATTATATGGTTTCGATAGTTTTGACACCGAGTGATGCCCGTGGGTTGATAGTTCTTTCAGGTCTTCGAGATCTCCTTCCTACACTTCGGGACGGGATTGTGAAGTTGCTGTATGAATCGCAGGAGCGTGATGTTCGTGAAGAGGTCGAGAAGGTTTTCGAGGGGTTCATTGAGCCGTTGGGGTTGTTCATAGAGACACAGAACGAGATTTGGGGGAAGGGATCATTTCGTATTGGAGATTTTTTTTCTTGAGAGGATCAGTATTGCGATGGTCATTACAAGGAATGGAAGGGGTGATGTTTTGGCAGGAGTATTTGATATGATGGGGAGAGAGGTTGTCACTTGCCTGTTCCATGATCCATTTGGGTTTTGCAGGGAGATGAGTGTCTGGACAGCAGTTTGAAGTACGGGATATGTTTTTTCGTTGATGGTTATTTCCGGGTTCTTTTTGATCTGAGAGAGAGAGCTGACGAGTCCAGCAAGTCCGTTTCCGAGAGATAGGTCGAATCTTGATGCGGTTTCGGGGTCGAGTTTGAGGAAGAGAAGTTGTTGTTGTGCATCGGTTGCAATGACGATTTGGGAGTTGAGGAATGCTTGGAACTGTTCATTGACGGTCTGATCTTGTTCATCGGAGAGGTGTTCTTCAAGGAGGAAGAGGGCATGGAATACACCTAGTGTTCCTTCATAGAGGGAGTTGTGTGCCATCTTGTCATCAATGGAGATGATCCCTTGCTTGAGTTGTGCAATGAGATTTTTGATGCCGGCTTGGATGGCCTGATCGTACCAATTTTGTTGTGCAAGTTTTTGTGTCTCATGAAGGCCGAGGATGATTCCTGCGGTTCCAGTTCCGAGGAATGGTGTTGAGATGTCCGTATCGTTCTGTATGGTCCAGCTTCCGTCATCGAGTTGTGTCTGAACCAGATAGTTGCCTAGTTTTCTGGCGAATTCCTGTATGGTGGTATTTTGGGCGAGGATTCCGAGTTCCATGAGTGTCGGAGCAATTCCTGCCATTCCTCTGGCATATTCATAGATTTCGACGGACAGGAATCCGGGTACATGGGTATACCATGGGACAGAGATTATATCATTTCCTTTGGTCTGGGAGACGGAATGTATCCAATTGAAGATTTTCTGTGCAATTTGCAGGTAGGATGTGTCCTTAGTGGTTTTGTAGAGTGCCAATGCGGCTTTGATCACGCCTGTTGCACCGAAGTTGATTCCTGTAAGGGCGATTCCATCGCCGGATGATGGAGTGCCATAGCTGTATCCCCAATGGGGCAGTGTCAGGTTATCGACGGCTTGGTTCATGAGTTCCTGCATTGTGGTTTTTGCCAAGTCCAGATAGGAGTCGTTTTTGGAGTATTGATATGCATCGGTGAGAGTTAGGATTATGCCTGCCGCGCCGTATTTGATTCCAGGATAGATACCGGTTTGGAGTTTTGGTCCTTTTTCCCATGCGAAATAGTCATTTCCTTGGAATCGGAATCTGTTTTGGATGATGTAGTCAATTGCTTTCTGGATAGAGGCATTCAGGTTAACGGGAGGAGGGATGATGGTCGTTGAGCTGATGAGGGCAGAGGCAATACCGGCGGCACCCCATTCATATCCATAATAGATTTCAAAGTCAACGGATGGTTGGTCTGGAATTTGTGCGATTGTCGGTGTGGTGACAATGAGCAGTAGGATTGTGAGTGTGTAGTGTTTCAATTTAATTTAAAAGGGTCAGATGTTACTAAAAGGGGTATGATTCAGTCCCAATCGGACCAACCAATTTTCTTTTCTTTCTTTGTATCCTTGGACTGCTGTTTCTTTTTCACATCAGGGGGGATGGGGGCGCCTTTGGGGATATTGGCGGCCGGCATTGAGGGAGGGGGAGGAAGATCGTAATCTGGTTTTTTCAATGTTGCTGAGGGAGCCGGTCTTTTTCTTGGAGGGGCAGGGGCTTGGGGAGCTGATTTGGGCGATGGGACAGTCGGTGGGGGAGGAGTCCCTCCTTGTTTTTTCAAGAGTTCGGATGGTTTTTGCCAATCGTCATTGGTGACGTTTTCTTCGGGTACCGGTTCCTTCCATTGGAGAACTTCCTTTTCGTCGACCTCGACTTCAGGTGTCTTTGCGGTAGGGATGAGTCCAATGGGTTCAGGAACTGCTTTTTTCTTCTTTGGTTCTTTTTTGATTTTGGCATCAAGGCTTGCAAAAAGATCCTCTTCTTTCTTTTCCTCTGGTGGTTCCTGTTGCTGTTCACCTATTGCCAATTTCCATTTTGAGGAGGAAGAACCCGAAAATGCACTAACAAATTGACCTCCTCCATTTCCCGAAATGGTTGTGGTATTCAGCTGGATTCTTTGAGGTAACCTTCTGTCACTGAGTTTTGCAGAAGTGGTGGTTGGTTGTTGGGTAGGGACAGTTTGTGGAGGTGATGCAGGAACCTGTGGAGAGGCAGGAGCCGATACGGGAGGCGGTACAGCGGTTGAAGGAGGGGACGCAGGGACTGAAGCAGGAGGAGGAACGGCCGCGGGTGGTATGGCAGTTTCGGTGGGACGAGGAATGGATTTCGGTTGGGGCGGCTCGGCTCTGGGCATGTCAGATTGACGACTTATTTCTGCATGGGGAACCCATTGAAGTGTCAAATTCAGTCTTGAGGTGGTTTTTTCTTGGGAGAAATCAATGACCAGACCAATATTTTCTGCAAGATCTATCGTCATTTCCGAGTTGCCTAAGGGAATTTTGATGTTCTTTGTCTGGCGAATGGTCATGGCAAAAATTTCAAAGAGGTCGGCGAGTTGTTCGGAACTCAACGAAACGTTTGTTTTGAAATCCATCTGAACTCAATTTAATTTGGATTTGAGGTATAATTAACTTTCCTTCTTCGGGGAAGAGAATCGTGAGGTGTTTTTGGATTCATGAACCAAGTTCCCGGCTACCCAGACGGCCCGCAATCCATGTGACATGGAATAGGATGAGATGAGTTGGTTCAGGAAGGGGGAATTGGGAATAAGAGAGATATCTCTGTCATCGATGAGGATGAAATCGGCAAAGTTTCCCACCTTTATTTCTCCAACGGGTAGGTTGAGAGCCAAACCTCCATTTCGTGTTGCCATGGCAAAGAGTTCGTGATCAATGCTCTTCTTTGCGAATCGTTTGAGAATGCCCATTTCAAGAAATTTGATCCTCTGGAGCCATTCTGCCGTTCGGACTTCCTTCAAGAGATCCAAGGAGACATTTGCATCCGTTCCGACAGAGGTAGGCACTCCGTATTTGAGGTAGGAAGGAAGGTCGGCAATTCCATCTCCCAAATACATGTTGGTAAGGGGGTTGTAGACATGCTTGACGTCATTCTGGCCCAAAAGTTCGATCTCATCTTCGTCGAGCCAGATTCCGTGGACAATTGAAAGGTGGGGAGAAAGTGCATCCAAAGAATCCAGCACCTCTACAGGTCGTTTGCCGAAGTTGTCAAGGGATTCTTGAATATCGTTTTTCTGCTCGGCAAGGTGGATATGGGCGATTTCATTTTTCTGTGTTGCCCAATCAGTAAGCGATTGGATCATTTCGGAAGAGGCACCGTGAAGCGAATGTGGGGCAGCACCTATATGGACGGTTGGGGTTTCGTGGTATTTTTCCCAAAGAAAGTTCAGGGATTCAAGAACTTCAGAAGGTGTTCGGTGGAATCTTTTCTGCCCTTCCTTTTTTCCCAGGTCATAGCCTGTATAAAGAAGACGGATACGTATTCCCGCATCCATTGCAGCCCGTATTACGATTTCTGCAGGCTCCTTTGTTTCTTCTCCAAGATTATGGATATAATGAAACTCGCCCACAGTAGTCACACCATTTCGGATCATTTGGCGGAAGGCAATGTAGGAGGCTTGATAAAGGCGTTTTTCATCAAGTTCTAGGACTAGCGGATAGAGGAATGAATCAACCCATTCTCGGAAATTTTGGGGATGGTCAGCCCTTCCTCTGAGATAGACCTGAAAGGCGTGGGAATGCCCATTGACCAATCCCGGCAGTAAAAGTCCATCAAGGGGTCTCATTTCTTTTGGATCAATAGTGGTTTCCTCGAGTTTTTCAATTGCCGTGATGATTCCGTTCTTGATGGAAATGACAGTATCTTCCCAGATTTCTGTCCCGACAAGAACTTTTCTTGCCAAGAATGATCGTTCCATGGTTCAGATTTGAAAAACTGGTAATAAGGTATTTGCAGTCAATCAGTTTCAATGAAGGAAGGGAAGGATAAATTTTTCACTGACAGCCAATAGATTAGTTGGATGGTCAAAAACCTTGATCTCATGTGGCTTTTGAAGTCACTCAATTTAGGTCACAAATATGACGAGATCATTAGTCGAGAGGGAACCCGAATGGTCAATGGTAAGCTCATTTCAGTGAACCTTTCAGATTTAGGTATCACAAGGGTTCCCAAGGATGCATTTCAGGAATGTTCAAGCCTTAGGCACCTTGATCTTTCCCTGAACCGGATCGGAAGTATTGAAAAGGAAGCCTTCATTGATCTGAAGCAACTGGAAACACTCCAGTTGCAGGGAAACAAATTCCAGAATCTGCCTTCAGTTCTTTTTCCGAAGAACAATCAGGTAACAATAATTGATGTTTCTGGAAATCAACTCAATTCGGTTCCTGCTGCGATAAGGATCTGCAAGGAGCTGAAAACATTGAACCTTGCCAACAATGAGATAAAATCTTTTGGACGATCTGAATTCCATTCTTTTTCTAGGTTGGAACAGCTTGACCTGCATGGCAATAGGATGGAGAATGAGATTCTTATGCTAGATCTTCCGAAATCATTGCGTGTGCTTAACCTATCAGCAATGGGCATTCGTAGGCTAGAAAGAAAATCCTTTGAAAACCTTGTCCATTTGGAAGAATTGAACCTTTCCTCCAACGAAATTGAAGTTATTGAAGAAGGAACGTTTGGAGCTTTGGAATCTTTGAAAATTTTGTGGCTTGGGGAAAACAAGTTGGTATTCCTTCCTAGAGATCTGAGCAAGTGCCACCACTTGACCCATCTGATCATTTCATCAAATAGACTGCGGTCACTACCTGATCTAAAGAAATTGAAGAGGTTGCGTTATCTTGTAGCAATTGACAACAATTTACATGTTGTCGACCCAAGTCTATTTGATCTGGAGGAATTGGAAGAAATCTGGCTTTCAGGCAATCCTTCCTTAGGAGAGGATGGAGTCAATCTGTTCGGGAAAGAAATGATTGTACAGTTCGTTGAAAAAAGAAGATTTCGATTTGAGTTAATGCAACTGATCGACAGTGTCCTTGCTGAGCTCAAATGTGATTCAACACCAAAGGAAGTGCTGGAGCGAGAGGAGACGATATTGAAGGAAGGAAAACTCATATCATTGGATCTTTCAAACCTAGGAATCAGGGAATTCAAACTTTCTTTAAAGCTGAGAAAGCAGTTGATGAACCTAAAGGGATTGAATCTTTCAGGAAATAGGATCAGGAGCATCAATGAAAAGGATTTTGAAGGTTGGGGAGCTCTTGAATTTCTGGATCTGCAAGACAATCCCTTGGAAATGCTTCCCGCGGGATTTACCCAATCATTACCCCACCTTTCAGGACTGAAGCTCAAAGGAACGAAACTTCCGAGCTGTTGGAGAAGAAATTTCATAGATGAATTCGATATGGAGGAATTCAGAGATTATTTTGAGGAAAATTGGAAAATGTGGGATCTATTGGCAAAAACATTGCAGGAAGCAAAGCTTGATGTGTTCAAGATCATTGCAGAAGGAGAGACGGTCATTGCCGCCGGAAAGCTTGTCAGCTTGATGATCCGGGATCAAACGCTGGTGGATGCCTCCCTTTTGCAGTTGAGCAAGTTCAGTTCATTGAGGAAGCTGGTAATCAGGAAAACAGGACTGGAAGCAGGTTGTTCTTTTTTATCGGAACTTCCATTGGAATTCCTTGATTTATCAGGGAATCGATTGGAAAGATTTGAAATAGAAAATGAGAGCCTCCGCACCTTGCTATTGGGAGATAATCGATTAAAGAAGGTCACCATAAAGGCATCCAACCTCAGGGTTCTTGAAGTGAAAGCCAACAAACTCCCGGATATGGATGCTCTAAAATTAGATTGTACACATTTGGAGGAACTTGACATTTCATTCAATGCAATTGAGCGTCTAGTAATCGTTGAGGGAAGCAGGTTGAGAAGAATCAATGCTGAAGGCAATCCCATTAGGGACATAGTGATCGACCTTTCCAACCTTCAGCATCTTGAGATGTTGAACCTTTTGAATACAGCACTTCCTCCAGATCTGGCCATGCTCATTGAAGGAAGACAAAAAATGATGGAATTATTTTCTTAAGCTTGACGTTCAGTATCACCAAGAAGAATATTCAAAGTGAAGTAGATCAGGACATTAGCCACAAACCAAGCAAATTGAATAAGCAGGTACCCTGCAATTCCCAGCACAATGGATAATCCGATGAGCATAAAGAAGAGATAATAACCTGCCTCGTCTAAGCTTCCAAACTGGTCTGTGTTTTCCGACCAATAAACGATAGCCATGCGGATAAGCACCAGAAGCAATGCACCAAGCACTCCAAAAACCGTCAATTGAATAGCTTCGTCCCTAGTGTAATAATCAGATGAATCAGCCGTACTCATTTAGTCGCCATGAATTTGAATTTTTATAAACCCTTAGACAGATTGTAGAGGATAGAATCATTCTCTGTTCTGCAACTTTGCAGCCATTTTTTGTTTGGAGAGTTGGCCTATTTTTGTTTGAAGTTCCGAAGCCTTTACCATGGCATCCAACCTGTTCTTTGGAACCTCGTCCGGGACAAAGTTGGTGATGAGGTCAATTATTGGTCGATATTTTTGCGAATCGAGGTTTTCAAGTTCTGGGATGAGTTCATCCGAGATGACATAAAGTTCTTCGGTGAATACTTTTTGTTCAAATGGAAGAAAATCATCCAATGATTGCACATACTCCAATATGACATCGAAAGTGAATCTTTTTGCGTCTTCAGAGGATTCTTTCAATCCATCCCAGAGGTCTGGAAGAACACCATATCCAATTTTTGGTTTCAAGCTTTCCTTGAAGGTTTCTGACATATCAGTGATCATGAACTCGACAAATTCCTTCTTTGAGAAACCAGATGCCTCGGACCATTGTGTCACCCATTTATTGGGAGTAGGTTTGTCGGTAAGAATGATGAACTTGAGGAGTTTGTCAATCACCTGTTTTGTTTGCTCCTTGTCCTTGTGTTCAACGGATTTCCAATATTTCAAGGCGCCATCATAATACTCGTATGACCGTATGAAATCATATGCTCGAATTATGGGAACAGGACGAAGAGATTTGGGGATTCCCATCATATGAATTTGCAACTGGAAAACACCAGTGAGAAATGCCGGAGCAACAATCAGCAGTAGGATCGGAAGAAGGAGAAAACGAAGTTCGGGAGAAAAAAACCAGATGAGACCGGCCAAAAGGATTCCAAGAGGGAAGAGTTTGCTGAAAATGCCACCCACCACGTAAATGATGTTCAGGTTTTCACATGCCTTGCATAATCCATCGTCACTCATGAACTCATTGGAAACAAAAAGCTTGCATCGTCGACATTTTGAGCATTGAGTGACTTTTCCCGACCACTCATCAACTTTTTTAACCATACATCATCTCTAAATTGATTCCCTTAATAGTTTCTGTTGTTGTCAGGTCTGATACATTTTTGCCCTAAGCCTTTGTTTACAGTTGGGGCACTCTCCTTTTACCTTCATGTATTCAAACAGATGGCGGGAATGACCAGGTTTGCCACAGTGGACGCAATAGATGTATTCATCGCCATTGCGTATGGCTTTTCTGCAAACAACACATGTTTCAGAAAGATTTGATGTCGCAGTCATCACAAGATTTGGGATATTTTCTGGTTTTTCAGGAGGTTCGGCGATGACTTCTTCAGATGGGGGAGAAGATGTTGGTTCAGGAATAGAGACTGGTTCAGGAGCGGATTGAGCGACTTGGACAGGATTGACTTTGCTTGATGGAGTCTGGGATATCGGTTCAGGGGTAGATTGCGAGGTGATGCCGGCAACCACTTCGATAGCTTCTGCTTCTCCATGCAGACCCATTGCCCTAAGGATGGCAGCGGCTTCTCGAGGTCGATTCAAGTTGTAATAAAATTCATGAGCAAGATTCCTTCCGATTTTCTCAACTTGCAGAGGCATTCTGTTCCTGATAATTTCGATGGCTTCAGGCGCAGCCTGAGGGCCTTTCAACATTTTGGTTTTTGCTGCCTGAAAGATTCTTCCTGCCTGAAGGAACAATGTAGATGCTTCATCATATTTGCCCTGTCTAATCAGTATATTTGCGGAATCAAGGAAATGTTGGACATTGTCCCTTACTGCCAGTCTTTGTCTTCGTGCCTGCTGATACTGTTCATCAGTAGAAGGTTGTTGCCATCTTTTCCACCCATAATAGAAAAGTATAGCCACAATAGCTAAAAATATTAAAGTTCCGATATCCATTGAAAAACCCTCAACGCTTACATTAAGGATAATTTATTGCCCATAAATATGTTTAACTTAATGAATCTTAAAAAGTGCATCAAAATCAGGAATCAAAACCTTCTATCTCTTCTAGGTCATCATAGGTTTGTCTCACCGCCTGATGTACCTGATCTTCTGTTTTCGCACCGGTACAGACCAAGTTGCCGCTTTGAAAGAGGAGAAGAACGGTTTTAGGGTTCTTAAGGCGGTAAATAAGACCTGGAAATTGTTCTGGTTCGTACATAGATTGGTCAAGCCACATTGCCGCGAGTTCGAGGTTGATGGTTCTATTATTGAAATTTCCAGAGGCGACGATATTTTGAACGATGATCTCAGGTTTTTCCTCAATGACAGTGCCTACGGATCTCAGAATATCAATCATCTGATAGACACCCTCATGTACCATTTCCTCGGATTTTGCACCTGTGATCACAAGTTTACCGCTAGAGAAGACAAGAGATGAAATTTTTGGTTTCTTAGTTTTCAAAATCAATCCAGGAAACTGTTCAGGATTGTAGCTCACCTCCAATTCATCATCATCGATAAGTTGCTGAAAGATGCTGACCAAGTCGATGTTGGTGAAGAGGTTGACGGAAGCAACACAGTTTTGAATGATAATTTTGAAGTCTAGGCCATCTCGTTTATTCCTTTCCGCAGCAGAAAGAGTTTCACTGTTGCTCATAGATTACCAAATTAAGGACAAACTGCCGCTTTATAAGGGTTAGTCAAACTTGCTTTATTTTTGCCTTTAAATACCCCCCTTTTTTCTACATTCATTCCACCTATAGTTTAAGTTTATGGCCATTCAAGAAAGACATGTAGTGAAAAAAGTTTGGATTAAATCATGTGGTTCATTGGTGCTTTAGACGAAGGCGGGTAGAATTTTCATCAATGATCCGCTGGAGCTCTTCAGCCTTTCTTTCAAGAATATCTATCAAACGGGAGTTGTCAAAATCTTCGAGTCGATTTCCACAATTTGGACAAATGAAGTCATATTCCATAGCTTCATCAAATGTGATCCTGAAGCAATCATTGTTTCCACAGGAGAAGAACATGTGTTCTCGTTCGTACTGGAGACGTTCAAGGATTTTCCAATGGACGGCACGTTGTTTTTTGAGGACGATTTCATTGATTCTTTCCGGATGAATCCTCCAATAGTAGATATACCAGCCGCTTACCTTATCCTTAATTCGTCTGAAAGAAGCGATTTCCAGATCAGAGAGCTTGTAGAGAGCTTTCCTTATTTCATCAAGCTTAACATTCAGTTCTTCGGCAAGGATTTCATCGGTCACTTCATCATCATGATCCAAAAGTAGAATTGCTACTTTTCTGACCTCTAGACCTGCAACGTCTTCAACCATATCAAGCAAAGTTTGGCGTTCTTGCTCATCAAATTCCAAATTATCCGACCCTTCAACGCTGTTTGGTAATGTTACCGTATACTCTTTGGACATCACTGTTTAAAATTAATGCTATTAGTCCCTAAAAAAAACTACCATATGTCCAAAGAAAAATAGGATCGGAATTTCGCAATTCTGCATTCAGCTTCTGTTTCAGGACAGAGAGGTTTTTTAGGGTGTGCAGATTCAGAGAATCGTGGACAATGACTTAGACGAAAATACCCGGTTTACGGAAACATTGACAAATCTGAATAAGAGCGCCGCAGGACTAACTTTTCGTCTGCCAAGTGCTCCGGAATTTATGTGTATCATGAAATGCAAGAACGGCAAACCAGTAGGCCTACCCATTTGGAAAACATTTCAACATCAGGAAGGGCTCACTATTGCAAATGAAACCATAAGTGCAACATTCTTAAGTCTGAGTCAGAGGTTAAGCATGTTCAACCCCAATCCCAATGATAGTACTATCATAAAACTCACCATTGGAGAGACCACCTATTCGGTCTATTTACCCAGTCCTGATGACACACATCAATTTGCGTTTGTTGTCGCATTTGAGAAAAAGGAACGGGTCAAGATCGCTGACGAAGATCGTCATCTGTTGGTGAGAAAAATTGTTGACCGTCTCAAGCAGATTGATGGGTTTGCTTCATGGGGAGACAATGACACAGATCAACGGAACGAGATTACCATAGACCATCCTCTTTACAAAGAGATTCTTGAGGCAGTTTCCAAAGAGCTTCTGGAATGGGACCAGAAAAGAGTCAAATATCTTGAAGAAAAAGTCAAGAAAGATAGAAAGGCATTACATGAGATTATCAACAAGATGAGGAAAGAGCAAGAAGAGATTTGACTTTTTAAGGGAAAGTATTTATCTAATGAAACCTTGCAACACCTGAGCGAATTGAACCTGTTCAAAAAATATTTCGATGAAAAGGAAAAAAAACCAAAACAGGTAAAAAAGAAAAAAGAAGAAGATGTCAGAAGTGATGCAAACAGCCAATCAAATGAATCAGTTGAGGGGTTCCTGCGTGAAAGATTGGAAGAGGAACTTGAGGATTTTGCCAAACTGATCTTGGAAAGAGAGTTCGAGCACACAGATTTCGAAAACATAATCTTTGCTTCAAAAAATGAGGAAACTGAGAAGCTAAAGGTCATTCCGGCAAATCAGATTCAGCAATCCAGAAGATTCCCAACTGGTTCGCCAAACCTTGATAAGCTATTTGAAGGAGGAATCCCTACAAAAAACCTAATTGAATTCTACGGTCCACCAGGAAGTGGAAAGACACAAATACTTTTCCAGATTGCAACCGTGGCAGCTAAAGAATGTAAAATTCTATTCATCGACACAGAAGGATCATTCAATTCTGCGCGGATACAGATGATGGCTGAGAGGTTTCCAAATTGGAATTTAAATTCCATCCTTGAAAACATACTTGTTCTTAGGGTTACTGATTTCAAACAGCAAATTGCAAGTATTGAAAAAGTGGTTCAGATCCTTGAAAAGGAAAAAAACGTTGGAATGGTAATAGTGGATTCGATCTCCAATCTTTTCCGTGCTAGGCTTTGGGGAAGCAAATTATTGAAGTTACGCCAGCAGTTACTCAATTTTCATCTTTATGAGCTCAAGAAGATTGGTGAGGAGTATGAGATTGCAATATTGTATTCAAATCAAGTCTCATCAATCTCTGATTTGGATGGAGAATTGGAAACACTACCGGTTGGAGGGAACATAATGGGACATAATTCTGGAATACGAGTAGAACTCAACAGAGGGAGGTCAGGCTATTACGAAGCAAAATTGATTTCCTCATCCTATCTGGAACCAAGAAAGGTGAGGTTTTCAATCACTTCACAAGGAGTTCTCTAATCCTCTAAAAAATCGGAGATGGATGTCTGTTCAAGAAGCTTGTTTAAGCGGGTCAATTTCATGTCTTTTATTTCATCCAACATATTCTTTTCCGGTGAATTCAGTTCAAATGCCTGCACAATTTGATCCCTCATGACATCAAAATCCGCAAGTTCTTCCAAAAAGTTCTGGAAAAGGGCACTATTCTTGTCAGAAAGTTTGATTTGCCCGTCTTCTGTTGCTTGACGAAGTTTTATGGTAGCTTGGAGGAGTTCTCCCAGTTCCTCAATCATCTTGTCAATTTGGTGATTTATACCGAAGCGTTTCAGAGCTTTTTCACGGATTTTTCTCCGCTCAACTTCATCCATCAAATGGTTGTAGAATTTCACAAATAATATTTTTTTTTATCCATACCCCCGCTTATTCCTTCGAAAATTGATTAAATGCTTGGTTTTGTATAAATCCAAGTGATTGTCGAGTTTTCTTGGAGGAAATAGAGATTGCACGCTCGATCTGCCAACACCCCATTTACATAATAAAGCCAATAGTAATTGCTAATGTTGACATTGCCCAAAACACCATTGATACCTTCCACAAAGATTCCAAGAGAAGAGTAATTCTTGGTTTTCAATGTAGCGTATTGGGACGTGATTTCGTAGACAGATTTCCCCATTTCAAAATCCCCTTCATGCGTTTCTGATGGTAAGATGCCTGAGTAATCGATTTCAAGAACCACATGTATCATGCCATTTTGAGCAGGTTTGTTTTGAAGTTCTTGGGAATATAGGATATAACCAATTGTAAGAGTACTAGATATAAAAATCAATACAAATAGAGAAAAGACTGTTCTTCGATTCATTTTAAGTTCACCGGAGATATTGCGGGTACTTACCCTTTAAGTGGGGAACAACAGATTTCAGCAAATAGGGAAACATGAAAAAAAGATAGGTGTTTGAGGTTACATGGACAATTGTAAATGGGATACCCAATATCAAGGAAGTGAAATAGACTGCAAGAAATTCGTTCACAGATGTAGATAGAACCACAGCAGTTGAAAGTGTGGCAACAAGATCCCATACCAAAGTTCCGACTGCACCGATTGCGGCAAATTCAAGTGGTTTATCCAATGAAAACCGATGTGAAGCCATACCTAAAATATAGATCAAAAGCCAACCTAAAAATTTGAAAGGAAAAGCAATCACACTAAAACCCCATGACAAATTAGCCACAATTTCCCACACCGCAAGCGTAGCTACCAAAGCCTTGAAAGAAAAGCGGGCGGTAAAGCTATAACCATAGAAAAATATAGCCAAGGTAATTGTTTCAACATTTGGGAGAAAAATCAAGAGATAGCTTGTCCCGACAGAAGCTGCCACAAGCTGGATAACAAGCGAAAGTTCGCTTGCATGAGTTGTTTCCTTCAGGAAAATTCCGTCTTGAGTAACCAAATCCACCATTTTTTCAGTGAGCAACAGAACGGTTTAATTTATAGGATTTTTCGCCTATTCCTATTGGAGCAAGAAATATTCCGATGTAGATCGATTAAATTAGGGTATGATAGAGATAAACCTATTTTGGATGGCTTGAATCTTTCGATTCGGAAAGGCGAAATTATTCTCATTTTAGGGGAGAATGGGTCAGGGAAGACCACACTTCTTCGTACACTGGCAAGAAGGCATTTCGGGTCAATCATGGTTGAAACTGGAGAGATTGCATTGCTCGAGGGTACCGAAGTTTCTTTAATTGCCCAGCGTCCAAATACGCAGATTCTGACGCATTCAGTCAAGGAAGAACTTGCGACACCGTTCAGTTTCAGGAGAATGCCGAGAGAAAAGAGAAAAAAGCTTGTTTCTAAAACTCTTGCAAAGTTTGGATTGGAACATCTATCAGAAGACAATCCAGAGCATCTTTCTACTGGACAGAAACAGATGGTAAACTGTGCCACTGTAGGACAGATGGGATCACAGGTTCTGCTAATGGATGAACCCTTTGCAATTCTTGACGATTACAATAGTGAATTGATTCTAGGTATGATTGACCATTTGAAAAGAGAAGGCAGTTCAGTTGTTATCGTCGAACAAAGGTTTCCCAAAAAACTGAAGGATTTGGTAGATAAGGTATACAAGATTGAACAGGGGAAACTTAGGAGAGTGGGTGGGAATGATCTTGTCCAAAACGATTTTTCGGAAGTTTTCCATAATACGGATCATGTTTCTAAAAGACCATTGCAGTTCAATCTAGATTTGGAAATAGGCAGAAGCAAGAAAATCACTGATCTGCACCTTGTAGGAGAATATCACACCATTGTACTGGAAGGACGAAATGGAGTCGGAAAAACCACCACTTTATTGACATTATTTGGCTCATTGCCTGCGTTCAGTGGGAATTTAAACCAGCAAATTTCAGAGGCATATAAGATATATGTTCCGCAGGATCCCATTGCTTTTTTCCGGAAACCGACTCTAGAAGAGGAATTAAAGTTCAGAGGAATTGAAACAACATTGTTTCCGGAAGATTGGTTGCGAAAGCCGATATTTGCGCTTTCGGAGGGACAAAAGAAATGGGCATCCCTTCAAATTGCATTCGGTTCGCAGGCAGAACTGCTTTTGCTTGATGAGCCTACATTTGCCTTGGATTCATACAATCGTAAAAGATTTTACAAGATGCTTATCGAAACTCCCAAAGTCGTGATCATTGCAACACATGATGAACATTTAAGGGAATGGGCAACCGATTCAAAGGCTGGAAAAGTCTTGATCAAATTGAGGAAAGTTGAAGACAATCAGGAACCATCTCGGAAAGAAAAGGAAAGAAAGGAAGGTCATGTACTTCCGGTATTTCTTTTTATGTTTCTTACGGTATTTGTGATTGCACAGAATTCAATTTGGGAAATTGGTGCATTATTGGGGATTTCAATTCTTTTCTTTTTGAGATCGGGAGGCATCAAATCTTATTTGAGCATGTTATGGAACTTGAGATATTTTCTGACCCTTTCCTTGGTGCTGCATGCTTTTCTTTCATGGAGGTACGTCTCAGTCAATACAGAACTCACATTTTTTCTCAGGATGCTATTGCTTTTTACTGCCATGAATTTGATTGGATCAAACATGAACCCTGATGAGATGACAGATCTCCTCATGAAAATAGGAATGCCACCAACATTGGCATGGGTCTTTGGCACCTCTCTTAGGCAGACAAGATTCTTCATATCGGAAATGCAAATTTTCAAGGAAGTCCATCAGGCAGCCTTGATTTTGAATCGATCAAAAATAATGGATCAAGCTGTTTTCGCAGTGGATCTTTTGGTAGCTTCATACAATCTTGCGATTGATCGATCCGCCCATATGACGGACTCTCTTCTAAATAGAGGATGGTCCGGGCCTCATCGTACAATTATCTGCTATTCTCATCCACCTTCCCAACGGGATCTTTTGCTTTCATTTGGAATCATACTTTTGATGGGGTTATCAGCCATGTATTGAGAGACTATTTCAGCACAACAATTATTTACCTTTGTTTCCATGATAATTTGATGCTTCAACAAGACCATTATGATGTTCCTTTCAAACTTTATGACGGAAATGAAGATTCGCTTCCATGGTTTCTCAAATATTTTCAGCAACAGAGGGAAATATACCTTAACCAAGGTCGAGAAGGCAATGTAAATGCCAAAGTTCTCTCTTATTTCTTTGATGGGATGGCTCTTCTTGTTGAAGCTGACATATATTTTTGGGAACAAAGATATCAGGATGCCTTGGATCGATATCAACGGGCAATAAGAGAATTCAAGCTGTTCCGTAATTCTAGAGGGGTAAAGACAAAGCTTGATCAACTCTGTGATGCCTATATCACCAGAGTTGAAGGCATGAGTTTCTTGGCATCAGGCATTCCAATAACCGATCGCAATCATAGACATTCAATACTATCAGATGCATTGCTCAAATTCAATGACGAAATTAGACAAGTAAATGACCTTGGAGAGAATCTCCGGGCGTTTATTGCATATTCAAGAGCCTTGTTCACGGAAGCCCTCCTATGGGAAAACAGGGCGGAGATTGAGAAGGAAAATTCTTCTGCTGAGGCCAAAAAATCACTGATGAAGGGTCGAAGTGCCATAAGACAGGCGGTCTATATCAACGGAAAAATGCGGCCAACAATGGATAAGATCGAGGATGAACTAGATGACCTAACCCGAATGAGAATTCTCATGAAAGCAGAGGAATTGGGAAACAAAGGAACGGAACTTTCTGAAAAGGGAGATTATCAGGAAGCAAAGGGATATTTCAAGAAAGCCATGAAATTCTATGAACGAGCGGCCCATTTAGCCTTGAACGCCAACAATAGAAGAGTTCTGCTTTCCATGAGCACGGTCATGGAAGCTTCGGTCATTGAATGTGATGCAAATGAATTTTACCGGAAAATGGATGACATGGAAAACAGCGCCATTAAGTTTGAGGAGGCAGGAAAGAAAATCGACAAGGCAATTGCTTTAATTGGTTCATTAGGGACGAAGGAGCTAAGGGATTCATTTAATGCGCAAAGAGAGTTCTATATTGCAATGTCAATTCTGTGTAAAGCAATAATGCTTTATGACAAGGAAGAATATGTTGAGGCTAAACAACTCTTTGATCAGGCAAACAATCATTTTGATGAGTCAATCAAACTAGCCAAGATGTCCCAAACCGAAACCATTGAAATGTTGGCTCAAGAAGCCAAAAATGATGTGGAAACATACATTCAGCTTTGTGAAACCTTCATCTAGCGGAGAGATGGATCATATGGTCGATATCCCATAGGATCAATCTGAATTTTAGTAAAGCCTATTTTTTTCAGTTGGGCTGAAATCAAGCCAAAATTTTCATGCAACAGGGGGATTTGATTTTTTTCCACTTCTATTGACGCATTGTCGTTTTCCAATAACCTAACGCGGACAGTTTGAAATGAAAAATGGTTTCTAAGAAATTGTTCAGCCCTATCAATTTTCCGTAAGGAATCTGATGAAATTGGAATACCGGTTTTCACCCTGCTTGCAAGACAGGGGGTTGCAGGTTTATCCCAAACAACCAAACCAAGATCCTTGGCTATATGGCGAATTTCTGGTTTTGTCATTTGCACATCTACAAAAGGTGACAAAACATTGAATTCAAGGAGTGCCTGGTATCCAGGGCGATGTCCATTCAAGTCTGAAAAATTGGTTCCATTGACAACATAATCGAATCCAAGTTGACGACGTAGGTTTTCTAATTTGTCATGAAGAAGCCATTTACAGTAATAACATCTGTTTTCCGGATTTTGGGCATAGGATTGACTTTCTTCAAATTCATTGTAATTCAAATATTTGAGGTCAAGGTTCAAATCCGATGCGATACGTGAAGCCAGTTCTTTTTCACCGGTTGCCACGGAATCGCCGATTTGCATCACAAGAAGAGTTTCTTTAGCCGATTCTTTTGAAATGGCGGCAAGTGTTGAAGAATCAACACCTCCAGAAAATGCAACCAGTATTTTCTTTCCAGAGAGCATGGCATGAATTTTTTGGATTTTCGTCCTGATTGTGCTCTCATCAATGATTTCAAGACCAAGGTACACAACCAAAGGATAGCGCCCAAATTAAAATTCATATGGATAATGCCAAGAAAGTATTGAATTTTATTTGAGAAGAGTTTTATGTGACAAAAACTTAACATTATTGTGTCTGAGAAATCGGAAAAAAGAGAAAAAATAGCCAAAGGAGCAACCTTGGGTGCAGGGACAGGACCAGAATCCTATCTAAAACGGAAGAAGGAAAGAAAATTACGAAAATCAGTTAAGCCAGCCCCCATTTTGATTCCTGAGAAAAAAGCTATGGACGAAGAGGTGATCCCAAAGATCATAGTATTTCTTGAACAATATGGCGTTTTGATCAGGTCTTACAAACAGAAATATATTGCCAGACGCCTACGTGTACGAATGAATAGGTTAGGCATCAATTCTTATTCGCATTATCTTTCATATCTGAAAACCCATCCTTATGAAATATCTGCGTTGAAACAATCGTTCTCAATAAATGTCACTCGTTTTTTCCGAAACAGGGATACCTTTGAACTGATTAGAGACTATATTGTCCCACATGTCGCAGAACAAAGCAAATCGGGAGGAAGACATCTGCGGATTTGGTCTGCGGGGTGTGCAGTAGGGGCAGAGCCCTATACGATAGCAATGATCTTTGACGATGCCGTTAAGAAAAACAACATTTCAATGGAAATCATTGCAACAGATGTCAATGAGGAATTATTAGAAATCGGGAAGCATGGCATCTATGATCCATCCTATCTTGCAGAGATGACGAAAGCTGAAGCAGCTCGTTTTTTTGATCTGAGACCAGATGGGAATTATGAAGTCAAGCCAGAAATCAAATCATACGTAAGATTCATGAGACATGACCTGATGAAGGATGAATACATCAAGGGAGTCGACGTTATTTTTTGCCGAAATGTCTTGATATATATTGATAAAACAGCCCAAAGAGACATTATAGATAAGTTCGTTGAATCACTGAAACCAGGAGGATATCTGGCAATAGGAAGAACCGAAACATTGTTTGGACATTGGAGAGATAAGTTGGAAACTGTTTCTGGAGTCCATAGGATCTATCAGAAGAAAACCGTTAAGTCAAGTGCAAAGCCAATTGCAATTCCGCACCGAACAACCTCAAGATTTTCAGAAAACACAAGAAGAAAAGTTGAACTGAAAGGTTTCAGAGAACGTTTTGAAGAGAGAAGAATGCAATGGGAAAAACGAATACAGCAGATCGAACAAAGAAGACAACGAGTTCTTCGAACAAGAAACGACAAAACAACACCGTTACCTACGACTAAAAAACCAACTGGCAGTTTGACCCTTAGATCAACTTCGTTGTTGAGCAACAAATCATCATCAACAGTTACAGCGACCCAAAATAAAGGAAAAATCAGAAAAGAACTTCCAAGGGATTGGAAAAAAGAATTGGATAGACAGAAGAAGATTTCTACTTCTACCAATGTTCTTTCCTTCAAAGATCGCGTCAGAGCCAACAAGGAGAAAAAGAAACGTGATAAATCATCCTAGGATTACATAGATCAAAATACTCAAGAGAATTGCCCCTCCGATTATCAGAAGTATGTTTGTTCGAGATGCAATGGATTGAGATCTTTTGGATTCTCCCGATTTACCAGCCAAGCCAAAGACAAAGAACATTACAGAACAGGCAAGATTGATTGCAAGTATATTCATCATGAGCAAGGTTGTAGCATTAAGCGCAAGACTGATTTTGTTTGCGGCCAAAAATAGTCCTATTGCAGCTGCCGGAGGTGCGAGTGATGCCGCGATGGCGACACCGACAATTGAGATGTTGGAACCTTTTGAAATGATTAGCCCAGCGGCGAATCCGGAAACAACAGCAAAAATAATGACCACTTGATTGAGATTCGCCCTTGACATTATTTCTTGGGGCAAGGGATCAACTTGATCGATATGGGCAATAATCCCCACAAAGTAGCCAACAAGGACAGTTGCGACAATTCCAAACACTTCAGCAATGATTCCTTTCCTCAGTAGCCCACTGCCAGGGAGGAGCGCACCTAATGAAGTAAGTGCAATGGGGCCCATCAAAGGAGCAACAATCATGGATCCAATAATGATAACCACATTATTGTCAACAAGACCATAGCTTGCCAAAATTGCAGAAAGGATGACCAAGGTCACATAATCAAAACTGAGGACGGCAGACCCTTCCAATACAGACCGTATTTCTTCAACATTCGCTCCAGGAGAACTATTAATATCGGATCCACTTTCGGAACTTGGAACAATAACTGTTGAAATATCTGAAATGACAACTCTTCCGAAAACGTTGCCAATACCTCTTTTCTTCAGTTCATGGAGAAGTTGGTTTGTTTGGTTGTCCTTGACCACAAAGATATAGCGGATGGCATTTTCTCCAAGCAGAATGTCAGCCTTGATATTGTACAATTGAAGAAATTCATCAATGACTTCCCTTTTTCGGGAGGGAAGTGAAATAGATACCTCTTTAATGAAAACCACCGATCCTTTTTGGTAGCGAACCTAATTCTGTAATTGAAAATCCCACCTAATAAATCGTTTTGTAAGATTTTTTCTTTCTGATAATTTACAACTCGATCCTTAATCCATCTTCTTCCCGGAACAGGTGAATTTTCTCCGAAGGGATTTGAATCCTTACAATCGTATCCACAGGAATTACGTTGTAGCCATCAAGCTGTACAATCACTTGTGAAGAGGGAGAAAGTTCGATATGGACATTGGTCGTAGATCCGACAGCTTCGGAAAAGACCACCCTTCCATCTATCAGGTTGGCTTCTGCGTTGAGTCTAGCCTCTTCTGGACGAAAACCGAAGATAACTTTTGAGCCTACATGTTTCTCAAGATAATCTTTCTGTGGAATGTCTGAAGGGATCGGAATACTTAGCTTGCCATCAACAATTATACTATAGGTGCTGTTTTCAACACTCAGAGTCCCGTGGATGAGGTTCATTGGAGGTGTTCCAATAAACCCAGCTACGAAACTTGTTTTTGGCTTGCCATAGATCTCTTTTGGAGTTCCCAATTGCTCTATTTTCCCTTCCTTCATTACTGCAATACGGTGACCCAAAGTCATTGCTTCAATTTGGTCATGCGTAACATAGAGTGTTGTTGTTTCCAGACGTCTCTGGAGAGCGGCAAGTTCAGCCCTTGTCGAATTCCTGAGCTTTGCATCAAGATTGGAGAGAGGCTCATCCATGAGGAAAACCTTTGGCTTGCGTATGATTGCCCGACCAACTGCAACTCGCTGCCGTTGTCCTCCTGAAAGTTGTTTGGGTTTTCGATCAAGAAGTTCCTCAATTTGAAGACTCTTGGCAACCTCAACCACTCTAGAGTTTATCTCATCAGTCTTTTTTTTGTATTCTTGAATATTGGTCACAAATTTACCAGAAATATTCAATGATATGTCAGAAATTGCGTTTCTTAATTCCGGGTAAATAATCAATCCAAAGAGGAAGGCCAAGAGCATGGAGAGGAAAAAGATACGTTGTGTTCCACCAAAAACCATTCGATCCAAAATGATGGAAATGGCATACAGCCCACCCAATAACAAAAGATAGATGATGAATTTTGAGATTGTCACAAGCAATTTCTCAGTACTTGTGAGTTCTCTGTTTTTCAGACCGAATGCCAGATTGTCTCGTACCGTCATATGCGGATAAAGAGCATATGATTGAAAGACCATTGCGATATCACGGTCTTTAGGAGCAACTGCCGTTACATCCTTGTTATCAATAAAGATTCTTCCAGATGTTGGCGTTTCAAGTCCTGCAAGCATTCGAAGGGTGGTAGTTTTACCGCAACCGGATGGACCGACAAGAACCATGAATTCCTTATCTTTGATTTCCAAGTTAAGATCATCAACTGCGGGTTTTCCCTCACCAAATCGTTTTGTAATATGTTCAAATTTGACTACAGCCATAAGAGATCACCATTTATTTCACACCGCCAGTGGTTAGTCCACCAGTCAAGAGTTTTTGAAGACTCATGAAAACTATCATGATGGGGAGAGCTGCAAGAATGCTGAAAGCACTGAGCAATTCAAAGAATGGTGGATTGTCTGGTGCAGATGTGTTTTGATATTCATAGAACATCAAGGGAAGAGGTGAGAAGTGGTTCTTCTCACCAACAAAAATTTGTGCCAAAGCAAACTCGTTCCATGCTCCCAAAAATGTAAAAATGGAAACTGCCACCATTCCAGGGGCGGACAGAGGAAGGGCAATCTTCAGAAATGCACCAAGGGTTGATGAACCATCGATTAACGCAGCTTCTTCCAAATCATAGGGGAGGGTATCAAAATACCCTTTCATCATCCACACGTTGTAAGCGATAGCACCTACAAAATATGCAAGCAAAAGACCCAATAATCTCATATTTCCTCCAGGAATCGTCATTTCATACATTCGTCCAAAAATCGTGAGATCAAGAGTTCGATCGCCTGCAAAAAATCCCAGTCTTGCCCAGATGATGAATTGAGGGATGAGAAGAATGATTCCGGGAAACATTTGGGTTGCCAATACAAGAAATTGAGAGGTATCCCTTCCCTTGAATTTGAACCTTGAGATTGCGTAGGCGGCAGGCAATGCAATTGAAAGACCGCCAATTGCGGTAAAGAATCCTAATTGCAATGAAATGACAAATGAGGTAGAAAAGGACGAGCTATTCCTATTTAGAATGAAAATGACCGAGGAATAGTTGATGAAGAAATTATCAATTGGATTTTTGGGGATAACACCTTCAGTTCTTAGGTCAGCAGCATCACTGATCGAAAGTAGAAAGGTATAGACCACAGGAGTGATGGTCCAAATAAGGAAACCAAATAAGAGGAGATAGAAAACAAGAGAACTCAAAAGCTGTGCCTTTGATCTTGATGGTTGAACTGCAACACCTTTCCTCTCATTTTTTTCATTGCGAAGGGTCTTAAGTTTGACAGCAAAAAAAGTTGCTGTGGACAAGGTAGAAATGAGTCCATTTAGCAGGTTCACAATAAGGACGCTATGCAGAAAGTTATATCTTGTTTCTCCATTTCCACCATTTGGCAATGAAAAAATTCCAATTTTCCATCGATCAGTTGGCAGGTTGGGAATTTCTGAGAATATCCAATTTTGAGGAGCTAGTTCGAAGGATTTGAGAGCCCATATCTGAGAAAAGAACATGGCGAAAGAGAGAATAACAAGAGAACCGTAGATACGGACATCACCTTGTTTAGACCGAATTGCCCTGAGAAAGGATAGCATAGCAATTGTGAAAACCGTTGATACGAAGACCATTAGCATAATGCGAGTGATTATTGTTTGGAGATATGTTTCTGTAGGATATGAAGTCCTGTCGAAATAAGGAATTGAATACGACCATTGCCCTACAGAATAGGAGACCCTATTCCAGATGCGGATTTGGTATTCCCAAAAAATGGAAAACTGAACCATGAATGTAAAGGCTATGAAAAGAAATGCAATGATTTCATTTCTTCGGTTAGGCTGAGACTCATCTTTCATCTTCATTCCTCCTCCGGAAAGGTTCGCTGATAGGCTTTAGAAAACAGTACCAAAATCAGGAACACAACAAAGCTCAGAGCGGCACCGGCAGCAAACTCTGGAGCCCCTCGAGGACCATTTTGAATTAAGTAGTAGATGTAGGTGATGAAAATGTCGTAATTTTCCCTTCTGCCAAGCCCGGTCTGATTTTGGGAAAGGATATAGAATACGTTGAAAAGATTGAACGTCCATATAATTCCCAAAAGGGCAACAGTCCTTAACGTTGGAATTAGATTCGGAAATGTGATATCTTTGAAAAGAATCCAATTGGATGCTCCCTCAAGTTTGGCTGCCTCATAGAGTTCTCCTGAAATCGATTGAAGTGTTGCCAAGAATGACATCATCATAAAGGGGATTCCCAACCAGATATTGGTGATTATGGCGGCAAGAAAAATCGTTTTTGTTTCGAAACCCAGGAAGTAAAGATCAGATGTGAAAAAGAACTTGTTTTTGATGTCATAGATCTCAATTGCACGGTCTCCTACCATTCCAACACCAACTAGCAAGTTCTGACCGATAATCATTTCAATTATCAAAGGAGTCACCATGGCAACCAATCCAATCGCCTGTAACGTTTTTTGTTTAGGAGTCGTTTCCTTGAATGAAGAGATTATCCAACCAAGTAAAATGATTGCCAAGAGAAAGAGCAGCAAATCTAGATATGTAATCAAAACTGAAGATCCGGGCGTGACATTATCGCTTGCCCACCGTCCCAAGACACCCCTATCTTCGTTGAAAATAAAGTTTCGCCACACTAGAGCAGTAATAAAGGAAGGAATGGCCCATGGGAGGATAAAAAAAGCCCTAAAGACATTTCTCCCCGGAAAGTGCCTGTTCATCATGATTGCCAAAAGAATACCAAAGACCACATGGAAAAAGGTGCAAATGGTAGCCCAGAGAAAGGTATTCAGCAAGATTCTGAGGAAATCACCGATGATCAGTTCGCTAGAAAAGACTTGGTCATAGTTGCCTAAAGGAACTAGCCATGAACTCCCATTCCCAATAAAGAAGTTAATGATGAAAATAAGCAGATAACTGCTGATGATAGAACTCAATGACAGAGAAATAATGAATCGCTTTGTCTTTGAGAGATGAGGGACAAATTTTCCAATAATGCCAACACCAAAGATAGTGGACAGTGTAATGGTCATGGCATGGAAAAGTGGAAGAAAGCCGGCAGCCAATAAATTCGAAAAAAATTGGCTAAGAGAGATCATATTGAGATTGGTCTTGTCCCGGAAATATCCAAGCAAGTTTGATGAGATTTCCGGCAAGGTAGGATTTTCATAGAAACTGAGCAGTAATGCGAAAAAGATGGGGAAGTAGACAAATGAAATCATCAAGACAAATGATGGAAGCAAGAAAAGGTATGGAAGTACACGTTTGGTCAAAGAAACCGTTAAAGTGCTGTTTTCATCAAGACTCTGTTCATCGGTCATTTAAATCTAAAAATGAACTTTACCCTTTTTTTTAATGGTTTGTCTAATTCTTGAGTGCTGTTGCGCTAAATTTGAAGGAAATTAATGGTTAATCTACTTTTTCTTCTTTAATGTTGGAATAAGAGCAACAATTGCAAGAGCAGCAAATACTGGTGCGATATCCAATGGTAGGAAGCCACCACCGCCAGTTTCAGAGGATGAGGGCGTTGAGGACGAGGATGTCGTCGTTGTTGGTGAAGCTGCCTCTTCAATAGTTACAGTAAACACAATGGAATAGAAATTGCCAGTTGTGTCGAAGGCAATTGCCTTGAAGTTATGGGTTCCAGCATCAAAGGATTCCGAGATGGAGAAGGTGTAGTTTATTTCACCATTGAGATCTACTTCCTTCAAGAGAATATTTCCATCAAAGAGTTGAACCTTATCCAAACCAGCAAGTACTGCATCATCTGCATCACTGGCGGAAACAGTAAGATTCAATGAGGTTGAAGTTGAATCTTCTGCAAGTGTAATGGTGGTACCATTTGTCAGCAATGCACCTGTGTCATCGCGTACATTAATTTCCACATCGGGATTGGTTGTGTCAACGACAAACTCTTCATTTGGTCCAACAGGCAAAACAGTTGCCAAAGTGTTGGAAGCAACGTCATACTGATCGAGGAGGAAATCTTGAAGGTTGTCGGGAGAACCGGCAGGAACCAACATATCAATTACATTCGGGTCTGTTTCACCATCAATGCCTCCACCTAGCTGCCAATCACCACCATGGGCGGATCCAGCCGCACGGAACTTATTGAAATCATCACTTCCTGCCATCACATAGTATTTCCAAGTGTCTTGCGGTTGACCACCAAGTTGATCGACAGGTATGACGATAGAAGCTTCATTGGAGGTAGTGTTTCCGAACGAGATCATTCCAGATCCTGCAACTGGGTTTTGTGTATCTGCAGATGTGAAGAATTGATCAACAAAACCGTCAGCTTTCAGTGCATATTCCCATCCTGTGGCAGTTGTCACTCGTTCATTCCATAGGGTCATTGTCTGTCCACCTTCAGCAGTATCAATATAGATACTGAATATGACGACAGAGAATCCTTTGCTTGAACTGAAGCCGTTGGTGAGGTTGCGGAATTTCAACTTGAACTCAATGTTGAAATCGTTTGCAAGAACTGAGAACTCAAGAATGTCAATCACACCCTCAGAGAATGGCGGATCATTGACCGGCAGGAGGAGGGAATAGTCTCCTGAAGGATCTGAAATGGAATAAAGGAGAGTTTTTGGTGGCTCAATTCCAATCAGAAGAGTAAAGTTGCCTTGACTTAGAGTTTGTCTCACAGTTCCATTTTCTGAGAAGAAGGCAACGGCTTTGATAAAGAAGGTTACATTGCCGCCAGAATATGATCCAAGGTTAGCCTCGTAATTGTTGTTATTGTTTTCGAAGCTCAACCAAGTCATATTTTGCTTGTTCCAAGTCTGCGAATTGTTGAAGCTATAGTTGATCTCCATGAAGACAGGAATAT
>CAZYCQ010000015.1:442-53891 GCA_964645535.1 uncultured archaeon | reverse complement strand
TTGAACACCAACGCCACCCCCATAAGATGGGCAAGGACAACCAATAACCAACCATATGCCGCCCAATGGAAACCTCGGACATAGGCAACAGATCCAGCAATGATTGGAACGGCAGTCAATCCGGTTGCCAGTTTGGTTGCAAAAATGAATTCTTCTTTTCTGTCAACCCAGATCTGCCTTACATTGTAAACTTTCTGAAGAACCATTTCCTTTACAGTGATTGGTTCGTTTCCGACAGGAGCCACCATTTTTCGCCATCTGTATGGAGCGTTAAGGACACGAGCCAACAGGGAGGTACTTTTCTTGTATTCATAGAAACCCCACCGTTCGAACTGACCAAGTTCCAGAAACTGAGAACCTTCTATGAAAATACTGAGAAATCGTTTGCCTCGCAATTTTGAAATCGATCTAGCTTTATCCAAGAGGAGTTGATAGGTTTCAGAAGTTTTCCAGTCCGGTCTAATATAAAGGAACTCAAGGTTGACCTCATGTGATTTAGGAGAATATTCATCCCATTGGGAAAGAAGGAGACCTGCCCGAATTCCTTTGAAAAATCCTAGTTTTCGAATCAATTCCCTAAATCCCAAGGAATGTGAAGGCTTATCCTCTGCAAGTCTTATTTTAAATGCTCCAATTAGTTCAGTCCCCTCATACAGCACATATATGCCATCAGAGGTACGCTCGTAGAGATTTCGTAGAAGTTCTTTGCCTTCTTCAACCTTATCGCGGAAGGCGCTTAGAATTTTTGGATTGGCTGATTCAAAAGCCAATGTTGCAAGTGCCTCTGCATCAGAAGTTTTCATTTCCCTAATTATGGGGACTGAAAGTGAAGGGTGCGTTGTATTCAATTTGTAACACCCCAAATCGGTTTCGAATGGAGTTCAATTAAGAAATGGATTTGATTGTTATTAAATGTTGTTAATAGGATGACAGATTGATCGGTTTGGCAATACAATAGAAATATAACCTAGTTTGAGAATGTTGCGTTGTGGAAAAGGCTACTGAGAGGATGGAACGAATACGAAAGGCTTTGACGCAAATCTGGCAGAAGGCAAAAGAAGATGGGAAGATCACTGCAGATGAACAAGCAATAATTGATATTGTTACTTCTTCCATCGAGAAATTGGAGGCTACGTTCGAAAAAGCAGCAGAAGACGGGATCATAACACAGGATGAAAGAAATGAATTATATGATTTGGAGGAGAAGATGTATTCCGACACATATTTTACTGCGATGAGTGACGAAGTTTTGACTGAGGAAGAGGCATTGCTATTGAAAACTCTGATTTTGACCATCAATCCCAAAAGTGACATTTCATGGATTGAAAAGGATTTGCAAAAAAGTTAGGCTTTCTTCAGATGAATTGTTACAGTTTTGTCTCCAATCTTCCATTCCTGTGTATAGCCATCAGTGATTTCTGTGACCAATTTATCGGCCTGGGTTTCCGTGAGGATGTAATCCTGGAATTTGGTCAGAGATTTCTTGATATCCTTGTCATCGGTTTCTACCGAGAGGACAATGCGATCAGTGAATTCAAGGCCTGCCGATTTTCTCATCTCCTGTATCCTTCTGACGAGTTCTCTAGCCAATCCCTCAAGTTTAAGGGTTGGAGTGATTTTGGTTGAGATAAAAACTTCCACACCTCGAGAGGAGCCCATGGCATAGCCTTCTGTGGCAACCTCACTGACCTTTACCTCATCTTCGGTGAATTCCCATGTTTTACCGTCAATTTCAATAGTGGCAGACTTATTCTGCTTCATTTCGGAAACAAATCGTTTTGCCTCTTCCTTGTCCATTGTGGAAAGATATTCCTTTATCTTGGTGATCTCTCCCTTCACTTTTGGTGCAAGGACCTTAAGGTTTGGAAGGATCTTGTACTCGACAAGATTTCCACCGCCACTGAATTTCACTTTTTTGACATTGATTTCTTCTGCAATGACCGGGATAAGATCCTTCAAATCAGGGACATTCTCTTGAACAGAAATGATCATCTCTTTCAAAGGTTGTCTCATCTTGATATTGGCAGAAGAACGAGCCGCTCTTCCCGCAATGACTGCATTCAGTACCCAGCTCATCTTTTCTTCGAGATTTTGGTCGATTAGCTCTTCCTTGGCAACAGGGAAGAGTTCGGCATGTACCGATTTGACAGTCGTGTTCTTACGATTGCCTTCCAAATTCAGGTAGATTGCCTCTGCCAAGAAGGGGGTAAAGGGAGCCAGCAACCGTGTCAGAGTGGTAAGAACCTCATAAAGTGTATCATAAGCAGATCTTTTATCCAGATCCATCTCTTCCTTGTAGAAACGACGGCGTGATCTCCTTACATACCAGTTGCTGAGTTCCTCAATGATGAAATAATCTAAGGCATTTACACCTACATGGAAAGTCATTTCATCAATACTGTTGGCGACCTCTTTTGTTAGATTCTGAAGCCGAGAGAGGATCCATCTATCAATTTCTGGTCTTTCTTGGTATTCTGTCATCTCACCGGGAACATAGTTATCTACATTAGCATTCGTGACAAAGAAGCTATAGACATTCCAAAGGGTGTTCAACATTTTTCTCTGTGCTTCTTCCACCAGATTGATACTGAAACGAGTCTGGTTCCATGCGGGACTCTTGCTAAGATACCATCGTGTTGAATCTGCACCAACCTTTTCGAATAGGTCCTTGGTATTGATTGTATTGCCCTTGCTCTTGGACATCTTGCGTCCATGTTCATCTACGATGTGATTCATGCAGAGAACTGCCTTGTAGGGAGACTTCCCAAAGAGGGCAGTGCTGACAGCCATCAGGGTATAGAACCATCCCCTTGTTTGATCAATGGCTTCTGTAATCCAGTCAAAGGGGAAGTCTTCCTTGAATTGCTCTTCATTTTCAAATGGGTAGTGATATTGTGCAAACGGTGCAGAGCCAGAATCATACCAACAGTCAATGACATATTCTTCACGGATCATGGTCCCTTTGCCACATTTGTCACAATCCCACTTGATTTCATCAACGTATGGTCTGTGAAGTTCAAATTTATCAGGGAGAGAGCCTGCCTTTTCTTCAAGTTCCTGTTTGGAACCGATTGCCACGGTATGTCCACATTCGTTGCAGACCCAGATTGGAAGAGGAGTTCCCCAATATCTTGACCTTGAAAGGTTCCAATCGATCACATTTTCCAGGAAATTCCCAAATCGCCCATCCCGGATATATTTTGGTTGCCATTTCACTTTTTTGTTGTTCTCAACCAATTTGTCACGGAGAGTCGACATTGCAATGAACCAAGATTCGGTACCATAATAGAGAAGAGGGGTATCACATCTCCAGCAATGGGGATATTGGTGGACATAGGTGTCCTTTCGGAATAGCTTGTTTTCTTTCTTCAACATCTCAATGATTTTTTTGTCTGCATCCTTTACCCACAGGCCTGCCAGAGGAGGTACATCTTCCGTGAATTTTCCTTCTTGGTCAACGCATTGAATGATCGGGGCATTGTAGCGTTTACCTGTTTCTGCGTCGTCTGCACCAAAAGCAGGTGCTGAATGGACAATTCCGGTTCCATCCTCAGTGGTGACATAATCAGCAACAGTCACGATGAATGCATTGCCACCGATATCCTTGAAGTATGGGAAAAGGGGTTTGTATTTCTTGTATTCAAGTTCTTTTCCTTTAAATGTGCGAATAGGCTTTATCTTTTTCTTGAACACTTTTTCGATCAAAGGCTCAGCAACAATGAGTTTTTCACCCTTGTATTCCACGATTGCATATGTCACATCAGGATTGACCGAAAGCATGACATTGGAAAGCAGCGTCCAAGGAGTCGTGGTCCAAGCCAAAAATTTCACACCCTCAAGTTCAGGATCATCTGCCTCGAACTTCACGAAGATTGCAGGGTCTTTCACTTCCTTATATCCCTGAGAAAGTTCATGGCTTGAAAGGGTAGTACCACATCGTGTGCAGAGAGGGGCAACCCTAACACCCTTATAGAGCAATCCACGTTCAAAAAGGGTTTTGAGGGACCACCAAACGCTTTCAATATATTTATCATCCATGGTGATGTAGGGATGATCCAGATCCAACCAGAAGCCGACCCTTTCTGTCATTTCTCGCCATTCTTTTTCATACATCAGTACGCTTTCACGGCAGAGATCATTGAATTTCTCAATACCAAAATTTTCGATATCCTGTTTAGTATTGAAGCCCATTTTTTTCTCTATTTCAAGCTCTACAGGAAGTCCGTGGCAATCCCAACCGCCAATCCTCGGTCTGACATGATAGCCCTGCATTGTTCTGAACCGGAGCATGATATCTTTCAGTGTCCGGGTAAGGGCATGACCTGCATGAGGGAGACCATTCGCAGTAGGTGGTCCTTCCAACCAAGTCCAGTTTCCCTTTGATTGATGCTTGCGTTCTTCTTGGATTTTTTCATATACATTATTTTTTTTCCAATATTCCAATATTTCCTCTTCCATTTTTGGGAAGTTGTTCTGGGGAGGAACGGGTTCGAAAATCCTCTGAACAGCCTTACTCATGACAATCTCCTAATTCAAAGATTGCGGTTCCCTTAATATACTAATCGATATTTTTTTGCAGACTGGAATTGGCTTCTTGATAGAGATTACACGAAGGGCATTCATATTTTGATCCAGGTACACAATTGTAAGCAGGTTTCCGATTGATTAGGGAAAACTCATGAGCTTCTGGATCATAATCAATCTCCATTCCCTTGACATATTCAAGAAAACTGCGATCCACAACTATTGGAATATCATCCACCTTTGCAAAATAGTCATTTTCATTTCTCTTGGAGAATTCCAGATCAAAGGCAAACCCTGCAAATCGGTCAAGCATTACAAATATGCGCACGGCCAAATCCTTGTCAGCAGCCATTTCAAGTTGGCGTAGTAACTCCTCCTTCGCCCGCGGGGTAATTGTGACGAATACATCAACAGACCCTAGATTTATCATTACTAATAATCCTATTCTTTTACCTTAAAGGTTTAGTTCTCTCCCGAAAGGTTTGATCGGATATCCAACAAATTAGTTCCCAGAATATCTGGCAAAAACCAACCATTAAACCGACTAGTTCATAAATTGAATTGTTTTTAATTTTCAGGGAAGTGATCAAAATCGAACCTGATGATAGTGGGCTCCAAAAAGACCAATCCGACATATCACAGGATATTGAAAAGATCTTGATGGAAAATCTAGCAAAAGAAGTCAGGAATTGGTTGGAAAGCCTAGGGTTCTCTCAAACGGCTTCATATATCATTTTTCTCAGCTTAATAAAAAAGGAGACTGATTTAAAGGAAGTGGTGGAACAATCCAATTTTACTCAGCCTGCAATCTCGCAGCGATCCGTTCAATTGGAGGAATTGGGAATTATTTCAAGAACATCTCTTCCCCGAAACAAGGGATTGAAAATAGAGCTAAGGCCTTTGGAACAGATCATAAAAGGGTTGATTGAGACCAAATTCGAAACCCCACTGAGATCACTTCTTGACATGATTGTATCCTACAGAAACCAACAGGTGGAAAAAGGAAATAAAATCCAATCTCAAAATTTTTTAAGACTCGAAAAGGAATTGGGGAAGCTATTGGATTTGGCATGGGCTTTCAAAAAAATCGTTTAGTCAGTCTCTGAAAATCAATTCATGGAGAGTTATTTCAAGGGATGATCCATCAGAGAATTGTAATTTTCTATCTTCGGCATGTCGGGATATTTTGAGGTCTACAGATCTTTCTTCATTACCTTCAACAAAAGACAGTGTCAGCTTAATCAAAGGAGAAAGTTTGTATATCCCGACCTTTAACATCATTCTTTCGGGATATGGATTGTTTTTCTTCAGAATTTTGGAGTCATTATTCTCTACTCTGACCAGTAAATCGGAGTTGTGCCCATCATATTTTAGTCCCACCACGATATATGCGTAACTCGGTCGGATACTGGTTGAAGCCCTTTGAGATGCAAAGAATTTGAAGGAAATTAATAATCGTGCCATGAACACTGCATCAGTTATTTCTCCACTTGGGTGAGAGAGAAATGCATTTTTACCAAAATCCATTCTCAAGGAGGGATGAGTTAACAGAAGAAATTGGGGAAGAAAAAGAATCAAGGATACCCAAAGGAGGATGGAAATAAAGAGCATGACAAGGGGCTGTGTCAACAGAATTTCGGTAAAGACCTGTATAGTGATCGAATAGTAATAAACACCGATTTTATACAGACCTTCGGCATTCAAAGCGCCAAATCTGATCCACTGAACCAAAATCCCATATACAAAGAAGAAGACACCATATAGTATAATCAATTTCCAATTGGTATAATCACCAAGCAATGAATTTTTTTGTCGGAGAGGCAAGGGCATTCTTTTTGTAAGATCATTCTGTTCTAAGTTGACAATACTTGAGATCCAAAGTCTATGTTTGGAGATATAACCGAAAATTTCAGAATTGAAAATGATCATATCAACTTGGTCGCCTTCAACCAATTTTCGGGATAATCTTCGAATTGCTTGAAAAGAAAAAAAGTAGATTGCCCAAAGAAGTGGAATGCCGAGAAAAACAGTACCCAATGCATCCCCCTGTCTCAAAAAAGCAGTGATTGAAGCCAGAACAACAGTGATGAAAGCAACTCCAGCACCAATGTTAAAACCCACAGGTACAATTGAATTTTTGATTGGTTTTGATCCTGTCGGAAACATGGAAAATTCAGAAGTATCGATTATTTGATCTGGAAAGTTTCCGAAGGGATGGGGAGTAAAACTGAAAATATTGGATAATGCTTTGACAATTCGTTGAAAATTGATTTCATCCAGCAATATTTCAACCCTGAGTTCACCCCCGATGGGATTGAATAAGGAAAAGGAATATTGTGTTTCTGTCCGGTATTTCAAAAGTATGAGGAGGGAGAAAGGAAATAGAATGAAAGAAGCAAGATCAAATATGAAAATCTTAGTCAGGATACCAAGAAGATTCAGAATTACTTGAACAAGGAAAACCGGACCAAGTAGACGGAGTGTTTTCAGTCCGAAGACTTTGTGTTCTTTAAGCAGAACAGATTTTGTCATTTTGTAGGAATTTTGGGAAATGGTAACTTCATTTCTCAGGGACAGAAATGTGACCAAAAGGAAAATTATGATGGTAATTAAATTAGAGAGCAGTGGAATTTGGATCAATAGCGAGGGAATGGTGATTGCAAAGATATACACAATAAGGGCAGGCCATATTCGAGGGATAAACAGATCTTGGATTATTTTCAATGGTGTCATAATGCTGAATTGAGAGAGAAGGATTACAGCAAATCCAAATAAGACAAACCAAAGATTCAATCGAGAAGAAAGACGTTCATTTCTGAATACAACTCGTTTTTCGGTAAAGGTAATTCTAAACTTTTGGACGTTGAAAACATAAAGATAGACCAACCACACACAGGAAAATAAAACAATTAATGGGCGATTGGAAATGGCATTCAAAAGGGCAAGAACCGCAAGGGCTTGGGGATAGAACGCAATCCTCTGGTACCCTTCTCCCTGATCCAAGAGTCGTTCATGGAATTCGTCAAAGTCAAGTATCTTTTTCCGAATGGTAAGTGGCTTAGGATATATTTCAGAGAACAGCTTAATCCACTCCAAAAGTGAGGTATGTTCTGCACCGCTCGACCAAAACCTCAATGAATTGCGTCGGAATCTTCTGGAGAGGAAGGGTGAGTTTTCTTCCGGACAAGCTATGGATAATCATCCGATCGTTTCCAAGAGGAAGGCTGACCAAGAGATTGACAGACCCAAAAAAGAATAATAAAAGAGCCATGGGGATAAATGGCGAGTTAGAATCAAGGAATGAGGTAACCTGTTCACCATTGAACACCAGCCAAGACGCACCAAGGGAGAAATTAGCCAACCAAAATCTTTGTGAGTTAAAAGGAACAACCCCCATCTCAATTGTTTCAGCATGGGAAAAATGGAGGTCTGAAAATCTGGAAAAACCCCATGAACGCAACAAAAATCTGTTGATCAGGTTTATTTCAAGTTTAACTACTCTGAATTTGGTCACTGCATAGATGAGGCGTACCCGAAGTCCAGAAAGATAATAAATAGCGAAAAAGAACAGGATGATGCTCGCAAATATCCAATATGATTGGTATTGGACTGCTTGGTAAAAGGAAATCGCAAATGATATGGATATGAAAAGGGCCAGTAAAAGGTTTACCAATTTTGTTTCTATGAGCACTACATGAGAATCTATTCGTTCTCCAACAACAAGAAAAGGTTGGATATCACGCAATACCTCCGCTTCTTTCGGGTATTTCATCTCAACTGAAAAAGAACAGTACCGTTTTAATGATTTATTAATTCGGATTGAAAAAAACGGGACTTTTGCGTGTAAGAAACAAATGACAAATCTTAAATCATCCGGGAGAAATTTTGGAATGAGGAGATATGGGATTCACGCAAACCGTAATGAAATATTACATTAACTCAAAGAGGCTTCTTTTCCAGTCCACCAAGAGACCTTCCCGAAGGGAATTGGTAATTACATCAAGGATCACAGCCTTGGGAGTTCTTTTCATTGGAACGATCGGATTTGTTGTCCAACTGGTTGTTTCCTTTGCAATTGGACGATGAGGAATGAATACATATGCCAGTCTATATTTTTCGAGCAAGTAACGGAAAAGAAAAATCTGTTGCACAATTGATCAACCACAAGGCCAGTAATCTGGAGCAATACAAGGGGACAATTTACTCCGTAATGGCAACAGAGGGCATCAAAGGCTATATCTTCATAGAAGGACCAGACATTCAGAGTATTGAACGAGTAACCTCAACAATTAGAGGAGTGAACAATAAACCTGTAAAAAATCAACCGGTTGATCTTTCGGAACTAGAAGATATTCTGGTGCCAAGACCCGCTATTGAAGGATTAAAGAAGGGAGACTTGGTAGAAATAATCAATGGGCCTTTCAAGGGTTCAAGAGCAATCATTACCAGGGTGGACATGGCAAACCAAGAAGTGACCGCAGAAATTACCTCAAGTGCCATGGGTCTGCCCCTGAAACTACATGCGGAATATGTTAGAAAAATTGCTTCCGAAGGTGAGGATTGAACAAATCATAGGTGATTCACAGGAACTTGTTTCAAAATACATAAGAAGGGAAAAACCATGTATAATAACAATGGAACGAGTATTGATTGTGGATGACTCACCACTGAACAGGCTGGCTTTGAAAAGATATCTTATTGAGCTTGGACATGAAGTTGTGGATATGGTCGCCACGGCAGAAGAGGCTATGGAAAAATTTGCAGAACTCCAACCCACTTTGGTCACCATCGATCAGGTACTTCCCAAACAGAATGGAACTGCATTGGCCAAGTTCATAAATGAATATGATCGAAAAAATAACAGAAAAACTAAACTAATAATTATTTCTAGTGAACCTATTAGACCGAGCGTGAAAAAAACAATTCAAGTGGACGAATATATTATCAAACCCGCCACCCTAAATAAACTGGAAACCGCCATCAATCGGATCAGAGGTTAATCCAGAAACTGCAATAGAGAGGTATTTTTAGAAGACGGTTGTAAATCCTCCAATTTATGTAGATCTATTGGCGAATGTTTCAGGTCTTGTGAGGCCATGGCAGAAATCCCCAATTTTTCACGGACAAGTTTAGCGAATTGTTGTTCATAGGAATATCTTGTTATCACCAACTTGGGGGATAAGGAGGAAATTGTGTTTAACAATTCAGTATAGGTTGCATGTGTTGTAAGAGGAGCCGAGAATTCAAAATTGCGATAGCCAAATTTTGCACTCTGTCCAGTCACAATACCTCTTCGATGGGCAAATTCCGCAATTGATGGAGGGACGTTTTTTTCATTCCGTGGGAGCAAAACCAAGGCGCTTTCTGAACCTTTCCAGTCGGAGATGGGGTGATATTGAAGATCGATACCATAGTTTCTGTAAATTGAGGAAATCTTTTCAATTTTAGGATGAACATAGATCGGAATTTCGGTGAGTTGATTGAACAGCCTGATAAGTTCTTGGGCACCGCCCAAATGCGCTACATTCAATATCGGAATGGAATTGTGGCCAAGTGTTTGCATAACCCAATTGAGAATATTCATGCGGTTCTCACTACGGCTTCGAAATTTCACGGAGGGAGTTCCATAGGTTGTCTCAATGATAAGCACATCAACTTCATCTTTTGGAAATTGAGCTGCTTGGACGGTCAATAATTGTTCTGGACAGAAATCACCAGTGAACAGAATGTTTACATCATCAACCTTCACCAATGCTTGAGCAGCACCCAACAGATGACCGGCTGGAAAAAGTTCGACTTCAACACCATTTATTTCAAAAATTTCGTTAAAGTCAATTGTTCTGTTGTTCCGCAGGCTCTTGGGCGACAAAGAATAATATATCCTTTCGGTTCCTTCAGTAGAGTAAGACTTGGCATCACTGGCAAGTCCTGCAGTATGATCACTGTGAGAATGTGAAATGACAGAAGTGGATTTTATAGGAATCTTGGAGGTTTCCGGATCCAAAAACAACTTTTGCCCGTTATTCCCTATTATTATCCCTCTATCGTACTTTAACTCCACAAACAACATAAGTATGGTTGAAATTAAAACAATTGTATTCTTGATGAAGCTGAATTTAATTCAGGAGCGCCCAAACGGAAACAACCACAATTGTAATGATAATGATTTGAATGATGGATTTTCCATATAATTGCCAGAAAGTCGGTCGAATGGGCTCGTCCTCAGCAGGAAGACCCGTGAGTTCCTGGAATCTCGCATCTGATTCTAGAATTTGCTTCTTCTCCTCTTCTGTCAATTCATCAGCTTTCTTTGCGAAAATTGAACCGCCGCCATAAGCAAATTTTCCACCTTTACCTGCTACACCTCTTGAAATCATTTCTTCATTTCTCTGATATTCTTTCAGTCGATCTGGTTTTTCGATGTAGAGTTTATAGATTACAATGCCTAAGAAAATTATCCAAAGAATCCAGACCCATCCAGGATCGAACCAATTTCGAGGATCACTCCCTAACTTGTTTTCTGCATTGTCCGGAAACAAATCACCGTCAGTATCCGCACGGTGCGGATCGGTGCCTGTTCCAAAGCCCACTTGCTTCCCATTTTCCAAATAGACTGGCTGACCCTTGGGAGTTTGTTCAATCAAATCCGGCAATTGGTCATGGTCGGAATCTTGGGCATTGTTTGCCCAATTGATTGAACCGCCATCTTGTTTGATTGCTGGGAGGATCTGAATGGATCGACCCCAGCCCAATCCCATAGGGACTATATAATTAATCGTCAAGATCAGGAGCAGGGTGAAAAGAACCACTAGGAAATCTTCCCTGATACGTTTCCATATGGCCTCCAATCTTTCCTTGAATGAAGTCACAATTTAAAATTTTGTTGGGCTTATTTATACTCATCGATATCTTGGCATTTCACCAATTTTTCATGTTGAAAGGCACAAAAATCCTACAATAATAATGCAAAATGATTGAAATCATTCCATTCTTTTATTTTATTTGACTGAAAGAGGAATCTGATCAAATTGCTGGTCCTTTCGGAAATGCAGATTTTACAGAATTTTTTCACACCTAAAAGCGTGGCGATTGTTGGAGCATCAAATAATCCAACCAAGGTCGGATATAGTCTCCTTCATAATCTCCGACTCAGTGGGTATGAAGGAAAGATATATCCGGTCAATCTCAGGGAAAAAGAGGTACAAGGCTTGAAGGCATATAAGTCTCTCAAGGAAATCCCAGAGGAAATCGACCTCCTTGTTGTATCGATACCCGCCCAATATGTGTTGGATCTCCTTGATGAAGCCCACGAGTTGCAAATCAAGTCAGTCCTCATTATTTCAGCTGGTTTCAAGGAAACAGGTGCAAAAGGTGCGGAACTGGAGCAAAAACTTCTGAAAAAAATAAGAGAATATGGAATGAGAGTAATTGGTCCCAATTGTTTGGGTTTGATTGATAATTTCACACCATTGAATATCACCTTCACCAAAAGTTCCTCGAAGAAAGGAGATTTGGGATTTATTTCTCAATCAGGGGCAATGATCACAGGAATTTTGGATTGGTCGACCCGAGAGGACATTGGATTTTCCAAGTTTATTTCAGTGGGAAACAAACTGGACATTGATGAAGTTGAACTGATTGAATTGATGGGAAATGATCCGAATACCAAGGCAATTCTATTGTATCTAGAAGCGATCAATAAAGGTCGTGAATTCATTGAGGTTTGCAGAAGAGTTGTCCGAAAGAAACCTATAATTGCCATAAAGTCAGGAACATCAAAAGCAGGGGCAAGAGCGGCGTCATCCCATACAGGGGCAATGGCTGGCGCGAACACCGCATATGATACTGCCTTTGAAAAATCAGGGGTCATCCGGGTTGAGCGAACCGAAGACCTGTTCACTATTGCCACTACATTCAGTTGGCAACCCCTTCCGAGATCAAATCAGATCTGCATTATCACCAATGCAGGAGGTCCGGGAATTATTGCAACAGATCATGCAGAGTTCAATGGTTTGAATCTGGCAACATTATCCTCAACCACCATCAATACACTTAAGGAGAATCTCCATCCAGCAGCAGCCACCCATAACCCGATCGATGTTTTGGGGACAGGAGGAGAAAAGGAATATAGACTTTCAATGGAACTTGCCATGAAGGATCCCAACGTAGGAATGATCTTGGTCATTCTAGCTCCGCAGGAAATGACAAAACCGATGGATATCGCAAAGGTCATCACCGAAATAAAGGAAACCTATCCGGACAAGCCAATTGCAGCCTCCTTTTTTGGAGGAGAGGCGATGGAAGAGGCACTGGAATTTTTGAAGAAAAACAGGGTTCCTGCCTTCGCATTTCCTGAAAAAGGAATTCTTGCATTGGCAGGATTATGGAAATACCAAAAGATATTGGCCAAACCAGAATTCTATGAGCTTCCTCGGGAATTTCCCGATGTTCAGAAAGAAACAGTTCAGGAAATCCTTGATTCAGTTGTGGAAAAACGAAGGGTGACTCTACTAGGAAGTGAAGCCATAGCTATTGCAAATGCATACGGAATTAGGGCACCCAAAACCGAAACGGCATTTACAAAGAAAGAAGCCATAGAAATCGCAGAGCGAATTGGCTATCCACTGGTAATGAAAATAACATCACCCCAAATCATGCATAAAACCGACATAAAAGGAGTAAGAATTGGTATACGGAACGAAGATGAACTTGTCGAAGCATTTGAAGAAATGATGAGATCCGCAAGGAGACATTTTCCACACGCAAGGGTTATCGGGATAGATATCCAGCAATTGGCCCAACCAAGTACGGAACTGATCATCGGAGTTTCAAAGGACCCGCAATTTGGTCATCTTGCCATTATTGGGACAGGAGGCATTTACACCAATATTTATGAAGATGTCTCATTTGGCCTTGTTCCAGTTACCCATACTGAAGCCACCCACATGATAGAACGGACGAAGGTATATTCCATATTACAAGGAGCAAGAGGGGGAAAAAAAGCAGACATTGCAAGCGTTATTGAAACGTTGGAAAGAGTTTCACGATTGATACAAGATTTTCCGCAAATAACAGACTTGGATATCAACCCCCTATTTGCGGATGAAACCGGGGTCATGGCGGTAGACGTCAAGATCACGATTTCACGGGATGAACACAAGCGACTGAAGAAATTGAAGGAGGAAGAGCAATGAAAAATCTGTTGATAACATCATGTAACGAAAGAATCGGAAAAACCACATTCACCCTTGCATTGGTGAGAAAATTCCAATCTATGGGGAAAAGAGTTGGATATTTCAAACCAATTAGCTCATCAAAAGATGACAAGGATGCACAAGTGGCAAAGGAATTCCTAAAACTGTCAGAACCCATCGAAGTCATAAACCCAGCCACTATTACGGAATGGGATTATGATTTGGAACAGGAAGAGATCAAAGAGATAAGAGCAAAGATCAAGAAAGCCTATGACACCTTAATTCAGAATTATGATTTTCTTGTGATTGAAGGTTGCAAAACCATGAATTACCTGAGCTTCCTGAAGCTTTCATCAAGGGAGCTCGCGGAAATGTTAGATGCAAAAGTTCTCATATTGGTTTCGGGACATACAGATGCACAGTTGGACGATGTTTTATTGGCGGTGTCATATTTCAATGACCTAGACATTCCAATTGTAGGCACTATTTTCTCTTTAGTTCCTTTGGAAATATTGGAAAGAGAAAAGGGAATTGTAGCAAGACTTGAACAGACATCCGAAATCACAGTCTTGGGGTTGATTCCAGACAAATCAGCCTTGGCAGCTCCAACAGTGGAAGAAATTGTTCAGTTATTGGGAGCAAAATACCTCTGCTGCGAAGAGTGCAAGAACAAGATTGTGGAGGACTTTCAAGTCGGGGCAATGGAGCTTGAAAGTGCATTGAAATTCTTCCGAAGGTCTGTAAACAAGGCTGTCATCCTCGGTGGTGACAGACCGGCACTTGCGTTGGCAGCAATGGAAACCGATACTTCGATGATTATTCTTACAGGGGGAATTTATCCTCCATCCACAGTCCTTGCAAGAGCACAAGAAAGAAAGATCCCTGTTGTGATGGTGCAATGGGATACGTATACGACGGTTCAATACCTGGCTACTCATCAAGTTAGAGGAATACTTAGTTCAGACCAACCTGAAAAGGTAAAGGAATGGGATCGGATTATGGAAGAAATCAATTTACAGCGAGTTCTTGATGAGATTAATACCTAAAGTGGGTAACTTGGTTTGTTGATGACTACATTTCCGGCCTTGTTCCACTCCTTCTGAGGAATAGAATAGGGAATAGAGGATGGATTTTCGGCAAGCTGAAGATCCTTGAGATAAGAAATTATGCGTGTGGGGGTGAGGATTTCCCCATCAATATGTCGGATGCTTCCATGGGGTCTCCATTGCAGATATAACCATAGGAGATATTCAAGTTGACCAGTATAATTGGCTTCAACAATAATCGAAGTTTTGATTTTTTCTAGCTCCGCCTTTATTTTTTCAACAGGAAGAGGGAAAAGATCAGAGAAGCTTAAGACATTCCATGTGGCGGAACTTTCCTTGTTGAGGATACGAACAGTTTCAACAGCAGCTGTATGCACGGTTCCCCAACAAACAAGAGTGAAATCCGCATTTTCAGGACCGTACCATTGAGGAGGATCCATGTCCTCAGAAGCCAATTTCTCCAGCTTTCGGAACCTTTTTTCGAACATTTTCACTTTCATCATGCGTGAAATCGGAAATCCAGCCTTGTGTCCTGCCAAAGAGAAGGAATCCTCATCGTGTTCTGCACCAACTGCCACATGAACTCCTTCAGGAGTAGGGGGAAATGCTCGAGGGGAAATCCCGTCTTCAGTAAAGGCATATCTGTGGTATTCAGGCATTTCTTCAGTAGGACCTTCCCAAATCTTCCCACGGTCAATTTTCACATCAAAGTCAAATGGCATCACATTCTCGATTCTTTCAGAAAGACCAAAGTCAACAAGTAGAAAGACCGGGAGTTGGTATTTTTCAGCTACATTGAATGCCTTGACTGCAAGCCTATAAGCATCTTCTATATCTCTTGGTGCAAAAACTGCCCTTGGAAATTCCCCATGGCTTACATGAATTGCAGGAAGTAGATCTCCTTGTTCTGTTTTTGTGGGGACACCGGTGGATGGTCCCCCTCTCATTGAATCGACTATGACAACTGGAGTTTCAGTTATGCCGGCAAGACCTATGTTTTCAGCCATGAGTGAGATTCCGGGACCGGAGGTTGCAGTCATTGCTCTTGCACCTGCCCATCCGGCTCCAACAATCGAAGAAATTGCAGAAATTTCATCCTCGACCTGTCTAACAACAATTCCAAATCGTTTGGCATTTTTTGCAAGATAAGTCAGGATGCTTGAAGCAGGAGTGATGGGATATTGGGCTAGAAACTTGAGTCCCGCAGCTGCGGCACCAATTGCAACTGCATGGTTGCCGTTCACTACAATTCCCTCACCAGGGACAAGCGTAGGGGAACCTACAGTCAGTCTGCGATCAGTGACTTCATCTAAAGCTGCATATCCCCTGTTAAGTGCATCCTCATTGAGCTTGTAGATTGTCTCTTTAGGAAATCTGCGTCGTAGAGTTTCTAGGTATGGTTCCTTAGAAAGATTGAGGAAGTTGAGAATTGCTCCCACAGCAACAGTATTTCCTAGAACAGGTTTCTTCAGGTCAATCTCCCTTGCAATATCCGTCATTGGAATGGGAATGACAAGGATGCCCTTCTCATCCAATTTCTCCTGAAATTGGGAAATGTTCACCCTTTTTGAACTGTTGTAGATAAGAATACCGCCAGGTCTTAGTTCGTCAATATGCATTTCAATGGAAAATTCATTCAATGCAACGATCATATCGGCGATATTGTCATGGTTTTCAAACCGTTCAGTGGAAAATTCAAGGTGGTACCAGATATGACCACCTCTGATTGCGGATTGGTTTCCAGGGACACCATGAACACAATAACCTAGTTTGTTAAAATATTTAGAAATTAAAAGACCTGTAGATTGGAGACCATCACCAGCGGCTCCACCCCAACGCATCGCAAAACGTTCTACAGGTTTAGAATGATCCAAAGGTTTGATCTTGGGAAATTCATGTAACAGATCTTGCAGGATATTCAGAGTCATTACTCGACTGCCTCGGTTCTATCTCTGTAATGTGTATATTTATACAAATTGATATTTTACCATCTAAATCCCAAATCAGGTAAAAATATCAAAGTGTTGTATTTATGAAATGGAATAGACCTGGTTTGGAAAATGGATGGTACATTCTTTCATAGGTAGGAATATAATCAGAAAGACCTGTTTGAAGAGCCATATCAATCCAAGTCCAAGACACTTCCTGACCAAATTTGTGAGGAGTAAACCGCCCAAACATCCATGCAAGATATTTTTGAGCATCCAGTTTTTGTTCATATTTGAGAAGACCAGAATATTGTGCCTCAATAAATTTTTTCAGTTCAATTTCTGTGGTGCTCCAAAGGTTTGGATCCTTATTGCGGATTGCCTGTATCCGGTTTTTCAACAGAACAAAAAGTTTGTCTGTATGGAGAGTGGGTTGTTTTCGTTGTTGAAGTAATTTTCCAAGTTTTTCAATCCAAGGAGAATTATAGAAGGCACGTTTGTATTTGAAGAATACGGGAAGTTTAAAACCAGATTTCTTGAGGGAAGGGGCTACAACGGAATAATAGGCAATCTCCCCGGGACCAGATATTCTGATTTTGATGTTCAATAGATCTTGAAAGGCAATTTGTGAAGAATCGACTCTGAGACCAATTCTGCTTGCGTTTTCTTCCAGATGGGAGATGTCATCCAATGGAATTTCTACGGTATGACCACAGTTCTTGCACTCACCTGCAGCTATAGGTCTCCCCTCCCTGTAGTAAAGTTCAAGGGATACACGAAAATCAGTACAGGGACATTCAAAATATACTGGGAGATAATGGTGGTTCCGTTTTGGTAGAGTTGGTGCGTAACCGAGCTTGATAAGCTCGTCGTAAGTACGGTTGAATGTTTCCACATACTGTTTCTGAGCAGTCATCAGTGAATACAAGGCGGGAACATATAGCTTACGGATTTCTGGGAAGGATGTAGGAAGAAAGATTATCCCATAGTCGTTTATTTTGTTTGCAATTGTTCCCCATATTCGTGCAAAGAAATCAGGAAATTTTTCTGACTGAAAATGCAGTAGTCTTAGAAAAGTCTGGATATGATCCCATCGTTCATCTAGAATTTTTCGCTTGGAAATATCCTTGACCTGTTTTTTGAATCCTCTGAAAGAGCCATCGATAAGATGGAGGGTTTCAACCAACCATTCCTCATCAGGAATGTCTACGGTATGGATTGCAGTTTCTTCAGGAAAATCGAGAACATGTTCCGAATCAAGAATTGTAGCATGTCCAGAAATTGGATTGGGAAAATATGTTCGTCCCAATTCTTTTTGCAATCCATCATAATCACCGATCATGAAGACAGGGGCAAATTGATGACCCGAATCTTTAAGATTGCGTGTCATTGCGGCCAAAAGACCCAACTTGTTTGCTATGAATCCAGGTCCGCCAAGAATGACAGGTTGCTGCCCTGCAAGAATTGACCCATTTGATAAATAATTGAGATGCTGTTCAACTTTTGGAGAGAAAATTCCAAGGTTTTTGTGGAATTCAACCAGTTTATTTTTCAATTGTTCAATATCAGGATGGTGATTGGGGGTATTGTCAACATAATTCTGGAGTTCACCTAAGGTGGGAGGGATAGGTCCCCAAAATCGTTCAGCAGCTTGGGTTTCTTGACCAAGAACGGCCAAATCATAGAGCACATTTGGGTTTAGCCCTGTAGGCTCATTTTCCATACCCATCAATTTTCGATTTCCTTTTAATAACGATGGTGGAGGTACAACCTGTCTTCAAAAAAAAAAGAACAGAATCGTAAATTGATTTATTTTTGATCAATTGTTAATTCATAAGATGAAGCAATTCCAATAGGATTATTTAGCCTCTAGAGAAATCTTGGTATGTTTGCAAAGCCTGTTCAGGAGCCAATTCAGACAGATTATTTGATCATGGGAGCAGGTGTATCCGGATTAACATTAGGTAAAATTCTTGCGGCAAATGGAAAGGATGTGTATATTTTAGGCAGTCCCTATGATTCACAAATCGCCAAGGCGGGAATCATAGAGGATTCGAAAAGGATAGCTAAAGACACCAAAGGAATGAAATGGATCGAAAATGCATTAAAGGAAGCTAAGGCTGCTGGCGCTAAGCATCGATCAAGCAAGGCGATAGCGGTAAAAGAGGAAGGAGAATATCTACTTGTCAAGACCAAAATGGTTGATTTCCATGCTAAATTTCTAATAATTGCAACGGGGGCTCATCAGCAGTCCTTCGGGTTCAAAGGTGAAAAAGAATTTTTCCACAAGGGAGTTTCAGACTGCGCAGTTTGTGATGCAAACCTCTTTAGAGGAAGGCATGCTGCAATTGTGGGCAATCACAAATATACCTTGAAGAGTGCCAGATATATTGCCAATATAGTAAAAAAGGTCAATGTCCTTTGGTTGGAACATGACCTTCCAGAACAAAATCCTCATTTCCAAGCCCTAATGAAACTTGACAACGTTGAAATTTTCAATAGCGTCCAGGATATTGAAATCTATGGGTCAGATGTAGTTGAAGGAGTTAAGTTCATGCAAGGAGAAGTGGAAAAGAATCTAGACGTGCAGGTGGTTTTCATTGAAGGAGAACCTCAGCCGTCTACTGAACTCTTCAGGGATCTACTTAAACTTGACCCCACAGGTCATGTGGAAGTAAATGAATACCAAACCAGCCATCCGCAAATATTCGCCCTAGGAGACGTAATAAAAGGAGAAAAATCATTAGACCGGGCATTGGAAGATGCAGAACGTTTGGGAAAGATTTTGAATCTTGCTTGACGGAAAACCGGCGACCTCTATATCAACTTTTATTGTAGGTTTCAAAGATTGATTTGTGGCAAATCCAGATCCCATTACATTAACTGTTTTCCAAAACAGACTTGAAGGAATTGCGGAAGAGATGGCAAAAGTATTGAGAAAAACGGCATATTCACCGAATATCAAGGAAAGGGCGGATTTTTCCTGTGCCATATTTGATGCACAGGCAAGGCTCGTGGCTCAAGCGGAAGCAATCCCAGTCCATTTAGGATCCATGGGGTTTGTGGCAAAGCCAATATTGGAAAAGTTTCAGGGAAAATGGGAAGAAGGAGATGCAATAGTCGTGAATTCACCAAGATCAGAATTTGGTGGAACCCATCTACCAGATGTTTCTCTTCTCGCACCAGTTTTCCATAAGGGGGAATTGAAATATATCGTTGCAAATCGAGCCCATCATGCGGATATTGGTGGGATGGTGCCGGGTTCACTTCCACCTCATTCCACGGAAGTCTATCAAGAAGGATTGATAATTCCACCAATCAGGTTGTTCAGAAAAGGAAAGATAAACCAAGATGTAATGGAGCTCATTTTGGAAAATGTCAGAACACCTATGGAACGAAAGGGAGATCTTAATGCCCAATATGGTGCATTGATGCTTGGTGTCAGAAGGCTTTCTGAACTTCTGGAATTGGGAGAATTTGCAGATATTGAAAAACTCCATGAACGGTTATTTGCGGATTCGGAACGGGGTACAAGAGAAAAAATCGCAGAATTTCCCAAAGGAGAAGCTTTTTTCGAGGATTATTTAGATTCCGATGGAATTTCGGACAAACCTGTGAAAATTTGTTGTAAGGTCATCATCAATGATGACAACACCATTTCCTTTGATTTTTCTGGAAGCGATCCGCAGACTAAAGGAAATGTCAATGCACCATTTTCAATCACTACTGCTGGGGTTTACTATGTCATTCGTCTTCTTACAGGGAGAGATGTTCCGACAAATTGGGGATGCTTTAAACCTGTTAGGATCCATGCACCAAAAGGATGCGTAGTTAATCCCGATTTTAGGGCGGCCACTTCAAGTGCCAATACAGAAACCAGTCAAAGGATTGTAGATGTTGTACTGGGTGCATTGGGTAAATTAATTCCGTGGCTCCCCGCCGCGTCACAAGGAACCATGAACAACATTCTTTTGGGAGGAACTGTTCGCGGGACAAATTGGACCATTTATGAGACGATCGGTGGTGGCTCCGGCGCCACTTGCTTACAAGATGGAACCTCAGCGATCCAATGCCACATGACAAACACAGAAAACACGCCGATCGAGGCATTGGAGATGCAGTTTCCATTGATCGTCAGGAGATATGAAATCTGTAGAGGAACCGGAGGGGACGGCAAAAGAAAAGGAGGGGATGGGATTGTTAGGGAAATCGAATTCAGGGAAGAAACGACAGTTTCCTTGCAGACAGAAAGAAGAAAATTCAGGCCATGGGGAATTTTTGGAGGGGGAGACGGGCAACCGGGCAGGAATATATTGGTTAAGACCGATGGAAAAGAAATTCCATTAGGAGGAAGAGCAAGTGCAGAAGGCAAAAAAGGAGATCGTCTGATCATCCAGACACCAGGAGGAGGAGGTTCAGGTTCTTGTCCTATGAAGAATCAAGAGCGGTCTTAAACTCTTCAATATAATCTAACAAGATTTTATCGGGATGAAAATGCTTTATAATTCGTTGTCTGGACGCAGAACCTAGTTTTGAACGTAAAGTGGGATCATCCATCAAAATTCTCAGCTTTTCAACACCTTCTTTCTTGTTTTGGGGGTTGAACAAAAGCCCGTTTTCTCCATCAATACAGACCTCTGGAATTCCTCCCACATTAGAAGCCCAAATCGGAAGTCCTGAAGACATGCCTTCTGCAATGGTTAATCCGAAGGATTCAGTTTTGCTTGGAGCCGCCAAGATAGAAGCGTTGGCAAATTCAGAAGGAATGTCTTTGGTGGGAGGGATAAATTCCACATGGTCAGCAATATCCAGTTTCATGGCAATTTTGAAGCAAAGAGGGCGTTCAGGCCCATCACCAATCATACGTAATTTCCAGTCAGGATATTCCTTGGCCAATTCCGCATAACATTCGACAAGAAAAGGAAAGTTTTTCACTGGGCGAAAATTTCCGGCTGCAACAATTGTAAGGTTTTCTTTTTCCTTTTTCGGTGTGAATTTATTGGCATCAACAAAATTGTAGATCACCTTTGGAGACCTATCCAATTCGAAAACATCCTTGGCCATGTTTGCAAGAAAACCAGATACTGCTGTCGTTCGTGCTCTCTTTAGAACCATACGCAATGTTTCCTTGAAGCTGGGAGAATTTCCAAGGGTATGTACATCTGAACCATGAAGGGTATTTACTACGGGAATCCCTGTTTCGATTCTGGCAAGCACTGCACTCATCGCATGGGGAATTGCATAGTGCGTATTGATTAAGTCCAAAGTCTTTGTTCTTGCTACCTTAAGCAGGCAACTTGCAAGTTGAAATCCATAATTCATTCCTGTTTCTCGAAAAAGGGGATATGTTTCCAGATTCACGCGATGAAAATGGAAGTTGGAAATGTGGGGATCATCAACCATGGGAAATGGAATCTTGTAAGAGAAAAAATGAACCTCAAATCCTCTTTTGGCCAATTCCTTTGCCAAAGAAGCAGCAACCATCCCACTTCCACCTAAAGTGGGATAGCCTACAATTCCAATTCTCAACAATCAGAATTCAATTCCAAATAGATAAAAATTTGGGCTTCCCACCCAATGCCTTGGGAGAAAGGTAAAATGTTTTTATGACCATCATGATTGCAATCATGGTAATGGATCCACTTTCTAAAATCAAAATCATATATTTGAATCAATGTGACATCAAAAAGTGTTCTGGGCATCGTTTATTGAAGCTAGGTTTTGCCAAACGGATACGGAAACAGGCAATAAAGAAGGCCATTGTCCTCTCACCAACTACGTCAATCGCCCTTTCACCCAGTGATCGCGACATTTTCGCGGAATTTGGCCTTGTAGGCATTGATGGAAGTTGGAATCAGATAGACACACTGTATTCCCTCTTCTCACTCGGCACACCTCGAGCACTTCCTTTTCTTGTTGCCGCGAACACTGTTAATTTTGGGAAACCCACCAAATTAAATACGGCAGAAGCCATAATTTCAGCGCTTTGGATCTTGGGATTTGAGCAGGATGCAACAAGAATAGCCAAGGCATTCAAATACGGTCAGACATTCATTGATTTGAATTATGACAGGTTGGATGCGTATTCTAGAGCAACTGATTCAAAAGAAGTGGTTAGACTACAGAAAGAATTCATGGATGAACTTTATGGAGAAGATTAATTGAAAATATCTTCAATAATGCCACGGATCAATTCGTATTGAGGATCACCAGGAGAGAGAAGAGTCTCGACTTCAAAATATTCAGTAATCCTGAGCATTTTGAGTTCATTTACGAGCCTCTTGAACTTCTTACGGAGGGAGTAGGAATCCTCGTTTACAACAATAACCGCAGTGTATCCATTGGAAATATGCTCTAGAAGAAGGATATGACCTTCTTGTTCAATCTTATTCAGTGATCCTCCACCAAGTACTTCCTTTGAGAATGAGGAAATCGCCATAAGTAAGGCAGAAACAAGCTGATCATCAATATTGTCATCCTCATTGAGTTTGATGGAGAAGATACTTTGCCCGGTGGATTTAGAGAGAAGGATCATGGAGGGTCTGACATTGACTTCTTTCGGCTTTTCACCAATGGCACTCTGTTGCATCTGTAAATCATTGATTAACCGAATGGCCTCTAACGTGGCAACTTGACGGTAATATGAATTTCCCAAGAACCAGACATTCAAGCCAATTTCCTCTTCTTCTGGCCGTCGTGGTCCTGAAAGGGAAGCAAGTCTCTTGGTAACCAATTCAAGCTCATATGACTGATCACCACTTAGATCACTGGCAGTAGCCAAATACAGATCTTGAACTTCATCCGCCAAGTTTTGAGCGGCAGATATTTCATCTAAAGCGATTAAAATATAGATTTGTGTCAGAAAAATCAAGGTGTTATAATATGGATTCTCAATTTGAAGTATCAGTGGTCGCAAATCAGCAATCACATCGATTGCCTCTCGAAGGTATTTTTGATCCGCTTCAACCAGATGCCGTTTGAGAATCACTTCAACAAAAACGGTGGAAAGCTCTAGTACCGAATCATACATATTTTCTTTTTCTGCAATTTCCAATGCCTTAGTCAGGATGGAATAGGATTCCTTAAGGTTGCCCTCAACCATGGATTGAATTGATGTGGCATTGAGGTACCAAATAAGGGTGTAAAAGTCCTTTCCCTGCTTTCTTTCAGGTATTTTGATGTCTCCCTTGAAGTCGAGAAATTCCGGATCAACCATGGATTTGAGCCTTTTGTTGTAAAATTCAGCCCTTTCAGTATTGCGAAGCCTTGAATGCAGGATGGCAAAGTATGCAAATGTGGCAGGTTCCTTGATTTCGGTTTTCTTCGCCAATTTTTCGGCCCGATTGAGAAGTTGCTGGGCCTTGTTGAATTTTCGTTCGTCCATATAGATTTTACTTACCAAAAGAGTATGCGTAAGAGCCAAAATATAGTTTTGGAGTTCTTCAAGAGGATCTAGAAGAGATTCAAGAACTTCCCTTCCTTGAGATCTTCTTCCTTGCAAGATCAATGTAACTGCAAGATTGGCACCGACTACAGAATAGTCTCTCCGATCTTTCAAAATCCGATAGCAATTCAATGCCTCTTGAAGATCATCGATTCCTTTTTTGACATCATTGGCCATGATGTTGGAGATTCCTGAAAGGTTCAGGTAAAATCCACGATACCAGAGGTCATTCACCCCATCAAACCAATTTTTGACTTCATGGATCGTTGAAGAAAGCTGTTCAAAATGCCCTGTATATAATGCACTTAATGCACGCAAAAGATATGGAGGAATAAGAAAACTAGCAAATTCTTCTCGAGGAATCCATTTTTTGACCTTATGTTGGTCAGTCCAGTTTTCATACTCTTGAATGATTTCAGATGCCCTTTCAAAATTCCTAGTGTAAATCTCAATTAAACCAAGGGTGAACAAGGTGTCTAGTAGGAGAACCGCATCAATGAGTGTACTTTCTCGATCTAGATCGATTCTAAGCATGATTTCCTCACAAAGTTTTCTTGCAGCTTCGAATTGAGTCTGATAGATTTTCAACCGTGCCATATAGAGTTTAGTGCTGTCATCATTTGGATATCTCTCGTATAAAGATTCTAGACCCTTGTAGTCGGATTGAGTAAAGGTAATTCTAGAAAGGATATAAAGCCAAAGAGGATGAGGTTTTTTCCAGACCTTCAGGGTTTCCCTGATGGCATTCGCTAAATCAACATAGGGGTCATTGGTAAGGTCAAGTCTTTCCCATGTAATCATGAAACTTTCTTTATCATTTTCTGGGATGGCTTCAAATATAAATTTGTAATATCCCGGAAGGGAGAGTTCGGTTCGTTCACTCATCATGGATGGGCATCTCCTAGACTATCTTCGATGACAGGAAGTAGTTTATTTTCAAGGTATAAAAGTTTTCTAATTTTCTTTTTGGAGTTGATCCATTCCTTTTAAGGAACCCGAGATTCTGCCATCATCAACTTTGAGAATACGAACCCTAACCCGATCTCCAACAGAGACAATGTCACTGGGATGCTTGACGAATTTGTCTGCCAGTTGCGAAATGTGTACCAATGCATCCCTTTTGACACCAATGTCAATAAAAGCACCAAAATCAGTGACATTCCTTACTTCTCCATTTAGAACCATTCCGGGTTCCAAATCCTCAATGGATTTGACCTTTGGATCGAAGGTAATCTTTCTGAATTCACCTCGAGGGTCTTTTAGGGGATTTTGAAGAGCATCCAGAATATCAAGGAGGGTGGGAATACCAACATTGAGGGAAGAGGCCAGTTCAACGAGTTCCGACTTTGAAAAAAACTTCTTGACCTGTGTGTTGTGGAAACGATCCGTTGTGAGATCGGATAGACTCAATTGCAAACGATCCAAGATTTGTTGGGCAATATTATAAGATTCGGGATGAATGGGGGTTGAATCCAAGGGGTTCTCACCATTAAAAATCCTGAGAAAACCTGCACATTGTTCAAATGTTTTGGAACCAATTCCCTTTATTTTCTGGACCATATTTCGACTTTTTATGGAGCCATTTTCTTTTCTGAATTCAATGATGTTTTTGGCAGTACTCTTTGAAAGCCCAGCCACATAGGACAGCAATGGCCATGATGCAGTATTTACATCAACCCCAACGAGATTGACTACTTCTTCCAAAGTATCTTCCAAAGCTTTCTTTAATTTCTTTTGATCAATATCATGTTGATACTGTCCCACACCAAGTGATCGAGGATCTACCTTGACAAGCTCGGCCAAAGGATCCTGCAATCGTCGTGCTATCGAGATGGCACCACGAATTGACACATCAAGTTCAGGAAATTCTTCTTGGGCAATTTCACTTGCTGAATACACGGAAGCCCCTGCTTCGGAAACAATGGAATAGTCGCATGAAGCATTGCTGATGACTTTCTTTATTATTTCTTCAACATCTCGCGAACCGGTGCCATTCCCTAATGCAATGAACTCAACGCCATACTCATTCACTTTCTCATGAATTTTTTCATAAGCGTAGGTTGACCTCAAGGTATCAAATGTTCCTGTCCAAAGAACATCACCCTTTTCATCAATTATTGCCGCTTTGGTGCCAGTCCGTAGACCGGGATCCAGACCCATTATTTTTTTACCTTTTAAGGGAGGCTGCATCAGCAGTTTTCGCAGGTTGGAAGTAAACACCTTAATTGCATGTTGTTCCGCGACTTCTATGAGCTCACGATAAATTTGTCGTGTAATACTGGGTTTCACGAGCCTCTTGAAGCTGGAAACTGCACTTTGGGATACAAGATCTGAAAGTTTGTGATCCATACGTCCAACCTTTGACTGGATGACATTGACTAGAAACCCATGTATCTCAGTTTCAGGCAAATCCCAGACGATCCGTATTTGCCCTCTATTTTCCGCCTTTTGAAACGCTTGGATCTGATGTGGAAGAATTTTCCTGAGAGGGACAATGACATCCTCATTGCATAATTTCGATTCCTTGTTTTCTTGACCTTCATATCCTTTTTTTGCTTTCCTTTTTTCGGGGGAGATAATTTTATTGGCGATAGAACCTTTTATCTTTGAGACGGAAAGAGTACGTTGTCTGGCATCATAGTCATTGGCCATGGTTTCTGCGAAAATATGTACAATACCTTCTTCAAGCTCCTCTTCTGGCAATTTTTTCATTTCAGCAAAGGATTGGATCAATGCTTTGGTTTTCGAAGGAGATTTAAGGATAATGTTAACCAGTTCATCAATGCCTTTTTCTCGTGCCTGTTGTGCCAATGTTTTTTTTGTGGTTTTATACGGGGAATAGACTGCTTCAAGTTCTGCCAATGTCTTGGAAGACGCCACCAAGCGTTTCAGATCTTCAGTCAGCAATCCCCTCTCTTCAAGCGAATTCAAGATTCTTTCCTTTCTGGTCATTAACGTATTCGCTCGTTCAAGTTCCTGAACCACCTCGCGTATCTTGGTTTCATCAAGTGAGCCAGTCATTTCTTTCCTGTATCTGGCAATAAATGGTATGGTTGCCCCTGATGCAACAAGTTCCTGGATATTTTTGACAACCTCATTTTCCAACCCAAGTTTCGAGGAAACCAGTTCAATAATCACGAACTATTTATGAAATAGAGAATTAAATTCTTGTGGGATTGAAACAGGAATTAGGAAGAGAAAAGAAGGACTTAAACAGAAAATGATTATTGACCATTATGGAATTCCCTTCACTTATGACGGTCTTTGCACATCAAGATGATGAAACCTTTTCCGCAGGTGGGACTCTTGCAAAATATGGTAGCAAATCAAAGGCTTGGGCAGTCACCGTTACGGAGGATTCCAAAAGAAAACAGGAATTCAAAGATGCCTGCGAGATTTTGGGCGTGGAACCCATCAGTCTTGGATTTGCCTCGGTGGGACCACATAACCGCGAAGATGTGATTTTGAAGATTGTAAGGACTATTCGTCTTCATAAACCAACTTTTATCATCACTCACGTTCCTTTCGATTACCATAGAGAACATCGGTTAATCCATGAAGCGGTCTTGGAGGCAGTCGAATGGGCAAGTCACACGACTTCAGAAGAATCTGCCTTTCAAGTCCATGCAGTTTTCGGAGCGGAAACCACAGTTCTAATACCCTTTCCCGAATTGTACATTGACATCTCTGAAACCAATGAGAAACGTCTGCAAGCTATCAAACGGTATGAATCCCAATCACACAAAGGAGGGAAAGGATTTTATTCAAAATTCCATGGGACAAGAACCAAGCTGAGAGGCATACAAGCCGAGGTTGAGGATGCAGAGGCATTTATCCGTTTCCCGATTTCAACAACTGGGGCATTCAAACCACGGAAACATTATAAGAGTTTTGAAGAGGCAAGGTGAGAAGGTAATCCAGGTTTTGTGAACTCGCCATTTGGCCAGAGTTTGATGGCATCCATCTTCTCTTGCTACCCGATCCCTCACAAGGCAACTCATCAGGATCTGCTTGCAATTTCACCGGCGGTGATGATTCGTCTCAGCATTTCCCAAAGGGAAAAGTTCGTTTCTGTTATCAGAGCCGGGCTCTCACCCGACAGGGTTACCCCTGTACCGCCTGCCTTGAGGTGCCTGGACTTTCCTCAGACCAAAGGTCCGCCAGCCATCACCTTCACTCCTTGCAATAGTTGTTTTGTTTTGAATTTTTTTAAGGTTAGGGATGAGTCAAACTCCAAAAAACTTTTCTACTCCCTAGAAAGTTTTTATTGGATAAATCCTAAGCAGATAAGAGAATAATGAGTACTACAGGAATTGAAATCCCAGATGATCTCATCAAAGAATATGAAGAAATGAGATTTGAGAAAAAACCGCAAGGAATGATCTTGAAGATTTCTGAAGGAAAGGTTATTTTGGAACAAAGAACAGATGCCAGCTTTGATGATCTTATAGAAAGCCTCCCTGATAATGAACCAAGATATGTCCTCTATGATTTCCCAATCAAGAACAGAGTAGGTTTGGACGATACTAGGATGCTGTTCCTATTTTGGATGCCCATGGAATCCTCTGTCAGAGACAGGATGAGCTACGCAGGAACCAAAAAGGCCATTACAACCGCATTCAAGGGAATAAGTACACAGATACAGGAGGATGACAAGAATCTTCTGACCTTTGAGAGAGTGAAGAATAAGATTGCAGCAAGGCAAGGGATGAACTATCAGCAATTGTAATCAATAGAATTTTCCTTGTTTGATCACTGCCAAAATGTTCTCTCTTTTTGATACAACTTCAGGACTATTGAGTGGGTTTTCCTTAAGAAGGATGATGTCGGCATCATAGCCTTCCTTCAACATTCCGGATTTGCCGGCTAGCTTTCCAACAGTCAATGGACCATTTCCAGTAGCTGCCACAAGGGCGTCTTCCAATTTCATCCCTGCCTTCACTAGAAAACCGATTTCCAAAGCATTTTCTCCATGACGGAAGATACCGTTTGGTCCAGTCACAAACATATCGGTTCCCATGGCAATTTTGACCCCATGGTTGATGGCTATCTTCATGGCTTCAAAATGTTGGTCATAAATTGCCCTAAGTTTTGCAAGGGCATATTCAGGTACGTTTGATGAGGAAGTGGCCTGATAAAGCTTCTCAACCACATATCGGGTAGGAACCAATATGGCGTCCTTTTCAACCATCATTTCTGCAAGATCTTCATCTAAATAAGTTCCGTGTTCGATTGTTTTCACTCCCGCTTCAAGCGCGGCTCTGATACCGGGAGCCCCATGGCAGTGAGCGGCCACATATCTTTCCGCCCTTTCAGCTTCTTCAACAATGGCTTGCAGTTCCTCGTGAGAAAATTGTTGGTGAATTGGATGATCTACCTCACTCATCACACCACCAGATGCACAGACTTTGATGATTTCAGCACCTTTCCTTAATTGCATTCGAACTCCCTTAAGGCATTCGGGGACTCCATCGACCAAAATCCCTAGACCTTCTTGTGCATATTCCAGCATTTTCAATGGAGCGGAATGGACATCGCCATGACCACCAGTCATACTCAATATATCACCGGCTCCGTAGATCCGCGGTCCAGGAATGGCACCTTCTTGAACGGCCCTATTTAGGAAAACGCCCATCCCGCCAACTTCCCGGACACTAGTGATTCCCGCCGCCAAAGTCTCTTTCAGATCCCAAGTGCATCTTGCAGCCCCCACAATGGGATTGACAAAAAGCATGGCTTCAATTGAAGGGGTTGGAGAGCCGGTGTAATGTGTGTGGCATTCCCACATCCCAGGCATCATGGCAGGAACTTCCTGTGTGGTTTCAATATTGGGCGCATGTTCACTTTCTCCAAAATAGACAATTCGGGATCCTTCAAAAACCACGGAGGCATTTCTGACCAAGGTGCCAGTTCCATCGAAAGCAAAATCAGCATCGATCCTTACCTGTTCAGTCATTGAATTTCCTTGAAAAGAGGAGTTTTAATTTCTTCGAGGCAAGGCTGGAAAAAGATCAGGTTTTGAAATAGTCCCTTGCCATCCTCATTATCTGTTGAAATTCTATTGGTTCGTCATGTCTTACCGATTCATGAATCTTCTCTATGGACTTTCTGAGTTCTTCGAAAAGATTCTCCCGATATGAGTTGAAATGTTGAATGGACCAATAGAGATCCGGATTTTCATGGGCAACCTCATATGTGGTTTGGATCTGTTTGACAAAAGTTGTTGATGCAAACTGTTTTAGTTCACTGAAAGTGAAATCGTTAACTGCCAACATGTCCGCCATAAGGATGTTGATAAGATGAACCAAATTCAAGGAATAACCCATGAGTTTGTCATGTTCTTCAATTGGGATCTCTACCAGATTTACCGAAGTTTCAGCAAAAAGTTTCTTGAATTGGTCAACAGCCTTCGTGGATCGAACCCTACAGACAATAAGGTTTTTCTCATGAAGGTTGACAGTAGATGGACCAAACATGGGATGTACGGAAACAAAGTTCATGCCATCCAAAACATTATTGTTCTCCAAACGATTGATGATTTCGGTTTTGAGTGAAGCAATGTCAAATACAAGTCCACGAGGTCGTTTTTCTAGGACTTCATGGACTGTCTCATGAATGGTGTTCAAAGGTGTCGAAATCGCGATCACATCGAATTCATCAAGATCCTTGGGAAGGGAAGTGAAATTAGTCGGAGTTGGGGGATGCAGTGGATCTACCGATCGAACATGATGCCCCGATGATGAGAAAAATCGGGTTAACCATTTTCCCATTCTTCCCATTCCACCGATGATGAGGACTTCTTTTGAACTTCCAGATTGAACATAATTGTGAGGAAGGTTGCTCTGGACAGCAACAGATTCAGCGACGAGATATTCGAACACATTGTTTGCAAGTTCCTCTGAAAGTCCGACCTCTTTTGAAATCTGACTTACACGGGAGAATACCTGCTTTTCGACTTGAAAATTTCGGACGGGATATCCTAGGGAATGTTTGATTTTTCCAATAGCCTTGGCAATATCCATCCTTTTTGCCATGAGTTCAACCAGAGCCCTGTCAATTTCCATGATTTCCTTTCTTTTCTTTCCCAGTTCATTTTCCAATGTTGTTTTTTCGGTAAATACGCATTCCTCCGATGATTTTTTTGGAACTGGATGATTTAAAAAATTGAGCTATTGGGAAAACTTTAGAATCTGAATTCTAGGTCTAAACCACCTCTAAGGTATATCATGGCTTTTGCCAAGTTATGCTCACGTCCAGTTTGTCTATACCGCTCAAAAAACCATAATGCCATCAGGAAAAGAGAAATGGAAGATATGCCTTTGAAGAGATCATTTTTATCCAATGAAATGCCTTGTTTTGAGGCTTTTGACAGGCGTTCCGTGTAAAATTCTTTGATTGGCTTATCCTGCAATCCATAATCATACAGAAGAGCGTAGCTCAAATCAAAAAGGGGATTTCCAATTGCGGCATATTCCCAATCAATGATTCCAATGCTTCCGTTGGGACTTTGGATAATATTGTTTAAATGAAAATCACCATGGATCAGTAACTTATGGCCAAATCCACTTTTGTTTTTGAAAGAGTCAAGAAAATCCCTGATGAGTTTTTGTTCCGCATCCAATCCGTGTTTGTGCAGGAATGAGGAAAGGATTTCCAATGAATCCAGAATGACTTTGTCATGGTCAGGCAATAGAGTATCATTGATTTGGAGATCCTTGGAGATCTTTGAAAAGATAGACCAAGCAGAAATAACAGTATCTAGACCTTGCGGTATCTTGCCATCAATCCATGAAACCATATTTGCAATAAAGTTGGTTTCATTGATCTGACCGAGAAAATCAGGGAAAATAAGCATCGTTTGATTCTTCAAATGGTCTAAGGCGTTTTTCTCCCATTGGGCAATCTTCCTGTAATTTGATCCATGGGTTTCTTCAGTGTACACCCTGAAAAGGATGGAAGTATCAATTGTTTTGTCGATGTTAGGCAAATTAATCGGTTCAGATCTAGATAGGAGAAATTTCTGGGTTGACAGTCCCTTTTCCAGAGCAATAAAGCGCTTTGCTGGAAGATCCAGCACTGACGAGAGAGTGGATCTGATATCCATCAACCCCTTGCAGCTTTATATCAATATAGGCTTTGTCATAAACACAGTTTTCAGACAATAATTTCCAAGAATCAACGACCTCATCTATAACTTTAATTATATTTGACGGGGATATTGGATCAATTAGAAGAGGAAACTATATGGCTACGGCAATCAACCCCGAATCTAAGCCACTCTTTTCAGCAAAAGATTTCAGAGGACCCAGACCCTCATGGTGCCCGGGATGTGGAGATTATGGACTTTTATCTGCTACAACCAAAGCTCTTGCAAAAATGGGATATGCACCCCATGAAGTAGTGATTGTCAGCGGAATTGGCTGTTCCGGCAATTTCCCGCATTTCACGACATCCTATGGATTTCATGGAACTCATGGACGTGCTTTACCGATCGCTATGGGCATTAAACTGGCAAATCCAGAACTAGAAGTAGTTGTCGTTGGAGGAGATGGGGATGGGTTCGGCATTGGTGCAGGACATTTTGTCCATGCTGCCAGAAGGAACATTGATCTCACCTACATTGTCATGGACAACCAGATTTATGGACTGACACTTGGACAGGCATCACCAACCTCACAAGAGCATATGGTCACCCTGACAACACCAGACGGTGTTGATGAGAGGCGAATCAATCCGATCACGCTGGCATTGGGTGCAGGTGCAACATATGTTGCGAGAACCTTTTCTGGACAGGGAGATCATCTTGAAAAAACCATTATTGACGCAATCGAACACAAGGGATTTGCATTCATCGATGATATAAGTCCATGCGTTACATTCAACAGACTGAACACGTATGATTGGTACCGTGAAAGAATCTATAACCTCGATGAAGAGGAAGGATATAATCACAAGGATATTGCTGAAGCATTCAAAAGAGGCTTGGAATGGGGCTCAAGAATCCCTATCGGCAAGTTCTATCAAGAAACAAGAAAGCCTTTGGAAGAAATTGAAAGAACACTGTCCACAGGAATCAATCCCGTCAAGTCCCCATTGGGTCTAAAGGCAAACAATATTTCACCAGACGATGTTTTCAATGAGTTTCGTTAAGTGATCCAAGTGGACAATATTTTCAAAACAAGAAAGGCAGCTGCCTTACAGAAGTGGAAAAGGGCTTTGGAAAACAAACAGGTAGACCTTGAAATCATTGACCTTGTTGAGAAAATCAATGTCTTGGAAGATTATTATACAACCTCCAGTTGTGCAGGCAGATTGACAATCATAAGCAAGGAAGCAGTCCGATCCAAATACAGAACGGACTTCATCTACAAGACCCACAATCCGAACGAAATGAATTTGAAGAAAATAGGATACCCAATCAGGTTCAATCAAAAGGAACTTTGGATGCTCCTTGAACCCCCAAATTTCCATGTAGGGGCAAGATCATTTGAAAAAGCCATTGCATTGGTCAAGCTTGCCCAGCAATGCGGCCTTGGTAAATCCAAATACCAATCCATCAGTCCCGCCTTAGTTGTGGAAATCCTTGGTACAGGCACCCTTTCCCTTCCGTTAGGAAAGGATGGGCAAATGCTTGTTTCCCAGACCTATGTTGAAGAGGTGTTACGGATTGCATCAGAAATGTTGATGGAAGAGCAAAACCGGTTGAGAAGATTTGAGGAGAAAATAGACCAATTGATTTAGAGATTTCTCTTGAAGGAGTATTGTTTTTATATTTCTTTTCAGATCGCATTTTGTGGTAAGAACATTCATCCTCGAACCTAAAGTAGTCAATCCGGAACATCTGAAATTCAATGTCAAACAACCAACAAAATTAAGATGGGCGTTACTTCTGCTATTCATCCTTGTGAGTTATTCCTCATGGGTGACATTTGCTGGTGGGGGTGCTTTGGTTTTATTTGCAGGGGTTGTATGGTTGGCTAGAATCAGTTGGAAACGGCTGGGCAACTTTTTTTTACAGAAATTTGTGCATGAGAACTTTGATGGTTACATCAAAGAAAGGGAAGAGGGAAGCAAAAGATATACGGGGGTTTTCGGCAGGACATTCAAGTATTTCCTCATGTTTTTTGGGCTATATCTCGATCCAAGAAAGGATTATTTCATTGAGGAAGAGGTTCCAGACATTGACATGACCAAAATAAGGGAAATCATCAAGGATAGAATTATAGATTTACTTTCTGCATGTCTAGCAGTAACTGTCATAATAGGTTCTGCACTCAGGTATTTTCTAGTGAGATCACAATTAACCACGAAGGAAGCTAGAGACATATTTTTTGGAATTGCAGGCATTTCCACCTTGATATCCCCTGTTTTGGTGGGATGGCTCATCCCGGTCATTTGGACACTTCAGGACAGTGCCATCAGAGAGGTAACGAAACGAAACACTGTGAGGGAATTGGCTACAAACGTAAGAAATGGGTTCCTCAACAGGTTATTAGGATTTGCAGGCTTTATTGGTGGTCTAACCTTACTAATGGATGTCCTGCCATTGATAGATGAAAACGGCAATCAGCTAAGTACTGTTGAGGTCTTCATTATTTCTCTGATCATTCTCTTTTTAGTGGTTGTCGTCATAGCAGGACCAGCTTATTTGACTGGTTTAATCTATTTCACAAGGAACCATGAAGAGAACGTGAACAAGCTCAGGTTCACCCTCTTCCTGAAAGGCATTCCATTGGGGATGACCATGGTCAGAAACGCAAATGAAGAAGAGATTGAACGTTTCAGAAAGGTCGGGGAAGAAATCCTCAGAAATGAAGTTGCACCAAATGCCAATGAAGAACTGAAAGATTAATTTTTTCCAACAAGAGTTTTTTTATCAAAACGATCATGTAACATTCAATGCCATCGCTTTTGAATGTCATTAACAAACTCTCACGAACTTTTAACAAATGGATAATGACGATTTTAGGGGTTCTGATTTTTTCCCTCCTCTTGTCCATTGGTTTTGATGAAACAAGCCTGACTGGATTGCAGGGAGATATTGTTTTGTATCTCTGGGTTCTGTTTTCGGTGATTTCATTTTTTTATACGCTTAATGGGATACTGTTGAACACCTCATTCAATGCCTCTGTGAAAAAGTATCTCAAGGAAGGCAAACCAGTTCAGGGAATAAGAGGGTTCATGGATTTGAAAACATCATTGAAAGGAGCTCGGAATCTGTCAATTGCCATAACATTTGGTTCAATCATATCATTCGCACTTTTCTTTGTGAGATATCTGGGATTGACTGAAACGAGAAATCTTACGACATTAGCAATTGCCTTTGCATTTATTGTCATCAGCGTTCTTTTCCTCGTTGAATATCCAGAAGACACCAGTTTTTCACCAGGAGGATTGATAGGGTTTTATGAACCAGACATATTTCCGTTGATCTTAGACAACCTCTTGACAGATGTTTTCCTGACATATCTTGATCCTGCAACGTTCATGGAAATTGATGAATGGATCAATGATCTCACTCGTATGATGGAAACAAGTTTCGAAGAGGAAACAGATACTAAAACAAGGGTTGAGAGAACCATCGAAAAAGTTCTTTTGCTGGCATATCTTCATCATAGGCTTCCAGAAATTATTTCTGTTGAGGTTTTGAGAAAAGAGCTCATAGAAATTGTTGGTGAAGATGACATTGAAGCATTCCTGACTGGAAAGAAAACAGGGCTGACCTTTCCGGAAATCAAGAAAATTCTGTTGAAGGTTGAAAAGGAAGCTCCGGAAGTGTTCAGGCTAGTTGATCGACTGATGATACAGTTAACGGACAACTATGACTTTTTCAGAAACAAAACACGGTATTTTTCAGTTTCTGCCAAAACCAATCAGGGAAGCATCAAGGAATCCGCAGGGATTTTGGTTTATCTTCTCAATAAAACCAATGAGAAAGGCAGAAAAGTGAAGATTACCTTACGAGCAGACAGAAACTCGATCCAACCAGATTTTCAAGAAGTCAACATTGGATTGGATGCATTGGATTTTGACCTTCCTGCAAAAAGACCAGAGATTGTTTCGTCAGGAGAGGATATATTGACAATATTGAATAGGATCTTGCAGGTAGGAGATACCATTTGGTTCAGGTTAAAACCCAACAACTTTGGCTATAAGGTGGTGACGATCCAAGTAGAAGAAAAGGATGGAAATACATTGATGGGACAAAGTGTAGAAATGAAATTCACCAAATCCATTTCGTTCTATGTCAAATCATATCTGCCAAAACTGAGTGCCTTAGGTGGTGTTGCACTTCCTGTAATACAAGGTTTCTTTGGAATTTGAGCAAGTGACAAACCATATATTTTGAGAGTATGAAAAGGGATCATGGAGAAACTTGTTGGGGCGACCCTTTGGGAACATCATGTTCTTTCTCCTCTCAGTACCAATTGTTTCGTTTTTGCAAGATCTGACGAGGCAGTGATATTGGATCCTGGAGGACCGGAAGCAGTCAGTGTAGCTAAACAACTCAAAGCCAAGGGATTTCGGATTGCCCATATCCTTATCACCCATGGTCATTTCGACCATATTGGTTGGGCGGGTGATGTCAAGAAAGTGTTTCCCAATGCAAAAACCTATGTGAACATTGAGGAAAAAGAAGCCCTGCCAGAATTCAATACATGGCCTCAAAAATTTGGTATCCTATCGAAGCAGATTGCAGATCCAGATATCTGGTTCGAACCTGATGAAACTTTGGATATTGCAGGCATACAGATCAAGGCGATCCACACACCAGGTCACACCCCAGGATCTACAGTATATTTCATAGAAGATTCAAGATTGGCCTTCACAGGAGATGTTTTGTTCAACTATTCCATTGGCAGGACAGATTTTCCTTTCAGCGACCATATGGAGATGGAGAAATCGCTAGAAAAGCTTATCAAGATTCTTCCAGAGGACGTCTGGTTCTGGCCAGGTCATGGTCCAGGTTCTTCAATCGGGTTTGAAAAGAAACATAACCCCTTTCTTAATCCCTAGCCTTACATTAGATTTTTTTTTATATGACAAATTTTTTAATCAGTGTTTACGGAATGATAATAATCAATGTCAAAGGTTGCCGAATTGGAACGTGCCTTAGGTTGTTCTATTAGGGGAAGTGTCAAAACCTATGAAAGATCCCAGTTCGATGAAAATGGCGACCTTATCTATTTACGATTGACAGACAGATACATCAAACGCATCCCCAAAGAAATTGGGCTCTTCGAAAATTTGGAGGGACTCCATCTTTCCTTCACCGGGATCAATGACCTACCTCCTGAAATTTTTGAGTTAAGGAAATTGAAGCACCTGTTTGTATCCAACAACTATATTTTTCGCATTCCAGAGGAGATCGGCAACCTGAAAAACCTCAAGCGATTGAGCTTCACGTCGAACCGTCTTACTGATATTCCTGAATCCATAGGAGAATTGACCAATCTGGAATATCTAAGCCTTGGAAAAAATCAGTTAAGGGAAATTCCAGAGTGTATTGGTAACCTTACAAAACTTAAGGAGCTTGATCTCTCCTATAACCGGATCAGATATCTGCCAAAAAGTTTGACCAATCTGATAAATCTCAGAATTCTGCATCTACAGAACAATGAGATCGTTTGTCTCCCAGAAGACATTGATCGTCTTTCACAGTTGCGAAAGCTCTTTATTCAACATAATGAAATAAGTACAATTCCAGAAACCATAGGTCTGCTCAAACATCTATGGCAATTGTTTGCACACAACAATAAAATCCACAATATCCCAAGCACAATCGGTTTTCTTGAAGGTCTTGAAATGCTATGGTTACAAGACAATCAGATTACAGAAATTCCAGAGGCCATCGGGGAATGCAAGAGTCTGAAATACCTATATCTCTCAAGGAATCAAATACGAAAGCTCCCCAAGTCAATTATTAAGCTTCCATTAGATACTTTGACCCTTGATGCCAATGACTTGGTCTACATTCCGGATTTGGATGCCATTCCTACCTTGAAAACACTCAGACTGGACAAGAATCCCAATTTAAAGGGACTCAATGTAATATTTGTCATCGTATCTCTTAAACGGAGGGACGCAATTGTCATCCATGACAGTTTTGATGATTCTGAGGATTACTATATCGCAAGCAGGCTGTCTTAGTGTCTATTGATTTTGAATAAGGCAATGACTGCAAGGATTAGGAAGAAATGAGAGAATTGTAGAATCTCCAAGAACGACAACCGGAAAAAATCAGCTAGTTGGCTAAGAAGAATTCCTCCCAAAATGAACTGTCCGATGTTGGAAATTCCTGTCCAAATGGCAAATGCAGTTCCTTCAATTCTTTGGGGAGAAATTTCTTGGATGACTTTCAATTGGAAGGATTCAACCAATCCTGCACCGATGCCTAGTGCCACAAAATAAGCTTCAATCGGTAGAAAACTTCTAAATTTAAGGTGGAAAATCCCAATGAATAGTGTAGCCGAATAAATTACATGAACTATGACCACTTGCAATTTTGTTTCTTTCTTTATGAAAATGATGGCCATCAAGAATGAACCGAGAAATGCCCCAAAGGCAAAGAAAAAGGAAGGAATGGAAAAATCCACGACATCATAGTCAAAATCGTTGTTGAGGAGGAAGGAGAACAAGGGAATGATGGCCAATGATGCTCCAGAAAACAAAAGGTAAAAGATTTTGGCACTGGCTTCCTGATGAAGCAGCATTTGTCGAATATGATTCAACGATTGAGAGGGAAGTGGGTTTACGAGCATTTTCCCTTCAGGAAGGATAAGAACGACCAAGACCATTGAAATCCCGAAGAAAGCAGATACCTCCATCATTGCGGCCCAGCCATATAATTTGACAAGTAAGGATGAGGCAATCCCCGCCATACCTATGCCTAAGCCCCTTCCTCCCCAAGCAGTCCCCTGCAAACGGGAAACATATGATCTCGGGGTTATCTCCACCCCTAGACCATCAATGACAGTGTCTGAAATGGCAGAACCAAAAGCAAGAGAAAGTGAACTTAAAATGAAACCCATGTTTACGCTTTCGTGCAACAGCAGTGTGATCCATCCATAAAAGCTCAATACGGCGGCAATGACAAGATATGGCTTTCGTCTTCCAAACTTTCCAATGGGAAAATTGTCTGAAACGAAGCCATAAACAAATTTCAAGTACCAAGGAAAAAGAAGCATTGAGCTGATGAATATCGTTTTTGCCTCACTGGCGACTCCAAGAACGTCTCGGATGTAAATTGGAAACATCAATGCTAGAGACCCTAGTGAATATCCCTGTCCAAAATAGAAGAACCCGAATAAGGGAAGGTACCAATTATGGAATGGAGGACGAACCATATTCAATTTGTCGACCAAATTATTCCGATTTGTACGGTGAGAGTTATAATCTTATGGTCTGTCAAAAGAGTTTTTGATTTAAGTGGCAAACAAACATTTTGAGGATTGCAAGAAGCGCAAGATTTGAATTGTAAACCCCGATTAACCATTGATGGATGAAGCAACATTATTTTCTCCTGTTTCAATCAGAACAAAATCAGGGATTGTCTCCTTTTCGCATCTTGACTTCCCACTGGCTGTTGGTGGCATCAGGATGGAACCAGGAGTGACGAAGGAAGAGATTGAAAAATTGGCCACATCCATGGCACTCAAACTTTCAACGTATATGTTGCCTTTTACTGGAGCAAAGGCAGGGATTGACAATAAACCATTTGATAAGAAAAAGCTTGATGAGTTTATCGGAGAGATTTCCCCACTCCTGAAAGGCATCAATATTTCTGAAATCAATGAAAAGGATTGGCAGGTAATGGGAAATTTGAATGGTACCGGAGAAATCGTATTTGTTACCGGACCGGATATGGGAACCTCTGAGGCATCATTTCTGGATTCCCTCAGAAAGAACGGTTTGGAGGAAATTGCAAGGGAAGGACTGCTTTCCCGACTTTCTGAAAAATTCGGATTACCATTGGACAATGTTCTTACAGGTTACGGAGTTGTTGTTGCAATTGAGGAAACGTTTACAGCCTTGGAAACTATGAATCGAGACATAGACCCCCTTTATGGCAAATCATATACATTGGAAGGATTTGGCAAGGTGGCCAGTGGAATTGCCTCCCTTCTTGAAGGAAGATGTCGGTTGAGAGCCATCTCAAATAGGCATGGAACAATTGTTGCACATAAAGAATCTGAATTCTGTGAAGATGACAGCTTTGTTGTTGAAAAGATCTTGAAATTATACAAGGAGAAGGGGGATGATTTTATATTCGATACAGATTTAGAAATTCAACCGTTGGATAGGCTTTTTGAAGTGAGCTGTGATTTTGTAATTCCGGGAACAAGAGTGGAAAGAGTCAATCTGGATATTGCAAAGCTAATCAAAGCTGCGGGGATCAAAGCCGTGATTCCCTCTGCAAATTACCCATTTACTTATGCGGGACGAAAGTACCTTGAAGAAGCAGGCATAACAGTAATTCCGGATTTTATCGCCAATGCAGGCGCGGTTATTGCAGCAATGCTTGAATTCACCAGCAGGTCTCTTGATGGATCGATTGAGGAAATTGCAATGAATCTAGTTCATGCGGCAGTTTCTAATGAAATGAAAGAATTGTTCTTGGACGCGGTTGCCTGTGGGTGTAGAATCGGAGATAAAGTCATTGGCAATGAGAAATCGATTTATGATATCTCTGTAGATCGTAGCCTTAGCAAGTACCAATTCATGAAGGAGACAATTTCAAGGGAAGAGGCCCGTAACCTACAGAAGATAGCAGATGATTTCATTCAACGTACATTAATGGGTTCCCCCCTCATATGAGGAGAGAAAGGATCGCATTATATCAAGCTGGAACGGTTTGTCAACATCAAACGCAATTCTTGCGTCTTCATCAATTATCAATTTAGATGGGAAACCAAAAATCTTTGTCATAAGCCGTTCCACATCCTTCATCCGGGCAAGTTTGAGGATGTATCTGAAAAAGGTGAGAGGAGAAGCCTTGAACAATGCTTTGGTGAACGACTTTCTGTTTTCAGTAATGATTTTCAGAATATCATACGATTGTTCAGCATAGGTTACATCAAACAAAGCAAGATCTGCCCCGCAATATTGATTCCCGTCCATTTTAATCCAAGATCGTCCGCTATTGGGAAACATGGATTCCATGTGTTCCCGATCAACGACGCAGTAATAGAATGCATGATCTGTCAAGAAGCATTCATCCAAATATTTGGAAATCGTTTCACCACTGATCGCAGGAATATCGGAGGTGGTAATTACTGCATGGTTCGTCCCTCTTGGAAAGATAGATGGGTCTTCTTTACCAAGTGATAGAAGATGCATACATGACTTGATGATTTTATCTACCTGTTTCCCTTCAATCTCATAAAAACCTACACGGTCTGAATCGATCCCCTGAGGCAAGTCCACAAGTTGCTTAGGAAGACCAACAATAAGGATGTAGGATGCACGTTCAGAATCCCTGATGGCTTCCAAAACCCGCGTCAGCATGGTCTTCCCATTGACATCAATCAATGCCTTGTAATCAATGTCTGCATATTCCATTAGGGCATCTCTTTCGGGAGGGCTTCCCGCAAGAACGATGAATGGCACCTTATCATCCATATATACCACCTACGGGAAATGAACTTGGGGTTTCAAACCCAACTTTTCAACTTCAACTCTCATTTCTTCTGGAGAAAGGGCTCTTCCAAGACCTTTGTGAGCGACAATTGCTGCTTCTAGCACATTGGTTCCGAATGACCGTCCTCCCACTTCAGGAGTGGTTGTGATGATTGCCTCGACCCCTCTTGAGAAAAGATCATCACGGTCTTCTTGGGTAGTGGTGTTTGTGAGAATGATTTTGCCTTTCATGTCATCCGGAGAATATTTCTTTGTGTAAAGGAAGTCTCCCGCAATGAGAGTTGCATTTTTGAACAGTTTGGTATGCTTTGGCGTTCTTTTGTCCTGTTTTTCCCCCAGTGGATATAGCCAACTTAGTGGGAAGAAGGAAATCAATGGCATGATCATCCGGGCAAGACGTTGGACTCCTTTGAGGGTTCGAACCTTAATGGGAATGCCTAACGCAAAATAGAAATCACCGCATACCATGTCAAAGCCTGCTTCTGCAACAGATTTCGCCATACCATACCTATCAACGGCGGAAGTCACCAAAGCAGTTTTGGGTTTATTTTCAAATATATCTTGGATTTCTGGCCAAACTGATTGCAATGAGTGACGTTCAATGGTATCTTTCACACCATTCCCATCGACTATTGGAGTTTTTTCGACATATTTTACCAGTTTCTTTACTGTTCGCAATTCATAAAAACGATCCTCGACGTGGAAACCAAACAGAAAGCCACCTGCTCCAAAAGCATCGACCTTACCGTCCAAATCCCGGTAGAGTTCTTGCATCCTTTTGGTATCCCCATTTGTTCCGATACGCTGTACCTCAATGGTTTCCCCTCCAAGTTCGATGGTTCCCTTATGGTCGCGTGAACTACTACCAAGGGAAATCGAGACAGCCCGTTTCATGTTTTACCTGTTGAAAGAGACTTTTAATTGATTTCGCCATCCATAGAACAAAAATTTGGATGGAAGCAAAATTTAATCTGTATTTTTAGGAAGAATCTTTCGTGAATATTATTACCTACGATGATGATTGCTCGGTCTGCACTAAATTTTCAAAATTTCTTCGTCCACTGGTTCGAAGGACAGCAATTGTTGTACCCATGCACCATTCTCAGATTATGAAAGCAGGAATTTCAAAACTTGGATTTGAAGAATACTGGACCAGTTTTCATGTAGTTGTTGAAGGGGAATGGTTTTCCGAGAAAGAAGCCATTGTCCGCCTAGCAGGTCTCCTTCCAATGGGAATTGTATTACAGAAAGTTGCCTCATTTCCACCAATATTGGATCTCTTAACCAAATTATTGAGGCATTTTCAGCGAAGAAGAAAGCTAGAGTGCAAAGCCACAGGTTCAGGAGATTTGCAAGTTTCCGCAAACTCTATAACATAACGGGTTCATGTGAGCATGTGGTCACATCCCATCTCATAGGAGTGGACATTGGCGGAAGTTTTACGGATGCAATCTCATTCCAAGACGGAAAAATAAAGATCACCAAGGTTTTATCCACGCCTCATGATCCGACTCAATCTGTTGAGAAGATTCTGGAAACTGAAGGAGGTAAATTCGATTTCTTTTTGCACGGCACAACAGTTGCAACCAATGCCCTTCTCGAACGAAAAGGGGCGAGAACATTGTTTCTGACTACAGAAGGGTTCAAGGACGTCATTGAAATCGGACGGCAGAATAGGGATGACATCTATTCCATCATTCCAACACGCCCAAAACCACTTGTAGAAGCTGAAATGAGACTACCTGTTCCAGAACGAATACTGTTTGATGGATCAGTCGAAAAGAAATTGGATGCAGAAGATTTGAAAAATGTCAAGGATAAAATCAAGGAGATAAATCCGGAATCCATAGCGATCGGTTTCCTTTTCAGTTTTCTCAATCCAGTACATGAAAAGAAAGTTGAGCAGGAAATCAGGGATCTGGGGATACCGATCTCCATTTCGTCAAATATTGTGCCGGAATACCGAGAATATGAACGATTTTCAACAACTGTAATGGACGCCTATGTCAAACCATTGATTTCAACCTACATTGCCAAATTGGAGAATAAAGTAAATAAATATAGCAAAGATGCCATTATAGCGATCATCAAGTCAAGTGGGGGGCTAGCAGTCCCTCGAAGAATCATCACGAAACCTGTAGAGCTTATGGTTTCTGGATTGGCTGGAGGGGTGCTGGCGGCGGAATATACCAGCAGGATGCTGAACAAACCGAATTTGATTTCGCTGGATATCGGAGGAACGTCAACAGACGTTTCACAAATAACGAATGGGGTTGCAGATCGTCAGTATGGTCTTAAACTTGGTAATTTGCCAGTCATGATACCATCCGTCAATGTAGAAACCATAGGAGCAGGAGGTGGTTCAATCGCTTGGACATCGGCAGGACTCCTCAGAGTGGGTCCCCAGAGTGCAGGTGCCAACCCGGGACCAGCAGCATATGGCAGAGGCGGAAAAGATGCAACAGTTACAGATGCAGATCTACTATTTGGAGTCCTTCCCGATCATTTAGGTGATGGAGCCATAATGCTGGACAAGTCTCTTTCCAGTCAAGCAATCAATGATGTGGCGGCATCTTTAGGAATAGGATTTGAAGACGTAGTTCATGGCATCAGACGAGTGTTTCATGAGAATATTGCCCAAGCTTTAAGAGCAGTTTCAACTGAACGGGGGGTTGATCCTCGAAATTATTCCCTTCTTGCCTTTGGAGGTGCAGGGCCCGTACATGGTGCAGAGCTAGCTGAGATTATGGAGATTCCGGAAGTAATTGTTCCGCCATTTCCGGGTATTTGGTCCGCTTTGGGGTTGTTGACGGCAGATTATCGATATGACAAGGGCAAGAGCATTTTGCTTGCATTGGAAGAAACTGATTTGAGTGACTTGAATACGGAATTTGAAAAACTTGAACAGGATATTCTGAAAGAAATTGAGGCAGATAGGCTACAGAACCCAAAAATCAAAAGGTCAGTCGATGCAAGGTTTATTGGTCAATCGTTTGAGCTCACGATCCCATGGAGTGATGACAAAAGAAGATTGGCTGAGACCTTTTTCCAAACTCATGAAAAAGAGTATGGATTTGTTGACCGAACACAACGCATCGAATTGGTAACTCTCAGAGTCTCTGCGAAAATAGCTCAACCCGATCCTGTTTTGAATCAGCTAGAAGAAGAAGTAAATCCTAAGCCGATTGCAACAAGAAAGGTCATGGGGATCGGTAATGTCGATATCTTCCTTCGAACCGATTTCGGAAAAGACACAGAATTGACAGGACCACTGATCATTGAACAAACGGATACCACCGTCTGGGTACCCGTAGGATGGAAAGTTCGTTGCAATTGGTCAGGATATCTTTCACTTACGAGGAACTTGGAAGGATGAACTTGAATTTTTCATAGATTCTTTCAATCATTTCATCCGTAACTTGGCTGACATCAGATATCGAATTGTACTCCGCCATGGCTTCTTTTAAGAAAGATTTGTCCATTGCCAAGTTGGAGAAGCTCTTGTGGAGAACAACAAATATAAGCGTCAATGACCGTCCCGCCATCCTTATGTCCTTCAAAGTATCCGAATCCAACATTTTTGAGGTAAGAATGGAAACATATTCATGACTTTGAAGAAGAGGAACCACGCCAAATTGTCCTTCACGATAGCTTTCTCCTTGCCCAACAATGGAAATTAATTGGGCAACGGTCTGGTCATTGATGAATGTTTCCAATCCAGGATCCGCCTTCATTTTCATCAATTCCGGTCCGTGGTCACTGAGTTCAATATATCCGACAGCAATATTTCTCTCTTTGACAGTAACACGATCCAACATTTTTTTGATGTTAAGATCTGGAAGACCTCGTGACCTAGCAAAATCAAGAACTAGGTTGTCTTTGAATTTATGCTTTGCAATGGCTTGCAGGATGGCATCATTGATGAAATCAGCACCCCAATCGACTTCCAATTTCGTGTTGATGGTCTCCTCCAAGTCTGAAAACAAAAGTTCCAGCATCACAAAGAACTGTGATCTGTCAAATTTCTTGGGAGAAATGTATATTAAAGTAGGATAGGGGTCTTTTGTGAATGAAAAGCCTTCCATTCGACTTGGAAGCTGACCGAGCTCATCAGTCAAAATTTTTGCCACTTCAGACCTATCCCGCCTTAATGAAAGTTCAATGAGTTCCCGAAAAGTGGCGTTTGCAAAAAGCAAGAGTTCAGGCATTTCTCCGCCGCGATCACCGAAAAGGCGGCTCAATGAAAGAAGAAAAGAAGAAGTATCCTGGATTGGAAAACCATGATGCACATTTGGGTTCTCCAACTTTTTCATCTTCACTTTGACAGTGGCATCAAGTTGCCCCAAAAAAATAACAGGAAGAAGTGGGAATTCCTCTAAGAGATGAAAGAACGAAAGTATCTCACTGAGGTCATTGCCTATTAGATAAGCAAAACCATCTAAAGGAATCTTTCGCGCAAGGGAATGAGCAGAATCTGTGGATTGAACCGGTCCCACAACACCATAACCTAGATCAAGAAACCGAGTTTTGAGATCTTCAGCAGTATTCTTGTTTTCGGCAACCAACAACAGGAGAACGGGGTTTTCCACACCCCTAGGCAATACAATCTGATTGGGAAATGCTCGTTTTAGTTCCTGAAGATCTCTCATATACTCCTGCAAACCTCAAATCTTTCAGACACATAACAACTAATAAAAGGATCGACATAAAAAAAAACAAATGAATTTAATGTGGAGTAAATTTTGAAAATGGTTGAACATGTATAGGAAATTCTATTTCTGTTGATTTAGCCATTCTAGGATATCATCAAAAATTTCCTGGCGATTTATCTCATTGAAATTTTCATGATAGTTTTCAGGTTCAATACGTAATTTAACTAAGTCTGGTTTAATACGCTGCAGGAGCTGTTCGGTAAATGAAGTATCCGCAAGTTTGTCCTTCCCCGCAACTACTACATAGAGGGGGAATTTCCATTCATGTATCTGTTTCTCCACCCATTTTTGTGTTGAAAGAATGCGATGAGCCCAACGCGCAGTTACATATTTCCCACGTAAACCCTTTCTTTCGTCCTCATGATGCCGTTTGGTAATCTCCTCATCATGGGTCAACACATCTATGAAATCCTCTGCTGGAACTTTCATTTTGGGGAGGATTGTTGCAAACACTCCACTCAAGGCTTCCATTATTTTGGGGACAGGTACAACATTTCTATAGTATGGAGATGAAAGAATGAAGCCTCTGACTCCCTTTAAACGAGTGGGATACTTCAATCCCATTACAGTGGCGATCAATCCACCCATGGAATGCCCGACAATGAAGATAGGAAGATCAGGATACTTGCCGTTTATCCAATCAAGAACATCAAGCATATCCTTGACATACAGGTCAAAATTTTTGATATCGACTTTCGTTTGCTTATGTCCTCTAAGATCAGGCGCTATGGTTGCATAACCCTTATCCTTGAAAAAGAGCGCAGGGGTGACATAGTCTCCCGCATGTGCCAATCCCCCATGTATCCCTAATAGAACTCCTTGGGGGGATGGAGGTTCCCAAACATGAAGCATGAGTGGTTCGCCATCAATGGCATATATTGTTTCAACTCGATCCTCTGAAAAATCCATATTGAATAAACGGAACAGTCAATTAATAATCTACGTTTGAAAAATGGGAGAGGTGCAGGATCATGGACAGATTTTGACAGACTCGGAACGGGATTTCAATAGGAGAAACAGTTTTTACAATGCTGGATTCGTTTTGTTGCCTAGGGCAACCACTTGATATCACGGAAATTCGGCTTCCGTTTTTCAAGGAAGGCATTTCTCCCCTCTTTTGCCTCCTCCGTCATATAGGCCAAGCGAGTAGCCTCGCCTGCGAACACCTGCTGACCTACAAGACCATCATCGATGAGATTGAAGGCAAATTTAAGCATCCGAATGGAGGTGGGAGATTTCCCGAGAATTTCTTGAGCCCAATTGTACGCCTCATCCTCCAATCGATCGTGATCGATCACTGCGTTGACCATCCCCATTTCATAAGCCTCCTGTCCACTGTAGTTTCGTCCAAGGAAAAATATTTCCCGGGCACGTTTCTGCCCCACTTGACGAGCAAGGTAGGCAGATCCATACCCTCCATCGAAACTGGTGACATCTGCATCCGTCTGCTTGAAGATCGCATGTTCCTTACAGGCTAAGGTGAGATCACAAACCACGTGAAGACTATGACCACCGCCGACAGCCCACCCATCCACAACGGCAATAACAACTTTCGGCATGAAACGAATCAGGCGTTGTACTTCCAATATGTTTAATCGAGGCATCCCAGTGTCATCGACATAGCCTTGGGAACCTCGAACCCGTTGATCGCCACCGCTGCAGAAAGCATAGCCTCCGTCTTTCGGAGAGGGTCCCTCCCCAGCAAGCAACACCACCCCAATGGAGGTGTCTTCATGAGCATCCTTGAAGGCATCATACAATTCGAAAACAGTCTTCGGACGGAAGGCATTTCTCACTTCGGGACGATTGAAAGCAATTCGGGCAACACCATTCGATTTCTTGTAGGTAATATCTTCGTACTCCTTTGCTACTTCCCACTTCATACTTCACCTAAATGAAATCATCTTAAAACATCTGTCAAATAATTCTTTGAAAAAAGGAAATATCTCAGAAATACATTCACACTAGTCGTATGGAATCTTCTTGGGAAAATTTTGAACAGCAACCACCCAGCTTCGTTGACCAAGCACCAAGACATGTTGTCCCCAGTTGTGGCCGGGAAAAGTAAACCATGATTTCAGAATACGCATTTGCATTTTAGAGAACCAAAATTCTCTTTTTCACTTTGCAGATAAGCATTATGATATCCATGGATTCCTCACTTGCAGATCAAAACAGCCGTTTCTGGGATTTGAGAGATTCCAGTTACCTTCCAAGCGATCAGGAAGATAATCAGAAATAGAAGACTATTGAGATAGAAGATATACCGCGGAATGGTTACCAGCAACAGACCAGAGGCAAAAAGCGGTCCCAAAATCCGGCTGAATGAGGACCAGCCTTGCTGGATACCCAAGACTTCACCCTGCCGATGTCGGGGAGTGGATCTGCTGATCAAGCTGGTTGATGAGGGATTGACAAAGGAGATGCCAAATAGCAATGGAATATTTGTCAGGAAAAACCACCAGAAGGTGGGAGCCAAGGTCAGGGTGAAGAAACCCAAACCGATCAGAAAAACACCAGTCTTCAGAACGATCTCCTCCCCGAATTTCCTCAACAAGGGACGGATCAGGACAGTCTGCGTGAAGAAAATGATCAATCCCGCATAGGTGAAATAGTACCCCAACTCTAGTTCTCCAATTTGGCTTAAATCCACTGCATAGAGTGGGAATACCGCGATAAAGTTCGAGAAACCCAAACCAACCAATGCGAAGATCAGGATATACCAGAGGACATTGCCATATTCCTTCAGGGAAGCAGTCTGCAATATGGGAAGCCGGATGTCCCATCCTTCCTTCCGGTCAATCAAGGATTCAGGAAGGAATGGAATAGCAGCCAACATGTTGAGCAGGGAAAGCAGGGATGCAAAAAAGGCGGCCAACTGATACCCTTCAAGATTGGCGAAGGAAAGAGAACCCAGAAGTCCACCGATACCAGGTCCAATGGCGAATCCCAAACCGAAGGCTGCCGCGATCAGACCAAAGTTGGCACCTCGCTTTTCAGGGGGAGAAACATCAGCGATGTAGGCATTTGCGACAGTCAATGTTGCTGCAGTAAATATGCCTGCAATGGTACGCGAAAGGTACAGGAACGAGAGATCCGTCGCCAACCCAAAAATTCCGAAACCAATGACAGAACCCCCCAACCCGATTACAATGACTGGTTTACGACCGACCCTATCTGAAACCGCACCCCAGATCGGGGCAAAGATGAACTGCATGAGACTGAACACCGCAACAATAAGGGTGTAGTGAATCTCTGCAGAAACTGGACTATCGAGAGGCGTGAATTCCCTTACCAAGAATGGAAGGTTGGGAATAATGATGCCAAAACCCAGAAGATCGATGAACACGGCCGCAAACAGAAGAAAAAGTTGCATGCCACTTGGATCTCGTTCCATGTCCAACCCATGGTTTTGAAGCTTAAAAGGAAAAGCAAAGGGACTAAAGGATTAAGAAATAAGGAAATAATTACCCACTAATTCAAAACATCCTGAGACATATTCCATTAATCAGAATGAAAAATCGTAATTAATTTTAGACATGTATTGAAGCTTGTTCGACAAAGAGAGAACTTTTTGTTTCTTACACACATCTTGTTCATCGGAATCGAAAGAGGATTTAAAGTAATTTTAATTGACCACCATTTAAGATATACCTCTTTTTTGCAATGTTGGCCAATAAATCCGAGTGAGTGGTGAATACAATAGTTATGTTTTCTTCATTCTTCATCTTTAAGAATTTGATCAATTTTACAATGTTTTTTGAATCGAGGTTGGCGCTTGGTTCATCCAGAAGCATTACTCTTGGATTCAATTTTGCCAATTTGATTTGGGCAGCTCTTTGAAGTTCACCCAATGAAACTTCTTCAGGATAGCTCATCAAAAGTTCTGGATCTAATAGGTCGAAACATTCACCAGTCCCCTGAGTCTCAAGAAAATTTTCACCAATCGTCAAAAATTTTGTCAGTTCCGGATTTTGAGGCAGATAGGCAATGTCATTTTTTATTTCATTTGGGGAATATTTGATCACACCAGAGTCTACGTTCAATATACCATAGATAATCTTCAATAAGGTTGTCTTTCCAGATCCACTTGGTCCTTGAATACAAATCAAATCACCATGTTCAATAACCAAATTAATGTCAATAAGAGCAGGAATTACAACACCAGAATCAAGTACAAATTTTTTTGTAACGTTTTCCAATGCGATTTCAATCATCATTTTGACCTCCATATGCTTCAACCACAATGGTTCCGTCTTTCAATAGCAACTTTACCTTTTCATGAATGCCCAATAATTGACGCATAAAATTTGGAATACGAATGGTACCATCTGGAGACACCGGTACAATATGATACACACCATCCATTATTTCTTTTGTTTTCCGATTTGAAGAAGGCTTCTCAATAATCCGATCAAACCTTCCAAAATATATACCAATGCCTACATCAGAATATTTTATTATATCAGGGTCATGTGTAGAGTAAATTAAAGTGATCCCTTTTTTTCGGCAGTAGTCGCTGATTTTTTCCATCACCAGATGCTTTGAGGCTTGATCCATGTGACTGGTAGGTTCATCCATCACGATTATCTTGCAATCCAAAAGGAGAATAATTCCAAAGATCAAGAGTTGTTTCTGTCCACCGGAAAGAGTGGATACTTTCTGATATAAAAGGTCAACAAGTCCTAATGAATGGAAGTGTTGAATAATGTCTTTTTTTAAATTGTGTTGGAAGAGGATTAATTCGGCATTTTCATAACCGCTCAAGTTAAAGAAAAGATTATTTTCGATATCTTGAAAAACAAGATAAATCTTGTCTTTTAGAAAAAATTTCCGTTCTGGATTGTCCATTTCATATATTGAAACTCCGTTGATAAGAACTTCTCCAGCGGAAGGCACTAGAAAACCAGAAATTGCCTTGAGTAAAGTTGTTTTACCGGATCCACTGTTACCAATGACTGAAACAATCTTACCACTTGGAATATTAAGAGAGACGGAATCCAAAGCAACTGTTTTCTGCTTTTTTCCGGGATAAATCATGGTCAGGGACCTAATTTCGATCTTCAAATTTAGACCTCCTACATTCATTAATCAAAAGAATTGCAAAATAAACGGAAGCAATCAGAGAAAGATGGGGGATGCCAGAAAAGTATGCAAATGATTTTCCTAGATCAAGAACATAAAAGAAATAGTTTATGAAAAGTGGAATCACTATCACATACACAAACAACAAGTCTAGCAGAAATACGCCGATTAATCCAATCATGGCATAGGTATTCAGAAGCGATTGGTGACGTTTCGTTAGAGAAATACGACGATAATAGCGATAAGTTGATCGTACTTCCCCATAAAGCTCTATAAATTCAAAAACAATCAGAGGGATCATTGAAATGAAAAGAAGGTTTACAAATTGGTGAAGAGGATACCATGGGTACTCTACCTTAGTTTGATCCTGTTGCGATGAGATCGTCCGAATCTCTGCTCTGGAGTAGTTCCTGAAAAAGTTCCTGAATTCTGCAAGTGCATCACTTAAAGGAACGTTTTCCTTGAAAATTCCCGTTATTACACGGAATGATTGGTAATTAAGATTTTCAACAATATTTGTGACAAACTGTCGTGGAACGATTAGAATTATTGCTTCATTCGATGAATCAATCCAATCCAGACCAAAAAAATCGGGGATACTAGTTAAATTTTCAACATCCAAGTCCAGATAATTAAGCCCAATTTGACCTTGGTTTTTAACCCTTAGTGATTTTAATTGCTTTATTTCATTAAATCTATTCTTTCCCAAAAGAAAAACTTTGTTATCCTTCATATCAGTTATATATCGATTAAAGGACACTAATGCGTCCTCATGCGGAACAATGTTTGAATAGCCATCAAGATCAACTCCTAGAAGTTTTATTTCATTTTCCCCATTCAAACGTTCTTCAACAAAGCTAACAATCTCCAAAAAAGATATACGAGAAACGCCAGAAATCTTTTGAAAAGTCTCATTTACATAATAAATTGAGTTGTCGACAATGCCAAAATCACCACCAATGCCCTGTTCTTCTTGGATTTTCAATTGAGAATTCACATATTGACCTACAGTGATCTGAGCAGTCAAAAGGGCAAAGACCAAAATAAAACGATGGATTGATGGAGAATTCAACATATGATTTTGAAAGTATCTTTTGCGAATTTGAATTCCTTTTATTTTTATTTTGTCAGAGAATAAAGATACAAATTTAGGGTAATAATTCAAGAAAATAACAACCATATAAAAAGGAAGTAGCAAGAATAATGATTGACGAAGTACATAAGGAAGAAAATCAGAAAAAAAGAAGAGCATAGGAAGTAAAATCATCACGTAATCGAGAGTTGACAGTTTAACGTCATTAGGTCGTATAAGCGATCTAGCATTATCCAATTGAATAGAATAAGAAATTCTTAGAACCAACAGAAAAAGAATAAGAACCCTAACCGATCCAGTCCAAAAATCACCACCAACCAAGTAAAAAGAAATGATGAATAAAAGAACCAATTCATCATTGAATAAGAACTCAATTAACTCAACTATTGAAGAACTTTTTTCGGGATCGCCCCAATTGTTTTCCAGTTTTTGGAATATTTCTATCCGTTTTTTTTGATATTGCCGAATGGCAACTACACCAATTGAACTCAAAATCAAGCCCATAAGCGTTCCAACTGCCAATTCCAGTTTTTGGAGCAAATCTCCTACTACATTTTGCATTTTTACAACATTTTCAAGAGGAAACTCAACAATTTGGAATGGAGAGACAAGAGAATTACGAACATTGTCCAAATCAGAGGGAACAATTTGTTCATCAAAATTGAACCAAGTATAAGAAAAAACAGACACCTTCGAAAATCGAAAAGCAAGAAGTTGTGGTTTTGAAAAAAATTCATTGTAACTCATGAAAACAACAACGTTTGGATTCAATGAGTTAGGCAC
>CAZYCQ010000015.1:0-432 GCA_964645535.1 uncultured archaeon | reverse complement strand
TCCACAATCCAATCTGTTCCGTTTAAAATAGCAGGAACAATAAGTTTGTTTCCTTCAGCCTCAGTTAGAAAATCATTGACCTGCAACCCATCATTGTAGATTGGAAGTACAAAAGGAGAAACAGGAACATCTTTCCAGCCAATAGAAGGCAAAACAAAAATATGACCATTAACTTCATGAAATCCATCATTGGTGCCATTGTATTTGAAAATTGTATTAAAAGCAAGAATATATTTTGTTAAACGTGAATAACTCAGATTGTCAAAAAAGACATCAGCCATGAAATCAAACTTCTTAGCAAATTCTATCTCAGATAAATTCAATCCAAATGGATTGGAATAGAGGTCATTTGATGCTATTACATGACCCCCAGGATATAATGAGGAATCTAGCTGTGCTATCATATAGGAGGAGGTAAGGACAGGTAGAAGA
>CAZYCQ010000014.1:0-54986 GCA_964645535.1 uncultured archaeon | reverse complement strand
CGTATTGAGAAAGGTTTTGAGAAAATTCTTGAAACTGGCATCCCAAGCCATGTTCATTCCCGAAAGCCATTAGTTAAATTGATTGGGGTGACCTCATGGAAAGATGTAAATTCTGTCCACTTTAAGAAATCGACAATTCTGATCCAAATGACTGATCCTTTGATCATCTCCTTTTTTTATAGAAAAGATCCAGAATTTCCTCTCGTTTCACCTTTCCCGTTGCAGTCTTTGGTAGTTTTTCCAAGAAAATGAATTTTCTCGGTCTCTTGAATCTTCCCAGTTCATTTGAAACTATTTCGATGATTTGTTCTTGAAGGTGCTTCAAATCTTCCGATGTGTTTGGCACCACTGCCAATCCTACAACCTCACCCCACTCCTCGTCCTCAACTCCGACTGCACAGACTTCCTTTAATCCTTCCATTTCCTGAAGACATGCTTCTATCTCTGCGGGATAGATGTTTTCCCCTCCACAAACAATCAAATCCTTTCTTCTTCCAAAAGTGAAAAGCCTTCCATTCTCGATCCTCCCTAAATCTCCTGTAAAAAACCATCCATCCCTGAAGCATTCCGAGGTTTTCTGACTGTCTTTATAATAGCCCTTCATGATTGTGGAACCTCGAACTGAAATCTCCCCTATTTCTGATGGTTTGGCTGCAATCCTTACTTCGACTCCATCAATAGGATACCCCACTGTATCCGGAAATTGTCTGACTTCTTCCGGAGTTGCTGTGGTTACTTGTGATGCAGCTTCAGTAAGACCATATGTCGTGTATATGGGTATCCCTTCATTTAATGCCCTTTTGACAAGGGATTTGTTGGCTTTTGCTCCGCCAAGAAGCAGACATCTCAGCTTAGCTAGGCATTTCCCCTGCCCTTCCTTAAGGAACCGGTGGAGCATGGTTGGAACAAGGGAAAGAATGGATCCACCTGATTGTATCGCCTTGCATATCCCTTCAATATCGAACTTTTTGATCAGGATACTGCCGATCCCATAAATGGCTCCCCTAAAAATAATGCTCATGCCGCCTACATGGTATATCGGCAAGGTAATTATCCACAAATCATCTGGCTTAATCCCAAGTCTCTCTTTCGATCCAATTGCATTATGAAAAATATTGGATAGGGTTAAAACAGCTCCTTTTGGCTTTCCTGTTGTTCCAGATGTAAAAAAAATTGCAAAGTCCCTTTTCAAATCCCATGGTACATATTCCTCCTCATAGCTTTTGATCGTCATATTCTCAGTATAGGGTTCCATCAGGCTTTCAAGAGCGAATCGAGGGAGATCTGTATTCAGATGAAACGTACTCTCCTCGATTAGTACTGTCGCTTCTGATTGCTCCAATTGTCCCATCACTTGTTTTTCCGAAAGTCTGACATTAAGGGGGACTGCCATCCCTCCGATACGCGGAATGGCGTGCAATAACGCGATATAGGCTGAATTATTATATGCACGAATGGCAACATGGTCTCCCTGCCTTATGCCGACTTTCTTCATTTGAGCAACCACTTGTCTGACTATGTATTCCATTTCAAGGAATGAAATTTCTCTATCCCCTTCAAAGAGATATGTCTTTTGTGGATTTTCTTTTGCTTGGGTGTAGAGCCAAAAGGTCATTAAATCCAATCATTCTGCAATAAAATCTTTTGAAAAGGGTTGTCATTAAATTCTTGGAGATCAGATATGACGGATGATCTCAACTTTTTTTGAGCTTCTCAAGAAACATTTTTCGGAATTTGGCAACCTTGGGTTCTATCACAAACCTACAATAGCCATTAGTGTCCCTGTTTCTCTCGAAATAACGTTGGTGATATTCCTCGGCAGGATAAAAGGCTTTCAATTGGCTGACTTCAGTCACGATCTTATTCTTCCAAATGCCCTTCTCTTCAAATTCCTGAATGACCTGCTCCGTGACCTCCTTCTGTTCGTGAGTCTCCCAAAATACCGCAGATCGGTATTGGGGCCCCACATCATTTCCTTGACGATTTAATGTAGTTGGATCATGGATGGTGAAAAAGATTTCAAGGATTTCTCTTAAGCTGATGATATTCGGATCAAACTCAACTTTGACTACTTCTGCATGACCTGTAGTACCATTACATACTTGTTCATATGTTGGGTTTTCCACATGGCCTCCTGCATAACCCGATATGGCGGATTTCACTCCCTTCACTTGATTGAAAACTGCCTCGATGCACCAAAAACAGCCGCCTCCCAAAACGATAGATTCCATACTTCAATAAATCGAATAGAGATTTAATAGATTGTTTTATGGAAAAAATGCATGGTTTCTGTTACAAAAACAATGAACAGGCATCCCATCATTTCGTTGCAATGTTTTTGCGATACTATTCCTTCTAACACTTGTCTTTTACACGGAATACCACATATATCGTACAAAATCAATTGCAGTTAAAATCCGAAAATCGGTTTGGATATTTTACATCTTTGTTTTTTACCTTTATTGATTTTCTCTTATCTATTCACATGTGATTAATGTTATATGGTTATTTCCAAATGCTCCTTTAATGGTTCGGATTTTGCTTGCAGGTTGTGAACCTCCGAAAAGCACATTCCCCATCATCTCTCTCTCATCTGTGACAAATTTCTTTCCCGAAGACATAATCCTTTTTTCATCCGATAAATGGATTAAAATCAAAAATCTCTTTGCAAAGCAGAAGGTTCATTACGGCATGGCAATTTCTCCTCTCCCCCAAAATGTAACAGAAGAGATCCTAAGATCCCCCGCACTCATTAAGGTCATAGACTTGGCAGATCTCGAAAATTGCTTTGATGAGTTAATCACGCAATTCTTCTCCCTTCATTTTCCCACAACCCGTATCATCAGTCAAATTCCAATTCCGTTAATGGTTTTTGACTTAAGAGATTTCATTGCATATGTTGAGAACTTGACTATTCCTCCCGGGACTGATCTAGTTCAATATCTCGCACAAAGACCAGACATTGTGCTTGAGGCCGGATCGCAACTTAAATTGCTTTCTGCCAATCCTCTTGCTGTAGCCCTGTACGAAGGGGAAACCGAACATGAAGTTGTAAGATACTTGAATAGGGTGGTTCATACCTACGAGAACATAAGTACAATCAAGTTAATTCAAATGGTAAAGGAGAAGGATTTCTCAAAATTCAGTGTCATCACTAGGATACGAACCATTAAAGGAACCATCAAAATTGTCAAAGTCAATTGGTTAACTAATGAATTTGAACCGCACTCCGCTCCCTCCGTCCTCATCGATATTACCCCTGAACAAGAAAAATTCCAACAAGTTCTTGCTACGTCAAAAATTTATGGTCAAATCTTTGAAAACAGTCCTCTGGCAATCACAATCGCCAATTCTCAAGGGATACTAATTTTTGTAAATCATGCATTTGAAGTGCTTATTGGCTATTCCAAATCAGAAATTATCGGCAGACCTTTTACGGATTTTACACATCCTGACTTTATTGAACAAAACACTCATTCTCTGAAAAAATTGATGACCGGTAAGACCTCTGAAATGATATTCGAAAAAAAGTACGTCCGTAAAACAGGAGAGGAGATATGGGTTCGTTTACGGGTCAAAAAAATACCTGAACCCATAATGGGAGAACCTGCATCTATTGCACTGATTGAAGATATTACTGCCGAAAAGATTGTCGAAGAATTTTTGGAAACGGAACAGGATCTTGTCTTCTCTATTTTTGAAAAGGCTCCTATCCCCATGATCACCATGGAGGTCATGGGAAAGAAAAATCCTGTATTTGAAATCAAATCAATGAATAGAATGGCCATGGATCTCTTCACAATTTCCCATTCGAAAGAGGACATCTCCAACTTAACTAAATTCATCTTTGACCGGTTTCCTTCCTTTTCTTCCCAACTAAAGACTGCAATTTCCTCAACAGTTGGTGATTGGGGGGATAACCCCTTTTCCTTCTCCTTCATATCCGAAATTCAACATCAGCAATTTCGTGTAATGGCCAATTCATTTTATGGATTGGATACGTCAAATTATCGATTGGTGCTTTTTCTATACAATCTGACTACTGAAATTGAGGTAATAAATGAATATCGGAACCTAAGTTTGTTTTCTGAGGTCTTGGGCAAACGCTCCGATCTGCAAGGCTTTTTCAGTTCCTCCCTTCGCTTTCTCTCAGAGAGTTTTGACGCAACCACCGCGATATTTCATGGTAATGATGATTCTTTTTCTCTAGAGGCAATGGTGGAACACAACGCTCATGGATTGGTTGAACACCATTTGGATGAGCATCGTAGGTATATTCTTCCTATTCTTGCATATATGGGTTCTTCTTCCCAACAAATTTTTTCACTTGAGCCTTCCTCATTCGATCTGGCATCCATTTTTGGTACCGCGGTTGCAGAAAGGATTTCCATGCCAGTTTCCCTTGTTCTGGTTTCACCTCTATATCTGCAAGGATCTATGAATTGGATGGTTGCAGTCTTCTTGCATGATCCTTCCATGGCTCAGCCCCTTGTGGAAAGAAAATTTCAGAACTTGGCGAATATCATGCAGCTTTCTTTCAACAAATTAATGATCATGGAAAATCTGAAGGAAGAACTCAAAAGAAGAAAAGAAGCTGAAAGAAGATTGATGGACCAAACCGAAAAACTCACCCAATTGAACCAAGATTTGGAACAATTTGTCTATGCCGCTTCACACGACCTTCAGGAACCTTTACGTACCATTTCAAGCTATCTTGATCTTGCCCGACTAAAACTCCCCCAAAACGATTATCCTGATGTCCTTTCCCACATTGAAACCGCAATTTCCGCATCAAAACGATTGCGGAATCTAATTTCAGATCTCAGGAATTATTCCATGATTGGAAGGGATTTATTGGAATTTTCCCATCATCCCTTATACATAGTCATCCAGGCAGCCATTAAAAACATTCACCACCAAATCGTTGAAACAAATTCAAATATCATCATTTCAGTTCCTGAAGACACACAAATTTACGGGAATTTTTCATTGCTTGTGACGCTTTTCCAAAACCTCATCTCAAATGGTCTAAAATTCAATGTATCCGAGCAACCCACTGTTGAAATAACTCTTTTGGATCTTGCAACGGAAATTCAGATCAATTTTTCGGATAATGGGATCGGTATCCATGAGAAAAATTTCAATAAAATTTTCAAGGCATTTACACGTCTACATAATAGGCATGAATTTCAAGGAATTGGTATGGGTTTGGCAATCTGCTCCAAAATTGTTCAGGTGCATAACGGCAGAATTGATTTGGAAAGTGGAAAAAATGGATCAACCTTCAAAGTTATACTGCCCAAATACCATGAGGGTTAGCAATGTCATCCCATAACGTCGAAGTGCACAAATTTGGCGGCGCATGTTTCAGAACTACGTCCTCATTTCAGTTGGTTTTGAAAATCCTCCAAAACATTGAACCTCCCATGATTATTGTTCCTTCTGCATTTTATGGTGTGACTGATTCCTTGCATTCTTTGTTGAAATCTACATCCGCCAGTCAGATTTCTAATGAAATTGCCGATCTCAAAACATTTCACTTGCAAATTCTAGGGGGTTCTGCCTCTCAAAATTCCTTGGGGCAAATCGACCAACTATTCATTGACCTCGAAAAACTCATCAAGGGAATGGTGCTAACTGGAGAAACCAGTTCCCGAATGCGTGACTATGTTCTTTCCTTCGGAGAAAGACTCTCATCGTATATCCTTATGCTTGCCTTAAAGAATCTATCTCCATTCCTATTGGATCCCGTGAATGTTTTGAGAACCAATGGGGTATATTATGAGGCTTCCGTTCAACACGAGGAATCCAAGGAATTGGTGATACAAAACCTGTTACCGCTCCTTGAAAAGAAGAAACCAATCATCATCCCTGGATACTACGGTGGTGATAAAGACGGCAATGTCACACTTCTCGGCCGTTCTGGAACCGACTATTCCGCTGCATCAATCGCCAATCTTGTGGAGGCCAAAAGCTTGACAATCTGGAAAGAAGTTCCAGCCTTCATGACCGCAGACCCTAAACTTATTCCGAACGCCAAACCCCTGTCCTTTCTTGATTATGATTCCACAGAACTCTTGACCCATTTCGGTGCAAAATTGATACATCCCAAGGCTTTAACCCCATTGAGAACCAAAAAAATTCCTCTCTATGTGCGCAACCTTTACGATCCAACAAATTACACCCTTATCAGCTCTTCTTCGGATGAACAGTCAATTCTCCCCGTCATATCCATCAAAAAAGACTTGGTGCTCGCAACAATTTTCTTTTCTTCCGCCAAGACTGCATCTGAATTTCGAAAACAACTACTGAAGGAATTCACCAATGATGGCCTTCCAACATATGGTCTGCTCCTCATTGGCGGAAAGGTTATTGTTGCATTTGAAAGAAGCCACCAAACCCATTTCAACAATGTTGCCAAAATGTTTCCGTACTTGGATTTGGTGTACCGAGATGCGGCTGCAATCTTTGCATATGGCAGTTCCCCTTCGGAATTCCATGATCTGGAATGGTTTCATGACTTGTGGTCGATACCGCTTCCGGACAAACGTAGTTTTCTTATTTTCATCAGCCCTGAACGATCCCTCGAATTGGGGAGATCTATCCATGATCACCTCCTGCAAGCCAACATTTAGTTATTCCTTTTTGGTGAAAGGTTATATAGTTCAAAATGCCTTTCCTTTTGAATGTCCCACCAAGATGTCATTTTGATCATCGAGGATAATCCAGACGACATCTACCTTCTGAAAGAAAGTTTCAAATATCTTGATTCTCCAGCCCATCTCGAATTTTTTGATACGGGAAAGGATGCAATGCTTTTTCTCACACAAGGCAATCCACTGCCTTCTCTCCTTCTTCTTGATCTTAACCTTCCTGATACTGATGGTAGGGAAATCCTTGTTCAAATCAAAAAGGATCCCAATCTCCGGAAAATCCCTGTTGTGATATTTTCTACCTCCAACTCTCCAAAAGACATCGAGTTTTGCCTCTCGAACTATGCCAACTCCTATATTGTCAAACCACTGGAATTTGGGGAATTGATCCGTATTTTGAAAACGACTTTTTCCTATTGGTTAGAAATCAATTCCATGGTTTAATCTTCACTTCTCTCCTCTGAAAATAATTTTTTTTTACTCATACGAAATTATATGCTTATGGCTCCTGGTAAGTACAACAAAAACACAAAGGCGGGTGATGTCGATTCCACCAAATATCATTACATTACTGGACACTCCCGGAAAAGGTTATACGGCACATGGCAATCCTCCCCACTATGATTTGCATGAAGTGGACCGCATCACATCCAAAGACCCCTTTCTGAGAAAACGTCTTGGCGGTGAAAAAATGGATGAGTCCAACAAAGTCGGTCATCTGGAAAAGTGATTTTTTGCGTATAAGTCCCGCTAAACGCAATTGTTTATTCGTGTTCTATTATTTCAATAATCCCTCGGTTCCCGTCAATTCGTACCTTTTGGCCTGTCTTGAGCAGGGTTGTCGCATTTCTCACTCCCACAACTGCAGGTATCCCATACTCTCTTGCAACAACCGCACCATGTGTCAAGGCTCCTCCAACCTCCAGCACCAGCCCGCTAGCGTTGATGAACAGAGGGGTCCATCCTGGGTCTGTAAATTCTGCGACTAATATTTCACCTGGAGCTAAGCTTTCCTGGTGTGGATCACGAATGACATGCACGGTTCCTTCAACAATTCCCGGAGAGACTGGATTGCCCAAAATTGCCCCTTCCGGCGCATCTTTGACCTTGAACTGGACAACTGGGGTTTCACCGTCACTGGTTATTATCAGTGGAGGCTTGAGATGCTGATGGCGTTCGAAATCCTTTTTCCTTTCTGTGACAATTGATTTCCAATCAGTTGCATCATTCTCCCAAATTTCTTGCAAGTCTGGCCAAGTAAGGAACCAAATATCCTCTTCGTGTTCTAGTTTCCCTTGTCTTACCAACTCTTTGGCCACTTCTTTGAAATGTTCTTTGAACACTCTTAAAATACGGATGACTAGGAACTTGTGGTGTTCACGCATACCTCCGGCTTCCGTCATTACATGATACATTCTTCGGAACCTTCTTGTTCGCATCCGACCAAAAATCCCCTTTCGAGCCTTTTCCATCAGCATTCGGTAAGCTTCCTCTCTATTTCGGACGTATTCTTCATATCGGTCTCTTTGACTGATCTCCTCTCTCAGGATGTGTTCATGGATTACCTTCAACACAGGCAGAGGGTTTTCATACCAGCGAGGTTGCGCGATGTCAATTTCAGATGGACCTCTGCATCCGTAGAATTCAATAAAACTATCCCATGCCTCAAAGAACTCGGCAGTGCCGTCAATTTTCCTTGCTTCATTAAGCCATGAAATTGCGTCATCTTCTAATCGATCGAACGCCTTAACTAGCTGTGGGTTTTTTCTCGCGATCGATGCAAGGTCGCTAATTGCCATATTCATCTCGTTGACAACGTTGCCTGGAATTCCTAATGTCAGTGCCTCTACATGTTCCTCATCCAGCCATTTCTTCGCCCATTTTTCAAGCAATCGCGTAGCTGCAATTCCGGCAGCCGCTTCTGGTACCCAATTGAGGAAAATTTCTGGTATAGAGGGGAGGATTCTGGTAATTGCCTCTATTTTCTCCTTCGTCGGTGGAATTCCATTCAAGTCATCTGAAATTTGTTGTACAAAATGATCGCAAAGATTATTGGTTCTCGAAACTATTCCCGTGAGATCCCTAAACCAAAGGGCGAAAAATACTCTCCTAATATTTCTGAAAATGAACCTATAATTTCTGAGCGGAACCCTTTTCCCCTTTACCTTCTTGAATTCCTTCCTCTTCATTAGTTGCTTTAATGCTTCGGGTGCTAAAACATCAAATTGGTATACAACTCTCATCACCACCCTCCGCATGAGTCTATGTTTGAGTGGTAGTGTTATGTCTGCGTAAGGTCTGCTCCCGGCTACTCGGATGTATTCACTCTCTTGTTGATCTCCAATCGGTGCAAGAACCCTAATTGCAGAAATGCTTAATGGAGTCATTGGTCTTGTCATTCCCTGCTGATGTCCCATGCTGAAGAAGATACTGAATCTTCCATCTGGCCTTTGCAGTCCTTCGATTGGATAAAGGGAGGTGATGGGACGTGTCTGCAATAAATAGAGTTTCTTGTCCATAATCGCCCACTCGATGTCTTGAGGTGTCCCATAATGCTTTTCAACTTTCTTTCCGAGTTCTGCAAGTTCCTTGATTTCTTCTTTATTCAAAACGGGTTTTCGACTTAACTCCTTGTCCAGAAATTTCTGTTCCGTACCACCTTCTTTGGTGGGGAAAATTGCAATTTCCTTCTTCCCGATTATTTGATCCACAATCTTCAGATCTCGTTTATCGATCCGGTATGTATCTGGTTCAACAATCCCGCTGACAAGAGCTTCGCCCAAACCATAGCTTGCATCAATTGTCAAGGTTAGACGATGACCGGTTAAGGGATCTGCCGTAAAAAGGATGCCCGATTTCTCCGCCATGACCATCTCTTGGACTACCACAGACAACTTTACTTCCCTATGGTCAAAATTGTTGGTAATTCTATAGGCTATGGCCCTATCTGTAAAAAGTGAAATCCAGCATTTTTTGATGGCATCCATCAATTGGTCAAATCCGAGAATATTGAGATAGCTTTCCTGTTGTCCAGCAAAAGATGCGTCAGGGAGATCCTCTGCAGTTGCACTCGACCTCACTGCTAAGGGCTTTTCCACTCCCAATTCTTCCCAATACCTCTTAACCTCGTTCTTGATCTTTTCTGGCATGGGTAGTTCCGTCAGCTTTTGTCTTATCTTTTCACCCACTGTCCTGATTTCATCAAGGGTTGATGTGGAAATACCCTTGAGAAGGTCATTCACCTCATCTCCAATGCCATTTTGGGAAATAAACAACTCATATGCTTTTGTTGTAACACAGAACCCCTGTGGAACGGGGAATCGTGCCTGAGTCATCTCTCCTAAATTGGCACCTTTTCCTCCCACCAAGGGTAGGTCTGAAGCATCAACTTCACTAAATTTCAAAACAAGTTTTTCTTTTTTCATAATATTGCCATTCCTCCTCTGAACAATAGGATTACACCAAAAATTAATGGTCCCCATATGGAAATGGGTCGACTATGTCGCTTAAGAGCATCTCTGATCGTTTCTAAAATCTCCCTTCCCCGAGTAGGGAAGAGTAGGTAGATGAAGACCGGTGTCATTACGGAGATAGTGAACACTATGATAACGAGAACAGCCGCGAAAATCTTCTCCGAAATTGACAATCCGCTAAAGGCTACAACAGAGATCGATGTCAGAAAAAGGGCCAAATTCTTGAAATTCAGTATTGTCACAACCAATCCCAAAGAAAATGCCTTAACAGGTGTAATTCCGTCTAGTATTCGAAACAATTTTGGATCTTCTTTCTTCTCGAGATCCGGTTGTTTCCTGAAATTTTTGAAAGCCAAATAGAGTAATACCAATCCAAAAAATATCGAAATATAGTTGAATGTCATATTACTACTTGATCCGCCTTGATTTGCCGTACGCTGTTGAAGAAGAATCATCCCAGTTGAGATCAGAGAATATCCGAAAATGTAACCAGCTACATACCCAATCCCATTCTTCAATCCTCTCTCTGAGATGAGTAGAAGAATTACGATAAGGATTGAGCCTACTGAAATCAGTCCTGAAGATGCAAGGATTAAAGCTTCAACCAAAACAGCAACGAGTGACATATTGTTCTCCTATTGTAAGTAATCACTAACAATAAATATAAAACCCTTCCTACCCTTCCAAAGGGAATTCAATCATTTCATCAAATCGATTTGGCAAAGGTTTCTTCTCAGCTGAATTTTTATGCGTAGCAAAATCAAAGGACATATTACCTCACTGACCTATAATGGGTGGGAATGCCAAAAATCCTTGATGATGAGCAAATCTATTTGGCAGTGATTAGGACAATTGCAGAACGAGGTTACTCTGGTGCTACAACTCGCCAGATCGCGGAAAATGCAGGAATTAGTGAAGTGACCCTTTTCAGAAAGTTCGATACCAAGGTGAATTTGGTTAAACAGTCCATTGAATTCGTTATTGGGCATCTTGGGCTTTATGAAGCAGCAAAATTCACGGGTGACCTTGAAACGGACCTCCATAGGATGGTTAAGGCCTATTATGATGCGATCAAGGAAATAGGGGACTTTGTCACAGTAATAATTAGTGAGGGTTCGAAAACTCCTGAATTGCAAACCCTATTCATGGCTCCCTCACGAATGTTCCAAAAATTCGGTCAAGTCATCGCAAAATATCAGCAACAAGGGAAACTAAAAAAAGAACACCCGTTGCATGCTGTAGGATCCCTGTTCAGCCCCATTATTTTTACATTGCTTCTCGGCAATTTGCAATCTGCAATGGATGTTCCTCCATTGGATATTGAAAACCATGTCAAAAAATTTCTAGATGGTAGAAGGATAATATCATGAGCTGTTTAAGAAAATAGAACACCCTGTTCTAATTTGTAGATTAAAAATCTTCCTTTCACAATAGGTTATCTGGATGAAATCGTTAACAATCTTTTTTCCATCAGTGAGGTCATTGCTTACCTTGACAATTATTAACATCCTTCTATTTTCAGCCATCCTAACCGAAGTTCCTGTTTATGAGGAGAATCTCCAATCGTCGGGTAAAACGAATTTATCGATATTACAGAACACAATCTACTTCTCAGGTTCGAAAGCCTATTTCATTGCATTGCATCATAGTGAAGATTCCTTGCAAACACAGGATTCAGAAGGAAATTCCATCATAAATGAAAATGATACCTTTGAATACTTTCTTGGCACTTTTGACTTTGTAGAGAAATCACTTCAAATTATCCCCTTATTCAAAGTAAGGACAACTGCTTCCAACGAACATTATCAAACCAATTTGTATTGGTTTAAAATTATCGCTCTGCAAGATGGATGGGTTTATCTGTCCGTCGGAGAAATTTTGACGGTAGGGTAATTTCAGGGGGCAGAAAATCCCTTACAGTCATCTGGTTCAATCTTAAATTTGAGGTTACTGAAGTGCTCACGATTCTTGGCTCTCGTTCTGAATTTGAGAGATATTATCCAACTTCTACGGAAATCCCTTCATCTCTCCCTGGTTGGGGTTTTCGGCGGATACTCGGATTTAACTATCGTGAAGGCGGAGTCGACCTAATGGCGGTAGCCACATATAATCCGAGTCAATCGTTTCATGGGGAATACAACATCTACTTTTTCCACTTTTCTGATGAGGTCATTGATCTATGAAAGACAATGAACTGGATATCTCTCCATACCCTCTCCCAACTCAAGATATGTCTAGTCAAATCAAAATTGAGGATTTGAAAGGCACCACCCTTCGTGTATATTACTTTCTTGCAGAAAAAAATGAGGCCGTTGGTCCTAGGGAGATTCAACGATCTCTTGGTCTCTCCTCCCCATCAATGGGGTTGTACCATCTCAATAGGCTGGTAGATGCCAATTTGGTCAAAAAACAGGTCGATGGAAAATATTACATTGATGGAAATCCTGTACGATTGGGTTCCTTAAAGGATCACGTAAAAGTTGCGGGAACCCAAGTACCTAGGATTCTTTTATATGCGTACCACGCATTATTTTCAATCTTTGCTGCCATTTTCATTTATTGGAGGCAATATTCATCGCTGGTTTGGCTTTTTTATATAATTGGATCAAATCTCATATTCATTGTTCTTCTTCTTTATGATGCTAGGCGTCTGTATTGATCATTATTTCAACGAAATGTTTCCTATTCAAATGGGAACCCTGAATACTGATTTATGCTTGAAAACGAAATCAATTTATTTGCTCGAGGGATTTGGAGTTATGGACTCAACCTATTGCACAAATTGTGGTGGCAAGCTCTCTCCTGCAGATCGTTTTTGTCCCCATTGCGGATCAAAAGTCAATCACCAACCTTCCACAGTCCCAAATTCTGAACCCAAAATTGGACCTCCCAACGTGGGAGAGGGGTATGAGTCTTCCTCTCCTGTAAATGATTCCCCCCCAAAACCCCCTGCATTTTCTCCTCCCGCAAGTGGTGATCCTCAAATATCTCCTTCCGCAAATCCCATGCTGTATCAAACCTCTTTTCCGGCACAACAATTGCCAACAAGGAACGCTAATTTCGTTTCATTCCAAAGCCTTCCTCGAATGCTGAAAATTGCCATGGTTATCCAATATATAATGATCATCATTGTGTTTGTGGGTCTTATTCTTCTTGTTTATACGATTGCGACAATATTTTCTTTATTTTCGGGTGATGATATTCCTCCGGGATTATTTGTGATTTTCGCATTTCTTGCAGTCATGGGACTTTTAGTCGCCTATCTCACACGCCAAATCCAGTATCGGTCTGCGGGTGCAAGAATTCTTATAGCCTTCTATCATGGATTGGTGGTTTCCTTCACTCTTCTCTTCATCATTTCATCTGCCTCATTTGATCCGATGGGCATATTGTTCCTAGTCACCTCCTCATTCATCCTTTATACCTTTGTCGTTGATAAAGAAACTTCACAGTTCTTTAATGGTTTTGGTCCTCCTTATCATTCATCATAGGTTTAAGCCTTGTGACGAGCCTGTTGATGTCCTTGAACCTTCCAATACTCAAATTCGCGGTTCCCATGCATTCTTTCTGCCTAATGCGAAATGCACCAATCGCTTCCTGCTGATCTGTTTTCAATTTGTCGACAAGATCCAAAATAATCGAATAAATTCTCCACAATCGTTCGAACCTTTCTTTTCCTGAAGAAAGCCAATATTGTTCAGTTCCCCTCTCAACATCACAACTTGAAAGACCTTTCAAGTTTTCAGTGAAAATTTTAATTTCTGATTCAGGGATTTTTCTAACTATATCCAACAACATTTGGTTTCTGATGGCCTTTTCCTCTGCCTCTTTAGATGTGACCACATCTTTTTCTTAAATCTGCCACTTATGAAGGTTAACTAAGAAAATGAGGATAGCTATTGATGAAAGCAGACAAATAATTTGCAAAGAAAAAAAGATTCTCAACATATAAAAAATACCAAATATTAGATTTGATGTGGACATTGGATTGTCATTAGGTTTGTCGATTGTAGCGTTGAATGTCCTAGTTTTGCTGTTGCTTCCATTTATGGTTGGAAAATTCCTCAATTCCCTCCTAAAAGGTGTTGTCGATCTAAGCAGGGGATTTCTGTTTCTGTCCATCATTCTTGCTCAACCTGTCATGATTTATGAAAACCTGATTTTTATTGATACAAGCATTGTCCCAATTCCTGTGCCATATTCTCTTCTTCTTCTGAAAATCACTTTTATCTTTGCCATGCTTGCAATCATTTCCTTCAATCTACAACTATTGCTTTTGAAAGATTTACCAGAATGGCAGCTTGCCTTTCTTATGATGATCATGGGGTTTTCGGGTGGAGCAATGATTGTAGGTGTACAATTGGACAAAAATGCTGCAAATCCAATATTCTATCTGCCTCTCTATTCTGGGATGATTTTTATTGGAGGGCTGATGTTCTTTAATGTGATTGGCTTGACAGGATTGTCTCTTGCCATCTTCCAATTCAACAAGTCTTCCCAGCAATTGTCAAAATATCATTTACTTGCTTCAATCATCTTTTTCATTGGACCTGTCTTTGTTTTTGCAACTAGGATTGTACACATTCCTCAAACTCCAATGAATTTCTTGTTTTTTCCCTTTCTTCTTGCTTTTTTGATTGAATCGTTTATCTACCTGTTCAATTATCTTGGTTATCCAATTCTTGGGAACATCCATCTTTTGGTGGTAATGCATCGGGAAAGACATTTGGTTATAGGGGGATACCAAAGGACTGGTGAGCATGATTGGCTACGGATGACCGGAATGGCCATGTTGGCTGCAGATTCTGTCGTTCAATCAATGGTGACCCATGAAATCAGTAAAGGCGGTACCTTTGCTTTTGATTACGATATGGTCATTTTCATTGAAAAAAATGATTTCCTTTTAGTTACCAGTTTGGATGGCTATGGTACATCCATCGCTAGATTTTGCGGCAAGATTTTCTTAAAAAGATTGATGGAAAATTTTCCCCAAACCATGGACGAATTCATTCAGCTTTTCACGACAACCTTCTATCCCTTTTGGAATGGCCAAGAAATTCCACGAGATCATTTTTTCATAGCTGAACCCATTGAAACCAAATGAAGCATCCCTTTATCGGTACTGGTGCAAAAGGCAATATTTCCCATTTCGTATCATTCAAAAGTTGAGCTTTCTGATAAAATTGTGGGTTATTTTACACAAGATTACATTGATTTTTTCGATGATTTGAGATTCAATAACTCCAAGACATGGTTTGGTGAGAACAGATCCCGATACCAGAAATTTGTCAAGAAACCATTTGAGGATTTCATCAAGGAAATTATTCTGAAAGTTTCTGAATTTGATCCTGAGATTCATATTTCTCCCAAGGCATCAATTTTCCGTATCAATAGGGATATCCGTTTTACCAAGGACAAAACTCCATACAAGACCCATATGGCTGCATCTATTTCCAGGAACAAACGTAAAGAGGAAGATTTTGCGGGATATTATGTGCATGTATCCCCATTTGAGGTTTATGTTGGAGGTGGCGTATACTTCACCAATTCAAAGAGGCTTCGCTCAATCCGCAGGTTTATTGTCGACCAGCCAGATAAATTTGAATCTATCGTGTATGACTCCGAATTTCATGAAACATTTGGGGAGATCAGGGGGGATAGATTGAAACGACTCCCAAAAGAACTTCGAATTATTGCTGATCGAATTCCCGAAGTTGCTAACAAGCAGTTCTATTTCATGAAGGAACTTGACCCCTTAATTCTTCTTTCCGATAATTTTGCAGATATTGTGGTTTCACTTTGCCAGAAGGCATATCCTTTCAACAGCCTGTTGCGGGAAGCAATTCAGTACGGCTCTTAATTTCCTCAAATATACCTCCGCCGAAAAATGGACGTTAGACTTTTCAATCTGTGATAGAACCATGAAATAATGTCCATCCCTTGGTTTTGCTGTAGTCTTGCAGAAGATGGAGTTCATTTATCTGTTAATCGACCCGACAATGACCATTGGGATGCATCATTTTCATGGAAACAAATAACAAAGGTCTGTTTCAAGGCAACAGATATCTATTCGGTTGATGTAATCCGAATTTACCTTGATGATGGAACCCATTATGATATTCCGCTCGAAGCAGAAGGAGGTTACAATCTTTGGGAACAATTAATTGATAGGGGATTGTTTGATAGCGAGCTGGCCGCACAACTAAGATTTGCAGAAAACGAGATCAGATGTTGGCCCCCATAGAAAACGAAGGGATTCATATACAAAAAATTTAAGATGAATAAGAAAGGAAAACTAATCGCACGTATGTTTCATTCCAGCCCGCAGCAGATCATTGAAGCAATTGAAAAAAATCATGGCAGTCCTGATAGTAGACGAGTGGCAATGGAGGAAATCATCAGGCAGGTTGCAACCCAGAATAATGATGGTGCCCTTCTTGACTTCGCTACCCAATTGGTTGAAATTGAGAACAATTGGATGACGATTGAATGGAAACTCGCCAATCTGGAATTTATCATCTTAAATTGCAAGGATGACATGTTCCTGTTCGAAATCTTGGCAACCATAAAAAATTTCATTAACGATGTGTTTCAACGGGCGGATCTCACCAAGGATCATTATTCCCAAATCTATGGAATATTGACGATTATGGCACGGATTTTTGTTGAAAAAAAAGTCTACCAGACTGCCATTGATCTCTACAAAAGCATGATTTCCATAGGAAAAACATTCAATATTGACCAGAATTTTCAATTGAGGGGCATCTATGATTCAATTGAATTATTTGAATTACTAGAGGATATAAACAGTGTTTTCGAAATGGCTGTTCTAGGCCACTCAATGGCTGAAGAATCATCCTTGCCATGGAAAATCGCTTTTGAACGTATCCTCGAATTTTCAGGTTATAAATTGGCAATGGCATACCTTAATGGTGCTGAGGCGCTTTCTTGGCAATCAAATGATGTAGGCACCAAGAACTTCATTATCAATTCCCTCAGGGCAATGTCTCTCCTTCTTCGAGCGAAACAGCGGCTCACTCCTGAAATTTCCCAAATTGTCCAAAAAATAATAAAGGTGTTATCTAGAACCCGAAATCTCACTCCGGATGAGATTGAAACCATTGAAGTTCTCGAGTTGCTAAAGACCAGTAAACTATCGTCAAACCAACTCTTGGAATGTGCAAACACCTTTCTCAATTACTGTGACATTGCTTTCAGACCCACTGTCGACGTTCTGCTCCTCATTTGGAATGGGACTATGATCTATTCCAAGTCAACCAAAACCCTTGAAAACGATAAAAGGAGTACGAATATCTATAGTAAGGATGGTCAAGTAATGATTTCTGCCCTGATTTCTGCGGTTTCCACATCCATGAAAGAAACCCTCAATGAATCTGAAGACATCAAACAAATCCAACATGGTTCTCAGACTGTTCTAATTGAAACTGAAAAAGAACTTTCCCTGTTCGTGATCGCAGATCGGGAGACTGTCGAGCTTCGGCAGGAAATGCAGGGATTCATGGCAGACATCCTGGTTGCCGATTTCTTCAGAAAATTTGAGAACAGATTGGTTTCCCTTACTGAATATGCTGAATTCTTTGATCCCTTCGTCAAAAAACGGTTTGAACGATTTATGTTCATAATGCCGACCTGAAATAGATCGAAACCGCTACTGCATTCAGGGAGAGTCCAATTGCTCCAATTGCAAAAAGTCTGACAACATCAATTGTTCTTTCACTTGGTTTTTGATAAAGCCAAACGAAGCTGGGAATTATGATAATGCCGGTAATAAATGAAATCACTCCTTCGAAATTCAATCCGATCTGCAAAAAAAATGCTCCAATTCCAAGACACGAGACAACAAATGCACTTCCTGCAAGGATGGTCGCCTTTTCTGCCCCCAAAATCATTGGGATTGTCCGAATGCCCACTTCAGCATCCCCTCTGACATCTCTCATATCTTTCATGATTTCATAGCCCAGCAGAAGTAGCACAATTGAAAACGAGAATGCAATAATTGTGACTGGGATCTCCCTCCTTTCCACATAGGCTACACTGAATGCTCCGACAATCGCAGTAAAAAGCACAGTCAATGTTTTTCCGAAAGTGATTTGTTTCGTAGTCCTTGAGTAGGCTATTCCTACGAAGGCCCCCAATGCTGACAGAATAATGTACTCGAAACCCAAAAACAGAAAGAACGTCAGGGATATCAATAATGAAACAGTTCCAATTATTTTTGCTTCATGGATCGTGATCTCCTTTCTTGGAATTGGCCTTTCCGGATGACTGACTGTATCTTCACCGATATCCAATACGTCATTCCACGCATAAATTCCTGTCATCATAAAAAATGCCCCAAGAATCATGATGGCCAATCTTTCCAAATTCTTCTCTCCCAACATCACTAACTCTATGGATCCTGTTACCGCAATCAATGAAGATTCAAACACTCTGGCCAAATACAGCAATGAAATCAATTTTGACCGTTTTCTCACAGGTTGATTGTTGCCGATGTTTCTCTTTAACATTTGCAAATGAAATCCCTATCTGATAAATCAGTCCATAGATTGCAAAAGCAGTGATTTCATCGCCGTATTCAGTCTCTCAGTTTCATCAGACAATTTTCTTGTATCTTGTGCAATTCTTTCAATTGTTGTCTTTATCTCATGTGCAGATGCTGATATCTCCTCCGATGATGCGGCTGTCTCTTCAGATATAGTTGCAACATTTTCTACCTTTTCCTGAATTCGGACAAAAAGGCTATCCAATTCCTTCATAATATTTGACGATATTTCACTGATGGTATCGACCGATTTTCTTGATTCTTCTGACAATCTTCGTATATCATCTGCAACCACTGCAAAGCCTTTGCCGGCTTCTCCTGCTTTTGATGCCTCCACTGCTGCATTGAGTGCAATTATGCTTGTTTGAATGGAAACTTCTCTAACTGCATCTGTTGCCAAACTGATATCTTCAACAACCTTTCCAATTCTCGAAGAACTCTGCATTACCTCTTCTAACAGCTCAGATATCTGTATTGCTTGTGTATTTGCGGCTTGACTTGCAGAATCTGAGGTGGAAGCTACCTCCTCAATGATGCTGGCAATTTCCTGAGTCTCTTTTGCAAGGCTTTCTGAAGAAACCTCTATTGTGTTCACCACTTTTGATGCTTCACTAATCAACAATTCCATACCACGAAGCATTTCTTGAAGGAGGTGATAGATCGGTCCAAAAAAGGAATCTTTCAATATTTCTTCAGAAAACTCCGCTTTGAATTTTCTTTTTTCCAGATTTGCATTTAGCTCCCTTATAGGGTTCAAATACGGATCCGTTAAACTCATAATGGCATAGAAACTTCCAATGTAGATCAGAACAGACAGAATTACCAGTGGAATATACTGGCTCATGGGTTCTGGCTCAAAACCAATGGAATTATTAATGCCGATGCTGGGCATTATCAAACCAAATGTCATTGCAAAAACAATCATATTTGCAAGATGGACTATGAATTTTGAAAAGTAGTCTTCCCTCCCCAATACTTGCACCATTGCAAGATAAAGGAGTATGGCTGCAACAAAAGATCGTGTAAAATGGGTAACCCACATTTTGAAGGTGTGACCATATATTGCTTCATTAGTTCTGTAAGACAGAACAAGAAGACCTATGTAAAAGAATATACTTAGCGATTCGAGAAAATGAAACCAATGTCAGGTACGGAGGTCATACCATCTGAATTTTTTGTTTTTCACGTTCTGATAATGGCTGGTGGACATTTAAATCCATTCAAGAAAGAATAAACAAAGGACTAGCTTCCGGAACAAAGGAGAGATCTAACTCCACCATTTGATGGAGCATCCTATGGGATTTGTTATCGGTACCTCTATATCTCGTCCTTCGAGCAATGCCGCAATTGCTTCTCGGGCATCATGTCTGGTGATTTTGTCATGTTCACGAGGGTTGTCATTTATGCGGCCATGATAACGCAACTTGTGATGTTCATCGAAAATGAAGAATTCGGGTGTTCTTCCTGCTCCATATGCCTTTGCTACTTCCTGTGTCTCATCCCTTAAATAGGGAAAGTTGAACCCTTTCTCCTTTGCACGTCTGACCATCTCTTCGAAACTGTCCTGAGGATAATTCTTGTCTTCATTAGAATTGATTGCAATCAGTTGGAAACCTTTCGGGCCAAATTCCGATTGAAGTGCCACCAACTCCCTTTCACTGGCAATAACATACGGGCAATGATTGCAACTGAATACCACTGCAATCACTTTCTTGTCTGCATATTCTTTGAGGGAATGGAATTCCCCGTCTGTTCCTTTCAGTCTGAAATCAATTATCTGATCTCCTAGTTCCATACGGATTTGATTTTGGAGCAAGAAATTAAAACATGATGATCGAGGAATATTTTCGAAATTTTATTCCGGTAGTGGAATAAAGGCAATGTAGATGGCAGCAGGATTCGGTAATGGGACTTTTTGTTCCCAAAATTCAGGAGGGGGCACATGCTTGGCCACCTCTTTTTCAATAAGATTCTGTATCTTCTTCCCCAATGTTTCTGGGTTGTCGATCGAAATTAGATTTTCATAAAATACTGATCCTTCAAGGAACTTTTGTGCAATTGCCACATCCTTGGTGCTTTTCACCTTTTCAGAGATCAATCGATCTGTCAATCTAAGAAATACCCGTGAAATCCTGTTTGTTGCTTCAAAGTAGTCTGAAAGTACCTCAAAATTTCCGGATTCCAGAAGATATTCCAAGAAATCTTTATCGAATTCAGGATCATGGATATATTGACCCGATAGATAGTATTCCGGTTTATCTCCTTCTTTCTTCTTGATGAATCCCCCTTCCAATAGGGCTTTCAAAGGCTTATAGATGGACTTCTCCCCTTTCATGCCAAGATGTCTTTTCAGTTGATTTGCACTCATGCTCCCTCGCAAAGCAAGATATACCAATATCTCTGCACAAGAATCCCATCGGAAGGAATCTATGATCTTCAGCATGTATTCAATCCTTTCCTGAAAGTCCATTGATCAATCACCGATCACAAAGTATAAGTATCTTGTCATGATACCCATGGTATCTTACCATGATACTGGTGGTGCTATGATTAACCAATTGGAAAGATATTTTGAAACCATCGATAAATTTGGAGGGACTATAACTTCCTTAATCGCTAAAGGAGAAGAAATCAAATTCGAAAGGGCAATCGGATATGCAAACTATGAAGATGCAATCCCAAATTCCCCTGAAATTGTAATGAGCATTGGTTCAATTTCTAAACAGGTTACTGCTGTCGGAATCCTCAAATTGGGTGAGCAAGGCTCTCTCTCTGTTTCAGATCCTATCACCGAATATTTTGACGGCATTCCCGTGGAATTTTCTCAAGTGACAATTCACCATCTTCTTACTCATACCTCTGGAATTTCTGATGTCCCCATTGATGATTTTGAATACGTGCCAAAGGAAAAATTTCTTGATTTGGTGTTTTCTAGTCCACTAGGTTTTGAACCTGGTTCTTCATATTCCTATTCCAATTCTGGATATTCCCTCTTGGCGATGATAATCGAAAGCATAACGGGAGAAGATTTTCGTGACTTCGTCTTGAAACGTTTATTCCTCCCATTAGGGATAGATAATGCAGGTTGGTTTTCCGACAGGAAATGGACAAAAGAAAATTCGGTTACCTACTATTTGGATGGGGAAAATACAGGTGGTCCCTATTCATGGCCCGGTTCAGGAACAAGACCTTACTGGGCAATCCTTGGTAATGGGGGCATTTGTCTAAGTGCTCGTTCCCTCTATGTTTGGATGCATGCCATTTTTGAAAGTGATTTTCTTGATTCCAATTCTCGAAAATTGATGTTGACTCCTGGATTGGAAAATTATGGATATGGATGGGTAATAGAACAATCTCCCTTGGGCTTGATGGTAACCCATAATGGAGGAAGCACTTTGGGTGTCAATGCCGTTGCGAAATACTACCCTGAAAAAAATCTCTATACAATCCTCATGTCAAATTTGATAGACAATGGTCAAGGATGGGCTTTTGCTACCGAAGACGCAGTTGAAAAGATTCTTGCTGGAGAAAATATAGAAATCCCTGAAGGCATTAAACCACTTGGATCCAACTTAAAGCCTCAAAGATTGTCCAATGGTTTGGTTATTTCCAAGGATCGTATCCGACGATGGTGGATAGTTGCCCCTGATCTCGAATCATTTTCAGAATTGTATCCACACTCAATTCCTAACCAAGATACATATGTCTCGACAGCCGAACAATGGGTCAATGCCCTTTTAGCCGGGGAATTCCAAAAGGCATTTTCATTTACCCAAAATAAAGAAGTAACACAAGCTCGAATTCAGCGTTTTACGCAATTGATTGAGTATCTGAAACAAGAGGTTGGGAAAATTCACCTTGTTAAGGGAGTCGCAGTTCTGCCAACAACATCTTTTTCTGAAATAGGGGTGCATGTTCAAGTTGAAGGAAACAAAAAAGCCATTCGTTTCCCAGTTCTTTTAAATCCTCAAGCCAGCATCAAGGGATTACGGGTCTCCCTTTCAGAGCATCCGCTTCGATGGCCTATTGCAAGGATTGATGAAAATATTGTTGCATGGAACGTTGCATCCCATTACTTTTCTTACATAGACATAGACAAACGTAAATAGGACAAAAGGATAAAAAAGATGAAAAATGGATTTTCATTCCAGATTTATTCAACTCATCGCGGATGGAGAATTCGAAACCGCAAAGACCATGCTTGGATCAATTCCTGAAAATCTTGTCTTTGCATATCGTTTCCTTTTGGATGAAATCAATGAAAGATATGAATGCTCTGAACTCCTCCCCTCAGACCCGATTCCGGTCAAGGCTGCAAAAATAAGATGTTATTATCGGAAATCTGGTGATTTCATTGATGTCATCAAAAAATCGAAAACTCTTCCCTCTTTGGATAATCTGGATTCCTCTTCTTCCATTGACCTGTTTTGGGTTCTATTTAACACTCTTACCATGGGTTTTGCTTACCACAGTATTGGAAATTTTTCGAAAGCAGAAATGATTTACCTTCAAGTTGCGGAACTAGATGATTCCATTGTTTGTTCTGGGTTGTTGGAAATGGAAGCTCGAGTGACTCTAATGGAATTATATTTGGACGTGCAAAATGAAAACGCTTTCTTCGAACAGGAACGTCGGTTCTTGGGGTTATTGGATGTTCATCCAAATGCATATCTCAGATCAATTTTTCTGATCTCAAAATCAGAGTGGACATATTTCCATGGACAATATATTGAGACACTCTCTTTATTGAAGGAGGCTGGTGATTTGCTGTCTGAGATAAAGCAGCACTCCTACTCTGGAAGGGTGTTTGCAAGACAAGGACGTCTTTTTCAAGAATTCGGTGAATTTGACAACGCCATCATTGCCTTTGATCAAGCAATGGAACAGTTCAGCAAGGTTGAAGGTCATTTCATCGAAAAAGCCTTTCTCCATAAGGCGAGATCCAAGTTGAAATTTCAGTTTGGTGAGATTGAACAAGCCAAACAAGATTTATTCAAGGCCTTGGACTTGATCTCCCACTCCAATAATCCAATTGAGCTCGGTAAAATCTATTTCCGCCTTCTAGAATTGGGATATTCCACCAAAGATTTTGATTTTGGGGAAATGTATTACTTGAAACTTGAAACTCTATGCCAAAAGCCAAACACCAAACAACTTGTTCCTTATCTTGAATTTGGGAAATTCCTAAGATATCGGTCACAAGACCGATTGATCCCTTTTTCACGTGCATTGGGACTCCTTCAAAATCTGGCGAATGTTGATGATCTTCCCTTCATTTTGAAACTTTATTCGCAGTATGAGCTATTGGTCATGTATATCACTGAACTTTTAATCTTCTTCAATGAAGATGTCCTAAAAGACATCAATAGAACATTCTCTTCCTTGCTTGACCTTTCAAAATCTTTCCCGTCAAAATTCTTCGAAATCAAATTGCTCTTGCTTAAGGCAAGATTTTCAATAATTGTGCATGATGCATCCATGGCGGAGGAATATATTTCCGAAGCATATGAAAAGGCGATTCAATGGGGAATTCCGACTCTTATTGAAGCCGTTAAGGAGGAACAGCGTGACCTTATCCAAAAAGCCAAAGCCTCCGAACTATTCGTCAAAGCGTTCAATACCACAAATATCGCAGAAGAGCTTCGACATTCGGAGATCAGGGAATATCTTGATTTGGTTAAGAAAATAATTCAGGCCTATGGATAGGACAGAAATGCTTTTCAAAAAATTCAGTGACATTTGAGTTATTGATTCGCATCGATTCTATTCAAACTCCTGTCGGATTGATGGTTGTAGGGGAATTCAATGAGAAATGTTGTCTCCTTGAATATCAGGGTCGTACATCATTGCCGAGTATTCTCAAAAAGAAAGAAAAGCTGTTGAAAAGCCAAATAATTGAAAAAAGAGTTATGCTCCATGATCAAATAGAAAAAGAAATCATAGAATACTTCTCAGGGAAACGGAAAAATTTTGAAATTCCTATTCTGCTGAAAGGGTCTCCATTCCAAGAAAAAGTTTGGGATACGCTTTGTACCATTCCTTATGGTGAAACCATGACATATTCCGAATTGGCTGTCAAATGTGGCACTCCGAAGAGCATTCGAGCTGTTGGGGCGGCCAATGGTGCGAATAACATTGCAATTCTCATCCCCTGCCATCGGGTTGTCGGTAAAGACGGAAAATTGCATGGATATGGCGGAGGAATCAATGTAAAGAGAAAATTATTGGCATTGGAACGATCGCATTCGAACCAAGGATCATTATCGACTTTCTTTGGATAGGACACTACTCGGTTTCTTCAAAGACTTCTCCAATGATCTCATTCCTCAATTCATCTAAAAGATCAAATGAATTGCGAAGGATACGTTCCGTGAGGCTTACCAATTCCTTTTTTGCTTCCTTTGCAACCACTCTTGAGGCCTTCTCTCCCAAAATAAGCTTGTGCACGCCTCTCATATCTTCAGAGTAATGCTCCCTGATTATGCTTTCTACATCGTTGGCGGTATTTTCTTGGATTTTTCTGATGGTTTCTGCAAGAACTTGTTCTGCCAAAAGGGATTCAAGTGCATCTCTGATTTCTTCATCAATTTCATCCATTATTTCTTCAAATATGACTTTTGGTGTTCCTTCAAGGTCTACCATAGATCGTCTCATATATGTATCAGTTATTTGTCCTTCGAATAGTCGGTCGGCTAATGTAATCGTAATTTGATAAATTTGTCAATCTGATGGTTCATCTCTTTTAGTGTATTCCGCTATTCTTTCATAATTGAATTCATGCTCATCCCTTGGTTCATGTACTGGCATTGTCTCAAATGTTGTGTCTTTCATTTTTGCCAACCTTGAAAGTAAATGATGGCGGACCTTCGGAATATCATCTGCTTGGATAACAGCAAGATCATTTAGCTGTAACCACTCATAAAGTGCAGTTACAGCATCAAGTTCATTTTTTTCTCCTGCAAAGATTTCAATGGCTTTATTGGAAACCCCTTCTTTCATGAGAATTTCTGCAATCAATTGCGGAACCTCACCTGATTTCCGTCCTCGAAGATTCCAATCTTCCTTGAGAAAATACCTGTCATAATGATTGGCAACAATCTTTGCCGCATTGATGATCGTTTGGTTTGGTCTGTCTCCTGGCATACCAAAGACAATGGCTTTCCTTCCTACATGGTTTTGGTCTTTGTGCAATCCTTCAATCAACTGAATCTGTGCCTTCAATGCTTCGGGATTATGGCCATAGTCAATGACAACTCTTGCACCTTTGACATATTCAATGTTCATCCTTCCCGGACTGAGGCTGAAACTGGTATTGAAGGAAGAAAGTCCTGTTCTAATGTCTTCAACTGAAACAAAAGGAAAGGTGGCTCCAACAACAAACATGGCATTGACAATATTGAATACTGCATGACCATTGTAACAAGCTGGAATTTCCTTAACATGGAGGATTGGTGTTTGAGAATTGTTTCGAATCAATTGGATAACACCATTTGGGGTAATGGTGACTGCATCTCCTCCGGTTTCCACATGTTCCTGCAAGTCCTGATTCCTGTAATCAAGTGATATTAACACTGTCTTTCCTCTTATTCTTCCTCGACGTTCCATGACTAATGGATCATCTGCATTGATTACCCCGTATCCAACATCTTTCTTCACCTGATCCAAGACCACAGCCTTCACATCAGCTAAATCATCTAGGGTTTTAACACCTCCAAGACCTAGATGGTCTTCAGAAACATTCAGAAGGCATCCCACATCACAGAAATCCCAGCCTAATCCTTCCCGGATGATTCCGCCTCTTGCAGTCTCTAAAACTGCAAAATTAACTGTGGGATCTTTCAGAACTGCCTTTGCACTCCATGGTCCCGTGCAATCACCACTATATTGCAGTTCTCCATCAATATAGATTCCATCTGTGGTGGTTAGACCGACCTTTTTCCCTGCCAGTTTCAAAACATGAGCAATCCATCTTGAAACAGTGGTTTTTCCATTGGTTCCTGTGACCGCAATGAGCGGAATTCGACCGGCATCTCCATCTGGAAACAACATGTCGACAATTGGTTTTGCAACATTTCTTGGCGTTCCTTCTGTGGGTTCAAGATGCATCCTCAAACCCGGTGCGGCATTGACTTCAATGATGACCCCTCTTTGTGCAAGAATTGGTTTGGAGATATCTTCCGCAATGATATCAACTCCCGCAATATCCAATCCAATAGTCTTGACTGCCCTTTCTGCAAGCCGGATATTGTCATAATGGATAATGTCTGTCACGTCAATTGCAGTTCCTCCAGTTGACAGGTTTGCTGTTGATTTCAACTGAACAAATCTTCCTTTTTCGGGAATGCTGGAAAGGGTTAATCCTTGCGCTTCAAGGAGGTCTAGGGATGGCTGGTCAATAACGATTTGTGTCAAAACTTTTTCATGGCCGATTCCTCGTCTTGGATCCTGATTGACGATTTCCACCAGCTCTTCAATGGTATGCTCTCCGTCTCCGATGACATGGGCTGGAATTCGCTGAGCTGCGGCAACAAATTCACCATTGATGACCAATACCCTATAATCGTTACCTTCAATGTATTGTTCAACAATCACGTCTCTAGAATATTCTTTTGCAATCTCAAATCCTTTCTTCAAGGCTTTGTCATCCCTGATGTTTAGATACACCCCTCTTCCATGAGAAACATCTGAAGGTTTTGTGACAACTGGATAGCCAATCCTCCTTACCTCTTCCAATGCACCCTCATATGTTCGAACCTCTCCCCCCCTTGGCACCGGGATTCCAACATCATAAAGCATCTGTAATGTCAATTCCTTTTCCTGAGCTATTTCTGTAGCAATATATGGTGTCATGGAGCTAGTGGATGCCCATATTCTCTTTTGCCTATTTCCCCATCCAAATTGAACAAGAGACCATCGTTTTTGAAGTCGTATTGTTGGAATCCCTCTTCGTTCTGCCTCTGCAACAATTGCCCCGGTAGAAGGGCCATAGGCGAACTCCTGTGCAATTTCAATGACTTCCTTCAATTCTTTTTCAAAATCAAAATCAGGAACCTGCTTGGGGTCTACACAATAATTGACCGTCCGTTGAGCCAGTGTCGTAGCAGATAATGCAGTTTCTTCATTCTTATATTCAAAAACAACGTTATAGACACTTTCTTTTCCAGTTCTTCCTTTCTCGCCCTTTCTTTGCCTCGTTTTTCCAAAGGAAACATCAATTCCCGCCAAATTCTGTATTTCGATAGCCACATGTTCAAAAATATGACCCATCCACGTGCCTTCATCCTCTGTAAGTCTTCTGATGAACCCTCCCGGAACCCCAAGGCTACATGTATGTGTGTCCAAAGAGGGAATCAACTTCAATAAACGTTCATTGAACCCCTTAAGCTTCATTGAGGGAAAATCCTCAAGATCTCCGATATCGACAACAACCAACATTGCCTTATCATAATGGTAAAGGTTAGGTCCCCGGTAGACCCTTTTTGAAACAATCTCTAGTTGAAGATCCAAATCCATTTTGTTTTCTCAATCTTCTCCAAATAAAACTTTTATACCTCTCTAAGCAGGAAAATATCAACTATTTTGAAGTAAAAGAATCTCTAGGTATAATAAGGGTGAATTCATTGCAAGGTTTGTAAATGGCTGATGTAACGACTTACTTGGCTATCGGTGGAGCCATGGAACTGACCCCAGAAAACCCCTTGGTAGATGCATTCATCAAAGGTTCTGGCGGCGAGGACAGTGTCATCACCATTCTGCCTACTGCATCCGATTATGCCAATGAGGTTGGTCCCTTGTATGAATCTCTTTTCTCAAAGCTGTCGAACGATGTGGAATATTATGTCATTGATCGCAGGGATCATACCGAAAACCCTCGGCTGATCGATCGTATTGACCGGTCTACTGGAATATTTTTTACAGGAGGAAATCAATTGCGCATTACCTCCCTTTTAGGAGGATCCCCCTTGATGCAAGCCATCAACCGCGCACGGTCTCGGGGTGTCTTCATCGCCGGGACTTCTGCTGGTGCCTCCGCTATGAGTTCCACCATGATTGCCGGAGGGAAATCGGATGTGATGTTCAAGGGAAGTGTTGACCTCAGTCCAGGCTTGGGTTTTATCTCAAATGCAGTCATTGATTCACATTTTATCAAAAGAGGCCGAATCACCCGCCTCCTGAATGTAGTGAGCCTCAATCCTGGCACAATTGGGCTTGGACTTTCAGAAAACACTGGTATCCTTTTCAAGGAGGGACAAAGCATGATTCAGGTTATGGGGAGCCGTCAGATTATTGTTGTGGATGGAAGTAGCATTTCACATACCAACATTGCCTCACTTCCTGATAACAAACCATTCAGTGTCACAGATGTCCGTATCCATGTACTAGGAAACCATTATGGGTTCGATATCAAAACAAGGGAGCTCTTCATTCCTACAAAGGAAATGATGGCAGACAGTCCTGATTTTGATCCCCAAGTGGGTGATCTTCCTTTTGTTCCCGTCAAACTTCTTGAGGGACGGGACTGGTAGGATTTCGTGACTACCCACTAAATTTTCCTTCAGTATTTGCATTTCTACAAAATTTTTGCCCCTAAAAATTTTAGATTGATGCATTTTCTTAATGTATGGCAGAAATTATCATTCTCGGTACTGGGGTGGGTGGGCTTGTCACTGCCTTGACTTTGGCAAAGGATCATGAAATCACTCTTGTGGATCAAGCTCATACAATCGGTGGTCGATTGCAGGCTACTGAAGTAGAAGGATTCAATTTTGATATCGGAGCCACTCTTTTAACTCCTTTTTTCATTGATTTCCTGAATCACCGGTTAGGTGTCGAAATTGATGTTCTTGATATCACATGGGACATCATTGCCACCAAGGAACGAATTCCATTGAGAATCGATACCTCACTGACATCCATAGAGGATCTGTTCCGGATTACCGGGAAAAAATGGTACACTACCCTTTGGAGTGCCCTTCTTTTCCTGACTCATCTCCATGAGTTCCAAACTGCCTCCATTGAACGTTTCCTTGAAGACATTGAAGTAGACCCTAAATTGCAGCTTTTCCTTTCTACAGGTGCAGTTGATGCCGGTCTTCCGACAAATCAGGCTGCGGCGATTACACTGAAATTACTCGAATATGCCCATCACTTCAAATATCCTGTGGGAAGTACAAATCAAATCCCACAAAGACTGTGGCAAAAAATCCAAGAACATGGTGGTCAGCTTCTACTTAACCACAAGGTGGAGAAAATCCAGCCAAAGAAAAAAGGGGTCGAAGTCCAAACTTCTGAAGGGCTTTTAGAAGCAGATTACGTGGTCTCTGCTATGGGTGTTCCCCATACCCTCAACTGCATCAAGGCAAAGTCCAAACAAATCAAAAGGGCTAGAAAATTGATTAAGCAGACGCGTCCCTCCATCCAAACCACTCACCTCCTCTATGCCTATGAAGGTGATGCGAACACCTCTTATAAGGGAAGAGCTCCCCTTCTGAACTATTATCCCGTTGATACGATTGATGAGGTGAATTCAATTCTTGTTTCTGCAATGAATGGCCAATTGTCTGTAAATGGATGTTATGTTCATTTCCCCGCTTTAGTTGATAAGACTTTGGTGAACAATGGCGCTTATCCCGTAAGCTTTTGGTTCGTTACTCCTCCCTCTCCCTCTGAAGCTGATATCCAGAAAATGCGAAATTTTGTTGAGTCTGAGTATATCCATTTTCTACCAGATTTCAAAGAGAAGGCACGCTTTCTTGGCTATCAATCCCCCTCTTCATTCACTCCCTTCTACAATGATCCTGGCATGACGGCAAATATTGGTCCCACAATCGATTTCCCTGTTTTTGAGCCTAAGTTGACCAATCGAGTTTATATGTCTGGAGCAAGTGTTGAAGTCAAATTTGCCCCGTCTGTTATTCAGGCCTCATTGTCTGGTTATAAGGTTGGAAAAATGCTGAAAAACATAATTGGATAATTGACATAAAACCTTGCCTTCGATTTTAATTTGCATTAAAAATTCTCAATTTAGATTTCGGCTTTTGATGGTTACTCAAATAACTGCTGCTGCTGCATCAATCAATCCTGCGCCTTGAAGGGTTGAGGGATATCCCATGTCGATTGCAGTTGCCTTGAGTCTGTTAAGAGCTTGATCTGCAGAATAGCCGTTTGCCATCAACAATGCGACAATTGCAGATGTGTATGGTGTAGCCATGGATGTACCACTCATTTCTGTGGTGCCTCCTCCTCTCTTCAAGGAGGTAATGTAAACTCCCGGTGCGGCTACATCGACAACACCAGGGGGCATTTCATTTGAGAAGCAAGGCATGACATCCTGCTCTGCTCCTGTATATTCCCTGACAAATGCACCGTTTGCATAAATGCCTGTTGCTCCAACTGTGATGACTCCTTGGTTTTCTGCGGGCCAGGAATGTTGGACATCACCCGGATCACATGTTCCCTCATTCCCCGCTGCAGCAACGACTGCCGATCCACCGGAACGTGCATAATCAATGGCGTCCTGCAACATCTGTTGAATGTCTGGGAAAGCACTGATGTCACCCCCAAGGCTCATGGAAATTACCTCTGCATCATCTGCGGTTCCAAGTATCCTGTCAGGTCCTTCGGCAGCAACTCTGATGCCATGGGCAAGATCATTCCAATCGCCTCCTCTTCTTCCGAGTACCTTGATGTTATAGATTTCAACATGACCTGCGGCAGCGCCGACAATGTCCTGACTGTTGTCAAGAGCTGCAATGGTTCCCGCTACATGGGTTCCATGGCCGTCACTGTCATCGGTATTTCGATCACACCCTTCGGTTTTCTTAATTGCGGAATAGCACCATGTCACCACTCCTGCAAGATCTGGATGGTCAAAATCTATACCTGTGTCTAAAACCGCGACCTGTACTACGCCGGTAGTTCTTGATCTGGCATCCGCGGCTCCAATTCTCACATATCCCCAATCAAGGATTTGGGTGGTGCTACCTCCGCCGCCTCCTTTACCGGGGGGTTTCCCCTTTAACAATTCGACTTTCGGAATGACCTCAATGTTCGCTGCCAAAGCCAACGATACGGAGGACAGAGCGAAAATCATGATTACTGATAGGCCCAATAGTTTTCTCATTTTTTTCACCTGTTTTCAGCTGATTGACATGAATTTAAGTCAATTTAAAAATATTTCGCTCATTGTTTCACATCTTGCGCATTTCGATAACTTGTCGTCCGTTTTTCGTAACGGATCTGGTCTCTTTTTTCCTTTTGTCGAATTTGAATCTATGCTAACCGGTCTGATTTGGTGAAATGCAGTAATTTTCAAAAATTCGGAAGTTTTTTAGTGCGTGGCTTTAAGATTTATTTGAATGATTCAAGCAAGGCTGCGGATTTTTCGGCAACTGCCAAAACTTCTTTCAAAACAAGATTTGTAATGCCTGGAACCTGAAATTCTGGTGCTTCCCTCAACTTTTGTATGAATTCTTCCTGAGGTAATTTTTTATACTTGGTGATTAATTTGTAAGCCTCCGTTGGTCGCTCAAACCACCGTGCGATTTCATGGTTTTCTTGATCCATGAAGATAAGCAGAGGTATTTTCTTCTTTCCTGCTGTTGTGAAATATTTGGAAAAGATTTCTTCGTGATCGTCCTTTGGTAGGATTCGAAAGTTCCATTGGTCGCAAACTTCTGCTAGTTTTGCAATGACTGGAACTCCGTTTGCACAATCCCCACACCAGTTTTCTGCGAAAAGCAATACGTTCATGGGGCGATTGATAAAGTCGATAACATCTTCATGATCTGTAAGGAGTTGTTCTGTTGCCTCATATCCTGCCTTCATTTTGCCTAACTTCGAATTACTTCTCTTCAAATAATCCTCATAGGTTATCCCTTTGGGAAATAGCTCATCGATTATTTGCTTTGTATTCATGATCACTTTTGAAATTGGTTTTCAGACATTTAAATTTCAGGTTACCTGCATGCTACCTTTATTATTTCCATCTATGGTATGCTGGATGACCTTCCTTAACGGCAACAAACACCCCGCGGCAAGTTGCTGTAATTTTCCCATCAGCCTCCATTTCAGCTTCTACGGTAACTTTATTGCCATCGACTTCTACAGGTCTTGCTTTTACTACTAGTGTAGGTCCGAATGGCGTAGGTCTTTTCAACTTTACATGGAATTCCGATGTGACCGTGGATGGGAATTCCTCATCTGGGTGTCGTCTGAAAAGTTCAGTGGCAGCACACCAATTGCTATGACAATCAAACAGGGCTCCAATTATCCCACCATTGACGACTCCTTCAAATGCCTGATGTTCTTCTCTTGGATTGAACCTCAATACGAAATCATCGCCTTCCCAAAAACTCTTGATTTGCAGACCTTTGGGATTTTTCGGTCCACAACCGAAGCAGATTCCCTCAGGACCATACTTGTCTTGGACGGCAATTTGCTTATCTTCCATGAATTGAAATTCATTCAAAGGAATAAAAGGGTTCGTCCTTCGGAAAATGGTTACTGATTGCCATGGTGTGATACCTGTAAACTTATTTCCAAGAATAAACTGTTCACTATTGGTGCCATCAAATAAGGGTCTTTATTCCATTATTTCCTCTTTTCAGAATCTTGGTGAGCGTATCATGTTTTCCTTTGTTCAACTCTATGCAGACTACAATGGTGCCAGTGCCACAGAACAGGGTATTCTTGCATCCTTCAGAAATATCTTGAGTTTTGGGGGACAACAGGCTTTTGGACGATTGTCTGACAAGAAAGGTCGTTCAATCGTTCTGCTGTTTGGCTTTCTCCTTTCAACATTGTCTTCAATTGCTTTAACAGGCGTCTCTTCACCTCTCCTGATAATATTGGTGTATGCATCATATAGTCTCGGTTTTTCCGCAATCCAGCCTAGCTTCAGTGCCCTGATTGGTGATACCTATAGCCGTGAGAAACAGGCACAAATGCTGGGACAAATTTCCTCTGTTGGAAGTCTTTTGGGTGGTTTAGGATTCCTTATTGTTGGCATTGCTAGCGATTTGCTGGTTAACCCATACCCTTTGTTGTTTATCATTGCCGGAATAAGTTTCGGCTTTGCAGCCTTATCTGTCATCATTCTCTCGTCTACTGGAAAGGCTCCCTCTCAACCGATTGATCAGACTGCGGGAACCTCCCTATTTGAACCCCTGAAAGTGAATTATTTCCGAAGATATGTTTTAATTGATGCAATATTCGGTTTTGCAATGTCCACCGCTTGGCCACTTTTCCCCAAGGTCACCAATGCCCTTGCCACTACTGGACAAGTGACTATCATGTGGGCAGTGACTTTTTTGGGCTTCAGCGTTTCGGCGCATTTGACCCCTCATTTGAAAAAAATGTTCAAATCATACCGGCTATCGTTCTATTCTTCAAGGTTCCTTCTTTGGTTGGTTCCCTTCTCTTTTGCAATCGCCACTGACTGGACTCATCTACTGTTTGCCCGGATCATTGCAGGACTAACCTTTGGGTTCTACACGACCCTCCAAAAAGATTATGCATTGGAATGTGCAAGATCATCTGGTCAAGAAGAGAAAAAAGGATGGTTTTTGGGAACTCATGCCTTCTTTTTTGGCATCTCGACATTCATTGGGTCATTGCTTTTCGGATTTATTGTCGATCTTTTGCTGACATCCACTCCTTTCGGCTATCCTGAAATGTTTTTTATTTCTGCAACATTTCGTTTCTTTCTGTCTTTCGGATATTTGAAAATCCTTCCCCCAAATGGCGATGGAGTGTTGACTTCATGATTCCTGTTTTTTGGTGTCTGGAAACAATAAATCTTCCCCAATGATAGATTCTCTTTCTCCGGTTTCTACTTCTTCACGTGAAAAGATGAATAGTTTGTCGTTTTGGATGAGATAGAACAATCCTCCCCAAAAGATGATTTCGGTTGCCTGCTTCAAATAATAAACCAACGGGTTGAAGGTGGAGATTCCAGTGTTTTCAACGAAGAGGTATTGAATCATCATGCTAGACGTAAGACTATTGATCAATGCCAAAGGATATGCAACTATTCTGTAATTGTTCGGTAGTCTGTACTGCATGTCCGTTCCAATGACCACACCCAAAAGAGTGACCCCTATAATATAACTCAATGGAATGGAAAAGGGGTCTTGATCTATCAAAATGAATAAACTAAACCATGGTGCCAAAAAAGAAAAGAACAATATCCACCAAACAATGATTCCTTTCTTCCGCGATACTCTTTTTCTCATGGTGATAAGAACCATAATCATCAGCCCTATTCCTCCGGCAGGTTTCAACACTACGTCTATGAATAAGGCAAATTCAAATAAATAATAAGGAATCAGTGAGCCCACTACCCGAAGCAATGAATAGACCAATACAATCCCTAAAATACCTTCTGGCAATGTTTCTTTTGTGATTTTTCCTTCCATGTGCTTCTTTTCATTTCTTTCTTAATAAATACATCTAGGTTGAATCGATTTGCGAAACATCACCTGTAAAAAGAAAGAAAACCTGTCCCCCTGGTGCTCGAATGGCTGCATCGATGGCTTTCTCTCCGTTCATCTCATACTCGGTTTCCGATTCAAAGTTTAGACCTCGATCTTTCAATTGATTTACCATGGATTTCATATCTGGATGGAAATAGGTCAACGCCGATTTGACCCCCATGTCATGAGCGTGAAGACCGAGAATAATCAGGCCATCTGAGAGAATGGCAAAATCCCATTTTTCATCCCTGAATAAAGTTTCAAAACCAAGTTTTTCCCAATATTCAATTGATTCATCCAAGTCTCCTACTTTGATTGCATATTCTCCAAAATGGCCCCAGTCTACCACCGACTTTCCAAATGGGTTTGGTTTCAGATCATGCTGTGCCTGGATTATGTTGACCGGAATTTTATCCTTTGTCATGAAAAATGCAGATCGGATCTCGTTCTTATCCTCTTGGATGGTCAATGGAATTCCTACTGTCTCCAATCGTTCCACAACCTCTTCTATATTGGGTGTGAAATAGATGATCCCTGAATAATCGAACTCAGCTGTTTCATTCAGTAAAATATTTGCCCTGCCATCAGTATAGAGCACAAATTTTTCCTTGCTGGGTGATTTCCCCTCTTCAACTTTAACAAACCCCAATTGATCCATAAACTGCTTGGTTTCCGAAAAAACCGTGCTACCAATAACAAATTGTGCAGAGATGCCTAATTTCATTGTTTCATCACGGGAAATTCCCTTGCTATTGTATTTTCCTCATTCAAATTAAAAACGTATTGACCTCACCCCCGTTTCTGAGTTTTGGATTTTTCTGTTCTTGACCACATTTCACGTAGATTTTTGATCATTCAAAAACAGATCTATTTCTTTGATCTTTCCTTCATACTTTATCCAGCGATAGGCCTCCTCAAATCCAAGTCTTTGGTTAATTGAAAGCATCGGCGCGTTGGTATCTGCATTTTCGGTGCCAATGAACTGGACTGTAGGATACTTTTCAAAGATGTATTCCGTAATCATACATTTTAGCAATTTAGCTAATCCTTGTCCTTGGTAGGCCTTTCTTACCCCTGTAAGGCCTGTTTCAACATACGGGAAATCAATTTCTTTCCAATGGAAAACCCCTGTTTGTCCAATCATCTTGTCTCCTTCGAAAGCAAAGATGAACTGGGTTTCCCAAGGAGAGTTTTTACTCCGTTCCAGATCCTTCCGTAAATCCTCTTTTGTGACCACTTCATCCTCTTCATCCGCATCCCCTCTTGGCACTAAATTTCCCACCTCTGTGAGAAAATCGGCTCGTTCTTCCGCATAGGCGTCATCTGTTTCAATCCTATGAAGATGTTCTTTAGATGTCATGAATTCAAACCTATATTTATTGAGTTTTTCAAGGAGTCTGGGTTTTGTTTCATTGATAAATTCCCAATTGACGTTGTTCCGATAAAGCCTATTCTCTTTCTCTTCAAGAACTTTTTTTGCACCCACTTTTTCGAGCAACTTTATTCCTGCCTTTTCTGGAGTTGCAGTAGATATGTTTGTGGTGAATATGGTTCTCCCATATATTTTCGCTTTTTCGCTTAAGATTGAAAGAAGGGCTTTTCCAATCCCCTTTCTTGCATATTGCGGATCCACAACCACCCATAGGTGACATCGTTCAGGATTGGCGTCATGGCTCAACATAAGAAATCCCAATTGTCCCTCTGCAATAATCTTCTGCTTGTCCTCAACGATATACCGAATGTTTTTCCATGTCCTTGAGGGTGCACGTTGAAGCTCCTGAATCATAATTGTCCTAGGCTCAATTATGTCCATGGGAAAATAGGCTTTCATGATCCGCTCCTGAAAATCAATATATCGGTTGAGTCTTTCATTTGTCTCTACATGTGGTATAAATTCAATTATTTCGAGCTCTTTTCCAAACATAGATTCCCATCTCAATCTTCCTCTTTAAATTTATTCATGGACTACACTATCTTTATCCATAGCTTTCTTTGTCTCGGACCGTCGAATTCCCCCAAAAATATTCTTTCCCATGTTCCCAGCATTAATTGTCCGTTTTCCACAATGACTGTCACTGAATTTCCCACAATGATTGACTTAATGTGTGCCGCGGAATTCCCTTCAAGATGTTTGTAATATGTTTCGTTCCATGGAACCAAACTTTCGATCTTTTTCTTTAAATCTTTCATGACGTCAGGGTCTGCCCCTTCATTGATGAAAATGCCGCATGTAGTGTGTGGAACGTAAATAAGTGCAATTCCCGTATGATCTTTAGGAAGTATCCCCTGAATCTGACTTGTGATATCGATGAATTCAGAATGTTGAGATGTGGTAACCTTAAGTTCTTTCATTCAACATGCCAAAATCTCTTATGCATTTTTGTCTATTGTTGAACCTCTGTCATTTCAATGATTTTTGAAAGAAGAATTGACTGGAATCTGGTTTGTTGCGATTCTGGAAAAAGGGATAATATGTCTGAAGGATTAAGGTTCTTAGTTCCTCTTCGTTGGTTAGGTGTGAAATTTTGCCGTTCTGGAGCATTCTTCCTGTTAGAAACTTCCCGATTTTGTTTCCTGCCTCTCCAAATAATGCAAAGATGATATGTTTTTCATTTTTCAAGAAAATTGTATCACCGTACGTCATTCTGTACTTCCCGATTTCAGACGGCAATGTCATGCTCATTATTTCTTTAAGGATTGAGTCCGTGGCCATAACTACCATCGAACTGAGCTTTGTCCATGAATCTTCCTTAGTGTGGGAATACCCTGCAATAACGGTCTGTGATTCCACCTCAATGATTGAAATACTACGTAATGACAATTCAGTCGAGAAGAATGCCTTTTCATCAAATAAAACCTGTGAAATTAGATGGAGAAACAGCCCCAGCTCATACGGGAAGAGCAGGAGATTGAACGGTTGTAGAACCAATTGCAAAATTCTCTGTACAACCACGACAAATGGTGCTGTGAAATAAATGGCAATCCCCAATATTGTCAGAAGATGGGGAAGCCTCAATTCCATTTTTCTTTTCTGTTGAATCGTACTTGCGATCAGAATGTAATAACCGATCAAATTGAAGGCAACCATGCCTATTACGAATTCCAGTCCGCCAGTCAAAGGATCATAAAAGATGGGACGAACAGGATCAGCAGGGTTGAGGCGAAGGGCGACCATCATTCCACCAATTGCAATGCCGGTCCAAATGGCAATCAATCCTATGGGGAATGTGGGGAAATCCTTCATCAACATGAATTGTAGGTTGTAGAAGACAATTCCAATCAGTCCTAGTCCGAAACACAGCTTTAGAAGGGATGGCGAAAATTGAAGTGGAAGAGGGAATTGAAACAAATGAACAAAAAGAATGCTTTCGTACACAAAAACCGGAAAAATAAATATGGTGGAAAGAAGAAGGAGGGCATATTGAATGTCCAATCTCTTTCGGGAAAAAAATTTGATAACCGCTATAATGAATATGGGAATCAAAAATACAGTGATCCATACAGAAATGTAACCAAACATCAATAATAGTCCTTCACTCATTCTTAACACATTTGAATTTCTTTGGATAAAAGATTATTGGGGGTCATCTGATCTTTATCTCTTGGCCAATCCCCATCATTGGGGATGCTTTCAGAAGTTTTCTTTGGTTTATTTCACTTTGGAGATGCTGTTTCAACCTACCCGTTAAATTTACTTTAAAAACTGCCGTTGGATTTCTTTTTTCAATGGAGACTGCGTCTATTATAGTACAACCATTCGATCCATTGACTGCCTCTGAAGACGTAATCGAAAAATACATTGGCTTTCAAGAGATCATACGGAAAGAAAGAGCACCTGATGATCCACCTATTCCCCGTGATCTTATCAAAAAGGAAATTAAGAATCCCCATCCCCACTTCATGCAAGTTCGCTTTTTGGCTTGGAAGGGAGATCAAATCATAGGTGCTGGTGATTTGGGATGGATGAAGGAAGAGGCTCCTGGGTATGCCAAGAATAAACACATTGGGTCAATCAATGTAAGGGTTTTGAAGGAATATCGCCGAAACGGAGTTGGCAAACGTCTTTTGGAACATGTTGTGGATGCTTCCGCCAACAACCCCATCCTCACAACCATATTTGGGGATTCATGGAATGATGCTGGTCGGAAGTTTTGTGAAAGGTTCGGTGGCAAATTCTCCCAGGAAGGGGCAGAAAATAGGTTATATCTCAAAGATGTGAACTGGGACATGATTCGTGAATGGGACATGAAAGGTCTTGAATTTGCCAAAAAAGAAGGAATTACCCTCCAATTTTTTGAGGATTGTCCTGATGAGATTCTTGAGGAATATTGTCTGGTTTATCAGGAGACGATGAATCAACAACCTTTGGGTGATTTTGACGGAGAGATCACAATTACTCCTGAATCTCGCCGATTGGAAGAGAAGCGAAACAAAGAAAGAGGAATCAAGTGGTACACTTTAATTTCCCGCGAAGCTGACGGAAGAATTTCTGGTTTGACCGAAATCCTCTACCATCCCTCCATTCCCCAAAAGGCTTTTCAAAACCTGACTGGCGTCAAACAGGAATTTAGAGGAAGAGGGCTTGGCAAACTCCTAAAGGCACATATGTTCCTTTGGATCGTTCAAAAACATCCTGAGATAAAAGTTATTGTAACAGGAAATGATGCAACAAACGCCCCGATGCTGTCGATCAATACGAGGATGGGTTTCAAAAAATACATCGGCAATACGACATATCTCTTCAATCTTGACGATCTCCGAAAACGTGTCTTGGAAACCTCCCCTTGAAGATTATCCTGTTTGGAAAACCTTTTTTCAGGATAATTGATCTTTCCTCATGCCAAAAGGCAAGTACAACATTATAGTGCATAGTTACGAAAGTAAGCCAGATGGTGACGGGCCATTTCCAGCCATTGTATTGTTCATGCATGCACATGGATTGGATGATTTCTCAAAAAAAGTATGTGATGATCTTGCAGAAGCAGGTTTTCTTGCAGTTGGTGCCGATGGATACCTTAATGGAACCTATTCCTTCCAAACTCGTAATGATGATGCAATTTTAGGGGCTGCAGATCTACTCATTCACACCCTTAAAAACCGGGACGATGTGGATTCCAATCGGATTGGTGCAATCGGATTTTGTATGGGTGGAAGACATGCATACCTTGCCAATGCAAAATGGGATGTTTTCAAGGCGGTTGTTTCGTATTATGGTTTTCCACATCGAGGTAGTTCCCCTGAAAACACTCCTACCAATCTGGTGCAATCATTCTCTGCCCCTGTCTTAAGCATCTTTGGAAGTGAGGATCGGGGAATTCCAATGGAGGCAGTCGAAGAATACAGAAAGGCAAGCGAAGGGGAGGGTAAACCCCACAAATCCCTAGTGTATGAAGGAGCTGGTCATGGATTCTTGAATTTCAATTCCAGAAACTTCCATGAGGAGGCTGCCAAAGATGCTTGGGAAAAGACGCTTGAATTTTTCAAGACAAATCTAGTCTGATGGTTGTGGTGAAAACTAACTGAAGAAGAAACTTTTAATGGGCTTCCAAGCAGTAAGAAACATTTTCCATTAAACTTAGCCGCAACATTCCCTATCAGATTCAGGAGATGCGTAGTCAGAAGGCACCATATGAAAAACACTGGAGAGATCCTTTTCTTCCTTAAAATTTAGTTTTCAATGTTCATTTCATTTTCATGTTTTTTTCCATGAATTTATGTGACTTGGTTATCCTAGTCTTGTTTTAAAATTATTTTACTCTCAATAAACTTAAGTACTTGATCTCTTGTTTGTTTGATATGTCTACAAAAAACTTGCAGGCAAACTCGACACTTGGTTTCAAGATGTCGTTGTATTTTTTTGTATTGGTAACAATAATGGGGATGTTGAATGCTTTTGAATTTTGGGATCTTTTTGGATCATTGGCTGCACACGGATTTCATTTGGCGCATGCGCATATGGGGACTTTAGGTTTTCTTACACTTGCAATCTTTGCAGGTCTTTCATCATTTTCAGACATGTCTGTGGAGAAATCAAGATCAACCTTTCGGATTGCAGGTTCTGCCATAGCCATTTTCATAGTGTTCATTCTTCTCAGGTATTTATTGGATCAACCATTTTTGCTAGGGTTGGGTGCTCTGATCGGATTCATTGGTGTGTTGTACGGCGGCTCATTGATATTATTGGAAATGAAGCGGAGCTCTTCGTTCGAATTCGTGCATGCTGTGATGATTGTCGGCACACTGTTTTTCGGCATTCTGTTCGGCTTTTTGTATGGACTTGATCAAATGATGAATTTGGATATTCCTGTGGAGTTTATATCTGCACATCCGGCAGTTTTGGAAGGGGGTTTTCTGGTGCTTGCTTCAGTTGGTTTTGCCCAAGCTGTTCATGGTAGGGAAGGCATTGGAATCCAGACCTACTTCTTTGCTGGTTATGGGATTGTGATTGGTGTAGGGGTGGGATTTGGTAATGATATTTTATTGAACCTTTCACTTCCGCTCTTTGTCATAGGTACATTGGTGCATGTGATTATGAGCGCCAAGGAAATTGGCTTTCAGGATGAAAAGAAGGCACATTTGACATTTTCACTATTGGGGATTGTCGGCTATGCTGCCTTTCTTGTCTATATGGTCGTTAGGTTTCTTTCTCAGGACAAAGCTGTCCCCGACCACCTCTTTATTGCATCAAGTCATTTGGTTTTTCTCATTATAGCAGCAAATGCCATCTTCGCTCTTATGTTACAGGTCTATGGATCGCCTACGGAACTGTTTACAAATTCCCACAAGATTTTTGTGTATGGATTCAACCTTTCTGCAATTCTTTTTGTCATTCTCTTGTTCCTCGATTTGGGTGCGCTTATGGCGTCAGTTATGGGCATTTTTCTTTTGATTGGTCTTGGTGGGATGCTCAAGACGCTCAAAGAATAGGGACACAATTTGTCAGCAAGGCATGTTTGCTGTCCGTGGATGTCTAATTTGCACATTTTTGTTGGTTAAGTGTCGAAGTGAGTGGTGCAGAAATAGTATTTTTGATATCACCAAAATGATTCTCCGTATTTTGCACTCTTGGGAGGAATTTTCGCCGATTGCAGTCAATCTATGTGCCTCGTTTGGTCTGTTCTCCATTGTATCGCCTTCTTCCCATTCTGAATTCATGGAGATTGTGCATACTGCTTCTTGCATTGTAATTAATGAACGTTTTTAATTCTTGATCATCTTGAAATGGCGATGAGTCCAATCAACCTATTCTTTGGACAAAAAATCTTGATACTTGGCATCACTTTGCAGAATCGGAGTGGGATCAAATTTTTCTTCCTTGAAAAAATGGGCTATTATCCTCCCTCCTAATTCACCATGTGTGAATTTATTGGAAAGAAGGTCTAGGAATATTGCCCCCATCCCGTCAGCAAGCTGTTCGACATTTTCTATTGGGTGGAGTAGGTCAAGACTGGCTGCAATGACTAAGGTTTTTCCTTCCAATCCCCTGAATTTCTTGATTTGGGCACCATGTCGATCCAATGCGATTGCTGTAAGCTGAACCTTCCTCAAATCAAACTCATAAAGTTGTGCTTTGAATTTATAATGCTCCTCCGGTTCTTTTGGATTGGCAAACCTTTTTCTCATATACAATTCAACGATTGAAATTGCAGGTTTTTCTAAAACCCTTGGCATTCTAATGAGAAGCTTTTGCCACCACGAAAATTTGATCTCAAGGGTTGGCACCACCAAAACAGCCTTTTTGGGAAACGGAACTCCATTCAGGTTCAGCAGATGTGTGGCCAGAAGACAGCCATATGAACTACTGAACAAATAATAATCTCTGTCCTGAAATGCAAGATATTCAATAGTTTTCCTAAGGTCTTCAGCCTGTTCCGCAATCGTAAACGTTTCTGGTTTTAGTAATTCCTCGGGTATCTCAGAGGATTTTTTGTCTCTGCTCTCGAAGTAATAGACTGGAAATCCATATTCAAGAAGAACCTTGATGACATCATACATCACTTCCAGTCTTGTTACCCATCCCGGAATGAAAAGAACTGGTTTTGCTGTTGCCTTTGCTGGTGAAAATTCAATTACTCTAACTCTTATCCCATCTTTGCAAGGGACGCTATGAAACTTCCTGAACCCTCGATAATCTTCCGGTTTCAATATGCCTCTCCGTTCAGTTGCCTAAATAAACTCCCTGTCATGAGACTATGGATGCATGTTTCTTTTCCTTCCAATAGGGACAAACTTGACAAACTTGGATTTCTTCCCAAGAATGGTATAAATAGTATTGTATCTAAGGGGTTCCATGACATCACAAATGAAGGCAGCAGTCTATACTGGGGTTCCAACATTGGAAATCCGCGACATTGACATTCCCCAACCTTCTTCTCAAGACATCCTTGTCAAAATCATGGCATGCGGTGTGTGTCATACTGATGAAGGATATCTTGAAGGAGTTCCTACATTCAAAAAACCACCAATTATTTTAGGGCACGAACCTAGCGGATATGTTGTGGAGGTCGGTGAAAATGTCTCTGGTTTCACAGAAGGGGATAGGGTTCTTATCCCCCCCGTTTTGACTTGTGGTTCCTGTTTTGCTTGCAGAAATGGTCGAGAAACCCTGTGCCAAAACCAGCAAATGTTGGGGAATCATATTGATGGTGCTTTTGCAGAATATGTGGCTGTTCCTGCAAGGGATATTGTTAAACTTCCTTTACGTCTGCCTCTGATTGAATCCGCGATTATTGCTGATGCAATCGCTACCCCATACCATGCCGTTTTCAATCGAGCCCAAGTAACCCCCGGTGACATTGCAGTGGTCATCGGTTGTGGAGGTGTTGGAATCAACGTTGTCCAAATGCTGAGCGTTGCGGGTGCAACAGTGGTTGCCATTGATCTTCAAGATGACAAATTGGAATTGGCACAGAAACTTGGTGCTCATGTTACCATTAATCCACAAAACGATGATCCCAAGACAGTTCTGAAATCGTCTTTTTCACGAGTGGATGTTGTATTTGAGGTTGTAGGCAATCCTAAAACCCAGCAAATGGGGTATGACCTTCTTTCAGCAGGTGGTAAATTGGTTTTAGTGGGGTATTCTCCCAAAAAATGGGATGGCTTCAATTCAGGAAAGGTCATGTTTCGTGAGCTGGAAGTGCTTGGAAGTTTAGGATGTCCTCCCAGAGACTTTTCAAGAGTCATCCATTTGGTAAAGGAAGGAAAGGTGAAATTAGAGCCTCTTGTAACCTCTCGTTATCCTCTCGAGAAAATCAATGAAGCATTCCATGAACTGAGGGGCGGTAGAGGCATCAGAACTGTGGTAACTATAGGTGATCATTAGCCAAAAAAATTCATTCCTCCCCAAAAACTATAATAAGCATATGTAATCATCAGTTATCTATGACCACTTCTGCATCTCCAGATATTGTTCCTCTCCTAACAAATCTGCAAGAAATTACCTATGATATAGATTTTGAGGAGGTTCACAAGTGGAAGAAAGCCCATCCTGGAAAAAAGGCCATTGCTACCTTTCCAGTTTATGTTCCTCACGAATTGATTTATGCATTTGGGCATCTTCCGGTAAATATCTATGGGGGAGGGGAGGAGATTTCGATCAGCCACGCAGATGCCATTCTCGGGTCGTTCATTTGTAGTATATCCAAATCAACTACAGAACTTCTTCTATCACATGAACCATTCAATAATGCATTTGACGGTTTTGTATTCCCCTTTATCTGTGATGTGGCACGCAATCTTTCTGGAATTTTCAGCCGAAGAATTTCGAAACCAGTTTACATGCTCCATCTGGCTCAAAACGTCCAATCACAACACTCGATTCCTTACCTGACAAATGAATTCCAAAGAATGGTAAAGACTCTTTTCCCAGAGGAAGATCTTGATATGGAACGACTGAAGAATGCAATTACACTCTACAATGAAAATCGGGAGCTCTACCGCAGGTTATACGAACTCCGGTCAACTGAGCCTTGGAAGGTTCCCCTCGATGATCTTTATCTGACTATGAGAATTGGATCAAACTTGGATGTTGTTCAGCACAATGCCCTGCTTCTAGAAAAGTTGACTAAATACGAAAAGAGTTCTCGAACTAAAAAAGACGCAATCCGAGTGGTGGTTACCGGCAATTTCTGTGAACAGCCCCCAATTGACATTATTCGGCTGATTGAACAGGTTGGGTGCTATGTTATTGATGATGATTTTATGATTGGCCGAAGATTCTATCAGACCCCTGTCAATGTTGATGAGAACCCTCTTGAAGCCTTAGCTGCCCATTACCTAAAGGCAGGTGCAAAAACTGCTACCAGATTTCACGAAGGTGAAAAAGGAGCTGTAATTCTAGAACGCGTCAAAAACGCCAATGCCGATGGAGTTATCTTTCTGACTGCCAAATTCTGTGAACCTGCTTTGGATGACTTGGTGTTGCAACAACAGGCATTGCAGGAACAAGGAATCCCAAGTGTGCACATTGAATTTGAAGAACGAGGTTCTGGATATGAAAATATCCGGCTTTCATTGGAAACCTTTGTGGAATCTCTGCTATTCGATTGAATCTTACTTTTAGTAAACCATTTCTCAAAAACACATGTTTTGGACATCTTCCTATCTACCCATCCTCCCATGAAGTTAGTGCACCTCGTGCGATTTTCGGCTTCGGAGAAACGCAAATAAAGTAATTTTGGTATAGTAATTTTCGATATTCGGGGCACTAAGGAGTTAAATAGTACGAATTTGTGATTGAACTATGGAAACTATAGTTGCTTCCGAAAAAAAAGATCTCAAATATGCAGGTGCTGCACGGAAATTGCAGAGGCAACTTGTCCGAGATTTCTATCGGCAGGATGTAACCAAACCTGTGGTCTACCTTTTTGTAGGTGGAAATCCTGCTGAACTTCTGAGAGCCTTGGGTTTCCAAGTTTACATGCCAGAAATCACAGCTCTTACAATGGCTATTAGGCACCAATCATTACAATATATCCTAAAGGCTGAATCCATTGGATATGGTTTGGATGTTTGCGGTTATGTCAAGACAGATATTGGACTTACACATCTATCGGGAGGAGAAAGTGATATGGGAAAGATTCCCAGACCCGATCTTTTGGTTTGCAATTATTCTGGGTGTTCTGTCTATGCCAAATGGTGGGAAGCATTGGCAGAATTCTATAAGGTTCCCTTGATCATGCTTGATGTACCATATCATAGATTCAATGACCCACAGAAAGAGGATATTGAATACATAATCGGTCAGCTTCAGGAAATGGTAGAGAAGATCGAACAACTGTTCGATATCACATTCGATATGAACCGACTCAAGGAGGTGTTGACATACTCCAGAAAAGCCGAAGATGGATGGGGAAGAAGTTTTGAAATGGCAAAACATGTACCTTCTCCAATCGATGCATATTTCGAATCTATCTTTTACATGTTTCCCATTAATGCATTAAGAGGTACAAAAGAAGCGGCAGACTTCTACGAACTTCTGAATATGGAACTGGACGAACGCGTGGCTCATGGGATTGGACCCATTGAAAATGAGGAATTCAGGACTGTCATTGAGGGGGTTCCCCCATATCCTGGCTATCGTTCATTCTGGAATATGTTCAAGAAATGGAATGCAGTATCAGTCGCAGCCACCTATCCAAAAGTTGGCGGAATGTTTGATCTTCCTGAATTGCGGCACGATCCTTCAAACCCATGGGAAAGCATTGCCCGCTACAGCATCTTCAGTTATTGCAATCTTTCATGGGATTTCCGGCGAGAAACCATCAAAAGATATCTCAAGGATTTTCAGGCCGATGCCTTGGTCATTCACGGGATCAAAAGTTGTCGAAGTTTCACAGCAGGGCAGGGTGATCTTCGGGACTATGTGATCAACGAACTTGGTTATCCTGCCCTTTATGTGGAATCAGACCACCAAGACCCTCGATATTGGGCAGAAGCACAAATTCTCAATCGAGTTGATGCCTTTTTCGAGGCATTGAAGATGAAAAGGTGAGACAATGAAGGCAGAATATGTTGCAGGCGTAGATGTAGGGAGTACTACCGCAAAAGCGATCATATTGGATGCTGAAAGGAACATTATCGGAAAATCATTGCAGGATGTTTCTCCGAGAGTGGCTGAAGACGCTGAAACAGCATTCCTCAAAGCCTGTGAAGATGCAGGAATCAATCGCGATCAGGTTGCCCTCATTACAGGTACCGGTTATGGGAGATTAAAAGTTCGTTTCGGAAAATTGATCGTCACTGAGATTTCATGCCATGCAAAGGGTGCACAATTCATTTTCCCCAAAACCCGGCTCACTCTTGACATTGGTGGGCAAGACACAAAGGCAATCCGTCTTGGAGAGAACGGTGAAATCATTGATTTCAGCATGAATGACAAGTGTTCCGCTGGGACTGGGAGATTTTTGGATGTCTGTGCTGATGCACTGGGTTTCTCCGTTGGTGATTTGGGTCCGATTTCGGAAAAATCCAAAAGACCTGTAAAGATAACCAGTACCTGTACTGTTTTTGCGGAAACGGAAGTTTCCAATCAACTGGCACGGGGTCGTAAACCAGAAGACATTGTCAATGGCCTCCATTATTCCATTGCAGAAAGATCGATCTCATTGATGAGAAGGGTCGGGATTGTAGACGAGATCACCTTCACCGGAGGGGTTTCAAGGAATACGGGCATGGTACGTGCACTTGAAGATAGGTTGGGAAGAAAAATCAATGTCTCTCCCCTGTCCCAATGGTTCGGTGCAATTGGTGGTGCTCTATTCGCATTAGAAGAACTTGAAAAAGGAAATGATCCTGCATTCATGCCAATGGAGGTGAAACCATGATTACGGCTGGGATTGACATCGGTACCGGTTCCACAAAGGGGATTCTTCTTGAGGATAATGAAAAGATCCTTGTCCGATCCATTCATCCCACCAAAGGATCCCCCGGTAAAATGGCAACACGAATTCTAAATGAAATGATTGAGAAAGCCAAACTTTCTAGGGATGATATTGATTACATCGCTTCTACCGGTTATGGACGATATATGATGGATGAAAGACAGATCCAGATCAGTGATCTAACTACCACCGGTCGCGGGGCAAAATTTGTCTATGATGAGTATCTTCCCACACTCGTTTTGGATATCGGTACGCAGTCTTCACGTGCCATCCGGATAGATGAGCGGGGCAAGATTGTGCAATTCAAGATGAATGAACGATGTGCCGCAGGCAGCGGACGTTTCATCGAACGATGTTCACGATACTTGGTCGTCCCTATGGATCGGATTTCCGAAACCGCCATGAAAAGTACGAACCCCCAGAAAATATCAAGTGTTTGTGCAGTGCTTTCTGAAACCGAAATCATCAACCATGTGTCGCAAGGGATTCCTGTGGAAGATATTCTGATGGGTGTATTCATGAGTATTGCAGATCGAGCTGGAACCCTCTTGAAAAGAGTGAAGCTGGATGCCCCTGTATTTTTGGCAGGTGGTTTGGTTCACATGCCTGCCATGAAAAAGGCATTGGATGAGGTTCTGGATCATGAAGTCATCTCCGATCCGAATGCACACTTCTCCGCTGCCATTGGTGCAGCACGTCTTGGTTTTCAACGACTCCAAAAAATCAAAAACATAAATTAAAGAGGTAACCATTATGAGTGACTACACATTCAAGGAGAAATTCCAACCAAAGGATGCTGAAGAATACGATTTCAAGGAAATAATCTATGAAAAGGATAGAGACAAATTTGTCGCAAAGGTGACAATCAATCGTCCGCATGTTTACAATGCTTATTCAACTGAAACATTACGTGAAATGTCTCAGGCTTTTTTGGATGCCATGTGGGATGATGGAGTAGCTGTTGTGATACTTACTGGTGCAGGAGACAAGGCATTTTGCACAGGTGGGGATGTCAAAGAATACCAAAGTATCTTCACCCAAAAACCAAGAGACTATTACAAATGGATGTCCCTTTTTGTTGAGGCACATGATCGTTTCAGAAACATTGGTAAACCCACTATTGCCCGAATCAATGGAATTGTTGCTGGAGGGGGAAATGAATGGAACATGGCCTGTGATCTTGCAATTGCCGCGGAACATGCGACAATTCGTCAAGTCGGAACAAGGGTCGGCTCTGTTGCCGCAGGGGGTGCGACTCAATGGCTTCCAATCATTGTCGGTGACAGGCGGGCAAGAGAAATCCTCTTTCTCAACGAACCTATTCCTGCAAGGAAGGCAATGGAATGGGGCTTGGTCAATCAAGTTGTTCCTTACGAGGAATTGGATGCCGCTGTGGACAAAATGGCTGCAAAACTCGTTGAAAAGTTCCCTGAATGTAGCCGATATACAAAAGAACAGGTCAACTTCTGGAAAAATTTCTCATGGTATCAAACCATCAACCATGCCAAGGAATGGTTGACACTGCACTATGCCAATTGGGAACCATATGAAGGGATGACTGCCTTCGTTGAGAAACGTCCTCCCAACTATCGAATGATCCGAGAAATTGCAAGAGATGGTGGGTCTTCTGAATTGATGTGGGGCCCTCCATCAAAAACTTGTCAATCTTGCGGAGCTAAGGGTCTTCCAAAAAACTTCAGGCATTGTGGAGTATGCGGTAAGGAACTATAGGGGTCGGCTGAATGGCGGATTTGATCACAATTGAGCAAGTTACCAAAGATTTGGTTCCTGATGGATCATTCGTCGCAATAGGTGGTGTCCATTCCCATAATGGCCCCATGTCCCTTATACGACAGATCATCAGAAACGAGACAAAAAATCTCACGGTTTTGGGATCAATTTCTACAGGGCTTCCCATTGATCTACTGGTGGCTGCAAAGGCAGTAAAGAAAATCTTGGCTCCCTATGTAGGAATGGAAATGTGGGGCTTGGCTCCCAACTACCGGAAGGCTGTTGAGCAAGGACTGGTCGAAGCTCCCGATGTATGTGAAGCATTTCCAATCTATGGCCTTCGAGCTGCTGCCAACGGGCTTCTTTTTCACCCATTTCCCCAAGAAATACATGAAGCCTCTGACATCCCTTCCCAATCGAAATACTACCGGAAAGTCTCCGATCCATTCACTGGAACGGAAGTCTATGCCGTTCCGGCTCTTGTGCCTGATATTGCATTAATCCATGTCCAGCGGGCAACCAAGACTGGCGATTGTGAGCATTTGGGCTCTGTAGTATTGGATCGTTTAATGGCTGAAGCCGCAAAAGTTACAATAGTGACCTGTGATTATCTAATCGATAAGGTCGATCCTCGACTGGTCACTATTCCCGGATTCATGGTTGATTACGTTATCCCTCTTAGAGGAGCCGCATTCCCAACCTCTTCCCATGGTGTTTATGCCTACAATGAGGTTGCTATCCATGAATATCTTAAGGCTTCAAAGGACCCAAATGCTCTTTCAAATTGGATCAATCAATTCAGGAATGTTTCTGAGGAAAAATTCCTTTCACAACAGACTTTTCTGACAGAACTCACCGGTACTCCAAATGATGGTGACTACACCATTTCAGAATTGATTGCGTGTGTTTTCAGCAGAGAAATAAGAGATGGTGAAATTGGGATCTGTGGTGCCGTTGCAGAAATCCCCATGGCTGCAATGCGGCTTGCTGAAGCTTTGCATGCCCCCAATCTCCGATGGATTGCAGGAGGATCCGGTTATGTCAATCCTCATGGAATTCTCTATCCATCTTCGACAGATTATGAAATGTCAAAGGGAGCTATTGCAAGACTCTCGATGGACGAGGTAATTGGAATTGAGATGACCAAGATCGATTTCTTCTTCGCTGGAGGTCTTCAGATAGACTCAATAGGCAGTGCAAATCTTGGAGGTATTCCAAGTCATACCGGGTGGAAATTACGTGGGCCTGGAAGTGTGGGACTCCCCTTTCTCCCTAAAGCCGGTCGGATGTATCTCTACACATTAGGTCATTCTCCTCGGTCATTGGTCGAAAAGGTTTCATATGTCTCCGGACCTGGTGCTGTGGGGAATGGTGGTTCCCGACCTGCACTTCTTGTGACTAACCTTTGCGTCTTCGAGTGGAATGGAAAATGGACATTGAAATCCTTGCATCCGGGTGTGTCACTGGATACTGTCGTTGAGAATACTGGATTTGATTTCGACATTCCTTCTGAAATTCCTACGACTCAACCTCCAAGCAAGGAAGAACTTTCTGTTTTACGCAGTTTCGACAAATTGGGTGTGTTGAGATGAACGTTCTGGTAATTGGTGCTCTAGGTGGGATTGGCAAGGCAACTGTCGTTCGACTGGAAGAGGCAGGATACAATGTTATTTCTGCGGATATCCCTCAACTTTCCGGTCAGCATTGCCTTCCCATTGATGTTTCCAATTGGGATTCGGTGAATGCCCTTTTTGATCAATTGGAAAATGAAAACATTTTCATATCGGGACTTGTGAACCTTGCAGGAATTACAAGAGATAGAACCCTTTTCAAAATGAGCCAAGAAGAATGGGATTCCGTCATCTCCACAAACCTAACAGGGAGTTTCAATGTCCTGAAGAGATGCGCTGAACATATGAGGAATCAAGGAAAAGGTTCAATCGTCATGGTTGGTTCCACCGCAGCCCTCAACGGAAACTTTGGCCAAACAAATTACAGTGCCTCTAAGGCAGGAATTCAAGGATTGGTTCGATCTGCAAGCAGAGAACTTGCCCGGTATGGGATCAGAATAAATTGCATAATCCCTGGTCTTATTGAAACTCCAATGTCCGCAAAAATTCCCAAAGAAAGAATGGATCTCCTGTTAAACCTAATTCCTCTCGGAAGGGCTGGCAACCCGTCTGAAGTGGCCAATCTCATCAATTTTCTCATTTCAGACGAATCTTCCTATATAACGGGTACCTCAATCTTAGTTGATGGTGGATTGAGAATGTCTTAGTTCACATCAGGATCAAATGCCCTCGGAAGGAAAACTAATGTAATGGTTTTTCTCAAAGCTGCTTAATGTCGTTTCTTTCCACTTTGATCATTACAGTGGTGGTTCTGTATTTAATCTCCGTAATCATCGTTTTCTGGATGCTGACCAACAATATTTTCATTTGGAGATCAAAAGACTATCTCATCCCGTTTGGAACTGCAGAAGATGGAAGTCTGAAGAAAGGATGGCTTGAACCCGAAGGCATCCGTTATTGGATTTGCAGGAACCCAAATCAAGTAGATGACCGCTGGGTCGTGCTTCTTCACTCATGGGGGAGAAATTCTGCAAGAATGGTTTCTCGAGGAGAAATCTACTGGGATCGCGGTTATTCCTTGGTGTTTGTGGATGCTTGGTCGCATGGACAAAGCAAATATCGAAAAACAACAACTGCTCTCTGGTTTGCGGAACATGCAATGAAAATTTGTGAAATTGAGGGTATTGAATCTCCTATTGTCCATGGTCTTTCATTTGGTGCCTTGGCATCAACAATCTTCGCCTCCAGAAAACCTGTCAGGGCAGTTATTGCCGAGGCTTTACTGCATGATATCCGTGGAATGTACGAGGGTTTCATGCGTGTTCTCCATATTCCTAGAATTCTTTATTGGTGGATTGTTGTACTTATACTTCGAATGGACTTTCCTTGGAAGGAAATCGAACCAAAATTTACTCTTCCTCGATTAGACATGCCTATTTTTTTGATCCATGGAGCAAAAGATTCCATGTTCCCTCCAGAACGAGACTTCCAAAAAAATATCTCCCTCCTGAAAGAGAATGATTGGTACTGGCTCGTACCAAATTCTCTCCATTCGAAAATGGAGTTCCATCCCGACCATTCACGAATGATCAATGAATTTCTCGACCATGTGGAAAATGGTTCTCAGTCCTCGGCCCAAGCAATCAGATCTTCAATCATAATTGACAATTGATATCCAAGTTCAGTAAGCGAGTACCATCCTTGATGGGATTGCACAATCCCTTGATTTACCAACCACTCTAAATCCTTTCTTTCCTTCAACTCTGCAAAATTGGACAAATCACTCTGGGTCAATCTTTCAATCAGATTCAATGCTTCATCTTTTTCAAGCACTTGGACAATAAGGCTTCCTAAACAACTTTGCAACTATGATTCCATCTAGGTTCCTGAATATTAACAATAGGTTTGAAACAGGCTACTGGACAATAACTTGATAAATATGGTTTACTGATGGTCGAAAAATGTTTTATCCCATTCTGATGTCTATTACAACTGCACGATGATCGCTTGTCAGGGGGTCACCGACGGCACGATACGAATTGGGGACTACATTCCAATCTCCCGGTGTCAACCATATATAGTCAATCTTGTGGGTTGGATTGGCCGCAGGAGCTGTGAACCCAATTGTCGAGTTTGGATGAAATCCTGCCTCGATGAGTCCGTATGTGAATGAATTGTTCAAAATATGATAGGCTTCGTCATTCAGATCTGCCCTTGTATTGAAATCACCTAGTATCATGGCCTTTTGATCTCCAACATAATCCACCACGAAATTTGCCTGTTGGCGTTGTGCCTCCTTGAACCTATCAATTTCAAAATGAGTATTGAACACCTTAATTTCTCCAAATGGGGAATCAATAATAACCCGGATAATGGCTCTTTCAATACCTTCTGGTGTAGGCAGTTGTTTCCATTCTTGGACAATGATGGGCCAGCGAGACAAAATGGCATCTCCATAGATTTGGGCAGATGTCGGGGGTCCATAATAGTAGTACATATCCAACTGCTCCGCCAACCAATGGATTCCATTCTGATTACCGGAAGATAGCCGATCCCCCTCACTTTCCTGTAATCCCACAATGTCTGCCCCTACGTTCCTGATCAGGTCACGTACTTTTGCAAAAGTATGGAGACCGGTTTTAAGAAACAGGTCTGATGGATCCTGCACATAATATTGGTGCAGATTGAAACTCATGACTGTAATGGTATTGTTGGCTGGTTCTTCAATCAATGGCTGAAGAAGCATTGGTGTTGAAAAGATCAAGGCAAACAAACATCCAAGTCCAAAATACAATTTGACTGTCTGAAGTTTCATTGCATTCTCCTCCTGAAACCGATGACGGCTAAAAATAAGATCCCTGCAAGAAAGAGATAGACCCCTGCCATCCCTCGGGAGATTGTCCCGATAAATGCTGGCATGAATGCCCAATTGCCTGCTGCTACATAAAGGAACATGAATATGAAAAAGAGACCTTGGACAAGACCGAGTTCTTTCAAACCTTGTCTCTCTTTTTCAGGGTGGATGTTCAAAATCAGACTTGCTGAAAGGAAAGTGGCAATAGGGATTGTGAAAACTACAAGCATCTTTGTAAAGATGATGTCTGCATAAGCAATCAGAAAGGCTAGCTCCATCAAGGGGAATTGGATCAAGGCAGTTTTGTCCATCAATAGGACCGACAATAGGAGACCTATGGTGCAACCTGCCAATACGACAAAAAGATAAATGTCCGGATTCATCAATTTCGCCCAAAAACTATCGATGATCCATGTTCCCAATATTCCCGGGTCACCTAGAATCAAAAGATTCAACATCAAATATCCATAAGATGGAACAAAGGAATCCAGGGATGGATTGACCTCATTTTTTCCAATTCGTACCACAATGCCGCCTCCAAGCAGAATGAGAGTATACATAATCATTCCAATCAGGGTTCCATACACATTGATCTGACCCAATATAGAATCAACAAGGTATGTAAATCCAATCCCTCCAACCAATCCGAGCCTTGATTCAAGTTGGTTTAGATTCACTTCATGGATGAACACCAATCCATGCAGATTCAAAGCAATGGCTGAAAGAATTGCAGCACTCAATGCATTGGGAACAAGAGAGAGGATCGAAGTTCCAAATAGGCT